>NZ_BAABFQ010000005.1:0-603113 GCF_039541135.1 Nocardioides caricicola | reverse complement strand
AGTCCGAGGACGCATCCCAACCACCTCCAGTCAGAAGGCGATTGCACTGACCCCTTGAGGCCGCGGGAGGAACTGTCGTGTTTTCTGCCATGCCGTCGCGCCGTGCTGTCCTTGCTGGTGGAGTCACCGGAGGTGCCGCGCTCGCGGCCGCCGGCTTCACCGCTCCGTCGTACGGCGGGGAGTACAACCCTCGCAAGCCCGGCAACCGGGTGCGCCTCACCGTCCTCGGCACGACCGACCTGCACGGGAACGTCTACAACTGGGACTACTTCAAGAACGCGGAGTTCGACAACAGCGCGCACGACGACATCGGGCTGGCGAAGGCGACCACGCTGATCAAGGCGATGCGCAAGGAGCGGCGCGGTGAGCCGGTCCTCACGCTCGACGCGGGCGACACCATCCAGGGCACGCCGCTGGCGTACTACTACGCCAAGATCGACCCGATCACCGAGGGCGCGAAGCACCCGATGGCGAGCGCGATGAACCTGGTCGGGTACGACGCCGCCGCGCTCGGCAACCACGAGTTCAACTACGGCCTCGACACGCTGCGCACGTTCGAGGAGCAGCTGGACTTTCCGCTGCTCGGTGCGAACGCCGTCGACCCGGCCACCAAGCGCCCGGCGTTCCGGCCGTACGTGATCAAGACCTTCCGCGTCGGCCGCGGTCGCACGCTCCGCGTCGGCGTGCTGGGCCTGACGAACCCGGGCATCGCGATCTGGGACAAGGCGAACGTCGAGGGGAAGATGGAGTTCCCCGGGCTCGTCGAGCAGGCGAAGAAGTTCGTGCCCGAGATGAAGAAGCGCGGCTGCGACCTCGTGGTGATCTCGGCGCACTCGGGCGCGGACACGTCCTCGTCGTACGGCGACGCGCTGCCGTACCCGGAGAACGCCGCGTCCCTGGTCGCCGAGCAGGTGCCGCACGTCGACGCGATCCTCGTCGGCCATGCGCACAAGGAGATCGCCCAGCAGTTCGTGCGGAACACGAAGACCGGGCAGCAGGTGCTGCTCTGCGAGCCGGCGTACTGGGGCATGCGCGTCGCGCTGATGGACCTGATCGTGCAGGAGACCTACACCAAGCGCGGCAAGCAGAAGTGGACGCTGGTCGCGGCCGGCTCGCAGGTGCTGAACTCCAACACCGTCGACGCCGACCCGGCCGTGGTCGCGGCCGTGCAGGCCCAGCACGACACCGTGATCGAGTACGTCAACTCCGTCATCGGCACGTCCGCCGCAGCGATGTCGGCCGCGCGGGCGGTCGTCGAGGACGTGCCGATCATCGACTTCGTGAACTACGTGCAGGCCGATGCGGTGAAGGCCGGCCTCACGGGTGAGGCCGCGTCCTTGCCGGTGCTGTCGATCGCGGCGCCGTTCAACCGGTCCGCGTCGTTCCCGGCCGGCGAGGTGACCGTGCGCGACGTCGCCGGGCTCTACATCTACGACAACACGCTGCTCGGCGTGCAGGTCTCCGGCGCCGACGTGAAGGCCTACCTCGAGCACTCCGCCCGCTACTTCAAGCAGGTCTCGGGCACCGGCCCGTTCACGATGGCCCAGGTCACCAACGCCGTCACCCCGACCGCCCCGAACGGCACACCTGACTACAACTTCGACTCCGTCGCCGGCCTCGACGCGCCGCTGACCTACGACATCGACCTCTCGCAGCCGGCGGGCGCCCGGATCGTCGGGCTGGCGTACGGCGGCGTGCCCGTGAAGGACGCCGACCAGTTCGTGCTGGCGGTCAACAACTACCGCCAGTCCGGCGGCGGCGGCTTCCCGGCCGTCTCCACCGCCCCGTCGTCTACAACCGCCAGAACGAGATCCGCCAGCTGCTCATCGACTGGGTCACCGAGAACGGCACCATCGACCCCGCCGCGTTCGCCTCCGTCGACTGGCGCCTGGTCTCCGGCGGCACGCCGATCACCGTCACCAGCTGAGGCCGCTCCGCCGCATGTAACGCGGGGTTATGACCTCTAGGGACCCTGAAATTTGCGGGTCACCAGTGGGTCTAACCCCGCGTTACAGCTGCGCTGTCCACAGGCGAGGAACTCGTGAGAGTCGGGACTCGGCGGCCGGGAATGGTCGCGGCATGCCGAAGTTCGCCCACTACTTCGCCGAGCAGCACGGCCTGATCCGGCGCCGCCAGGCGTTGGCGGCCGGTGCGACGGTCAAGGACGTGGCCGGCCTACTCAGGCGCGGCGAGTGGGTGGCGGTACGCCATGGCGTGTACACGACCGCGACACGATGGGCCGAGCTCGACCCGTACGTCGGTCGACCGCGGCTCGAGGTCTGGGCGGCCACCATGACGATGCAGACTCCAGGTCTCGTCAGCCACGACTCGGCGGCGTACCTGCACGGCCTGGCGATCCTGGAGGCAACTCCGCGGCTCGTGCACGTCACCAGGTTCGGCGCGCTCGGCGGTCGGACGCGGCATGGCGTCAAGCACCACAAGGCGCCGTTCGCCGACGAGCAGATCGTGTTCGTCGACGGCCAGCCGCTCCTCGACATCCCGCGCACGGTCGCGGACATAGCGCGCGAGCACGGCACCCGGCACGGCATCGTCGCCGCTGGGTCGGCGCTGCGCATGGGGATCACCAAGCCGACGCTGCGGTCCGCGGTGGTCGCGATGCGCAACTGGCCGTTCGTCACGAAGGTGCGGTCGTCCATCGAGCTCGCTGATGCCCGCTGCGAGAACCCGGGGGAGGACCTGACGAAGCTGATGCTCGAGGAGCTCGGGATGGGAGTGGTGCATCCCCAGTTCGGTCTGCGTGACCGCGGGAGGACCGCTTGGGTCGACTTCCGAGTCGGTCGCCACCTGATCGAGTTCGACGGCTGGCACAAGTACCAGCGCCACGAGGACGGCGGGTACGCCGACCAGTCGCCCGGCGCGGTCGTCTGGCGGGAGAAGAAGCGCCAGGACTGGCTCTGCGGCTTCAAGCTCGGCATGTCCCGTCTCGTCTGGGCGGACTTGCAGCCGGACACCTGGGAGGCAACGAAGCGGCGCCTGCAGCGCGAGATCGCCGACACCGACGCCCGGTTCGGCACCTCGATCGACGACCTCGCGCCGTACGTCGTCCGGCGCCGTCGCCGCTGAGGCGGACGCTTGTAACGCGGGGTTAGAGCCTCTGGTGACCCCGAAATTTCAGGGTGACCAGAGGTCCTAACCCCGCGTTACAAGCGGAAGACAGCCCCGCGCTCAGTCGCCGCGGAACTCCGGCCGCCGGCCGCCGAGGAACGCCGCCACACCCTCGCGGAAGTCGGCGGTGGTGAAGAGGGCGCGCTGGCCGGAGTGCTCGCGGTCGAGGGCGGACTCGAGGTCGCCGAGGGTGGCGGCGTTGATCGCCTTCTTGATGCCGGTCTGGGCGAGGGCCGGTCCCGAGGCGAGCCGGCGCGCGAGCTTCGAGACCAGCTCGTCGAAGGCGTCGTCGGGGGCCACGTGCGTGACCAGGCCGCACTCGAGCGCCTCGCGCGCCGACAGCGGCTCGGCGAGCAGCGCCATCCGCATCGCACGGGCGCGGCCGATGGAGGCGGCCACCGTCAGCGACGCCCCGCCGTCGGTCATCAGTCCGACCTTGGCGAACGGCAGCAGGAACGACGCGGACTCCGCGGCGACGATGATGTCGGAGGCGAGCGCGGCCGAGCAGGCGACGCCGGCGGCCACGCCGTTGACGGCGGCGAGCACCGGCACGGGGCAGCCGACGACCGCGCGGATCACGCGGTTCGCGCCGTCCATGATCTCGACCGGGAACTGCGGCGCGAGCTCCAGCGTCTCCATGTCCGCGCCGGCGCTGAACCCGGCGCCGGTGCCGGTGATCACCACGACCCGCACGTCCTCGCGCCCGCCGACGCCCTCGAGCTCGGCCGCCAGCGACGACATCATGTCGCCGGACACGGCGTTGAGGACCTCGGGGCGGTTGAACGTCAGCCGCAGCACGCCGTCTGCGAGCTCGACGACGAGGTGCTCCGACTGCTCAGACAACGGTCACCCCGGCCTGGAGCAGCTCGGCGATCGCGGCCTCGGACGTCTCCGGCGCGACGCCCGCGCACAGGTCGATCAGCACCCGCGTCGAGAAGCCGGCCGCGAGCGCCTCCAGCGCGGTCGCCCGCACGCAGTAGTCGGTTGCGATCCCGCAGATGTCCACCGCGCCGACGTCGTGCGCGCGCAGCCAGTCCGCGAGCAGCACGTCGCCGTGCGCGCGGCCCTGGAATCCGGAGTACGCCGGCTCGTGCTCGCCCTTGAGGAAGATCGCGTCGAACGGCTGCGGGTCGAGGTTGGGGTGGAACGCCTCGCCGTCGGTGCCGACGCGGCAGTGGACCGGCCACGACTCCTTGAAGTCCGGGTCCTTCGACCAGTGCCCGCCGGGGTCGATGTGGTGGTCCTTGGTGGCGACGACGTGCTCGTACGCCGGGGCGTCCGGCTCGCCGGACGACCAGTGGTGGAGGACGGCGCCGATGTCGGCGGCCACCCGGGCCCCGCCCGCGACCGGCAGCGACCCGCCCTCGCAGAAGTCGTTCTGGACGTCGGTCACGATCAGCGCCCGCTTCATTCCTCGCAGGCTACCGGTCACTCGTGGACGGTCGGGATCGCCGGCTCGCCGCGCGACATCTGCTGCACCGCCACCGGCAGCTCGGCGCGGGACGCGAGGTGCCGCGCCCGCGCCGCCTCCAGGGACTCCCGGCCGACGACCTCGCCGTCGCGGACGAGCGGCACGAGCAGCTCCCGGTCGTCGCCGTCGTCGTCGGGCCGCTGGCCGATCCCGATCACCTCGGCCTCGGCCACGCCGTTCGACGTGAGCCGTCGCAGGGCGTACTTCCGTCCGCCGATCGACGCCTTGTCGACGCTGCGCTTGGCGACCGAGACCATCTCCCCGGCGTCCGACGCTCGCGCGACCAGCTTGTAGACGAAGCCGCACGTCGGGTGGCCGCTGCCGGTCACCAGCTCGGTGCCGACGCCGTACCCGTCGACCGGGGCCGCTGCGAGAGCCGCGATCGCGTACTCGTCGAGGTCGCTGGTGACGATGATCCGCGTGCTCGTCGCGCCGAGGGCGTCCAGCTGCGCGCGCACCTCGGTGGCCAGCACCGCCAGGTCGCCCGAGTCGAGCCGCACCGCGCCGAGGCCGGGACCGGCCACCTCGACCGCCTGCCGCACGGCCTCGGCCACGTCGTAGGTGTCGACGAGCAGCGTCGTCCCGGTCCCCAGCGACGCGACCTGCGCGCGGAACGCGTCGGCCTCCGTGTCGTGCAGCAGGGTGAAGCTGTGCGCGCTGGTGCCGGTGGTGGGCACGCCGTAGCGCTGCCGCGCCGCGAGGTTCGAGCTCGCCGTGAAGCCCGCGACGTACGCCGCCCGCGCGGCCGCGACCGCCGCGTCCTCGTGCGTGCGCCGCGAGCCCATCTCGATGCACGGCCGGTCGCCGGCGGCGAGCGTCATCCGCGACGCCGCGGAGGCGACGGCCGAGTCGTGGTTGTAGATCGACAGCAGCAGCGTCTCGAGCAGCACCGCCTCGGCGAAGGACGACTCGACGATCATCAGCGGTGAGTAGGGGAAGTACGCCTCGCCCTCGGCGTATCCCCAGACGTCGCCGGAGAAGCGGTACGACGCCAGCCAGTCGAGCGTCGGCCCGTCGACGACGCCGCCGAGTGCGGCCAGCGTCTCGTCGTCGAAGCGGAACGCCTCCATGGCGTCGAGTGCCCGCCCGACACCGGCGACGACGCCGTACCGGCGGCCCTCCGGGAGCCGCCGCGGGAACAGCTCGAACACCGACCGGCGGTGGGCGGCCCCCGACCGCAGCGCGGCCTGGAGCATGGTCAGCTCGTAGTGATCGGTGAACAGGGCTGTTGACGGGGCCACGGAGGTCAGTGTGCCAACATTGAGTGCGTGTCCGCCCCCGTCGAGATCGAGCCCGACCTCACTCCCGACGAGATCACCCAGACGGCCAAGCCCTGGGTGACGATCGTGTGGAACGACCCGGTCAACCTGATGTCGTACGTCACCTACGTCTTCCAGAAGTACTTCGGCTACTCGAAGAAGAAGGCGGAGAAGCTGATGATGGAGGTGCACGAGGACGGCAAGTCGGTGGTCAGCTCGGGCACCCGCGAGGAGATGGAGCGCGACGTGCAGGCGATGCACGAGTACGGCCTCTGGGCGACCATGGACCGGCAGGACTGAGGACGGACTTGAGCGGGTTCCACAGGCACCGCAGGAGCAAGCGCATCATCGCGAACTTCACCGGGTTCGAGGCCGATCTGCTGCGCTCGCTGGCCTCCCAGCTCGTGGAGCTGCTGCGCAACGAGGCCGCGGTCCCGCGCGACGACGTCGACCCGCTCGAGGCGATGTTCGACTTCACCGGGCCGACCCAGGAGCCGGAGGACCCGGTGCTCGCCCGGCTGTTCCCGACGGCGTACCCGGCCGACGAGGAGGCGGCGGCCGAGTTCCGCCGGTTCACCGAGGGGAGCCTGCGCGACGGCAAGGCGAACGCCGCCATCGCGATCATCGACGGTCTCGAGGAGGCCGGGCTGCCGCCCGAGCTCACCGAGGAGGGGTTGATGATCGACGTCGAGCTCGACGAGCCCGGCGCCGAGACCTGGATGCGCTCGTTCACCGACCTGCGGCTGGCGCTCGCGACCCGGCTCGGTGTCGAGGAGGGTGACGAGGAGTACTGGCACTCGCTGCCCGACGACGACCCGACCGCGCAGGCGCACGACATCTACGAGTGGGTCGGCTACCTGCAGGAGACCCTCGTCCAGGCGCTGTCGGACTGAGCTGCCGATGCCCATCCCACCGTTCGTCGCCGCCCTGCGCGAGATGGTCGGCACCCACGAGCTGTGGTTGCCGGCGGTGACCGCGGTGATCGTCCGCGGCGACGAGGTCCTGCTCACGAAGCGCGCCGACAACGGCGAGTGGGCGCCGGTCACCGGCATCCTCGACCCGGGCGAGGAGCCGGGTGTCGGGGCCGCGCGTGAGGCGCTGGAGGAGACCGGCGTCGTGGTGACCGTGGACCGGCTCGCGTCGGTCAGCGCGAGCCCGCAGGTCGTGCACGGCAACGGCGACCTCGGCGTCTACCTCGACCTCACGTTCGCCTGCACGTGGGTGAGCGGCGACGCCCACGTCGCCGACGACGAGAACGTCGACGTGCGTTGGTGGCCGGCCGACGCGCTGCCGCCGATGGCCGACTGGCTGCGCGAGCGGATCGACGACGTCCTCGCAGGGGAGACCGCGGCGCGGTTCCGCAGCTGAGGCGTCGCCGGACAAGGTCTTCTGGCAGATCGTCCGCAACGGGATGGTCTCGCTACAGTCGACGCATGGCTCGATCCTCCGCCACCCCGCCGCCCGTCGACCTCTCCTACCTCCTCAACCAGGCGTCGTACGCGCTTGCTGCCCAGCTGGGCGCCGCGCTCGACGCGGTCGGCCTCACGGTCAGGGAGTACTGCGTGCTGTGGAAGGCGGACGAGGCCGAGCGCTCGCAGACGGAGATCGCCGAGCTCGCCGGCCTGGACAAGACGACGATGGTGGTGACGCTCGACGCGCTCGAGAAGGCAGGGCTCGCCGAGCGACGGGTCTCCTCCACCGACCGCCGCGCGCGCGTCGTCGCGGTGACCCCGGAAGGTCGGCGCGTGCTGCATCGCGGGTTCGGCGTGGCCACCGAGGTGATCGACGGGGTGCTGGCGCCGCTGAGCGGCGCGCGCCGGACCGCCCTTGTCGAGGCGCTGGAGCTGCTGACGGGTGGCCCGCTGGCGAAGCCGTCGCACACGGCACCGCAGCGGCGACGCAGGGTTCCGTCCGCAACAGGATAAGACAAAAAGAGATAGTTTTGTACGAGACCATTTGATACGGTCTCGTCATGTCCTCTCTCACCCGTACCCGCCCCCGTTCGCGCACCTGGGCGCTCGCCGCCCTGACGGCCACCCAGCTGATGGTGATCCTCGACGGCACGATCGTGAACGTGGCGCTCCCGACGATCCGTGCGGACCTCGGGTTCTCCGACGCCGGCCTCGCCTGGGTCGTGAACGCCTTCTTCGTCGCCTTCGCCCTCCTGCTGCTCCCGGCGGGACGCCTCGCCGACCTGCTCGGCGCTCGCCGCGTCTTCCTCGCCGGCCTGGTGGTGTTCACCGCCGCGTCCGCACTGTGCGGCCTCGCGCCCGGCGCCGAGCTCCTGGTGGCCGCCCGGTTCCTGCAGGGGGTCGGCGGGGCGCTCGCATCCGCAGTGGTGCTAGGGATGATCGCCGCGCTGTACGCCGACGACGAGCGCGGGCGCACCCGCGCCTTCGGGCTGCTGGCCTTCGTGGGCGCGGCCGGCGCCTCGCTCGGGGTGATCGCGGGCGGGGTGCTGGTCGAGCTCGTGTCGTGGCGTTGGGTGTTCCTGGTCAACGTCCCGATCGGGCTCCTCGTCGTCCCGGTCGCGCTGCGCCACCTCGATCCGGCGCGGGGGACCGGTGCGCTCCGCACCGGTCTGGTGCCGAGGGCGCTGTTCCGCGCCCGGCGGTTCGTGGTCGCCAATGCGGTGCTGTTCACGATGACCGTCGCCGGGTTCAGCTTCCAGTTCCTCAGCGCGCTCTACCTGCAGGACGTGATGGGTCTCGGCCCGATGGCCACGGGGCTCTCCTACCTCCCGGTCACCGTGGCCATCGCCCTCTCGTCGCTCGTGCTCAGCGGTCGGCTGGCCGAGCGGTTCGGCGCGGAGCGGGTGCTCGTGTCCGGGCTCGTCCTGTTCGTCGGCGGCCTGCTGCTCCTGTCCCGGACGCCGGCCGAGGGAACGTTCTGGCTGGACGTCGCGCCCGCGTTCGCGGTGATGGGCACCGGCTTCGGCCTGGCCATGCCCCAGGTCACCTCGATCGCCATGGGGGACGCGCCGCTCGAGCACAGCGGCGTGGCGTCCGGGTTCGTCACCACCACCCAGCAGGTGGGTGGCGTGGTCGGGTTGGCGGTGGTGAGCATCGTCGCCGACGGCTCCGGCCTGGGTGCCGGCCTGCTGGTCGCCGCCGTGGTCCTCGCCGGCGGTACCACGCTCGCCGCCACCCGGCTGCGGACCGGTCCGGGGTCCGGGCAGGTGCCGGCCGGCCCGGCTGCTGCCCCTACGCTGGAACGGTGCTGACCATCGACCAGGCGACGTACGACGCCATCGTCGCGCACGCCAAGCGCGACCACCCCGACGAGGCCTGCGGCGTCGTCGCCGGCCCGGAGGGCAGCGACCGCCCCGAGCGGCTCGTCGAGATGGTCAACGCCGCGGGTTCGCCGACCTTCTACGAGTTCGACTCCACCGACCTCCTGCAGCTCTACAAGGAGATGGACGCGAACGACGAGGAGCCGGTGATCGTCTACCACTCGCACACCGCGACCGAGGCCTACCCGAGCCGGACCGACATCGGGTTGGCGAGCGAGCCGGGGGCACACTATGTGCTGGTGAGCACGCGTGAGCACGGGAATAACGACGGTCCCGTGGAGTTCAGGTCTTACAGAATCATCGACGGCGAGGTGACCGAGGAAGAGGTCACGGTCGTCGACGAGCTGCCCAGCAACTGAGGAGTAGTACCCATGGCCATCGAGGTCCGGATCCCGACCATCCTGCGCACCTACACCGGCGGCGAGAAGGCCGTCAGCGGTGACGGCGCCAGCCTGAGCGCGCTGATCGACGACCTGGAGGCCAACCACCCCGGGATCAAGGATCGCCTGATCGAGAACGGCGACCTGCGCCGGTTCGTGAACGTCTACGTCAACGACGAGGACGTCCGCTTCATCGGTGGCCTCGAGGCCGAGCTCAGCGACGGCGACCAGGTCGTCGTCCTCCCGGCGGTCGCCGGCGGCGCTCGCTGAGATGACCCGGTACGACAACCTCCTCGCCTCGGTCGGCAACACGCCGCTGATCGGGCTGCCGAGGCTGTCGCCGTCCGCCGACGTGCGCCTCTGGGCGAAGCTCGAGGACCGCAACCCGACCGGCTCGATCAAGGACCGCCCGGCCCTCAAGATGATCGAGGAGGCGGAGAAGGACGGCACGCTGCGTCCCGGCTGCACGATCCTCGAGCCGACGTCCGGCAACACCGGCATCTCGCTGGCGATGGCCGCGAAGCTCAAGGGCTACCGGATCGTCTGCGTGATGCCGGAGAACACCTCCGAGGAGCGTCGCCAGCTGCTGCGGATGTGGGGAGCCGAGATCATCTCCTCGCCCGCCGCCGGCGGCTCCAACGAGGCGGTCCGGGTCGCCAAGCAGGTGGCCGCCGAGCACCCTGACTGGGTGATGCTCTACCAGTACGGCAACGCCGCCAACGCGCTCGCGCACGAGCAGGGCACCGGCCCGGAGCTGCTGGCCGACCTGCCGTCGATCACGCACTTCGTCGCCGGTCTCGGCACCACCGGCACGCTGATGGGCGTCAGCCGGTTCTTCCGCACCGCCAAGCCCGACGTGCGGATCGTCGCCGCCGAGCCGCGCTACGGCGAGCTCGTCTACGGCCTGCGCAACCTCGACGAGGGCTTCGTCCCCGAGCTGTACGACGCCGACCTGATCGACAGCCGCTTCTCGGTCGGCCCGCGCGACGCCGTACGCCGCGTCCGCGAGCTGCTGGAGGTCGAGGGCATCTTCGCCGGCATCTCCACCGGCGCGATCCTGCACGCCGCGATCGGGCAGGCCGCCAAGGCGGTCAAGGCGGGGGAGTCGGCCGACATTGCGTTCGTGGTCTGCGACGGCGGCTGGAAGTACCTCTCCACCGGCGCCTACGAGGGCACCGTTGACGAGGCGGAGGACCGCCTCGAGGGCCAGCTCTGGGCCTGATCCCGGGGGCCCGACCCCCGGGCCAGATCCGGGGCCAGACCCCAGGGTCGAAGATCACCCGCTCCGGGTGATGGGCCCGGTCGCGGGTCGTTGGCTACGGTGGCCACGACCGGCCCTGCCGACCTGGGAGCTCCCTTGCGCGAGATCGTCGTCTTCAGCGGATCCGCCCACCGAGGACTGGCCACGGCCATCTGCGAGGACCTCGACGTCGAGCTGTCGTCGGTGGAGATGACGCGGTTCAGCAACGACTGCCTGCAGGCGCAGCTGCAGACGAACTGCCGCCAGCGCGACGTCTACCTCGTGCAGCCGCTGTGCCCGCCTACGCAGGAGCACCTGATGGAGCTGCTGCTGATGATCGACGCCGCGCGCGGTGCGTCGGCGGAGCGGATCTCGGCGGTGATCCCGTACTACTCCTACGCGCGCTCCGACAAGAAGGACGCGTCGCGGCTGTCCGTCGGCGGCCGGCTGGTGGCCGACATGCTGGTCGCGGCCGGCGTGGACCGGGTGCTCACCATGACGCTGCACGCGCCCCAGGTGCACGCGTTCTTCTCGGTCCCGGTCGACCACCTGACCGCCCTCGGCGTGCTCGCCGACCACTTCCTCGGCCAGGACCTCACCGACGCGGTCGTGGTGTCGCCGGACTTCGGCAACGCCAAGACCGCGGGCCAGCTCGCGCGGCTGCTCGGCGTCCCGGTCGCCGCTGGCAGCAAGAAGCGGCTCGGGGACGACCAGGTCGTCATCGACACGATCGTCGGCGACGTCGAGGGACGCCGTGCGATCGTCCTCGACGACGAGATCGCGACCGGCGGCTCGATCGTCGAGCTGCTCGACCGGCTCGCCGAGCAGGGCTGCACCGAGGCCGCGATCGCCTGCACCCACGGGCTCTTCGTCGGGAAGGCGATCGAGCGGCTGCGCGGTCACCCGATGGTCACCGAGGTCGTCACCACCGACACCGTCCCGCCGCCCTCCGGCTGGCCGGAGCTGAGGGTCCTCTCGGTCTCCGGGCTCTTCGCCCAGGCGATCGCCCGGTCCCACGCGGGGGAGTCGGTCAGCAGCATGTTCGACGGTGTCGACCCGTCGCTGGGGCCGCCCCAGGGCCGGCTGTTCAGCTAGTCGACGGACAGCGTCTGCTCCGGGTCGATCCCGCTGCCCCGGACCGCGCCCAGCCCGAGCAGGTCGAGCGCGAGGTTGGCCACGTTGCCGTTGCGCACCGGCTGGAGCCCGGCGTACCCCGGACGCCGCGCCCGCGGGTCGCGGAACGTCGGGTTCGACGCGTACAGGTCGCCCGGCTCGACGCCCACGCCCCAGACCAGGAACGGGATCCGGTAGTTCTCGACGTCGCGCTTGTCGGCGTGGCCGTTCTCCCCGGTCGCGAACCCGTGGTCGGTGGTCAGGATCACCGTGCCCTCGCGCGCGACCGCACGGAGGACGCCGCCGAGCTGCCGGTCGGTACGCCGCACCGCGTCGAGGTACCGCGGCGACATCCCGCCGTACGCGTGACCGGCGCGGTCGGGCAGCGAGACGTGCAGGAACGTGAACGCCGGCGCCCCGTCGGCCAGGTCGGCGCGCGCGGCGCGGACCAGGCGGCGCTGGTTCTCCGTGAAACGGAACGTGTCGACGCCGGCCCTCCAGGACCGCTGGTACAGCCGGAGCTTCTCCTTCGTCGTGTACAGCGCGGTGCGGCCGCCGGCGGCGTGGACGGCGCTGAACACCGACCCGACCGGGTGGCCGGCCGCGCCCTGGACCGTGGTGCGCGGCCGGTCGTCGTCCCACGTCACGCCGTGGCCGCCGGCGGACGCTCTGATCCGGCGCCCGGTGAGCATGCTCGTGTGGTTCGGCAGCGTCGTCGTCTGCTCGTGCTCGGTGCGGGCGTTCAGGGTGCCGGCACCCTGGTCGAGCATCCGGTGCAGGGTCGGGGCGCCGGCCGCGCCCAGCCTCCTGATCGCGGCGACGTTGAGCCCGTCGACCGAGATCGCGACCACGCCGGAGCGGGGCGCGCCCGCTCCGGTCGTGCGTGCGTGGGCGGGCGCGGCCGCGCCCGCGAGGACCACGGCGGCCGCGAGGGCGAGGGCTGCTGGGCTACGCACCCGACAACGCTACGCCGATCGCCTCGGGGAGTCCGGTCGTGCTCCGGCCGATCAGCCGCGACAGGTCGCCGGAGTGGTCCTCCAGGTCGCCACGGGCGACGCCCTGGTCGGAGTCCGCGAGCACCTGGGCGAACGGCGCGGGCACGCCGGCGGACTCCAGGGCGGCGGCGTACTCCGCGGCGGGCAGGTCGGTGTAGGTGATCTCCCGCCCGGTCGCGGCGGCCAGCGCGGCGGCGTACTCCGCCATCGTGAAGGCCTCGTCGCCGGCGAGCTCGTAGACGGCTCCGGCGTGCTCGCCGCCGGCGAGGACGACCGCCGCGGCCTCCGCGAAGTCCTGCCGGGTCGCGCCGCTGATCCGGCCGTCGCCGGCGGCGCCGAGGACCTGTCCCGTGGCGAGGGCCGGGCCGGCGTTCTCGGTGTAGTTCTCGAGGTACCAGCCGTTGCGCAGCAGGGTGACCGGCAGCCCGCTCTGCTTCAGCAGGTCCTCGGTCGCGATGTGCTCGGCGGCGAGGCCGAGGCCGCTGCTGTCGGCGCGCAGCAGGCTCGTGTAGGCGAGCAGGTCGACGCCGGCGCGGGCCGCGGCCTCGATCACGTTGCGGTGCTGGGTGACGCGCGCGCCCACCGCGTTGGACGACACCAGCAGGAGGCGGTCGACACCGGCGAACGCCGCGTCGAGCGAGGCCGGGTCGTCGTAGTCGGCCCGGCGGACCTGGACGCCGCGGTCGGCGAGGTCGGTGACCGCGTCGAGGTCGCGCGCGGTGGCGACGACGTCGGCGGCGGGGACGCCGCGGTCGAGCAGGGCGAGGACGGTGAGCCGGCCGAGGTGGCCGGAGGCGCCGGTGACGAGGACGGTCATGATGAGCCTTTCGAGCGGGTGGTTGTCACCTGCTGGAACGACCGGTCGACCTCCATGCTTCCCGTTGGTTAGTACCCACTTTCGAGTAAGGTACTGGCATGAAGGTTAGTCTGGCCGCGGCGTTCCCCGAGCAGGTTTTCACCACCGGGTGCCCGACCCGCGAGGTCCTCGACCACGTGATGAGCAAGTGGGCGCCGCTCGTGCTCGCCGCGCTCAGCGACGGTGAGCCGCTGCGGTGGAGCGAGCTGCGGCGGCGCGCCGACGGCATCAGCGAGAAGATGCTCGCTCAGACGCTGCGCACCCTCGAGCGCGACGGGCTGGTCCTGCGCGAGGCGCGACCGGTCGTGCCGCCGCACGTCGAGTACTCCCTCACCCCGCTGGGCGAGGGTCTGGTCGAGAAGCTCCTGCCGCTGATGATCTGGGTGACCCGCCACGCCGACCAGATCCTCGAGCGCACCGCCGTCGGCTCGGAGGGCGAGGGTGACGACGAGCACGCGTGAGGTACGTCGCGACTCCGTGCGTGGACCCTCCCGACCCAATACCGTTGCTCCTCGTGCCGACCATGACCACGCCTGAGCTGCGCGATGCCCCTGTGGGCATCTTCGACTCCGGCTTCGGCGGACTCACCGTCGCCCGGTCGGTGATCGACCAGCTGCCGCACGAGTCGATCGTGTACGTCGGCGACACCGCTCGCCAGCCGTACGGCCAGAAGCCGATCGGCGAGGTGCGTGAGTACGCGCTCGAGTGCCTCGACCACCTCGTCGACCGCGGGGTGAAGGCGCTGGTGATCGCGTGCAACTCGGCCAGCGCGGCGATGCTCCGCGACGCGCGCGAGCGCTACGACGTCCCCGTCGTCGAGGTGATCCTGCCCGCGACCCGCCGCGCCGTCGCCGCCAGCCACTCCGGCCGGATCGGCGTGATCTGCACCCGCGCGACCGCCGAGTCGATGGCCTACGAGGACGCGTTCGCGGCCGCGCCGCACATCGACCTGCACGTCCGGGCCTGCCCGAAGTTCGTCGAGTACGTCGAGGCCGGCGTCACGTCGGGGGACGAGCTGCTCGACCACGCGCACGAATACCTCGACCCGCTCATTGCCGCCGGCGTCGACACGCTGGTGCTCGGCTGCACCCACTACCCGCTGCTCACCGGCGTCATCTCCTACGTGATGGGTGACGACGTCACGCTGGTCAGCAGCGCCGAGGAGTGCGCCAAGGACGTCTACAAGATGCTGGTCCGCACCGACCTGATCCGGCCGGGCGGCGACCCGTCGTACTCCTTCCTCACCACGGGCACCCCGGGCGAGTTCGAGACCATCGGCCGGCGCTTCCTCGGCCCCGAGATGGTGGCCGCCTCCCAGTTCGTCGGAGGCCTGGCGTGAGGCTCACGATCGTGGGCTCCTCGGGCTCCTACCCCGGGCCGGACTCGCCCGCCAGCTGCTACCTCCTCGAGGCCGACGCCGGCGGGCGCACCTGGCGGATCCTGCTCGACCTCGGCAGCGGCGCCCTCGGTGCGCTGCACAAGTACGCCGACCCGCTGGCGATCGACGCCGTGCTGCTCAGCCACCTGCACGCCGACCACTGCCTCGACCTGTCCGGCTACTACGTGATGCGCAAGTACCACCCGACCGGGCACCAGCCGCGGATCCCGGTCTACGGCCCCGCGGGCACCGCGGACCGGATGGCGCGCGCCTACGACCTGCCGCTCGACCCCGGGATGCACGAGGAGTTCGACTTCCGCGAGTGGCTCGGGCCGGTCGAGATCGGCCCGTTCTCGATCGAGCCGATCCCGGTGCTGCACCCCGTCGACGCGTTCGGGCTGCGGGTGACCGCCGACGGCGCGACCGTGGCCTACAGCGGAGACACCGGCCCGTGCTCGTCGCTCGACGAGGTGGCGCGGGACGCCGACGTGTTCCTGGCCGAGGCGTCGTTCCGGGTCGGCCACGCGAACCCGCCCGACCTGCACCTCACCGGTGCCGACGGGGGCGCGGTCGCCGCCCGCGCCGGCGTGAAGCGGCTGGTGCTCACGCACGTCCCGCCGTGGCACGAGCCGGCGGACGCGCTGGCCGAGGCCGCGACGACGTACGACGGCCCGACCGAGCTCGCGGTGTGCGGAGCCGTCTACGACCTCTGACTAGCCCTTCTGGGCGTCGTGGACCAGGATCGCGATCTGCACGCGGTTGGTGACCTGGAGCTTGTCGAACAGCCGGGACACGTGGGCCTTCACGGTCGGCACCGACAGGTGCAGCTCCGCGGCGATCTCGGCGTTGCTCAGCCCGCGTCCGACCGCCTCCGCGACCTCGCTCTCGCGCTCGGTCAGCAGCGCCAGCCGCGCGGCGGCCGCGGCGGCGGCGTCGGCCCCGTCGTCGGGCGCGTCCCGCAGCCGCCGGATCAGCGTCCGGGTCACCGAGGGGGAGAGCATCGGCTCGTCGTCGACGACCTTGCGGATCGCCTCGACGATCTGCGGCGGCGGGGTGTCCTTGAGCAGGAACCCGTCGGCGCCGGAGGCCAGCGCCTCGACGACCTGCTCGTCGGCATCGAACGTCGTCAGCACGATCACCCGCGGCGGGTGTGGCCGCGCGTGTAGCTCACGGGTCGCACCGAGCCCGTCGAGCCGCGGCATCCGGATGTCCATCAGCACCACGTCGGGCCGCAGCTCACCGGCCAGCCGGACGCCCTCGCGGCCGTCCGCCGCCTCGCCCACCACGTCGAGGTCGTCGTGGCCACCGAGCATCAGCGCCAGGGCGGAGCGCACCAGGGGGTCGTCGTCGACGACGAGCACGCGCGTGGTGTTCACGCGGCCCACGGTATCCAGCCGTGCAGGACGAACGTCGAGCCCTCCCGGCCGTGGTCGAGCCGTCCACCCCGCAGCTCGGCGCGCTCGGTGAGGCCGACCAGGCCGAGTCCGGCGCCGGGGGTCCGAGTCGGGCCGAAGCCGACCGGGTTGCGCAGGAACACGTCGATGCCGTCCTCCGGCGTACCGCTCACCCGCACGCTGAGCAGCGCGCCCGGCGCGTGCTTGCGGGCGTTGGTGATGCCCTCCTGCACGATCCGGTAGATCGTGCGGCCGGTCGACTCCGGCACGGGGTCCTCGACCAGGTCCTCGAACTCGATGCGCACGCCGGTCTCGCGCGCGTCGGCCACCAGCTCGGGGAGGTCGGCGTACGTCGGCTGCGGCGCGAGCATCGGCTCGCCGGCGCCGTCGCGCAGCACGCCCAGCACGCCGCGGAGATCGGTCAAGGCCTCGTGTGCCTTGTCGCGGATCACCTCGGCGCTGGTGTGGACCTCCTCCGGTGTGAGGTCGTCGCGGTAGGCGAGTGCCCCGGCGTGCATGGAGATCTGGGAGATCCGGTGGGCGAGCACGTCGTGCATCTCGCGGGCGATCCGCGCCTGCTCCTGGCTGCGCGCCTGACGCACCATCAGCTCCTGCTCGGCCTCGGCGCGCTCGGCGCGGTGGCGCAGCGTCCAGATCAGCTCGCGCCGCGAGCCGATGTACATGCCCCAGGCCGCCGTGGCGGAGACCGCGATGACGTTCATCAGGAGGATCAACCACTCGGGGTCGTCCGGGTTGCTCGGCTGGACCACCGTGAAGAGCTCGGCGCAGCCCAGGGCGAGCACCGAGATGGGGATGATTTCCCGCCACCGGCGGCGCGTGGCCAGGGAGACGCCCGCCAGGGTGGCGGGCCCGGCGGCGATCGAGGAGAACCCGCCCGCCACGGTCAGGACGACGGCGACGGCCACCGGCCACCGGCGTCGGTAGAAGATGAGGACGAACGCGGGAACGCCCACCGCGACGTCGAGCAGCAGGCGGGCCTCGGTCTGCCAGTCGACGACGGTCAGCCACACCGTGACGCTGATCGACAGCATGACCGCGAGCCGCCACGCGTGGCTCCACCACCGCAGCGGCGGCTGGTACTCCGCTGGGGTCGGCCGGTCCACCTGCCCAGGCTAGGCGTCCGGGCCGCGGCGTACACGATGCCGGGGTCCCGGCGGCACCCCTACTTTGGTCTGCGAGGTCCATCCGCGCGTACCGTGCGGCGCTCGTCTCGATCCGGCAGGCTGGAGCCATGATCGAAGTGCAAGGACTGACCAGGACCTACGGCACGTTCACCGCCGTCGACGACATCAGCTTCAGCTGCGTCCCCGGGACCGTGACCGGCTTCCTCGGCCCGAACGGCGCCGGCAAGACCACCACGATGCGGATCATGGTCGGCCTGACGCCGCCCACCTCCGGCCGGGTCACCATCGGTGGTCACCTCTACAAGGACATCCCGAACCCGGGCCGCCACGTCGGCGTCCTGCTCGACGCGTCCGCCCAGCACGCCGGCCGCACCGGCCGGGAGATCCTCGAGCTCGGCGCCGCCACCATGGGACTGCCCGACTCGCGCGTCGACGAGATGCTCGAGCTGGTGTCGCTGACCCCGACCGAGGCGAAGCGCCGGCTGCGCAACTACTCGCTCGGCATGAAGCAGCGCCTCGGCATCGCGCACGCCCTGCTGGGCGACCCCTCGGTGCTGATCCTGGACGAGCCCGCCAACGGCCTCGACCCGGCCGGCATCCGCTGGATGCGTGGTCTGCTCAAGGGGTACGCCGAGCGCGGTGGCACCGTGCTGCTGTCGAGCCACCTGCTGCACGAGGTCGAGCAGATCGCCGACGAGATGATCCTGATCGGCAACGGCAAGATCGTCGCGCAGGGTGACAAGAAGTCGCTGCTCGCGGGTGCCGCCAAGGGCGGCGGCGTGCACTGCTTCGTCACGGCCCTCGACAACGCCGCGCTCGCCGCGGCCCTGACCGCCAAGGGCATCACCGTGGCCAGCGCGGGCGAGGGGCTGCGGGTCGAGGCCGAGCCGGTCGAGGTCGGCCGGACCGCACTCGAGGCCGGCGTCGTGCTCACCGACCTCCGGGGCGGCGAGGGCGGCCTCGAGGACCTGTTCCTCGAGCTCACCGCCGAAACCCAGCGGGAGGCGGTCTCGTGAGCGCGACCACCGCCGCGCCGATGACCCTGGACATCTCGGGCACCGCGCCCACGCCCTTCACCCGGTTGCTGCGCACCGAGCTGCGCAAGACCTACGACACCCGTTCTGGTCTGTGGCTGCTGATCTCGATCGGCATCGTCACCGCGCTGGTCATGGTGATCCAGGTGTCCGTAGCGATCGCCCAGGACATCCAGGTCTCCTACAACGACTTCCTGACCTCGACGACGTTCTCGATCGGCTTCCTGCTGCCGGTGCTCGGCATCCTCCTGCTCACCAGCGAGTGGAGCCAGCGCACCGCGATGGTGTCGTTCTCGCTCGAGCCTCGCCGGGCGCACGTCATCGCCGCCAAGCTGGTCGTCGGCGTCCTCTTCGCCGTCGCCGCCGTCGTGGTGACGCTGCTGCTGGCGGCGCTGTGCACGGCCGCGTTCAACGCGATCTCCGACATCCCCGCCGACTGGGACTTCGGGATCAAGCGGACCTCGTTCTTCCTGCTGCTGCAGGTGATCGGCATGCTCACGGGCTTCGCGTTCGCGGCGCTGCTGCTGAACTCCCCGGCCGCCATCGTCGTCTACTTCGCCTACTCGTTCATCCTGCCCACGATCTTCGGGATCGGGGCCGAGCTGATCGGCTGGTTCGCCGACATCCACCCCTGGATCGACTTCAACAACGCCCAGGTCCCACTCATCGACGGCTCGGTGACCGGCGAGGAGTGGGCCCAGCTGCTGGTCTCGGGCGTGATCTGGCTCGTGATCCCGCTGTCGGTCGGCATCTGGCGGGTGCTCCGCGCGGAGGTGAAGTGACATGAGTGCGATGACGCTCGACGTCTCGGGCACCCGGAAGACGTCGTTCTGGCGGCTCGCCCGAGTGGAGCTGCGCAAGTCGTACGACACCCGCGCGGGCTTCTGGCTGCTGGTCTCGATCGGCCTGATCGTGCTGGCCGCCGAGGTCATCGTCCTCGCCGTCACCACCGTGCAGGACGAGCCGATCTCGTGGGGCGACTTCATCGGCGTCGCGGCGTTCCTGACGTCGTTCCTGCTGCCGGTGCTCGGCATCATGGTGCTGACCACCGAGTGGAGCCAGCGCTCCGCGATGGTGACGTTCTCGCTCGAGCCGCGCCGGCCGCTGGTGATCGCGGCCAAGGCGTTCGTCGGCGTGCTGCTGACGCTGGCGACGGTCGCGGTCTCGGTCGTGATCGGGCTCGTGTGCACGCTGATCTACGGGCTGATCGAGGGGGGGGCCGACTGGTCGTTCGGCTGGCCGGACATGTTCGCGTTCCTGGTCACCCAGGTCCTGGCGATGCTCGGCGGCTTCGCCCTGGCCGCGCTCCTGCTGAACACCCCGGCGGCGATCGTGGCCTTCTTCGTCTACAAGTGGGTCCTGCCGCCGCTGTTCTTCGCCGGTGCCGCGCTGATGGGTTGGTTCGACTCCCTGGCACCGTGGATCGACTTCCAGTCCTCGCAGGAGGCGATCTGGGACTGGTCGAGCTCAGGGGAGGACTGGGCGCAGCTCGTGGTCTCCGGAATCATCTGGCTGGGGATCCCTCTCGCCATCGGGATCCGACGGGTGCTGCGGGCAGAGGTGAAGTGAGCGCCGACTAGGGTCGGGGCCATGAACGCCACCCCGCGCGAGGACGGTCGCGCCGACGACGAGCTCCGACCCATCACGATCACCCGCAACTGGCTCGACCACGCGGCGGGCTCGGTGCTCGTCGAGTTCGGCAGGACGAAGGTGCTCTGCGCGGCATCGGCGTCCGAGGGTGTCCCGCGTTGGCGCAAGGGCTCGGGCCTGGGCTGGGTCACCGCGGAGTACGCGATGCTGCCGGCGTCGACCAACACCCGGTCCGACCGCGAGTCCGTCAAGGGCCGCATCGGGGGCCGCACCCACGAGATCAGCCGGCTGATCGGCCGCTCCCTGCGTGCGGTGATCGACTACAAGGCGCTCGGCGAGAACACCATCCAGCTCGACTGCGACGTGCTGCAGGCCGACGGCGGCACCCGCACAGCCGCCATCACGGGGGCGTACGTCGCCCTCGCCGACGCCGTCGCCCACCTCCGCTCGACGGGGTCGCTCACCGGCGAGCCGCTCACCGGCTCGGTCGCAGCCGTCAGCGTCGGGATCATCGACGGCGTGCCCCGCCTCGACCTGCCCTACGTCGAGGACGTCCGCGCCGAGACCGACATGAACATCGTGATGACCGGCGACTGCAAGTTCGTCGAGGTGCAGGGCACCGCCGAGGGTGCGGCGTTCGACCGCGCCGAGCTGGACGCGCTGCTGGAGCTGGGCGCGAAGGGCTGCGCCGACCTCACGCGGCTGCAGCAGGAGGCGCTGGCGCGATGACGCGGGTCTTCCTCGCCTCGCGCAACCGCAAGAAGATCGAGGAGATGGAGCGGATCCTCCGCGAGCACCTCCCCGAGATCGAGGTCGTCGGCATCGACGACGTCGATGGCTACGACGAGCCGGTCGAGGACCAGCCGACGTTCGAGGGCAACGCGCTGCTCAAGGCTCGCGCCGGGCTGGCCGCCACCGGTCTGCCGTCGCTCGCCGACGACAGCGGGATCTGCGTCGACGCCCTCAACGGGATGCCGGGCGTGCTGTCCGCGCGCTGGTCCGGCCCGCCCACCCTTCGAGACGCCTCGTCCCTCGGCTCCTCAGGGACCGGGGGATCGCTTCGCGACGACAAAGACCAGCGCAACAACGACCTGCTGCTCGCGCAGCTCGACGACGTGCCGGACGAGCGGCGTACCGCCCACTTCCAGTGCGCCGTCGCGTTCTGCCACCCGGGCGGTGAAGAGCTCACCAGCGGCGTGATGCCGGGCCGGGTGCTGCGGGCGCCGCGCGGCGACGGTGGCTTCGGCTACGACCCGTTGTTCGAGGCCGACGACCGGCCGGGCGTGAGCACCGCGGAGCTCTCGCGGGAGGACAAGGACGCGATCTCGCACCGCGGGTGGGCGCTGCGCCGGATGGCGCCGATCGTCGCCCGGATCCTGCGATGAAGCGCGAGTTCTTCTTCCGCCGCAACCTCGCCCGGCTGCTGCTGCGGCTGGCGCGCTGGAAGACCGTGGGGGAAGTGCCGCGCAAGGGCATCCTGGTCGGGGCGCCGCACACGTCCAACTGGGACTGGGTCCTCACGATGCTGCTGGCGTGGGACTACAACATCCAGATCCGGCTGCTGGTCAAGGACTCGCTGTTCAAGGGCCCGCTCGGCAGCATCCTGCGCTGGTCCGGCGCGGTGGAGCTCGACCGGGAGAACCCGGGCGAGACCATCCGGCGGCTGATCGTCGACTCCGAGACCGACGAGACCTTCCTGCTCGGCATCGCGGCCGAGGGCACCCGGAGCAGGGGCGAGTACTGGAAGTCCGGCTTCTACCGGATCTCCCAGCAGACCGGCCTGCCGATCACGCTCGCCTTCCTCGACGCGCCCTCGCGGACCGTCGGCTGGGGCCCGACGTTCGCCCTGACCGGTGACGTCGTCGCCGACATGGACCGGCTCCGCGAGTTCTTCGCGGACAAGCGCGGGATCAGGCCCGAGGGCGCGACCGTGCCGCGGTTGAAGGAGGAGGACGCTCAGGCCGGCTGAGCGGTCTTCACCAGCTTCTTGGTGAGCAGCAGGCCCCACAGCGTCGCGAACGCGAACATCACCAGCGAGTACACCGCGGCCGGGACCGAGATCTCGGTGCTGTCGAGGATCTCGACCGCGACGTAGATCGCGAGCGTCGCGTTGTGGACCCCGATCTCCATCGAGGACGCGATCGCCTGGTCCTCCCGCACGCCGAGGGCGCGCGGCACGAAGAACCCGACGACCAGCGAGATCGCGCAGAACAGCGCGGTGGCCAGCCCGATGTCCTGGACGTAGTCCGAGACGTTCTCGCGCTGGTCGACGATGACCGCGAGCACCAGGATCGCGAGGATCACGCCGGACCCGATCCGCACCGGACGCTCCATCCGGTCCGCGAACGCGATGTTGCGCGCCCGCACGAACATGCCGATCGCGACCGGGATCAGCACGATCGCGAAGACCTGCACGACCTCGCTGAACGGCAGGCTGACCTCGTCGTCGAGCCCGTAGTGGTCGATCGCCAGGTTGGTGATCAGCGGCAGCGTGAACAGCGCGATGATCGAGTTCACCGCGGTCAGGCTGACGTTCAGCGCGACATCGCCGCGGAAGATGTGGCTGAACAGGTTCGCGGTCGTGCCGCCCGGCGATGCCGCCAGCAGCATCATCCCGACCGCGAGCAGCGGGTCGAGGTCGAGCGCCTTCACCAGCCCGAAGCAGACCAGCGGGAGCAGCACCAGCTGGCAGGCGAGGGCGACCGCCACCGCCCTCGGCGCCTTCGCCACCCGGCGGAAGTCGTCGAGCGTGAGCGAGAGCCCGAGGCCGAACATGATGATCCCGAGCGCCAGCGGCAGCCCGACGGTGGTGAGGGCGGAGTCCATGCGCGGACTCTAGTGACTGCGGTCACAGGACGGCGGCGAATCGCTGGGCGGGTCGGGAGTGCGCCCGGCGAGAGTCGAACTCGCACTGGCCAGGACCTAAACCTGGTGCCTCTGCCAATTGGGCTACGGGCGCGCGGGAGCAGTGTCCCAGACGGGTCGTCCGCCTCAGGCGGGGCTATAGCCAGCCGAGAGGCGGACGACCCGGTCTCAGCGAGGCTGCTCGTCGGCGAGGTTGAGCTTCAGGTCCTTGCGGAGCTTGGCGACGTGCCCGGTGGCCTTGACGTTGTACTGCGCGAGGAAGACCTTGCCGTCCTCGTCGACGACGACCGTGGAGCGGATGACACCCTCGACGGTCTTGCCGTAGAGCTTCTTCTCCCCGAACGCGCCGTACTGCTTCATCACCGACTTGTCGGGGTCGGAGAGCAGGGTGATGGTGAGCGCGTCGCGCTCGCGGAACTTCGCCAGCTTCTCCGGCTTGTCCGGGGAGATGCCGAGCACCTCGTAGCCCTGGGCCTTGAGGGAGTCCAGCGAGTCGGTGAAGTCGCACGCCTGCTTGGTGCAGCCCGGAGTCATCGCGGCGGGGTAGAAGTACACGATCACCTTGCGGCCGAGGAAGTCGCTGAGACCGACCTCGGCGCCGGTGTCGTCGGTGAGCGTGAACTCGGGTGCGGTGTCACCGGGGGAGAGGCGCTGGGTCACGAGGTGGGCTCCTTGTTGCGAGTGGTTTGCAATAACGTAGGGTGAGCGCGAAGGGTTCCAACGTATCCGTTGAGCAGGAGTCAGCATGCACGTCCCCGACGGGTTCCTCGACGCTCCGACGTCGACGGCGACCGCGGTCGTCGCCATCGGCTGTGTCGGTGCCGCCCTGGTCGGCGCCCGCAAGGAGCTCGACGACAAGACCGCGCCGATGGCCGGCCTGGTCGCCGCGTTCGTCTTCGCGGTGCAGATGCTGAACTTCCCCGTCGGGGCCGGCACCAGCGGCCACCTGATGGGCGGTGCGCTCGCGGCGGTGCTGGTCGGCCCCTTCACCGGCCTGTTGTGCGTGAGCGTCGTGCTGCTCGTGCAGTGCCTGCTGTTCGCCGACGGCGGCATCACCGCCCTCGGCACCAACATCCTGCTGATGGGCGTGGCCACGGTCCTCGTCGGCTGGCTGGTGTTCAAGGTCCTGCAGGCCACGATGCCCAAGCGCCTCGCGCTCGTGCCCGCCCAGGCCGGCATCGCGGCGTTCGCGTCGGTCCCGGCCGCCGCCCTGCTGTTCGTGGGCCTCTACGCCGTCGGGGGCACGGCGGACATCTCGCTCGACAAGCTGCTGACGGCGATGATCGGCGTGCACGTGCTGATCGGCATCGGCGAGGGCATCATCACGTTCCTCGCGGTCGGCGCCGTGATCGCCGTACGCCCCGACCTCGTCTACGGCGCCCGCCGGGTGCTCGCGCGCCGCGAGCTCGAGATCCGCTCGGAGGTGACGGCATGAGGACGCGCTGGTTCGTCGCGGCGGGTGTCCTCGTCGCGCTCCTGCTCGCCGGGGTCGTCAGCAGCTACGCCTCGGGCTCGCCGGACGGCCTGACCAAGGTCTCCGAGGACCACGGCTTCGCCGACACCGAGGAGAGCCGCGACGCGCTCCTCGGCGACTACGGCAGCGTGACCGGCGTCGTCGGCGTCCTCGTCGTGCTGGCCGTCGCGGGTGGCGTGACGTACGCCGTGCGCCGCCGAGGCTCGGACTGATGGGCGCCGGGCACGGTCACAAGCTGCACTACCACGGGCACTCCGTGGTGCACCGCGCCCCGGCACACCTGAAGATCCTGACGCTGCTGGCCTTCATGCTGGTGGTCGTCGCCACACCCCGCGACTGGTACGCCGCCTACGCGGTCTACCTGGGCGTCATCGCGGTGGTCGTCGCGATCAGCACAGTGCCCCCGACCTACATCCTGAAGCGGACGGTCGTCGAGGTCCCGTTCCTGGTGTTCGCGCTGCTGCTGCCGTTCGTCGCCGAGGGGCCCAAGACCGAGGTGCTCGGCCTCACCGTCAGCCAGCACGGGCTGGAGGCCGGCGTCGCGCTGGTCGTGAAGGGCACGCTCGGCGTGCTCGCCAGCCTCACCCTGGCCGCGACGACCGAGCCGCAGGAGCTGCTGGCCGGGCTGGAGCGGCTGCGGATGCCGAGCCAGCTCGTGCAGATCATGTCGTTCATGGTCCGCTACCTCGACGTGGTGACCGGCGAGATGCAGCGGATGAAGGTCGCCCGCGAGTCGCGCGGGTTCACCGCCCGCAACCCGCGGCACTGGCCGATCCTGGCCCGCTCGGCGGGCGCGCTGTTCATCCGCTCCTACGAGCGCGGCGAGCGGGTCCACCTCGCGATGCTGTCGCGCGGCTACACCGGGAGGATGCCCCCGAAATGAGCACCCAGTGAGCACCCCCGTCCTCGAGGTCAAGGGCCTCGCCTACGCCTACCCCGACGGCCACCAGGCGCTGTTCGGGGTCGACCTCCACGTCCACCAGGGTGAGCGGGTCGCGCTCCTCGGTCCCAACGGCGCCGGCAAGACCACGCTGGTGCTGCACCTCAACGGCATCCACACCGCCGGCGCCGGCAGCGTCTCGGTGAGCGGGCTGCCGGTCGAGAAGGCGAACCTCCAGGAGATCCGGCGCCGGGTCGGCGTGGTGTTCCAGGACCCCGACGACCAGCTGTTCATGGGCACGGTCCGGGCCGATGTCGCGTTCGGGCCCGCCAACCTGGGCCTCAAGGGCGACGAGCTCGACCGCCGGGTGATGGACGCACTCGACAAGGTCGGCATGACCGAGTTCGTCGACCGCCCGCCGCACCACCTCTCCTTCGGCCAGCGCCGCCGGGTCGCGGTCGCGACGGTGCTGGCGATGGAGCCGGAGATCCTCGTGCTCGACGAGCCGTCGTCGAACCTCGACCCGGCCTCGCGCCGCGAGCTCGCCGACATCCTGCGCTCGCTCGACGTGACGGTGCTGATGGTGACCCACGACCTGCCCTACGCCCTCGAGCTGTGCCCGCGCTCGGTCGTGCTGAGCGGTGGCACGGTCGTGGCCGACGGATCGACGTACGACGTGCTCACCGACGACGTGCTGATGAAGGAGAACCGGCTCGAGCTGCCGTTCGGGTTCGACCCGCGGACGACGCTGCCTCCGGCGCGTTGATAGCCTCGCCCCGACAGACGACGACGAGGAGATCACGTGGGCAAGGACGACCAGCTGTCCGCTCTCGAGCAGGAGATCGAGGAGACCAGGGAGCGCCTGGCGACCACGATCGACCAGCTCCTCTACCGCTCGCACCCGAAGACGATCGTGAGCCGTGAGGTCGCCGACATCAAGGCACACTTCGTCGACCGGTCCACCGGCCAGCCGCGCACCGACAACATCCTCAAGGCCGCCGGTGTCGCGGTCGGTGTGATCACGTTCTTCGTCGTCGTCCGCAAGGTCGTTCGCTGACCGATGGGCGACAAGACCCCCATCAAGATGCTCCACGACCGCATCCTCGTGGAGCTGGACCGTGAGTCCGGAGAGCGCCGCTCCAGCGGCGGCATCGTGATCCCGGCGACCGCCGCCATGGGCGCGCGCCGGCTGGCCTGGTCGCGCGTGGTCGCGGTCGGCCCGCACGCGCGTGCGGTCGAGGTCGGCGACAAGGTGCTCTTCGAGCCCGAGGACAAGGCCGAGGTCGAGGTCGCCGGCGAGGTCTACATCGTGATGCGCGAGCGGGACGTCCACGCGGTGGCCGCGGAGCGCATCGGCGACTCCGCCACCGGCCTGTACCTGTAACCCGGACGCACTCCGGCCCGTTGTAGCGGGCATGCTGCGCCGACTCGTCGCCCTCGCTGCGACCGCCGCCCTGGTCCCGCTCGTCGCCGTCCCGGCGGCGGACGCCGCGCCCCGGGACCGCTACCGCGCGAGCATCGCGGTCACCGAGCACGGGATCCCGCACATCACCGCGCGGGACTTCGGCTCGCTGGGCTTCGGCAGCGGGTACGCCGCCACCGAGGCCGCCGTCTGCACGTTGGCCGACACCCTGGTGACCGCGCGTGGTGAGCGGTCGAAGTGGTTCGGCCCCGACGAGCGGTACAACGACCAGGTCACCCTCGACGCCTCGAACCTCCAGGTCGACGCGTTCGTGGCGAGCCTGCACCAGCGCAAGGTCGTCGAGAAGCTGCTGAAGGACCCCGTCCGTGGTCCCGGCCCGCAGGCCCGCGCCATGGTCGACGGGTACGTCGCCGGCGCGAACCAGTGGCTGCGCACCCACCGGGTGACCGACCCGGCGTGCGCTGGAGCGGCGTACCTGAAGCCGGACGTGACGTCGCTCGACCTCTGGTACGGCGTCTACCTGGCGAACCTGCTCGCGTCGTCCGGCGTCTTCGTCGAGGAGATCGTCGACGCGGCGCCGCCGACCCCGGACGACCCAGGCCTGCCCGAGCTCCCGGTCGCGGCCGACGTCGACCGCGACGCGCTGCTGAGGGCGCTCGGCCGCGACCCGGAGTCCCCGTTCGGGTCCAACGCCACCGCCGTCGGCGGCGACGCGACCACCACCGGCAAGGGGATGCTGCTGGGCAACCCGCACTTCCCCTGGCGCGGCCGCTACCACTTCACCCAGCAGCACCTGACGATCCCGGGCAGGTACGACGTCGCCGGCGCCTCGCTGATCGGCTCGCCGGTGGTGAACATCGGGTGGAACGAGGACGTGGCGTGGAGCCACACCGTGTCGACGGCGTACCGGTTCACGCCGTACGAGTACGAGACGCCCGGCCCCGGCACGACCTACCTCACCGACGCCGGCCCGCAGGAGCTCATCCGCGACGTCGTGGAGGTGGAGACTCCGGACGGGACGGTGACCGAGGACGTCTACCGCACCCCGCAGGGCTACGTCGTCGACTCTCCGGCGACGCTGATGCCGTGGGGACCGCTCAGCGTCTGGGCGATCCGCGACGCGAACGCCGAGCACCTGCGCACGATCGACACGTTCCTCGACATGGGCAAGGCGACCAGCGTCCGTGACCTGCTGCGCCGCCAGGACGCGGGCGGCGGCATGCCGTGGGTGAACACCACGGCGGCCGACCGCGCCGGGAACGTGCTGTACGCCGACCACTCCGTCGTGCCCAACGTGCCCGACGACCTCGTGCAGCAGTGCCTCACGCCGACCGGCATCCTGCTCCAGCAGGTGGCCGGGCTGCCGGGCCTCGACGGCACCTTCGCGGGCTCGACCTGCGCGTGGCGCACCGACGAGGACGCCCAGCGTCCCGGGGTCTTCGGCCCGGCGAACCTGCCGAAGGCGGTCCGTCGCGACTGGGTGATGAACGCCAACGACTCGTACTGGCTCCCCAACCCCGCACAACCGCTGGAGGGGTACGCCGGGATCATCGGCTGCGAGCGGTGCGTGCGCACGATGCGCACCCGGATGGTGTCGCAGTACGTGATCGACCGGCTCGAGTCGGGGCGGAAGGAGTCGCCGCGCAGCCTGCGCCGGCACCAGCACGAGAACCGCCTGATGGCGGCCGAGGTGATGAGCGAGGGCGGCGCGCTCGACCAGGTCTGCCGGGCCACGGGGGAGACCGAGGCGTGTGACGTCCTCGAGGCCTGGGACCGCACGTCGAACGTCGACTCCGTCGGCACCCACATCTTCGAGGAGTTCGTGTCCCGGCTGCCGTCCCTGCCGCTCGACCTCGTCGACCCGGTCTGGGTGACGCAGTTCGACCCCGGCGACCCGTTGGACACCCCGCGGGACCTGAACGTCGCGAACCCCCAGGTCGTCCAGGCGATGGCGGACGCGATCGCCTCGCTGCGCGAGCGCGGCATCGCCTTCGACGTCCCGTGGGGTCGGCTCCAGGTCGCGGGCGACCGGGGCGCGCCGCCCATCCCGCTCGGTGGCGGCAGCGGCGACGAGGTCGGCAACGCCAACGCGCTCGCCTCCCGCTGGGCGCGCGACAACGCGGACTACTTCCGCGCGGTGACGTACGGCTCCTCGCACATCCAGGCGGTCTCCTACCTCAGCGGTGGCCGCGTGGACGCGCGCACGATCCTGACCTACGGCCAGTCCGAGAACCCGCGCTCGCCGTACTCCACCGACCAGACCCGGATGTTCTCGCGGGGCCGGTGGGTGCGCTTCGCGTGGACCGACGCCCAGATCCGCAGGGACCTGGTACGCCGGTTCGTGGTCAGCGGACCTTGACGGTGAGGACGTCGGTGGTGTCGCCGGTCGAGATCCCGGACTCGGCCACGACCACCCGGAAGCGGTAGGTGCCCTTCCTCGTGAGCTGCGGGAAGGTGACCCGGCCGGTGCCGCTGGCGGTCGTGGTGACGGTGCTGACCGACTTCCACGAGCTCTGGCCGGTGGTCGACATCTGCAGGTAGAGGTCCTGGAAGCCGGCACCGTCGACCACGATCGCGTCGCTGGCGACGGTGGCGCCCTTGCTGACCGTGACCTTGCCGGCCTTGAACCCGGCCACCTCGGTGACCGCCTTGGCGGTGCCGTCCTCGATCACGCAGGCGACGTCGCCCTGCCAGTGGTAGTTGGTGCCGCCGACCTGGGTCCACACGACGTGGAACTCGGTGACGCCGGCCGGCCACTGCGGGTGCGACCGATAGTCGAAGACGTGGGTGCCGGACCAGGTGCCGTCATTGTTGTGGAAGTTCAGCGTGAACTGGCCGACGTTGCTCTCGAAGCGGATGTTCGCGTCGTTGGCCTGCCCGGCCGGGATGTTCGCCGGGTAGCCGACGGTCAGCGCGGTGCAGGTCGGGTCGGCGTACTCCCAGTCCCAGCTGAACGGCTCCTCGGGGTCGGTCGTCGGGACCGGCGCGCAGGCGACGTCGCCCTGCCAGTGGTAGTTGGTGCCGCCGACCTGGGTCCACACGACGTGGTAGTCGGTGAGCCCGGCGGGCCACTGCGGGTGGCTCTTGAAGTCGAAGACGTGGGCGCCGGACCAGGTGCCCGCGTTGTTGTGGAAGTTCAGCGTGAACTGGCCCGAGGCGGTCGCGAACCGGACGTTGGCGTCGTTGGCCTGGCCGGCCGGGATGCTGGCCGGGTAGGTCAGCGAGAGCGCGTCACAGGTCGGCGTGGGGTACGTCCAGTCCCAGTCGAACGGCGTGCCCGGGGTGGTCGGCTCTCCCGGGTTGCCCGGGTTGCCCGGGTTGTCCGGGTCGGTCGGCTCGGTCGAGGCGTCCTCGCGCTCGCAGTCGACCCAGAACGTCTTGTACTTCGTCACGCCCTTGCGGCCGTCCGGGCGGGTGGTCTCCACGGTCAGCTTCACGTGGTAGCCCTGGGCGGCCGGATCGGCTCCGGTGAAGGCCAGCGTGTAGGTCTGGATGGTGTTCAGCTCGCTGCCGGAGGCCGGGTTCCCGAGCGGCACCGCGGCCGGGCCGGACACCGTGAGGTCTGCGGCCTGGGTCGGCGCCCAGCTGGCGAAGGTGACGGCGGACGAGGAGCGGTCGAAGCCGTACCACTGCACGTCGAACGAGCAGCCGACGTGCGGGTCGTTGCTCTCGTCGGCGGCGCCGCCGACCTCGGAGATCTTCACCGTGCCGCTGTTGCCGCTGGCCTGCGCCGGGCTGGCGCCGACGACGAGAAACGCCGGGACCACCGCGACGGCGGCGGTGAGGGCGGCGACGAGACGGGCTCGCATGAGGTGACTCCTGGGGGTCGGGTGTCCGGCGTGATCTCCGGGTGCATCGGCACGATTCCACGCCGAGAACAGCCCCCGTAACGGATGTGGACGAACCTTGCACCGCCGGTGGAGGAACCTTGAGTAAGCCTTGAGAAAAGTGGTCTGAAGGCGTCCGAAAAGGGACTGGCGGTCAGGCGCCCGAGCCGCGCAGCGCACACGTGGCCGGACCCTCCAGGACCGAGCCGTCGGGACCGAACCGGGAGCCGTGCAGGGGACAGTCCCAGCTGTCCTCGGCGTCGTTGCGGCGCAGCACCCCGCCGAGGTGCGTGCAGATCGGGGCGTCGTCGCGGGTGGCGATCTTGCGGACCCAGCCCGAGGTCATCTCGAGGGCGACCGCGGCGTTGATCCGGATGCTGTCCGGCACGCCGGTCAGCTCGTGGGTGCTCCAGGGCTCGAACGTCGAGGCCCACTCCAGGTTGCCGCCGAGCACCCGAGCGGTGATCGCCAGCGCGGCGGCGACGCCGTTGGTCATGCCCCACTTGGAGTAGCCGCCGGCGATCAGCAGCCGGTCCGCGCCGGGCAGGATCGGGCCGGCGTACGGCAGGGCGTGGTGGGGGACGTAGTCCTGCGCGGACCAGGCGTGCGTCTCCTCGGCGTCGGGGAAGTGCTCGTGGGTCCACGCGCGCAGCGAGTCCAGGTGCCCGAGCTCCGAGCCCGACGTGCCGGTCTTGTGCCCGTCGCCGCCGACCAGCAGGAGGCTGCCCGTGGGTGCCGGGGTGTCGCGCAGCGAGCGGGACGGGGAGTCCGCCGAGAGGTACATCCCGTCGACGGCCGAACCGCTGGTGCGGAAGGCCAGCCCGTAGGACCGGGCCGGCTCGGCCCGGGCGAAGAATCCGCCGCGGTCCAGGATCGGCATGTTCGTCGCGACCACGACCAGCGGCGCCGTGGCCTCACCCGCCTCGGTCTCCACGGTGTACGGGCCGTGCCCGTGCAGGCGGCGTACGCGCGCGCCCTCGACGATGCTGACGCCGTGCTCGACCGCCTCGGCGCGCAACCCCGCGAGCAGCTCGAGCGGGTCGAGCTGGACCTGGTCGTCCAGCCGGACCGCGCCGGTCGTCGAGAACGGCAACGGGACCTCGTCGACCCACGTGGCACCGTCCACGCCCGCCTTGTGCAGCGCGGTGAGCTCGGCGCGCACCGAGCGCTCGCCCTGCTCGCTGGTCGCGTAGGTGTACGCCGGCCGCCGCTGGTACTCGACGCCGTGGTCGTCGCAGAAGCGGGTGACCCACGCGAGCGCCTCGGCGTTCGCTGCGGCGTACCCGCGCAGCACGGCGTCGCTGTGCCGGCGCGAGATCCGGGAGTACTGGGTGCCCTGGAGCAGGCTCACCTTGGCGGTGCTGCGGCCCGTCGTGCCCGCACCGACGTGGCGCGCCTCCAGCACCGCGACCGCCAGGCCGGCCCGGGCCAGCAGGGTCGCGGTGGTGAGGCCGGTGATGCCGGCCCCGATGACGAGCGCGTCCCACTCGCCGTCCACGACGGCCTCGGCCGGGGCGGGGTGGGGGTGCAGGTCCTCCCAGAGGGACGTGAGTGCCATGCAGCCCCGGTGCCCCCGCCGGTCGGGGGCCATGCGTCAGAGCTCGGGCGGCGCGAACCCGTGGTGGAGGCACCACGCGACCGCGTGGCTGCGCGAGCGGGCGCCGATCTTGGCGTAGGCCGTGCGCACGTAGGTCTTCACCGAGTTGATCGAGAGGAAGAGCCGGTCGGCGATCTCCTGGTTGCTCATGCCCAGCGTGATCAGCGCGAGCACCTCGACCTCGCGCTCGGTGAGGCCGACCGCGTGCCCGATCCGGTCCTCACGTCCCGGCAGCGCGTGCCCGTCGACCGCGGCCTCGACGGCCTCGACCAGCTGCGCGGAGTCGACGCTCATCGAGATCCATCCGTGCGCACCGCGGGCCATCGCCCGCGCGCGCAGGTCCGGTCGCAGGTCGCGGCTGACCGCCAGGATCACCGAGCTGGTCTCGCGGACCAGCCGCTCGAGGTCGGCGCCGTTGTGCCGGTGCACGCCGAGCACGTCGTACAGCACGACGTCCGCCTGGTCCGCGTCCGCGAGGACGGCCCTCTCCGGGTGCTCGGCGAGCATGGCGGCGAGACCCTTGCCGAGGACCACCTGGCTGCTCACGATCCCGACACGCGGAGGCCTGACTGACACGTCCACATCGTCTCTGGCGCGGACGGTCCCGCGCCCGCCTGGCGTTACGCCCGAACGGGTGATTTCGTGACGACGGGGGGAACGGCGGGGAAATGCCGAAGGGCCGGGAACTCGTCCCGGCCCTTCGTGATGTACGGCATCAGGGACTCGAACCCCGAACCCGCTGATTAAGAGTCAGCTGCTCTGCCAATTGAGCTAATGCCGCGCGGTGAAGCGACGTGAACTCTACCAGCGGGCGACGTCGCGGAAAAATCGGGGCCGTCGTCCTCATCTGGAGGCCAGGACGGCGTGCGCCGCGCTGTGCCCGCCGAGGCCCGAGATGCCGCCCCCTCGGCGCGATCCGGAGCCGCAGACGAGCACGGACCCGACGTCGGTCTGGACGCCCCACTGCTGCGCCGGGGTGTCCAGGCGCGCCCGGTTCGGAGCCCACGGCCACTCCAGGTCGCCATGGAACCGGTGGCCCCCGGGCATCGCCAGGTCGTGCTCGATGTCCTGCGGGGTCCGGGCCTCCAGGTGCACCACGCGGTCGGCGATCGGCTCGGCGAGCTGCGTGTCGATCGTGGCCAGCGCCCGCGCGACGGCCAGGTCCTTGGCGCCCTGCGGGTCGTCGGCGAACAGCCGGGCCGGGGTGTGGGTGCCGAGGTAGGTGAGCGTGTCACCGCGGCCCTGGAGCCGGCCGGGCAGCACCGACGGCATCCGCCCGGCGGCGGCTTCGTCGTACGCCGACGCGAGCTCGGCGTAGCCGCTGCCCACCACGATGCCGGCGGCGAAAGCCGCCTCCGGGTCTGCGCCGGACCTCAGCCGGGGGAGCCGGTCGAGGTGCAGGTCGATCCGCAGCTGCGCGCCCTCGGGCTTGGTCGCCGGGTCCTCGTCGCCGCCCATCAGGATCTGCAGCACCCAGGGCGCGACGTTCGAGAGCACGAACCGCGCACCCACGGTGTGCTGCGACATCCCGTCGTGCCACGACACCTCGGCCCCGTCGTCGCCGCCGCGGATCGAGCTGACCCCGGCGGACGTGACCAGCTCGGCGCCCGCGCCGGCGGCCGCCTGGGTCAGCAGCTCCGCCACGCCGCGGGTGCTCGCGGTGCCGCCGAGCAGCCGGTAGAGGAGGCCGCGGTTCGCCGCGAGCGACTCGTCGTGCAGGGACGCGAACGTGCCGGTCAGGGCTTCGGCTGCGACGCGTCCGCGCTCGGCGTCGTCGGCGTACCGGGCCTCGAGCGTCACGCCCAGCGGCGTGGAGACGAAGTCCCGCCAGGTGTCGGGGTCGACCTGGGCCCGGACGTCGCGCTCGAGGGGCAGCGGCTGGAGCAGCGTCGGCCCGACCGCGCGCACGAGGTCGCTGGCCAGGTCGCCGCAGGCCGGGTTCCGGCTGCCGCGCGGCAGGTCCAGCCCGAGGTCGGTGACCACGGCGCCCGGCAGCGGCGACACCAGGTCGGCGCCGCCCGGTCGCGCGAGCCGCTCGAGGACGAGCGTCGAGAGGCCCGCGCCGGCGAGGTACGCCGCCGCGACCAGGCCGTTGTGGCCACCCCCGACGACCACCACGTCGTAGCTGTTCCGAGCCGAACTCATCGAGCCAACCTAGCCCCGCTCGGCAGGTCGTACGCGCCACGGCACGTGTTCGGGGCGAAGATGTCGGTCAGAGGAGGGTGGTGCATCAGGCGCGCCGCCGCTCGGGAGGGACGTCCGTGGTGAGGTCGTGGGTCGTGCGCGTCGCGTGCCTGCTCGCTGCCATGACCCTGTTCGGTCTCTCCGCCGTGCATGCCACCCCGGAGGGCGGTACGGCGATCGGCATCTGGCCGATCGGTGCGGCCACGGCCTGCCTCATGGTGGCGGCGCGGCCGCGCACGCCGGTCCTCCTGGTGCTGGTCGCGGGGATCGCGGTCGGCACGATCTGGTCCGGAGGTCGCGACCCGGAGGTCGCGGTCGGCCTCGGCCTCGGCATGACCGCCGGCGCCTGGGTGACCTGGCGGATCTTCGCCGGTGGCCGGCGGGTCCGGCCCGAGCTGCGCTCGAGCGGTGACCTGGCCCGGTTCGTGGGCGGGGCGGCGCTCGGTGCCCTGGTCTCCGGGGCCGCGGCGTTCGTCACCAGCACCGCCACGGGGTGGAGCGACCCGTCCGTGCTGGCGCTCGCGCTGCTGACCAGCAACCTGTGCTCGCAGCTGGTGATCGTGCCGTTCTTCGCGCGGCTGCGGCTGCACGCGAGCGCGGCCGGCCCGTCGGAGCGAGCCGCCCAGTGGGTCGTGATCCTGACGCTGTCGCCGCTGGTGTTCCTGCCCCACGACTTCCCGTCGATCGCGTTCATGGTGGTGCCGGTGCTGACGTGGTGCGCGCTGCGCACCGCGCCGTACGAAGCCCTGTCGCAGATGGTGGTCGTGCTCGCCTTCGCGGTCACGTGCACCACGAACGGCCGAGGCCCGTTCGCCAACGCCGGAGCGCGCTACGGCTTCTCGCCCGACGCGCAGGGGATCCTGCTCTCGACGTTCGCCATCGTGTGCGCCCTGGTCGTGGTGCCGCTGCTGCTCGCGGTCGGCGAGCAGCTCGAGAGCGCCCGCCAGGTCGCGGCCGAGCGCGACAAGGTGCAGAACATCGTCAACGGCGCGAACGGCGTCGCGATCATCGGCACCGACGAGCACGGCCTGGTCACGCTGGTGAACCCGGGCGCCGAGCGCCTGCTGGGCTACACCGCCGACGAGCTCCTCGGCCGGACCACCGAGATGCTGCACTCGCGCGAGGAGCTCGAGGCCAAGGGCGCCCTGCTCGGCGTCGAGCCGACCCTGGTCGCCGTCGCCCGCATGGTCATCGACAAGGGCCCGGTCGACATGGGCTTCGTGCGCAAGGACGGCGAGCTGCGGATGCACTCGATGACGCTCAACCGGATCCACGACGACCGTGGCGAGGTGACCGGCTACGTCAGCACCTCCGAGGACATCACCGAGCGGGTGCGCGCGCAGGAGAAGCTCGTCGAGGCGCTGGAGACCGAGCGGCAGGCGGTCGAGCGGCTCCGCGAGGTCGACCAGGTCAAGGACGCCTTCGTGTCGAGCGTCAGCCACGAGCTGCGCACCCCGATCACCAGCATCCTGGGCTACACCGAGATGCTCCAGGAGGGCGTGTACGGCGAGCTCGAGGCGCCCCAGCTCGACGCGGTCGGCCGGGTCGCGGCCAACAGCACCCGCCTGCTGTCGCTGATCGACGACCTGCTGACGCTCTCGCGGGTCCAGGAGGACGGCATGGCGATGGTCGACCGCCTCGTCGACCTGCGCAAGATCGTGGCGGCCGCCTGCACGGTCGTCGCGCCGACGTCCGAGCTGCGCGACCTCGAGCTGGTGGTCGACCTGCCCGACGAGCCGGTGCCGTTCCTCGGCGACCGCGACATGCTCGAGCGGGTGGTCATCAACCTGGTCGGCAACGCCGTGAAGTTCACGCCGGAGGAGGGGCGCGTCACGGTGACGTTGCTGGCGGAGGGGGACTCGGCGGTGATCTCGGTGGCCGACACCGGCATCGGCATCCCGCGGGCCGAGCAGGAGCGGCTGTTCAGCAGGTTCTTCCGCTCCTCCCTGGCCCAGGAGCAGGCGATCCCCGGCAGTGGCCTCGGCCTGTCGATCGCGCACGCGATCGTCGAGAAGCACGGCGGTGACATGCGCGTCGAGTCCGAGCCGGGCGCGGGCACCACGTTCTTCGTCCGGCTGCCGCTGCTCACCCACGTCTGAGATGGCCCGGGTCTACCGCGACGCGTACGGCGTCCCGCACGTGCGCGCCAGCACCGTCGCGGACCTCGCCGAGGGGCAGGGCCGGGTGACCGCCCACGACCGCGCCTGGCAGCTCGAGCACCTCCGGCGCCGGGCCACCGGCACCACGGCCGAGGTGCTCGGCCCGGCCGGGCTGCCGTGGGACCGGCTGGCCCGCAGGACCGGGATCGCCGCGACCGCGCGCCGCGCCCATGCGCGGCTGCGGCCGGAGTCCGCGGCGTTCGTCGCGGCGTACGTCGACGGCGTGAACGACGGCCTGCACGACGACGCCCCGGAGCTGCGCGAGCTCGGCCTGAGCCCGGCCGCGTGGGAGCCGTGGACGCCGCTCGCGGTGTTCCTCGCCCAGCACCTGCTGTTCGCGAGCCTGCCCGGCAAGCTCTGGGAGGCGCGGGCGCGCGAGGTGCTCGGCGACGACGCCCGGCTGCTGTCGCACGAGGGGCCGCTGGCCAGCGGCAGCAACGCCTGGGCGGTCGGGGGTGACCGGACCGCGACCGGCTTCCCGCTGATCGGGGGCGACCCGCACCGCGGGCTCGAGCACCCGAACGTCTACCAGCAGGTGCGGCTGTCCTGCGACGAGTTCGACGTGCTCGGCTTCGCGTTCCCCGGCGTGCCGGGCATCCAGCACTTCGCCCACGCCGGCGAGGTCGCGTGGGCGATCACCAATGCGATGGCCGACTACCAGGACGTGTACGACGAGCGGCTGCGGCGTACCGCTGACGGCGTCGAAGCGCTGGGACCGTCCGGTTGGGAGCCCGCGAGTGCGCGCACCGAGGTGCTCGGTGGCGAGGTGCTGGAGATCGTGGTGACGGCGCGCGGCCCGGTGTTCGCCGGCTCGGTGGACGAGGGTCGCGGGCTCAGCCTGCGCGCCGCGTCGGTGGTGCTCGACGACCTCGGCTTCGACGCCTTCCTGCCGCTGCTGAGGTCCCGCACCGCCGCGGACGTGATGGCCGCTCTCGACGACTGGGTCGAGCCGGTCAACAACGTGATCGCCGCCGACCGGAGCGGGGCGGTGCGGTTCCGCAACGCCGGGCGGGTGCCGGTGCGGCCCGAGGCCAACCGTCGCGGCGTCGTCGGACCGGAGTCGGCGTGGACCGGGTGGCTCGACGAGCTGCCGGCCCACGACGTCGCGCCGGACGGGCAGGTGGTCACCGCCAACGAGCGCCGCGGCCCGGAGAGCGACCCGATCGGCACGTCGTTCGCGCCGCCGCACCGCGCGGCGCGCATCCGGGCGCTGCTCGACGGCCGCCGCGACCTGACCACCGAAGACTTCCGCGCGATCCATGACGACGACCTGCTGCCGACGCTCGCCCTCTTCCAGGACCTGGCCCGCGAGCTCGACCCGGGGCCGGTCCGCGAGACGGTCCTCGCGTGGGACGGCCACATGTCCGCCGACTCCCGAGGAGCGGCCGCGTTCGCCGCCTGGCGGTCCGCGTTGGTACGCCGCATCGCCGCCGAGCCGGTGCTCGCGCCGCTCACCGAGCCACTCGTCGACAACCCGGTGCTCGCGCCGTGGCTCGACCTGACGAGCAAGGTCGGGTTCGCGATCGAGTCGCTCGTGCGCGCGGGCACGCCGTTCGGCATCGACGTCCGCGCGCATGCCCAGGCAGCGGCTGAGGAGGCCGTCGGCCACCCGGCGACGTGGGGTGCGACCCACGTCTTCCAGCCGCTGCACGCGCTGGGGTTCACGATCCCCGCCCTGCCCGTGTCGGGTGACTACGACTGCGTCCGCTGCACCTCGTCGATCCCGGGGGTGACCGACGTCTGCTCGCGCGGCTCGGTGGCCCGCTACGTCTGGGACCTCGCCGACCGGGCGGCAGGCGGCTGGGTGGTTCCTGACCAGCTCGCGCTCTGGGTCGACGGCGAGCTCGCGCCGATCGTCACGGACTGGGAGCGGCTCACCGAGGAGCCATGAGCTCCTTGGCGAACCAGTGCTCGGCGTACGGGTTGTCGTTGTAGCGCTCGACCGCGGTGTAGCCCGCGCGGCCGTACATCGCGATCGCCTCGCGCAGGGTGCCGTTGGTGTCGAGCACGACGCGGGTGTGGCCGAGCCGGGCCGCCAGTGACTCGAGCTCGCGCAGCATCCGGGCGCCGAGGCCGGCGCCGCGCCAGTCGTCGGCGACCCACATCCGCTTGATCTCGCCGGTCTCGTCCGAGAGCTGCTGGACACCGCCGTACGCGACCGGCTGCCCGTCGCTGGACGCGAGCAGGAACGTCCCGCGGTGGTCGGGCTCGCCGGGGTCGAAGCCGTCGGGGAAGCGTCGCTCGAGCTCGTCGAAGTACCGCTGCACGGCCTCGCGGGCGACCGGGTCGGTGGGGGACACCTCGCGCAGGTGTACGGTCGCGGCCCGCACCAGCAGGTCGGCGGTCGAGAGCGCCTCGGTGAGCCGCTCGCGCTGCCGTGGCGTCAGCGGGCCGACGATCGCGCGGGCGAGCTCCTCGGAGCGGTCGTCGAGGTCGCGCCAGGCCCGCTGGCCCGCAGCGGTCAGCGTCGCCACCTTCCGGCGACGGTCGGCCGGGTCGGGGTGCACCTCGACGAGGCCGTCGTCGCCCAGGCGGCGCAGCAGCCGGGTGAGGTACCCCGAGTCGAGGTCGAGCCGGTCGCGCAGCTCGCGGACCGTGGCGCCGTCGTACCCGATCTCGAACAGCAGCCGGGTCACGCCGAGCGGACGGCCGGTCCCGAGGAACGACTCGTCGAGCGCCCCGATCCGCTGCGTGTAGGTACGGTTGAACCGGCGCAGGGTGGCGGTGTCCGGATCCATTCTCTGACCTTAGTCAGAGAATTGGCGGCTGTCGAACGGGTGGCCCGGCCCACCCGTCGCCGGGTGAGGCGCCACCACCCCGGCAGAGCCGACGATGGCGCCGTGAACCAGACCGCGTCGAGCACCGACGACACCGGCACGCCCCGGCAGGGGATCCTCCTGGCGGCGGCGATGTTCGTGTTCGTGATCGACACGTCGTTCATGAACGTGTCGATCTCGGCCGTCGTCCACGACCTCGACACGACCGTGAGCGGCGTCCAGTCGGCCGTGGCGATCGAGGCCCTCGTGTCCGCCGCGTTCATCCTCATCAGCAGCAAGGTGGGTGACCTGTTCGGGCGCAAGCGCGCGTTCGTCACCGGCATGGTGTTCTACGCCGTGGGGGCGCTCGCGATGGTCTTCGCGCAGAGCCTGACGGCGATCATCGTCTTCTGGGCGGTGCTCGGCGGGCTCGGCGCCTCGCTCTACCTCCCGGCGATGCAGTCGCTGATCCACGGCAACTTCGAGGGCAAGGCGCGCGCGAAAATCTTCGCGCTGGTCGGCGCGTCCGCGGCGATCGCGGCGGCGATCGGTCCGCTGATCGGCGGCTTCGTCACGACCGTCCTGTCGTGGCGCGTCGGGTTCCTCATCGAGGCGCTGATCATCCTCGTCGTGCTGATCGGGAGCCGCAGCATCCGCGACGTGCCGTACGCCGGAGACCGGTCGATCGACGTCGTGGGCGCGTGCCTCTCGGTGGTCGCCATGGGCGGCCTGGTGATCGGCGTGCTCGTGTGGCAGGAGGGCGGCGAGTCGGTCGCGCTGCTGCTCGCGATCGGCTCCGCCGCGATGGCGGGTCTCGTGTACTGGCTCCTCCGGCGCAAGCGTCAGGGCAAGCCGGTCCTGCTCGACCCGACCCTGTTCGCCTCCCAGCTGTTCCGGACCGGCGTCTCCCAGATCTTCCTGCAGCAGGTAGCGCTCGGCGGACTCCTGATCGCCCTGCCGATCTACCTGCAGCTCGTGTGGGGATACAACGCGCTCGAGGCCGGCATCACCCTCGCGCCGCTGTCGCTCACGATGTTCGGCGTCGCGCTGCTCGCCGGGCGCCGGGCGGGCCGGCGGCGGGCGAGCAGCATCGTCCGGGCGGGCTTCGTGCTGCTCGCCGCGTCGATCGCCCTGCTCGTGGTGCTGGTGCCTCGCGCGGACTCCGGCTGGCACCTGGTGATCCCGCTGATGCTCGCCGGCGCCGGGCTCGGCCTGCTCGCGTCGCAGCTGAACAACTACGCCCTGGCCCCCATCTCGGAGGAGCGCGTCGGCGAGGCGGCCGGGGTCACCTCGGCGACCGGGTCGTTCGGTCTCTCGTTCGGTCTCGCGTTCGCCGGCGCGATCATGCTCGCCACGCTGTCGATCTCCTTCACGAACATGGCGGAGTCGAGCGACGTGCTGCCGCCCGCCGACCAGGAGCGCGTCGCCCAGGTGCTCGAGGACGACGCGCAGGTGATGAGCGACGCCCAGCTCGGCGAGCTCCTCGTCGACCAGCCCGAGGACGTCCAGGACGAGGTCCTCAGCATCAACGACGAGGCCCGGGACCTCGCGCTCCAGGTCGCGCTGGTCGTCGCACTCCTCGCAGCGCTCGCCGGGATCGCCGTCGCCTTCCGGATGATGCGGCTCCCCGACCCCGCGCCCGCGCAGGCGGATCCGGCCGTCGGCGGCTGAGACAGCCGAGCGCCGGGATAGTCCCGAACGTTGTGGCTGCCGACACGCCGTACCGGGCAACCACAACGTGAGGGACTATCCCGGAGTGACCGGTGTCAGACCCCGATCTTGCGCCACGGCCCCCAGATGGCGAACGTCATGCCGGCGCTGGCCTGGATGTTCACGAAGAGGGTGTGGCCGCCGGGCGAGAAGGTCGACCCTGCGAACTCGTCGGCGTACCGCTGTCGGTACTCACCGGTGACCGGGTCCGTGCTGACCTGGCTCACCAGCCGGTTCAGGGCGATGTCCCACAGCTGTCCGCCTCGCGAGAGCCCGCGGATGTAGTTGTCCACGGCGCTGTCCTCGCACACCACCAGCGTGCCGCGCTTGCTGGTGGTGATGTTGTCGGGGAAATCGAACCTGAGGTTGGCCTCCGTGTCGTCCACCGGTGCCTGGTAGACGACCTGCAGCGTCTTCGACCGGCAGTGGTAGGCCCAGACCTGACCGTTGCCCTTGCCGAAGCCGCTGGCGTTGTCGTCGTCGTCGTCCGCGGCGCCCCAGTCCTGCTCGGCCGGACCACCGCCCTGGGTGGAGGTGAAGTAGACGACGTGGTCCTCGTAGACCTGGCCCTCGAGCCGGGAGAACAGCGCAGCACCCTGCGCCCGGCCCTGGTCGCCGACCTTGACCAGCGCCTGGTCGTTGGTGGTGCCGGCCGGCATCGTCGGGTCCGGGTCGTCGATGTCGACCCACTCGACCTTGTACGTCGCGCGCCGCTGCTGCCGTGCCTCCAGGTGGGCGAGTGGACGACCCTTGACCGCGAGCATCTGCAGTCGCCCCTCGTTGTCGAGGAATCCGGTATCCATCGGGTGGTGCTTGGGGATGTAGCGGTAGAAGCCGGAGGGGAACTCGAAGTTGTCCTCGGTCAGGTAGAGGATGCCGTCGACCGGGTCGAACGACACGGCCTCGTGAGGGAAGCGCCCGGCGCGCGTGATCGGCTGGCGGTTACTCTGGCCGTCCGCCGGCACCTCGAAGATGTAGCCGTGCTTCTCCTCCAGGTGGGTGTTGGGCACACCCTGGAAGTCCGGGCCGACGTCGGGACCGTTGATCGTCTCCTCGCAGGTGATCCACGAGCCCCAGGGCATGACACCCCCGCTGCAGTTGAACATGGTGCCGTTGAGGCTGGTGTAGGAGTCGACGACCTCGCCGTACTTGGTGACCTCGACGGTCGTGCAGCCCGCACCGGCGTTCGCGTCGTACGGAGCACCCGGTCCGAACGCGGTGGCGGTTGCGGAGTTGGTGATCTCGTGGTTGCGGACCAGGCGGATGTTGCCGTGAGGGCCGGGGAACGCACCCATGCCGTCGTGCCGTCCGGGAAGCAGGGTGCCGTCGCCGAGGGTCACCGGCAGCTCCGTGTCGTGGAAGGAGCGGTAGGAGAAGCCCCGGGGCAGGTGCAGCCGGACTTGGCCGTCACGGCGGTCGAGCGCCGGCACCAGGTCAAACCGAGGGTGGTGTCCCGGCTTGGCCGACGCCGACTCGGCGAGCAGCCCCTGGAAGGGGCCTCCGGTGAGCGCGGCGCCTGCCGCCGCGGCCCCTGTCTTCAACACGCTGCGACGATCTAGTGCCATTTCCGACCTCCCGGGTCGAACGTGGCCGAGGTGGGCCTCGGCCCATCTCGACACGCTAGACCCGGCAGTCGGGGGTGCCAAGGGGAGATGCGACGAGCCCCCGACCTGACATCAGGTCGGGGGCTCGTCGCACTGGGGTGAGTAACGGGACTTGAACCCGCGACATCTGCGACCACAACGCAGCGCTCTACCAGCTGAGCTATACCCACCAAGCCGGTCCTGACGGACCGAGCAGAAAGTGTAGGGGACTCAGTCCGCGTTCGGGGAATCGGGCCGGTCGCCGGACGGTGCGTCGGCGGTCAGACCGGTGAGCGCGCCGCCGTGCTTGAGGGCGATCGCCCGGGCCGCATCGCTGTCCGGGCCGGGGGAGGGCACGAAGACGGCCTCGCGGTAGTAGCGCAGCTCCTCGATGCTCTCCTGGATGTCGGCCAGCGCCCGGTGGTTGCCGCGCTTGGCCGGCGCCTGGAAGTACGCCCGCGGGAACCAGCGCCGCGACAGCTCCTTGATGGAGGACACGTCGACGATCCGGTAGTGCAGGAAGGACTCCAGGTTCGGCATGTCGCGGGCGAGGAACGCCCGGTCGGTGGCGACGGTGTTGCCCGCCAGCGGCGGCCGGCTGCCGTCGGGGCAGTGCTCCTTGATGTAGGCGAGCACCCGCTCCTCGGCCTCCTCGAGCGTGATGCCGGCGTCGAGCTCCCGGCTCAGGCCGGACTTCTCGTGCATGTCCCGGACGAAGTCGTTCATCTGGTCGAGTGCCTCGGCCGGGGGCTTGATGATGAGGTCGATGCCCTCACCGAGCACGTTCAGGTCGAAATCGGTGACCAGGGCCGCGACCTCGATGAGCGCGTCGGCGCCGAGATCCAGGCCGGTCATCTCGCAGTCGATCCAGACCAGTCGTTCGTTCACACCCGCAACCTTAGTCCCAGCGATTCGGGACCTTCGCCGCTCAGCCCCCACTCAGGGTCGGGCCCTAGGCTCGGGCGCGTGAGGGAATGGGTCGGCCTGCTCGCGCGCGTGGTCGTGGGCGGCGTGTGGATCGTGGCCGGCGCGCTCAAGCTGCCCGATCCCGCCCAGAGCGTGAACGCCGTCCGCGCCTACCAGCTCCTCCCGGGCGAGCTGGTCCAGCCGGTCGGCCAGCTGCTCCCGGTCCTCGAGATCGTGATCGGGCTCTGTCTGGTCCTCGGGCTGCTGACCCGCTGGATGGCCGCGGCGTCCGCCGTGCTGTTCGTGCTGTTCATCATCGGCATCGCGTCCGCGTGGGCGCGCGGCATCACGATCGACTGCGGCTGCTTCGGTGGTGGTGGCTACGACCCGGACGCCGCGGACAAGTACCCGTGGGAGATCGCCCGGGACGCCGCGCTGCTGCTCGCCTCCCTCTTTCTGGTCTGGAAGCCGTCCACGAGACTGGCGCTGGACTCGCTGCTGTTCCGCCGTACTCCCGAGCCCCAAGGAACGTGATGTCGAAGAAGAACCGCGAAGCCGACCGAGCCAGCCGCGCCGCCGCGGCGCTGGCCGAGCAGCAGCGTGAGGAGCGCCGCCGCCGCAACCGCATGGTGGGCGGCGTCATCGCCGTGCTGCTCGTGATCGTGGTCGGCGGGTTCTTCCTGGCCCGCGCGCTCGACACGACCACCGACGTCGACGCGCCGGCCGCGGGCAGCGAGTTCGGGCTGACGATCGGGCCGGACGACGCCCCGCACTCGGTGATCATCTACGAGGACTTCCTGTGCCCCTACTGCGGTCAGTTCGAGCTGGCGAGCAGCGAGGACCTGGCCGGGCTGGCCGCGGACGGCAAGGTGCAGGTCGAGTACCGCCCGTTCAACCTGCTGTCGTCGATCGGCGACTACTCCGAGCGCTCCGCGGGCGCGTGGAAGATCGTGCTCGACGAGTCCGGCCCGGAGGTCGCGAAGGAGTTCCACGACCTGATGTTCGAGAACCAGCCGTCGGAGCAGGGCCCGTTCCCCACGAACGACGACCTGGTCGACTGGGCGGTCGAGGCCGGGGCCGACGAGGGCGACGTCGGGGACAAGATCCGCGAGGGGGCCGCCGCGGACTGGGTGGCCGACGCGACCCAGGCGGCGTTCGACGCCGGAGTCCAGGGCACGCCCACGATCCTGCTGGACGGCGAGGTCTTCCAGGACGGTCGTACGGCGGAGGAGATGGCGGAGAACCTCGTCGAGCAGCTGCAGTGACAGACTGCGGCGCGTGAGCTCTCCGCGATCCCTGAAGGACTTCATCGCCCACCTGCCCAAGGCCGAGCTGCACGTCCACCACGTCGGCTCGGCGTCGCCCCGGATCGTCTCCGAGCTGGCCGAGCGCCATCCCGGGACGGTTCCGAGCGACGAGGATGCGCTGAGGACGTTCTTCGAGTTCCGCGACTTCGCGCACTTCATCGAGGTCTACCTCGCGGTCGTCGACCTGGTCCGGACGCCGGAGGACATCCGCTACCTCACCTACGAGATCGGCCGGGAGATGGCGACCCAGCAGGGCCTGCGCTACGCCGAGCTCACGTGCACGCCGTACACCTCGGTGCTGCCGCACGACGAGGGGCGAGGGATGTCGATCCAGGCCTACACCGAGGCGATCGAGGACGCCCGGGTCGCCGCCGAGCGCGACTTCGGGCTGGTGCTGCGCTGGATCTACGACGTCCCGGGGGAGTCCGGGGTGCCGGCGGCGGACGCGACCGTGGACTTCGCGCTCAACCACCGCCCCGAGGGGCTGGTGGCGTTCGGCCTCGGAGGCCCGGAGATCGGCGTGCCGCGCCAGCAGTTCCAGCCGCACTTCGACGCGGCCCGTGCGGCCGGGCTGCACAGCGTCCCGCACGCCGGTGAGACCACCGGGCCGGAGACGATCTGGCACGCGCTGCGCCTCCTGGGCGCCGAGCGGATCGGGCACGGCACGTCGGCGGCCCAGGACCCCGAGCTGCTCGCGCACCTCGCCGAGACCGGCGTGCCGCTCGAGGTGTGCCCGTCGTCGAACATCGCCACCCGCGCGGTCGCGACGCTCGAGGAGCACCCGATCCGGGCGTTCCGCGACGCCGGCGTGACGATCACCGTCAACTCCGACGACCCGCCGATGTTCGGCACCACGCTGAACCGGGAGTACGAGATCGCCGCCGAGCTGCTCGGCCTCGACGAGGCGGGCGTCGCGGAGCTGGCACGGACCGGCGTCCGCGCGTCGTTCGCCGACGAGGCGGTCAAGACCCGGATCCTCGGCGAGATCGACGAGTACGTCGGCCGTCCGGAAAGCGGCTGAGAAAAGTAATCGGCCCCGCGAGCTCATACCAAGCGGGGCCAGTTCCTTTGTATCCCGTACCGGGCTGGTTCAGTCGCATTGGCGCGCGTGTCGACCGAGTCACATTCGGGTAGAACTGTGCCCATGCCCCCGATCAGCGTGGCGGTCGTGAACGACTACGAGATCGTCGTCGCCGGCGTCGCGGCGATGCTCGCGCCCCACCAGGACCGCATCCGTGTCGTCGAGCTCGACTCCGGCCTGCCGGTCGTCAGCGACGTCGACGTCGTCCTCTACGACACCTTCGGACAGGTGCAGGGTGACGCGGTCGACCTGGAGGACCTCGTGGCGGGCCGGGGCCACCGGGTCGTGATCTTCAGCTGGAACACCCAGCCCGACCTGGTCGAGCGGGCCATCGCCCGCGGTGCGGCCAGCTACCTCTCCAAGGGGCTCAGCGGCTCGGAGATCGCGGATGCGCTGGAGGCGATCCACAGCGGCGAGACCATCACCCCGCCGGAGTCGGCCGGGGTGGCCGACGGTGTCGCGAACGGCGAGTGGCCCGGCCGCGAGCACGGCCTCACGGCGCGCGAGGCCGAGGTGCTGGCGCTCATCGTGCAGGGCCTGAGCAACCAGGAGATCGCCCAGCAGACGTACCTGTCGATCAACTCGGTGAAGACCTACATCCGCACCGGCTACCGCAAGATCGGCGTCGCCCGGCGCTCCCAGGCCGTCGCCTGGGGCCTGCGGCACGGGTTCGAGCCGGACCGGATGCGCAGCATCGACACCACCGTCCCGCGGTAATACGCCCTCCATCCGGTGGGTACTCGGCCGGTATGGGAGACACGGGAGACCTGGAGCGCACCAAGCAGCCGGTCGAGGAGGAGGAGCCGACCCCGGCCGACGTCGACATGGACCCCGAGGACCATGTGAACCGGCCGGACCAGCCGGACTTCGACCCCGAGGAGCGCGAGCAGTACGAGGAGCCGATCGCGGAGGCGATCATCCCCGAGGACCGCTGACGCGCGCCCCCCGGCAGGATTCGGGTCGTCGGCCGTCGGGTCGTGTGCCTGAGGCCGCGGCATAGCGCGTTGTCAGGCACACGACCCATCTGCGTGGAGCGGGTGCCCAAGGTCGTGGTGGGTCGACTGTGTTGCCGACCTCAGCACGTCAGCGCGGCCGAGCGTGGCGCCCCCGGCAGGATTCGAACCTGCGACCGTCGGATTAGAAGGCCGATGCTCTATCCAGCTGAGCTACGGAGGCCGAGGGCCCAAGGCCCGGGGCAAGTATGTCGGACGCGCTCGCTCGTTCGTCAGCGCCCGGCGATGCCGTCGCGAACCTGCTCCGGCCACGCAGGGCGGTCCCTGATGTGTGGCGCGACCGAGCGAGATCGTCCGAACCGGGTGATCTCGGGAGCAGTCGCGCGTCCCTAGCCTCGGGCCATGAGCCAACACAACGCGAGCCCTCGGGAGATGATGTGGGCGGACGGCGGGACGATCTTCGCCGCCGTGATGCTGACGACCGTCGGCGTCTTCCAGGCACTGGAGGGCATCTCGGCGATCGCCAAGGACGACGTGTTCGAGAGTGCGGCGAACTACGTCTTCGACATCGACCTGTCCGCGTGGGGCTGGGTGCACCTGCTCCTCGGCGTGCTCGCCGTGGTGATCGGCGTCAGCATCCTCTACGGCCAGGGCTGGGCGATGATCGCGGGCATCGTGATCGCGATGGTCTCGGCGCTGGCGAACTTCATGTTCCTGCCGTACTACCCGCTGTGGGCCCTGGTCGTGATCGCCTTCGACCTGTTCGTGATCTGGGCGCTCAGCACCGTCTACGGCCAGCGCGCCCGCGGCGCCTAGTCCGGGTCCGAGGTCGCGCCGCCGGCGAGGCTGTACGGCAGGGCGAGCAGCAGGCTGCCCACGACGACGCCCATCGCCCCGGCGACGACGAAGGCCATCGTGCGGTCGACGACCACGTCGAACGTGAAGAAGATGATGCCGACGATGATGGTCGCCAGCGTCGCGAGCGCGGTGGCCATCAGCCGGTGCACCGACGTCACCACGCGCTCCTTCACGTGGGTGCCGGTCAGCTTGCGGTGGATCGCGACCGGGGTCAGCAGCAGCGCGGTCGTCAGGCCGGCGCCCACGACCAGCGCGAGGTAGACGGTGCGCTGGAACTGGTCGAGGTCCTCGAACGGCTCCTGGAACGGCAGCGTCAGGAGGAACCCCGCCGTCAGCTGGGCCCCGGTCTGCATGATCCGGAGCTCCTGCAGCATGTCCTGGAACTTGCGGTCCAGGCGTTCCTCGTCGGTCTCGTCGCGATCGTCTCCCACGCGGGGGAGTTACCCAGATCGAGGCGGCGGCAACCTAGCGGCGGTGCTCCGCCATCCACGCCTCGACCTCGGCCGACGTCCGGGGCAGCGCGGCGGAGAGGTTCCGGTAGCCGTCGGCGGTGACCAGGATGTCGTCCTCGATCCGGATGCCGATGCCGCGCAGCTCCTCGGGGACAAGCAGGTCGTCCTCCTGGAAGTACAGACCCGGCTCGACGGTGAGCACCATGCCCTCGGCGAGCGTGCCCTCGGCGTAGGTGTCCGGCGCGGCGCGGCCGCAGTCGTGCACGTCCATGCCGAGCATGTGGCTGGTGCCGTGCAGCGTCCAGCGGGCGTAGACCCGGCTCTCCGGGTCGAGCGCCTCCGCGGCCGAGACCGGCAGCAGCTTCAGGTCCTCGAGGCCGTGCGCGAGCACGTGCATCGCGGCGTTGTGGGCGACCTTGAACGGCTCGCCCGGGCGCACCGCCTCGATGCCCGCCTGCTGGGCGGCGTACACGAGGTCGTAGAGCTCGCGCTGGAGGGCGGTGAACGTGCCGTCCACCGGCAGCGTGCGGGTGACGTCGGCCGTGTAGAGCGAGCGGTTCTCGACGCCCATGTCGAGCAGCACCAGCGAGCCGGGCGTGATCGCCCCGGTGTTCTCGATCCAGTGCAGCGTGGTCGCGTGCGAGCCGCCACCGACGATCGAGTCGTAGCCGATGTCGTTGCCCATCGCCCGGGCGCGGCGGAAGAAGGTGCCCTCGATCCAGCGCTCGCCGTACTTCAGGGCCTGGTCCCACTCGCGGACCGAGTCCTCGAAGCCGAGGGTGGTGATGTCGCACGCCTCCTGCAGCTGGGCGACCTCCCAGTCGTCCTTGATGAGGCGCAGCTCGTCGGCGACACGGGCGAGGTCGTCGTCGGTGGTGATGTCGCGGGTCTTGCGGTCGTCGTCGAACGACGGGAGGTCCTCGATGTGGCGCACCTCGATGCCGAGGGAGTCGGAGATCTCCTTCAGCGAGGGGCGCCGGCCGACCCAGAGCTCGCCGTACTGGCGGTCGCGGAAGAACTCGTCGGTGTCGCGCGAGGAGCGGGGGCGCGCGTAGAGCACGGACTCGCCGTCGTCGACGACCAGGACGGCGTCGCTGGTCTGGTTGCCGGAGAAGTAGGTGTGCGCGGTGTCGGGGCGGAACCGGTAGTCGGTGTCGTTGGCCCGGACCTTGAACGTGCCGGCGGGCAGCACCAGCCGCTCGCCGGGGAACGCCTCGGCGAGCCTCGCGCGCCGCTCGGCCGCCGGACCGGCGACGGGCTCCACGGCGAGGTCGAGCTCGCGATCGCCCCAACCCTGACGCATGAACGCGGCGTACGCGGCGGGGACGGCGGGGTCGTGCGACTCGGTCTTCGGTGCTGCCGGCTGGCTCTCGTTCTGCTCGCTCACGCGGCCACTGTACGCCGCTGTCGCGGCCGCACCGGAATGCCCGGATAGGCTGCCTTCCATGCCCAGGACCGGTCGTGCGTTCACGGTCGTCGTCACGGTTCTGACCTGTCTCGGGGCGCTCGCGATCCTCGCGCTGCTCGCCGTCTCCGGGGCGCCGGGCAGCCTGGCGCTCGCCACCGTCCTCGCGGTGCTGCCCGTCGGTCCGCTCGTCGCGTGCTACGTCTGGCTCGACCGCTACGAGCCCGAGCCGCGCACGTTGCTGGCCGCCGGACTGCTGTGGGGGAGCTTCGTGGCGACCGCCGCCGCCATCGTGATCGCCGGGGTCGGCGGCCTGGTGCTCGGGCTCGGGGACGACGCGAGCCTGGTCCTGGAGGCGCCGATCGTGGAGGAGGCGTGCAAGGGCCTGTTCCTCGTGCTGCTGCTCTGGTGGCGGCGCGCGGAGCTCGACGGCGTGCTCGACGGCATCGTCTACGCCGGGATGGTCGGCATCGGCTTCGCCTTCACCGAGAACGTGCTCTACCTGCTCGCGGCGTACAACGGGACCGACGGCACCGGCCCCGGCGGCACCGAGGCGCTGACGACGACCTTCGTCGTGCGCTGCCTGTTCAGCCCGTTCGCGCACCCCCTCTTCACGGCGTTCACCGGCATCGGGGTCGGGCTGGCCGTGAGCTCGCGCAGCAGCACCGCACGATGGCTCTGGCCGATCGGTGGGTACGTCGTGGCTGTGACCGCCCACGCGATCTGGAACACGTCGACGGCGTACGGCTTCGACAGCTTCCTGCTGACCTATCTCGTGCTGATGGCACCCGCCTTCGTCGGGCTCGTCGGTCTCGCGGTCTGGGCGCGCAGCTCCGAGCGCCGGATGCTGGCCTCCGCGCTCACCGACGCCGCCAACCGGGGGCTGGTGCCGGCGACCGACATCGGCTGGGTCGTCGACCTGCGCGGCCGCCGGCAGAGCCGCGCCTACGCCCGGGCGAGGGGCGGTCGCGAGGCCGAGCGCGCCATGCGGGACTATCAGCAGGCGGCCGTGGAGCTCGGGTTCCTCCACTACCGTTTCCTGCGCGGCACTCCGCCGCCCGACTACGCCGCGCGCGGACAACAGTTCCTCCAGAGGATCGACGACCTTCGGCCGTCGATCGCTTTCCCCGGACAGGTGGTACCCACGCGATGACCGTCTCCAGCGACCAGAACACGCGGATGCTGACCGCGCTGGTGCGGCTCCGTGGTGCGCTGCAGGAGGCCCGGCTGCCGCTGGACGTCGCCGGGGTCGAGCAGCACCGCGTCGAGCTCGAGCAGATGATCGACCAGCTCGAGGACTACGTCATCCCGCGCCAGATGAGCGTCGAGGCCCCGCTGCTCGTCGTGGTCGGCGGCTCGACCGGCGCCGGCAAGTCCACGCTGGTGAACTCGCTCGTCGGCCGCCGGGTCACCACGTCCGGCGTCCTGCGGCCCACGACCCGGTCGCCCGTCCTCGTGCACCACCCCGACGACGCCCACTGGTTCGGCCAGGACCGGCTGCTGCCGGACCTGGTCCGCATCGACCACGTCACCGACGACCACGGCTCGCTCCAGCTGGTCGCCTCCGACACCGTCCCGGCCGGCCTCGCGATCCTGGACGCCCCCGACATCGACTCCGTCGAGGAGCACAACCGCACCCTCGCCGGGCAGCTGCTCGCGACGGCCGACCTGTGGTTGTTCGTCACCTCGGCCGCCCGGTACTCCGACCAGGTCCCCTGGGAGCACCTCAAGCGCGCGGCCGAGCGCTCGACCGCGGTCGCCGTCGTGCTCGACCGGACGGCGGCCGACGCGGTGCCGACGGTCGCGGCCCACCTGGCGCGGATGCTCGCCAGCCGCGGCCTCAAGGACTCGCCGCTGTTCACCGTCGCCGAGGCGACCCTGGACGAAGAGGGTCTGCTGCCCGCCGCCGAGGTCGCCGAGATCCGCAGCTGGCTGGTCTCGCTGGCGTCCGACTCCGGGGCGCGCGGGGCGGTGGTCCGGCAGACGCTGGACGGCACCATCCGCACGCTCGCGCGGCGTACCCACGTGCTCGCGGACGCGTTCCAGGAGCAGGTGTCGGCCGCCGAGCAGCTGCGCGCCGCGGCCACGTCGGCGTACGACGACGCCGCCGCCGAGCTCGCCGCCCAGACCGGTGACGGCACGCTGCTGCGCGGCGAGCTGCTCGCCCGCTGGCAGGAGCTGATCGGCACCGGCGAGCTGCTGCGCTCGCTCGACCGCCCCGTCGGCCGCCTGCGCGGTCGCGTCGTGAGCGCGGTCAAGGGCGCCCCGCAGCAGGCCGACCGGGTCACCCTCGCGGTCGAGTCGGCGCTGGAGAACCTCGTGCTCGACCACGCCGAGCTCGCAGCGGCGCGGACCCGCGCCGCGTGGGAGGAGAGCGATGCCGGCCGCGCGCTGGTCGCCGGCGAGCCGACGTTCGGCCGGGCCGGAGCGGACCTGCGCCGCCGCGCCGAGGCCGAGGTCCGCGCCTGGCAGGACGAGCTGCACGGGCTGATCCGCGCCGAGGGCGCCGATCACGCGGGCAAGTTCCTCGCGCACGGCGTGCCCGCGCTCGGCGTGGCGCTGTCGGTGCTGGTGTTCGCGCGCCGCGCCCAGGCCCTCCACGACGCCGACCTCGGGCGCACGCTGCTCGATGCGGTGCTCGGCCCCGAGACGGTCGCCGGTCTCGTCGAGCGGGCCGGCGCCTCACTGGAGCGCCGGATGGCCGAGCTGATCGAGCGAGAGCGCGGGCGCCGCCTCGAGATCCTCGACGGGCTGGACCTGCCGGAGGCCGTCGCCGAGCAGCTCCGGGCCGCGTCCCGCCGCGTGGACGACCGGCGCTTCGAGCAGACCATGGGCCGTGCCGACGACACCGACAGGGACACCCCCTAGGGTGGGAGCAGAACTGTTCGCCGATGCCGTCCTGCGGACGGGTCGAGGGAGAAGATGACGTCCTTGCTCGAGGGGGCCAAGAGGCTGGTCACCCGTGGCACCGACATCGGTGCCCGGATCGAGGGGCTCGACGCCGCCGCGCACGCTGCCCGGGGCCGCCTCGACGACGCGCTCGTCGACGACGCGGTCGCGGTCGTCGACCGCGCCACCGGCCGGCTGCGGCTGTCCGCCACCCACACGGTGGTCGCGATCGCCGGCGCGACCGGCTCGGGTAAGTCCTCCACGTTCAACGCGCTCACCGGGCTCGAGCTGTCGGCCGTCGGCGTCCGCCGCCCGACCACGTCGTGGGCCTCCGCGTGCGTGTGGGGCCGTGACGGTGCCGACGAGCTGCTCGAGTGGCTCGGCATCCCGCCGCGGCACCAGACCACGCGCGACTCCATGCTCGACAGCGGTCGCCGCGACGCCCAGTCCGAGCTCGACGGCGTCGTGCTGCTCGACCTGCCCGACCACGACTCCACCGAGGTCGCCCACCACCTCGAGGTGGACCGGCTCGTCGATCTGGCCGACGTGCTGGTGTGGGTCCTCGACCCGCAGAAGTACGCCGACGCCGCGATCCACGACCGCTACCTCGCGCCCTCGGTCGACCACCAGGACGTGCTGGTCGTGGCGCTCAACCACATCGACACCGTGCCTCCGGAGCGCCGTCAGTCGATGCTCGACGACGTACGCCGGCTGCTGGACGCCGACGGCCTCGATCGCGTCCCGGTGCTCCCGATCAGCGCCCGCGAGGGCGTCGGCATCCCCGAGCTGCGCGCCGAGATCGCGCGCCGGGCGGCCGAGAAGCAGTCCACCCGGCTCCGCCTCGACGCCGACATCCGCTCGGCCGCCTCGCGCCTCGAGGCGGCGTCCGGCGACGCACCGACACGGGTGCTCCCGGCCGAGCGGGTCGCGGCTCTCGACGACGCGTTCGCCGACGCGGCCGGCGTCCCGATCGTCGTCGACGCGGTCGAGCGGTCGACGCGGATGCGGGTCGGCCGGGCCACCGGCTGGCCGGTCGTCGGCTGGCTCTCGAGGATGAAGTCCGACCCGGTCAAGGCGCTCGAGCTCGACCTCGGCGACGACAGCCGGGAGTTCGCCGGCCGTGGCCCCACGCTCCCGCAGGCCACCCAGGTGCAGCGCGCCCGGGTGGACGGCGAGGTGCGCGCGCTCGCCGACGACGTCTCCGCGGGCCTGGCGCAGCCCTGGGTCGAGGCGGTCCGCCGCGCGTCGACCGCCCGGCTCGATGAGCTGGGTGACCGGCTGGACGCGGCGCTGGCCGCCGCCCAGATCAAGGCCGGCCGCACCCCGTGGTGGGCGCACCTCGTCCGCATCCTGCAGTGGCTGCTGCTCGCCGCAGCGGTCGGCGGCCTCGTGTGGACCGGGGTGCTCGCCGCCACCGGCAAGCTCCAGGACTCCGACACGCCCCAGTTCGGCGGCATCGCGCTGGCGCTGGTGCTGCTGGTGGGCGGCCTCGTCCTCGGCATCGCGATCGGGCTGGTGTGTCGCCTGGCGGTGGCGGGAGTGGCCAGCGACCGCGCCGAGGAGGCCGATCAGCGGCTGCGCGAGGCGGTCCGCGAGGTCTCGCACGAGCTGGTCGTCGACCCGGTCGAGGTGGAGCTGGCGGCGTACACGAGCGTCCGCACGGCGCTCGGCAAGGCGCTCAGCGCCTAGTTTCACCCTTTCGGTCCCATGGTCTCCCCGGACCGTGTTCAGGTTCTTCGCGCACCGGCCGATCGAGCCATCAGCGTCGTAGACCTGATCCCGCGAAGGAAGCCACATGACTACTGCCCACGAAGCCACGCCGACGAACCCGGAGGCGGCTGCCTCCGGTCGGCCCGCCCGGTTCCGCCCGCTGCGCCGGTTCAACGACCTCGGGGTGCGCCCCAAGGTCCTCTCCGCCGTCGCGGTCGGCGCGGTCGTGTCCGTGACCATCGGCGTGATGGGCCTGGTCTCACTCAGCAAGTCGGCCGACCAGGCGGACCTGCTCTACTCGTCGAACGTCAAGGGCGTCGACGCGCTCGGTGACCTCCAGGTGGCGGTCGGGGACATGCGGATCCAGGCGCGCAGCGCCGCCCTCGCGCCGACCCCCGAGGAGCGGGCCGACGCGGCGCAGAAGGTCGCGGAGGGCCACGCCGCCGCGGTCGAGCTCATGGACACCTACACCGCCACCGGCATCTCGTCCGAGCAGGCCAGCCGCCTGGCCGACCTGAAGGTGAACGTCGACGGCTACCTCCAGATCCAGCAGGACGTGCTGATCCCCCTGGCCGACAAGGAGGAGACCGACCTCTGGTGGGAGGCGAACAGCGAGCAGGCCCGGCCGTTCACCGACGCCATGAGCGAGGACTTCGACTGGCTGACCTCCAAGGAGGCGGAGATCGCCGCCGACGCTGCGGCCTCGGTCAAGAGCAGCTACGAGTCCAACCGGCTCATCGCGATCCTGCTCCTGGTCATCGGCACCCTCGTGTCGGTCGCCCTCGGCTGGTTCGTGGCCACCGCGCTGGCCCGCCGGATCGCGAAGGTGCAGTCGGTCGCCGAGTCCCTCGCCGACGGCGACCTCACCCGCACCGCCGACCTCGACTCGCGCGACGAGGTGGGCCGCCTCGGCGACGCGCTCGACGCCGCCAGCTCGAAGTTGCGCACGCTGATCGGGTCCGTGATGGGCTCCTCGGACGCCGTCGCGGCCGCCTCGGAGGAGCTCGCGGCGTCCTCGCAGCAGATCGCCGCGGGTGCCGAGGAGACCTCGGTCCAGGCCGGTGTCGTCTCCGCGGCCGCGGAGGAGGTGTCGCGCAACGTGCAGACCGTCGCCGCCGGCGCGGAGGAGATGGGCGCGTCGATCCGCGAGATCGCCGGCTCGGCGAACGACGCCGCCCGGGTGGCCGCCCAGGCCGTGGGGATCGTCGAGACGACCAACGAGTCGGTCGGCAAGCTGGGCGCGAGCTCGCAGGAGATCGGCAACGTGGTCAAGGTGATCACCTCGATCGCCGAGCAGACCAACCTGCTGGCGCTGAACGCGACCATCGAGGCCGCGCGTGCCGGTGAGGCCGGCAAGGGCTTCGCGGTCGTGGCCAACGAGGTCAAGGAGCTCGCGCAGGAGACCGCCCGCGCGACCGAGGACATCGCCCGCCGCGTGGAGGCGATCCAGTCCGACACCACCGGCGCGGTGAGCGCGATCGGGGAGATCTCGACGATCATCTCCTCGATCAACGACTACCAGCTCACGATCGCCTCGGCGGTCGAGGAGCAGACCGCCACGACGAACGAGATGGCGCGCAACGTCGCCGAGGCCTCCACCGGCTCCGGTGAGATCGCGATGAACATCTCCGGTGTCGCCGGCGCGGCCGAGACCACCACGCAGGCGGTCACGCAGACGAACTCCGCCGTGGACGAGCTGTCCCGGATGGCTGCCGAGCTGCGGACCACGGTCTCGACGTTCCGGACCTGATCCCCAGGCTCCACCCCGAGCCGGTCTCCGTGCACAGCGTCGTTTCCGACGCGGTGTTCCACAGGCAGCCGGCGCCGACCGCAGGACTGTCGGCGCCGGCGCCGAGCCTCGATGCGTCCACTCGATCGAGGCAAGGAGACCTCTCATGAACGACACGACGATCACGCTGCAGGGCTGGCTCGGGAGCGACGTCGAGCTCCGGCGGGCCGGCGACGTCCCGGTCGCCAGCTTCCGGCTGGCCTGCACCCCGCGCCGGTTCAACCGGCGCACGGAGAACTGGTCCGACGGCGTCACCCAGTGGTACACCGTCAGCGCCTGGCGCGCGCTGGGCGAGAACGCCGCCACCTCGCTGCGCCGCGGTGACCCGGTGGTGGTCACCGGCCGACTCCACGTGCGCACCTACGTCAACAAGGAGGACGTCGAGGTCGTGGTCTTCGAGGTCGACGCCACCCACCTCGGTCACGACCTCAGCCGCGGCACCAGCGCGTTCACCCGCACGCCGAAGCAGGAGCAGGCGGGGCAGGAGCAGGCGGAGGCGGCGGCCTGAGCCGTCCCCCCGATACGACGCAAGCGCCCGCTGCCCCGTAGGCTCGGGGACCATGGCGGAGTATGTGTTCACCCTGCGCAATGTGCGTAAGGCCCACGGCGACAAGGTCGTCCTCGACAACGTGACGCTGTCGTTCCTGCACGGAGCGAAGATCGGCGTCGTCGGCCCGAACGGCACGGGCAAGTCCTCGTTGCTGAAGATCATGGCGGGGCTCGACCACCCCAACAACGGTGACGCGATCCTCGACCCCGAGGCGACCGTCGGGATGCTGCAGCAGGAGCCGCCGCTGACCGAGGGCAAGACGGTGCTCGAGAACGTCGAGGAGGCGGTCAGCGAGATCAAGGCCAAGATGGCCCGTCTCGACGAGCTCTACATGATGATGGGCGACCCCGACGCCGACCAGGACAAGGTCGCGGCCGAGGCGGGCGACCTGCAGACCGAGCTCGACGCCGCGAACGTCTGGGACCTCGACAGCCGGCTCGACCAGGCCATGGACGCGCTGCGCTGCCCGCCGGCCGACGCGATCGTCGACAACCTCTCCGGTGGTGAGCGCCGCCGGGTCGCGCTCTGCAAGCTGCTGCTCCAGCAGCCCGACCTGCTGCTGCTCGACGAGCCCACCAACCACCTCGACGCGGAGTCGGTCCAGTGGCTCGAGGGCCACCTCAAGGACTACCCGGGCGCCGTCTTGGCGATCACCCACGACCGGTACTTCCTCGACAACGTCGCCGAGTGGATCCTCGAGCTCGACCGCGGCCAGACGCACCCCTACGAGGGCAACTACTCGACCTATCTCGAGACCAAGAAGGAACGTCTCAAGATCGAGGGGCAGAAGGACGCCAAGCGCGCCAAGATGCTGGAGAAGGAGCTCGAGTGGGTCCGCTCCAACGCCAAGGCCCGCCAGACCAAGAGCAAGTCGCGGCTGGCGCGCTACGAGGAGATGGCCGCCGAGGCCGACCGCGCCCGCAAGATCGACACCTCCGAGATCAACATCCCGGCAGGTCCGCGGCTCGGTGACGTCGTCCTCGAGGCCAAGGGCCTGACCAAGGGCTTCGAGGGCCGCACGCTCATGCACGACCTCTCGTTCAGCCTCCCGCGCGCCGGCATCGTCGGCGTGATCGGTCCCAACGGCGTCGGCAAGACCACGCTGTTCCGGATGATCACCGGCGGCGAGGCGCCCGACAGCGGCGAGCTCAACGTCGGCCAGACGGTGAAGATCTCCTACGTCGACCAGAGCCGCGGCGGCATCGACCCGAACAAGAACGTCTGGGAGGTCGTCTCCGACGGCCTGGACTTCATCAAGGTCGCGAACTTCGAGATGAACTCGCGCGCCTACGTCGCGTCGTTCGGCTTCAAGGGCCCCGACCAGCAGAAGAAGGCCGGCGTGCTCTCCGGTGGTGAGCGCAACCGCCTCAACCTCGCGCTGACCCTCAAGATGGGCGGCAACCTGCTGCTCCTCGACGAGCCCACCAACGACCTCGACGTGGAGACCCTGTCCTCGCTCGAGGACGCGATCCTCGACTTCCCGGGCTGTGCCGTGGTCACCTCGCACGACCGGTGGTTCCTCGACCGCGTCGCCACCCACATCCTCGCCTGGGAGGGCGACGACGAGGACCCGGCCAGGTGGTTCTGGTTCGAGGGCAACTTCGCGGCCTACGAGGAGAACAAGATCGAGCGTCTCGGGATCGAGGCGGCGCGCCCCCACCGCGTCACACACCGCCGGCTCACGCGCGACTGACGCCCACCGCACGCAGGACGAGGGGCGGCGACCACCACGGTCGCCGCCCCTCGTGCCGTCCTCGGCCTCGCCTAGGACCGGAGCCGGATGTCCATCTCGGGGTGCCCCGCGGCAAGGTGGTCGGTGACCGCGTTCATCACCCGCCCCACCGCGCGGAAGTCCTCGGGGCTGACCAGGTCGACGAGGTTCTTGCGGACGCCGCTCACGTGCACGTGCGCCATCGTCGTCAGCAGTTCGAAGCCCTTGTCGGTGAGGAGCGCGACGACACCGCGACCGTCCTCGGGCGAGCTGGTGCGCTCGACCAGGCCGGCGCGCTCCATCCGTGCCACGGTGTGCGTGACGCGGCTGCGGCTGTGCGCCAGCGCGTCGGCGAGCTGGGCCATCCGCATCTGCCGGTCCTCACGCTCCGACAGGCGGACCAGGATCTCGTACTCCACCAGCGACAGGTTGCAGGCGCGGTTGAGGTCGTCGTCGAGACGGTCGAGGAGCAGCGTCATCCCGATCATCAGGGCGCGCCACGAGTTCTGCTCGTCCTCGTCGAGCCACCTGGTCTCCGCCCCCGGAATGTCGGTCACCCCGGCAGTGTAGGACGCTCAGACGCGCTCCAGGATCAACGCCATGCCCTGGCCGCCGCCCACGCACATCGTGATGAGGCCGGTGGACTTGTCGTGCCAGTCCAGCGAGTTGAGCATGGTGTTCTGCAGCCGCGCGCCGGTCATGCCGAACGGGTGGCCGACCGCGATCGCGCCGCCGTTCACGTTCAACCGGTCGATGTCGATGCCGAGATCCTGGTACGACGGCACGACCTGCGCCGCGAACGCCTCGTTGATCTCGACGAGGTCGATGTCGCCGATGCTCATCTTGGCGTTGGCCAGCGCCCGCTTGGTCGCCTCGACCGGGCCGAGGCCCATGATCTCGGGGGACAGGCCCGAGACCCCGGTGGCGACGATCCGGGCCAGCGGCTTGGCGCCCAGCTCGGCAGCCTTGGTGTCGGACATGATCACGACCGCCGCCGCGCCGTCGTTGAGCGCGCAGCAGTTGCCGGCCGTCACGACGCCGTCCGGGCGGAAGACCGGCTGGAGGTCCTTGATGCCGTCGTAGGTGACGCCCGCGCGCGGGCCGTCGTCCTTGGACACCTCGACCCCGTCGGGCGTGGTGACCGGCGTGATCTCACGGGCCCAGAAACCGTCGTTGATGGCCTTCTCCGCGAGGTTCTGCGAGCGCACGCCGAACTCGTCGAGCTCCTGGCGCGACAGCCCGCGCAGCCGGGCGACGTTCTCAGCGGTCTGGCCCATCGCGATGTAGGCGTCGGGCAGCAGCCCGTCCTCGCGCGGGTCGTGCCAGTCGATGCCGCCCTCGGCCATCTTCTCGGTCCGCGCCATCGCGTCGTCGTACAGGTGGTTCTTGGTGTCGGGCCAGTGGTCCGAGGTGCCCTTCGCGAAGCGGGACACGGTCTCCACGCCGGCGGAGATGAAGATGTCGCCCTCGCCGGCCTTGATCGCGTGGAACGCCATCCGCGTGGTCTGCACCGACGAGGCGCAGTAGCGGGTGATCGTCGCACCCGGCACCTGGTCCATGCCGTTGAGCACGTTCACGATGCGCGCCATGTTGTTGCCGGACTCGCCGCCGGGCAGGCCGCAGCCGAGGTACAGGTCGTCGACGGTGTTCGGGTCGAGCCCGTCCACCTTGTCCAGCGCGGCCTTGATGATCAGCGCGCTGAGGTCGTCGGGCCGGAAGTCCTTCAGCGAGCCCTTGTTGGCTCGGCCGATGGGGGTACGGGCGGCACTGACGATGACTGCCTCGGGCATGGGGACTCCATTCACTGGGGGCGCTGGGGGACTGCTCCGAGCGCCAACACTAGACCGTGTTCTAGTTCTGCGGGGGAGGCGTACGTCACCCCTCGTCGGAGCCGGCCAGGGCGCTGCTGAGCAGCTCGAGCGACCGGGTGAGGAAGACCCGGCGCTCGCCGGGCGGCTTGAGGAGCGCCGTGATCAGGATGCCGTCGTACGACGCCACCAGCGCCTCGGCGCGCTCCCGGCTGTGCTCCTTGCCGAGGGAGCCCATGATCTCGTCGACCAGCTCGACGAGCCGCGCCCGGTGCTCGGCGAGCCGCGCGGCCAGGTCGGGGTCGCGCGTGGCCAGCATGGTCAGCTCGAGGCGGGCGACGAGGAGCTCGCGCTGGCCCAGCCAGCGCAGGAACAGGTCCAGGGCCGCCTCGACGCCCTGGTCGGACGGCGGGGCGTCGCGGACCTGCTCGGCGAGCGCGTCGACGTCGGCGACGAGGGTGGCGGCGACGTGGTCGGTGAGCGCCTGCTGCAGGGCGCTGCGGGTCCGCAGGTAGGCCGAGCAGCTGCCCTCGGGGAGTCCCGCCTGCCGGTCCACCGCCCGGTGCGTGAGTCCGCGCAGCCCCTGGTCGGCGATCACGTGGAGGGCCGCATCGAGCAGCTGGCGACGCCGTGGGCTCTCGGCCATCACATCTCTCCTGCTGGTTGTGAGGGGGGACACTACCGCTCCGGCTGGCTTCCAGGGAGCCTCCAGGCGTACCTTCTACATACGTAGAAATCTACATTTGTAGAAAGGATGCACCATGGATCTCTCCTCCAACCTCACCACCCTCGACGTGACCGCCGTCGTCACCGTCGTCGTGCTCGCCGTGCTGGGCGCGGTCGTCTCCACCGCCGTGATCGCCCGGACCGTCGTCGCCAACCGGCACGAGCGGATCGCGCGCCACGAGTCGATGCGCACCTACTACGGCCGCCAGTTCGCGCCCACCCACTGACCGAGCTGCAGGTCCCGTGAGACCAGTCGGGTGCCGGGCGGCCCGTCTGGCACGATCGAGCCCGTGCGGCACACCTACGAGTGCCCGATGCGTTGGGCCGACCTCGACGTGCTCGGTCACGTCAACAACGTCGTCTACGTGGACTACCTCCAGGAGGCCCGCGTCGACCTGTTCCGTGCGAACGGGGCGTCTCGCATCGACGACCCCGCCGACGACCTCGCCGAGGCTGCGGTCGTGGTGCGCCACGAGGTCAGCTACCTCGCGCCGCTGACCTTCGGCTCCCGGCCCGTCAGCATCGACTGCTGGGTCACCGAGATCCGGGTCGCGGCGTTCACGCTCGCCTACGAGCTCTTCCAGGAGCGCGACGGCGAGCGGGTGGTGTACGCACGGGCCAAGACCGTGCTGACGCCGTACGTCTTCGCCACCGAGCGCCCGCGCCGGCTGTCACCCGTCGAGCGCGAGACGCTCAGCGCCTACCTCGAGCCCGAGGAGCGCGGCGCCCGCGTCGCGCTGCCGGCCTCCCGTCCCGAGACGGCCGCGCACTACCCCGTGCAGGTGCGCTTCTCCGACGTCGACGTGTACGGCCACGTCAACAACGTGAAGTACTTCGAGTACCTCCAGGAGGCGCGGATCCGGCTGATCGGCGAGGTCTGGAAGGGCCTCGACCCGATCTCGATCGTGGTCGCGCAGACCGACGTCGACTACCGGGTCCCGATCCTGTTCCGGCCCGAGGCGTACGACGCGTGGAGCTGGGTCGCGCGCGTCGGCACGCGCTCCGCGACCATCGAGTCGCTGATCCTCGACGGTGAGACCGTTCTGGCGCGGGCCCGGGTCACGATCGTGTTCTTCGACCAGCACACCCAGCGGTCGACGCAGCCGCCCGAGCCCTACCTCGACAGGCTGCGCGCGCTGCTGCCGTCCTGACCAGCGCCGTCGCCGACGATCGAGCGCAGCCTGCGCAGCCCGCGGTGGTGCGCCACCCGGACGGCGACCGCCGAGATCCCGAGGGCCGTCGCCGTGCTCGCGACGTCCAGGCCGACGACCTCCCGGCAACCGACCACGTCGCGCTCGCGCTCCGGCAGCGTCGCCAGCGCGCGCACCACCCAGTCCTGAGCAGCGACCGCCGGCTCGGGACCGGGTACGGCGGGCAGCGTGCCCATCGTGTCGGCACCGCCGAGGTCGACCGGGTGCGTCCGCCGGCGCTCACCGCGGCGGCGGGTGTTGGCGGCGTGCTTGCGCGCGATCCCGAACAGCCAGCCCGCGAAGTCGTCCGACGTACCGCTGAAGTCGTGGACCCGCTCCGCCGCGGTCAGCCATGCCTGGGAGGCGATGTCTTCCGCTGTCTCGGACGTGTCGCCGCTCGGTCGCGTGCTGAGCCACACCAGCAGCCGGCCCGCGTGGGCGCGGTACAGCGCCCGCCAAGCCTCCTGGTCTCCCCGCTTGGCGAGCTCGATGAGCTCGTCGTCCCCTCCGGTCACCGGTGTGCGTTGCTCCCTGGGCTCGTCGGGTCCTTCGGTTTCTTCGGCCCGCGGTCCGGCTTGTCCTCGTTGCGCGGCTTGCCGTTGTTCGACTTCGTGGTGGCGTGCTCGTTCGGGTGGTCGCCCGCGTGGGCGTTCGGCCCGCGCCCGGGGCCGGCGGTGCCGGCCTGGCCCGACTGGCCGGACTGGCCGGGATCGGAGTCCGCGCCGCTGGCGAGGTTGGTGGGCTGCCGGCCGGGAGTCCCGGTCGGCTGTGCGGCCGGCGGGTCGACCGCCGCGGTCTCCGAGAACGTCGTCCCTGAGGGGTCGACGGCGCGGCTGGTGCCGGCGCCGGGCTCGGCGGACGAGGGCGCCCGCTCGGTGCTCGCGCTCGACTCAGGGGCGGACGGCGACGTCGCAGGCCCCGGGGCCGGCTGCGGACTGCCCGTGGGGCTGAGGCCGGCGAGCCACGCGACGCCCACGAGGATCGCCGCGACCCCGGCGGCGGCCAGGGCGACGCGCCAGGTGGTGATGGGGGAGCGCGGCGCGGTGGCGACCGGGGCGCCGGCGGCGGCGAGCGCGCTCAGCCGGGCGACGAAAGCGTCGTCGGGCTCGAGCGTGGGGGTCGGTGTTCGCAGGTGCACGGCTCACTCCTACCCAGAAGGACGGTCCCGGACTCCGGGGACGTTGTTGGGTCCGAGACCGCCCAGTTCTGGGGTCAGCTCTCAGCGAGCTCCGTGGTGGTGTCGTCGTCGTGGCCGTGGCCGTGGCCCTGGGTGTGGCCGTGGGCGTGGCCCTGGCCGTGGTCGTCACCCTGGTGGCCGTGCTCCATGCCGTCCTGGCCGTGGTCGGTGCCGCCCGGCAGCGCGTGCGTGTCCGGGTGGGTGCCCGCGTGCTCGTTCGGCTGGTGGTCGGTCGGCGTCTCGGTCGGCGTCTCGGCCGGCGTCTCGCTCGGGGTCTCGGTCGGGGTCTCGCTCGGGGTCTCGCTCGGCTCGGGGTGCTTCTCGGCCTGCCGCAGCGCGTTGCGCTCCCGCACCTCGGCGGCCCGGGCCTGGCCCTTGGCTGCGTGCTCGTCGACCTCGTGACCGTTCTTGTTCACGACCGTGGTGGGGGTCTCCGTCGGCTCAGCGGTCGAGTCGCTGGTCGGACTGCTCGCCGTGCCCACCTGGGTGGTCGCGTACGCGGTGCCGAACGTGAGGGCGGCCGCGAGGGCGGTGGTGGCGGTCAGGGCAGTGGTGGTCCGGCGCATGCAAAACCTCCGGAGGATGGGGTCGGCGGATGTCCGCCCGTACGCCCCTCTCCTGTCGCGACCGCGCCCCGGTGTTACACGGTCACTCGAAAGAGTTGACCATGAACTGTGCGGCGTGGGTCACATAGCCCCAGAACTGCGCGTCCTGCTCGGGAGTCAGCTGGACGTCGTCCAGGCCGGCACGGAAGTGCAGCAGCCAGCGGTCGCGTGCTTCCGGGGTCACGGCGAACGGCGCGTGCCGCATCCGCAGCCGCGGGTGGCCGCGGTTGTCGGAGTACGTCGTGGGCCCGCCCCAGTACTGCACGAGGAACAGCAGGAAGCGCTCCTCGGCCGGGCCCAGGTCCTCCTCGGGGTACAGCGGCCGCAGCACCTCGTCCTCGGCCACGCCCTCGTAGAACTTCGCGACGATCCGTCGGAACGTCTCGAAGCCGCCGATCTCCTCGTAGAACGTGGTCACGGGTCCATTCTGCAAGGCAGCCGGGCACGGCTCGACACCGGCGTGCAAGACTCGCAGGAGTTCACCGACCATCGAGCCATCCACAGGAGATCGACGCACATGGCAACCACGCGCAACGCCACCACCCACTGGGAAGGCACCCTCTTCGAGGGCGCCGGCAAGGTCACCCTGGACTCCTCCGGCGTCGGCACGTTCGACGTGTCCTGGCCCTCCCGCGCCGAGGAGGCGAACGGCAAGACCAGCCCCGAGGAGCTGATCGCCGCCGCGCACTCGTCCTGCTTCTCGATGGCGCTGTCCAACGGTCTGGCCAAGGCGGGTACGCCGGCCACCTCGCTCGACACCAGCGCGGCGGTCGACTTCGTGCCCGGCACCGGCATCACCGAGATCCGACTGACCGTCAAGGGCGTCGTCGAGGGCATGAGCAACGACGACTTCGTCGCTGCCGCCACCGCCGCCAAGGAGGGCTGCCCGGTCAGCCAGGCGCTCTCCGCGGTCACCATCAAGCTCGAGGCGTCGCTGGCGTAGCGCGACCTCAGCTCTGGACGGGCTCTTCCCCCTCGGGGGAGGGGCCCGTCTTCTGTTGGCGCTGCCAGACGACCTGCTGCGGGATCGCGATCTCGATGCCCTCGTGGTCGAAGCGGGCCTTGACCCGCTCGCGCAGCGCCCGGGCCACGCCCCACTGTTCCATCGGCAGGGTCTTCAGCAGCACCCGGAGCGTGACGCCCTCGGGATCGAAGAGCTCGACGCCGGTCACCTCCGGCTCCTCGATGACCAGGCCCTGGAAGTCCTCGTCCTCCCACAGGCCGTGCGCGACGTCGCGCAGCACCGACTGCACCCGGGTGAGGTCCTCCTGGTAGCCGACCTTGATGTCGACCACGGCGCGCGACCAGTTCTGGCTCATGTTGCCGACCCGCAGGATCTCGCCGTTCGGGACGTACCAGACGGTGCCGTTGAGGTCGCGCAACCGGGTGACGCGGAGGCTGACCGCCTCGATGGTGCCGCTCGCCTCGCCGACGTCGACCACGTCGCCGACGCCGTACTGGTCCTCGAAGATCATGAAGATGCCGGAGAGGAAGTCCTTCACCAGCGACTGGGCGCCGAAGCCGAGCGCGATGCCGATGATGCCGGCGCTGGCGATGATCGGCGCGATGTTCACGCCGAGCTCGCTGAGGATCATCGTCCCGAAGATCGCGATCAGCAGGCCCGTGATCACGCTCTTGAGCAGGTCGCCCATGGTCTTGGCGCGCTGGACCCGGCGGGTCGTGCTCGCCAGGTCGCGGGCCTCGGCCTGCTGTGCGGCCCTGCCGCGGAAGCCGAACCGGCTGATCTTGTCGGGGAGCATGCCGTCCTCGGCGCTGGCCACCAGGCGGTCGACCACCCGGTACAGCACCCAGCGGATCACGAAGAAGAGCGCGAGCAGCATCGCGATCGTGAGGGGCTTGCCGATCAGGACGTCGGAGGCGTTCGCCAGGCCCTGGTTGTCGGTCCAGTCGTAGACCTGCTCGCAGATGTCGTGACCTGACTCACAGGTGGCGTCGTCGAAGCCGAACATGGGCCCCATGTCTACCGCACCGAGCAAGGACGTGGGAGCGCGGGACGATACGCTTTGCTCGTGACCACGAAGCTCGCGCACCTCGTTCGCCGTACCTCTGTCGTCCTCGTCGCTCTGGGCCTCGTCGCGATGGCCGGGCCGGCCGGCGCGGACACCCCGGAGAACTGGACCGGCGAGCCGCCGACCGTGGTCGACGGCGTCGAGGCGGCGCTCATCTTCGTCGGCATCCCGGTGCTGCTCTTCGCGGTCATCACCCTGCTGGTGCTGCTGCCCAGCCTGATCCGCGGCGAGCGGTTCACGGTCGGCGGCCAGGCGACCGCGGACCAGTGGTTCGGCGGCCCGGTCAAGGGCACCGCCGAGCTTCCCGCGCCGGACGACCAGGACTCGAAGGCGGGTGGCGCAAGTGCCCGTTGGTGAGCTCAACGCCGCTGAGCGGTACCAGGTCGACGAGGCGATCCGCCAGGCCGAGCAGATCTCGCGCTTCGAGTTCAGCGTGTTCGTCGGCCGCGTCGACGGCGAGCCGCGCGCGTTCGCGACCCGGCTGCACAACTCGCTGGTCGCGCCGTCGCGCAGCATCCTGATCCTGGTGGACCCGAACGCGCGAGTCCTCGAGATCGTCACCGGCGGGATCGTGCGCCGCAACCTCACCGACCGCGAGGTCGAGCTGACCGCCTTCCAGATGCAGTCGTCGTTCGCCGAGGGCAACCTGGTCGACGGGCTGCGCCGCGGCATCCAGCATCTCGCCGAGCACGCGCGGGCGCCGCAGACGCTGCACGCCGAGTCGTAGAGCGAGCGGCGGCCCCCCGGCGCTGGATCGTCCGACCCGACCGGCAGCCCCGTCAAGGGTTCGCTTCACCGCCCTTGGCTGCCGCCGTCCGGGACGGAGGAGCGCGGCTACGCGCCTGGCCTCCTGCGCGACCGAGCTGGTTCCGGCCGCAGGGCGGCGCCGAGAGGACGCTGAAAGCCCCCGACATGCGCCGAGTCGTAACCGTCGAGAGACGCGAAACGGCCCCCAGGACCAGGTCCTGGGGGCCGTTTCGCGTCTCTCGACGGGCCCAGGCGTCAGCCCTGGGCGTCCCGCTTCTGGGCGGCCAGGGCGCGGAGGACGTCGGCGCGGCCCTCCTGGACGTAGCGCAGGGCGCCCTTGGGGGCCTCGTTGTCGGCGAGCCAGGCGTCGACGCGCTCGACGAGCGCCTCGGAGCCGAGGGCCTTGGGGAAGCCGTACTCGAGCAGCACGGAGCCCTTGTGGAAGCCGAGGGTGTCGATGCAGGTCTCCGCGGCCTCGAGGTAGCGCTCGAGGTACGGCGCGACGACGTCGTCCTGGCCGTAGCGGAAGATCGAGAAGACCATCTCGCGGGCGGTCTCGTTGGGCGTGCCGGGGTCGAGGATCGCGCGCCAGCCCTCGGCCTTGGCATCCTCGGTCGGCTGGGCGACCCGGGCGGCGGCGGCCTTCTCCTTGCCGGAGATGGTGTTGTCGCGCTCGAGCTCCGCGTCGATCTCGGCGTCGCCGAAGCGGCCGGAGGCGGCCAGCGAGGTGATCAGCACCCAGCGCAGATCCTGGTCGACGGCCAGGCCGTCCACCTCGAACGAGCCGTCCAGCAGGCCGGCGACGTCGCCGAGCGCCTGGTCGCTGTGGGCGACCGCGGCGTACGACCGCGCGAACGTGAGCTGGTGGTCGCTGCCCGGCTCGGCGGCGAGCAGCAGCTCGCGCAGGCCGGACTCCCACTCGGCGCGCAGCGCGGCGCGGCCGGCGGGAGCGCTGTAGGCGTTGACGGCCATCGCGGCGTACGTCGGGATCCGGGTGACGCCCCACGAGTCGGTCTCGGAGCCGATGTTCGCCAGCACCAGGCGGACGAAGTCGGAGGCCGGCATCTCGGCGTCGCGGGTCATGTCCCAGGCGGCGCTCCAGACGAGGGCCCGGGCGAGCGAGTCGTCGAGCTTGGAGAGCCCGCCGGTGACGGTCGCGAGCGAGCGCTCGTCGAGGCGGATCTTGGCGAACGCGTGGTCGTTGTCGTTGAGCAGCAGGAGGTCGGGCTGCTTCACGCCGACCAGCGCGGGGACCTCGGTCTCGGGGCCCTCGACGTCGATCTCGAGGTAGTCGCGACGCACCAGGCGGCCGTCGACCTCGTCGTACAGGCCGAGGCCGAGGCGGTGCCGGCGCAGGGTCGGGTGGTCCGGGTGCGCGGTCTGCAGGACCTTGAACGACGCGTAGGAGTCGCCGTCGAGCGCGAACTCCGGGGCGAGGGTGTTGACGCCCGCCGTCTGCAGCCACTCCTGGGCCCAGCCCTGGAGCTCGCGGCCCGACGACTTCTCGAGGGCGAGCAGCAGGTCGCCGAACTCGGCGTTGCCGAACTCGTGGTCCTTGAAGTACTGACGCAGGCCGGCGAGGAACGGCTCGAGGCCGACCCAGGCGACCAGCTGCTTGAGCACCGACGCGCCCTTGGCGTAGGTGATCATGTCGAAGTTGACCTCGACCGCGTGCAGGTCGACGTTGTCGGCCGCGATCGGGTGGGTGCTGGGGAGCTGGTCGGCGCGGTAGCCGGTCTGCTTGCGGGCGTTCGCGAAGCCGGTCCACGCGTCGGTGAACTCGGTGGCCTCCGCCTCGCACCAGTAGCAGGCCCACTCGGCGAACGACTCGTTCAGCCAGAGGTCGTCCCACCACTTCATCGTGACCAGGTCGCCGAACCACATGTGCGCCATCTCGTGGGTGATGACGGAGGCGCGGAACTCGTAGAACGAGCGCGGCTGGCGGCTCCGGGGGAGGTACTCGTCGCGCAGCGTCACGCAGCCGGCGTTCTCCATCGCGCCCATGTTGTACTCCGGCACGTAGAGCTGGTCGTACTTGCCGAACGGGTAGGGGTAGTCGAACTGCTCCTCGAAGAACGCGAAGCTCTGCTGGGTGAGCTTCACGAGCTCGTCGACGTCGAGGTACTCGACCAGCGACTGGCGGCAGTAGTGGCCGAGCGGGATGTCGCCGTACTTGCCGTTGTAGACGTGCTGGACCTCGTGGTACTCACCGGCCACGATCGCGGTGATGTAGGTCGACATCTTCTTGGTGGGCTCGAAGCGCCACACGGCCTTGCCCTCGGTGACGGGCTCCGGCTCGGGGGTCGGCGAGTTCGAGACGACCTTCCAGCTGTCCGGAGCGACGACATTGAACTGGAACGGCGCCTTCAGGTCAGGCTGCTCGAACGTCGTGAACACGCGGCGGGCGTCGGGGACCTCGAACTGGGAGTAGAGGTAGACGCGGCCATCGGCCGGGTCGACGAAGCGGTGCAGGCCCTCACCGGTGTGGGAGTACGTGCAGTCGGCGCGCACGACGAGCTCGTTCTCGGCCTGCAGGCCGGGGAGCGCGATGCGGCTGTCGGCGTACGCCGTCGCCGGGTCGAGCGGCTCGCCGTTCAGCGTGATCTCGTGGACGATCGCGTCGACGAGGTCGGCGAACGTCGCGCTGCCGGGCTCGCGGCAGGTGAACGCGATCGTGGTGGTCGATCCGAAGGTCTTGTCGCCCGTCGTGAGGTCCAGATCGATGGTGTACGACGTGACGTCCAGGAGGGCGGCGCGGGTGGCGGCCTCGTCCCGGGTGAGGTTGGTTCCAGGCATGCCCAGCATCCTGCCACTGGGCAGGTCACCTGCGAAAAGCGGAATCCCCGGCATGATGTCCCGCGTGAGCGACAGCGGACGCGACGTCATCTCGCTGCGCGAGGCGTTTCGCGTCTGGTTCCTGATCTCCTGGCAGACGTTCGGTGGCCCGGCGGGGCAGATCGCGGTGATGCACCGGGAGCTCGTCGAGGAGCGGCGGTGGATCGGCGAGCGCCGGTTCCTGCACGCGATGAGCTACTGCATGCTGCTGCCCGGCCCCGAGGCCCAACAGCTCGCCGTCTACAGCGGCTGGCTGCTCAACGGCTGGCTGGGCGGCCTCATCGCCGGGGTGCTGTTCGTGATCCCGGGCCTGATCACGATCCTCGCGCTCTCGTGGGTGTACGTCGCCCACGGTGAATCCACCCTGGTCACCGGCGTGCTGCTCGGCCTCGCCGCCGCGGTCATCCCGATCGTCCTCCAGGCGGTGCTGCGCCTGGGGCGTCGCGCCGTGCGCAACCGGGTGCTCCTGGTGCTCGCCGTCGTCGCCTTCGTGGCGCTGGCGGTCCTGGCCGTGCCGTTCCCGCTCGTGGTGCTCGTCGCCGGTCTCGTCGGCTGGGTGGTCGGCCGGCGGCGACCCGACCTGGTCCGGCTGCCCGAGCCGCCGCCCGAGCCGGACGAGGACGCGCCGTTGATCCCCGACGACGCCCTGCACACCGCGCCGCGGTCCGGGCGGCGTTCGCTCGTGATCCTCGTGGTCGGGCTGGCGCTCTGGATGCTGCCGGTCGCCGCGGCGTTCGCCCTCGCCGGCGGCCAGCAGACGGTGTTCACCGACCAGGGCCTGTTCTTCGGCGGCATGGCGCTGGTGACGTTCGGCGGCGCCTACGCGGTGCTGTCGTACGTCGCCCAGGCCGCGGTCGAGAACTACGGCTGGCTGACCGCCCAGGAGATGGTGCGTGGACTCGCGCTGGCCGAGACGACACCCGGCCCGCTGATCATGGTGGTCCAGTTCGTGGCGTTCCTCGGCGCGTTCCGCGACCCCGGCGCGCTGGACCCGTGGGCGGCGGCCGTGCTGGCCTCGCTGCTGGTCGTCTGGGTGACGTTCGTGCCGTGCTTCCTCTTCATCTTCCTGGGGGCGCCCTACGTCGAGCGGCTGCGGGGGAACGAGCCGCTGTCGGCGGCGCTGACCGGCGTCACCGCGGCGGTCGTCGGCGTGATCGCGAACCTCGCCTACTACTTCACCGTGCACACGCTGTTCGAGGACACCAGGCGCGCCGGGCTCGAGCATCTCGGCCTGCTGGTGCCGGTGTGGTCGTCCTTCCAGTGGGAGCCGGCCGCGCTGGGCGCGCTCGGCGCCATCCTGATCTTCGCGCTGCGGTGGCCGGTGCTGCGCTCCCTCGGCGTCTGCGGGCTCGCCGGGCTGGCAGTCGCCCTTCTCACCTGACAGGGAATGCGGACCCGAGTCCGGATTGTTCCGTCCGATATGACCAACGCTGACTTCTGGTTCGACCCCGCCTGCCCTTTTGCCTGGATCACCTCGCGCTGGATCCTCGAGGTGGAGAAGGTCCGTGACATCGAGGTCACCTGGCACATCATGAGCCTGGCCTACCTGAACCAGGACAAGGACATCTCGGCGGAGTACCGCGAGTTCCTCTCGACCGCCTGGCAGCCGGTGCGCGTGCTGATGGCCGCCGAGCAGAAGTACGGCAAGGAGGTGCTCCTGCCGCTGTACACGGCGATGGGCACCCGCATCCACATCGAGAAGCAGGCCAAGGACCGCGACCTGATCGAGGCCGCGCTTGCCGACGCCGGGCTCGACCTCTCGCTCGCCGACGCCATGGACGACGCGTCGTACGACGACGCCATCGCGGCCTCGCACGAAGCCGGCATGAGCCAGGTCGGCAACGAGGTCGGGACCCCGACCATCGCGTTCGAGGGCCGGGCGTTCTTCGGTCCCGTGATCAGCAAGGCGCCCCGCGGTGAGGACGCCGGCCGGATGTGGGACGCGTTCGTGACCCTCTCGAAGTACGAGCACTTCTACGAGCTCAAGCGCAGCCGCACCGAGGACCTCGACTTCAGCTGACGGCCGACCTAGCGTGGTCCCATGGGCGACGAGGTCAGGGTCCTCTCACGGGCCATCGACCAGGCCGGTGACGTGCTCGACCACGTGCACGCCGACCACCTGGGTCGCCCGACGCCGTGCCGCGACTGGGACGTCGCCGCGCTGATCGACCACCTGGTCGCCCAGCCGGGCCACTTCCTCACGATGATGCGGGGCGGGGAGCCGGACTTCTCGGCGACCCCGCCGCACGTCGCCGAGAGCTGGGGGCCGGTGTTCCGGGTCGCCGGCGACGACCTGCTGCACCACTGGCACGAGCACGAGGGCGACGCGCCCGTGCCCGCCGACTGGCAGATCGCGGAGCTCGCCACGCACACGTGGGACGTCGCGACCGCGATCGGCTACCCGGTCGACCGGCTCGACCCGGAGGTGGCCGAGCGCGGCCTGGCCTTCATGCGGGCCAACCTCACCGACGACAACCGGGGCGAGGCGTTCGCGGCCGAGGTGGCCACCGACGGCGGGCCGTACGAGCGGCTCGCGGCGTTCGCGGGCCGCGCGGTCTGAGACGTCAGCTGCCGCTCGACGCCGCGACGGCTCCGGCGACGGCGACCGCCGCAACGGCGGCGGTCGCGGCCGCGATGGCGTCCTTGACGGCCTTGGCCGCCCAGGCGCCGTCGGCGATCTCCTTGGCGCGCTTGCGCACGACCTTCGGCGGCAGCCCGGCGAGGTCGACGACCTTGTGGGCCCGGTCCACCGCGGACAGCAGCGCGACCAGCGCCGCCGTGCGTTCGTCGGCCTGGACTCCCTGGACCAGCACCGAGGTGAGCCGGAACCGGAGCTCGCGCTCGCGTCCCGGGTCGGCGGTCGGCCACCGCTTGCTGGGGAACAGGCCGAGCACCTTGGTGTCGCGGCGCTCGAGGATGCCGCGCTCGACCAGCCGCCGCGCGAGCTCGTCGCGCAGGTGCTTGCCGAGCCGGGTCACCAGGTCCTGCGCCGTCCGGGGCCGCTGCGCGACCACGTCGTACGCCGCGGCCAGCGTCGGGTCGTCGGGCCGGGCGCCGGCCACCGCGTGCACCTTCGCGGTCCGCCACCGGCCCGGGTCCTCCTCGACCTCCACGGCGCCCGTGAGCGCGAGCTCGGTGAGCACGGCGCCGCCGAGCGCCGGAGGCAGGTTGATCGTCCCGACGACCGTGCCCTTCTCGTCGTGGAGCAGCAGCAGGAGCAGGTCCTCTGCGATGAGCGTCTCCATGTGTCGACGCTAGCAACGGCCCGCGACAACCCGGTGGCGCCGGGTCAATAGGATCAACCCATGACCCGAGTTCTGTCCGCCGTCGCCTGGCCGTACGCAAACGGCCCGCGCCACATCGGCCACGTGGCCGGTTTCGGTGTGCCCTCCGACGTCTTCAGTCGGTACATGCGGATGGCGGGTCACGACGTGCTGATGGTGTCGGGCTCCGACGAGCACGGGACGCCGATCCTGATCGCGGCCGGCGAGGAGGGCGTGAGCCCCCAGGAGCTCGCGGACCGCAACCACCGGATCATCGCCGAGGACCTCGCGGCGCTGGGCCTGACCTACGACCTCTACACCCGCACCACCACCCGCAACCACCACGCGGTGGTGCAGGAGCTGTTCCTCGGCGTGTACGAGAACGGCTACTTCGTCGAGCAGACGACGTACGGCGCGATCTCGCCGTCGACCGGGCGCACGCTGCCGGACCGCTACATCGAGGGCACCTGCCCGATCTGCGGGTACGCCGGCGCGCGCGGCGACCAGTGCGACAACTGCGGCAACCAGCTCGACCCGCAGGACCTGATCAACCCGGTGTCGAAGATCGACGGGCAGCCGCCGGAGTTCATCGAGACCCAGCACTTCTTCCTCGACCTGCCGGCGCTCGCCGACGCGCTGACCGAGTGGCTCGACGAGCGCGAGGCGTCGGGCACGTGGCGGCCCAACGTGATCCGGTTCAGCCAGAACATCCTCAAGGAGATCCGGCCGCGGGCGATGACCCGCGACATCGACTGGGGCATCGCCGTGCCCCTGGACGGCTGGCGCGAGAACCCGACCAAGAAGCTCTACGTCTGGTTCGACGCGGTCATCGGCTACCTCTCGGCGAGCATCGAGTGGGCGCGCCGGCAGGGCGACCCGGACCGCTGGCGCGAGTGGTGGAACGAGCCGAGCGCCGAGGCCTACTACTTCATGGGCAAGGACAACATCACCTTCCACAGCCAGATCTGGCCCGCCGAGCTGCTGGCCTACTCCGGCAAGGGAGCCAAGGGCGGCACCCCGCGGCAGTACGGCGTGCTCAACCTGCCCACCGAGGTCGTGAGCAGCGAGTTCCTCACGATGGAGGGCAAGAAGTTCTCGTCGTCGAAGAAGGTCGTCATCTACGTGCGGGACCTGCTCAGTCGCTACCAGCCCGACGCGTTCCGCTACTTCGTGGCCGCGGCCGGTCCGGAGAACCAGGACTCCGACTTCACCTGGTCGGAGTTCGTGCGCCGGACCAACGACGAGCTCGTCGCGGGCTGGGGCAACCTGGTCAACCGCACGGCGACGCTGATCGCGAAGAACTTCGGCGAGATCCCGGAGGCCGGCGAGCTGACCGCGGAGGACCAGGCGCTGCTCGACGCGACGCTCGCGTCGTTCACCACGGTCGGCGAGCTGCTCGAGCGGCACCGCCTCAAGCAGGCGATCGGCGAGGCGATGCGCGTGGTCGCCGAGGTCAACAAGTACGTGTCCGACACCGAGCCGTGGAAGATCAAGGACGACCCGGCGCGCCTGGGCACGGTGCTGCACGTCGTCGCGCAGTGCGTGGCCGACCTCAACCTGGTGCTCAGCCCGTTCCTGCCGTTCTCCGCGAACCAGGTCGACGCGGCGCTCGGCGGTGCCGGCGACGTCGCGCCGATGCCGCAGATCGTGGAGGTCGACGACCTCGACGGCGGAGCGCCGTACCCGATCATCACCGGCGAGTACTCCCGCACCCCGCGGTGGGAGCGGCGGCCCATCGTGCCCGGCACGCCGGTCGCGAAGCCGACGCCGATCTTCACCAAGCTCGACCCGTCGGTGGTAGACGAGGAGCTGGCGAGGCTGGGGAGTTGATCGCGCTCCTCGGCGACGACCGCGGCCACCGCAGCCACCAGGAGCTCAACGCGCTGCGCCCGATGCTCGACACGGAGACCGTGTGGGTGCCCACCGACTCGGCGTTCGACATCACGGAGTACGCCGGCGTCTGGCTGGTGCCCGGCTCGCCGTACGCCGACGACGCCGCGGTGCTCGCGGCCCTGACGGTGGTGCGGGAGCGCGGCATCCCGTTCCTGGGCTCGTGCGGAGGGATGCAGTACGCCGTCATCGAGTTCACCCGCTCGGTCCTCGGCGAGTCCGCCTCGCACGCGGAGTCCGACGGCGAGGCCGACGACAACGTCGTCACCGCGCTCGCGTGCAGCTTGTACGGCGAGGAGCGGCTCGTGACGCCGGTGCCGGGCACGCGGTTCGCCGACATCGTCGACGCGCCGTTCGTGGGCATGCACTTCTGCAACTACGCGCCGACCGCCGCGGCCGTGCGCCGGCTCGAGGGGGCCGGCGTGGTCGTGGGTGCGACGGCCGACGACGCGGGGGCCGAGGTGCTCGAGTTCCCGGACCATCCCTTCTACGTCGCCAGCATGTTCCAGCCCCACATCGGCGCCCTGGAGGGCCGCCCTGTGCACCCGCTGGTGCGGGCCTTCACGGCGGCGGTCGCCGCCCACTAGCGTCGGGCCATGAGCATCGCCTTCCTGGTGACCGCGCTGGTGATCGTCGCGACCCCCGGGACGGGCGCGCTCTACACGGTCGCCGCGGGCCTGGCGCGCGGGACGCGGGCCAGCATCCTCGCCGCGTTCGCCTGCACCCTGGGCACCGTGCCGCACCTGCTCGCCGCGATCACCGGCCTGGCCGCCGTGCTGCACGCGAGCGGCGTCGCCTTTCAGGCGATCAAGTACCTCGGCGTCGCCTACCTGCTGTGGATGGCGTGGGCGACCTGGCGCGACACCGGCACCCTGTCCGTCGACACCGGTGCCGGCACCGGGTCGCGCCGGCAGGTGCTGGTCGCGGGGATCACGCTGAACCTGCTCAACCCGAAGCTGACGATCTTCTTCTTCGCCTTCCTCCCGCAGTTCGTGCCGGCCGGCACGCCCCACCAGGTGCCCCGCATGCTCGCGCTGAGCGGCGTCTTCATGCTCATGACGTTCGTGGTCTTCGCGGCCTACGGCGCCGCGGCCGCCGCGCTCCGTGACCGTGTCCTCACCCGGCCGCGCCTGGTGCGGCGGATCCGGCAGGCGTTCGCGGCCTCGTTCGTGGCGCTCAGCGCCCGGCTCGCGGTGGAGTCGCGCTGACGATGCGCGCCCGCGTCACCCGTCGGTGACCCGGCCGCGCAGCGCCTTGGTCTGACCGCGCTGCTTCTTCGCGTCGAGCCGGCGCCTCTGCGAGCCGCGCGTGGGCTTGGTCGGCCGGCGCGGCGGGGGAGGCGGCGCCAGCGCGGTCCGGATCCGCTCGGCGAGGCGCTCGCGCGCGGCCACCCGGTTGCGGTGCTGCGAGCGGTGCTCGGACGCCACGACCACCACCGGGGAGCCGATCCGCCCGACGAGCCGGGCGCGCTGCTGCTCGGTCAGCGCGGACGACGTCAGGACGTCGAGCTCCAGCTCGACGCGGCTGTCGGTGGTGTTCACCGACTGCCCGCCCGGTCCGGACGACCGCGAGAACCGTTCGACCAGCTCGCCGGCCGGGATCACGAGGCCGGCGACCCTCAAGTCCTCACCCGGTCGGCTCACCGGCGTCGGCGCCACTCGATCAGCGGGCAGGTGTCCATGACCATGGGCACCCCGGCAGCCGTCGTGCGCTCGAACGCCGCCTCGTCGACGACCCCGAGCTGGAACCACACGCCGCCGGCGCCCACGGCGACCGCCTGGTCGGCGTACTCACCGGCCGCCTCCGAGCGCCGGAACACGTCGACGACGTCGATCGGGAACGACACGTCCGCGAGGCTCGCGTAGCCCTGCTCGCCCAGCACGGTGGGGGCGCTGGGATGGATCGGCACGATCCGCTTGCCGCGGCTCTGGAGGGCGCGGGCGACCTCGTACGCCGTCCTGCTCGGATCACCCGAGAGGCCGACGACCGCCCACGTCTCGGTGTCGTCGAGCATCGTCTCGACCCAGTCCGCGCGCTGCCAGTCCGTCATCCGGCCATCCTATTTGAGGACCCCACATCCGAATTCGGGAGAGATTCGGGGGTTCGGTCCCCGGGGCGGACGAGCAGGGGATAACGTGACGCGGCGCACTACCTACCGGTAGCCGCGCATTCGAGTTGCTCGGGAGGGAGCACACACATGAACCTTCGCAAGATCACGCGCAGCGCCGTCGTCGCCGGCGCGACCACCGCGCTGGCCGCCGGCGTCCTCGTCGGCCTCACCAGCACCACGGCCACTGCGGCGACCGGCACCGCCAACTACAACTGCACCAACGGCTTCACCACCGACGTGCTGCCGCTGACGCTGAGCGCGACCGCCGACCTCACGGCGTTCCCGCCGTTCGCGACCGGCTTCCAGGTGCCCGAGGACATCGTCGGTGTCGAGATCGGCATCGACCTCTCGCCGGAGGTCGTCGCCGGTCTCAAGGCCCAGGGCATCAACTCGGTCGGCGCCACCAGCGCCGGCATGAGCTTCCCGTTCGGCTCGTCCGCCGCCGCGCTCAAGGGCTTCAACGTCCCGTCGGCCCAGCTCCCGGCCACCGGTGGCTACAGCATGAAGACCACGACGGCGAACGAGCAGTTCGCGCTGCCCGAGCCCGGCACCCTCGAGCTGCTGATGCCGACGTCGTTCTCGCTGACCAACGTGATCCCGATCCCGCTGGACTGCACCGTGGCCGGCACCCAGGGCGTCGTGACGACCTACACGGTCGTGCCGCAGAACGCGGCCGTCACGGGCAAGGCCCCGAAGGCCGTCAAGAAGGGCCAGGCGTTCTCGGTCGTCGCCAGCGTCGTCGGCGACAACAAGCCCGCCACCGGCAAGGTCTCGCTGAAGGCCGGCTCCAAGAAGGTCGGCACCGGCACGCTCAAGAACGGCAAGGCCACGATCAAGCTGGCCAAGGGCATCAAGAAGACGACCACGTTCACGGTCGTCTACGCCGGTGACACCTCGACCAACGGAGCCTCGAGCGCCCCGTTCAAGGTCACCGTCAAGAAGTAGGCACCTGCTCCATCCGACGCCCGGCCGGGTTCTGCCCCGGCCGGGCGTCCGGCATTTCCGGGACCTGGCGTCGGGGCGCGGAGCGGGAAAATATACAATTCGGGCATGAGCTCCGAGTTCCCCATGTACGCGCTCTCCGAGGAGCACCAGGCGATCCGCGAGGCCGTCCGGGCCGTCTGCGACGCCAAGGTCGCGCCGTTCGCCGCCGACGTCGACGAGCACGCGCGCTACCCCCAGGAGGCGGCCGACGCGCTGCTGGCCGCGGACTTCCACGCCCCGCACGTGCCGGAGGAGTACGGCGGCGCCGGGGCCGACGCGCTCGCCACCGTGATCGTGATCGAGGAGGTCGCCCGCGCGTGCGCGTCGTCCAGCCTGATCCCCGCGGTGAACAAGCTCGGCTCCCTGCCCGTGCAGATCTCGGGGTCGGAGGAGCTCAAGAAGAAGTACCTCGGCGCGCTCGCGCGCGGTGAGGGCGGCTTCTCCTACTGCCTGTCCGAGCCGGACGCCGGCTCCGACGCGGTCGGCATGAAGGCCCGCGCGGTCCGCGACGGCGACTTCTGGGTGCTCGACGGTGTGAAGCGCTGGATCACCAACGCCGGCGAGTCCGACTTCTACACGGTGATGGCCGTGACCGACCCGGAGAAGCGCAGCCGCGGCATCTCGGCGTTCGTCGTCGAGAAGTCCGACGAGGGCGTGTCCTTCGGCGCGCCCGAGAAGAAGCTCGGCATCAAGGGCTCGCCCACCCGCGAGGTCTACCTCGACAACGTGCGGATCCCCGCCGACCGGATGATCGGCGCCGAGGGCACCGGCTTCGAGACGGCGATGAAGACCCTCGACCACACGCGCGTCACGATCGCGGCGCAGGCCGTCGGGATCGCGCAGGGTGCGCTGGACTACGCGCTGGAGTACGCGAAGGAGCGCAAGCAGTTCGGCAAGCCGATCGCCGACTTCCAGGGCCTGCAGTTCATGCTCGCCGACATGGGCATGAAGGTCGAGGCGGCCCGCCAGATGACCTACGCCGCCGCCGGCCGCTCCGAGCGCGGCGACTCCGACCTCACGTTCTTCGGCGCCGCGGCCAAGTGCTTCGCCTCCGACGTCGCGATGCAGGTCACCGTCGACGCCGTCCAGGTGCTCGGCGGCTACGGCTACACCCGTGACTACCCGGTCGAGCGGATGATGCGCGACGCCAAGATCACCCAGATCTACGAGGGCACCAACCAGGTGCAGCGGATCGTGATGGCCCGCCAGCTCCTCGCCGGGGTTCAGTCGGACATCTGACCGGCCACGCGGCGGCAGGCGGACACCAGGTCGTCGAGCGCCGCGTCGGGATCGGGGCGCCGGACCCGGCTCGCGTAGACCACGCGGGTCGGGCCGTCGGCGATCCGTCGTACGGCGACACCGGGCGGCAGTGCCGCGACGAGCAGACCGGGCACCAGCGCGATCGCGTGACCGGCTGCGACCAGCGCGACCTTGCCCAGCAGGTCGCCCGCCTCGAGGTCGATCCGGGGAGTGAAGCCGGCCGCGGCCGCAGCCTGTTGCAGCACGGCGGCCGAGCCGGCGTTGTCCTCGACCCACGTCTCGTCCCGGAGGACGCCGAGGCCCAACGGGTCGGCGGTGGCCGCGAGGTGGTGATCGGCGGGGAGGATCACCGACATCGGGTCGCGCAGCAGGACCGTCCGGTCGATGCCGGGCCGCACCGGCAGTCCGGGCGGGTAGTCGCTGACGACGGCGAGGTCGAGCACGCCGGCCTCGACGCCGTCCTCGAGCTCGGTGGACCCCGCGGTGCGCAGCGTCAGCAGCACCTCGGGGTGGTCGGCCCGGATCGCGCGGAACGCCTCCGGGAGCAGCCATCCGGAGGCGGAGGGGACCGCGCCCACCGAGAGCCGGCGCCGGTCCCGGGCGTCGCTCGCCGCCCGCCGCGCCTGCGCCTCCGCGTGCACCATCGTCTGGGCGTGCCGGAGGACGTCACGTCCAGCGGCGGTCGGCCGCACCCCCCGGGGTCGGCGCTCGAGGAGCGCGACGCCGAGGTCGCGCTCGAGGCCGGCCAGCTGCCGCGAGATTGCGGACTGGCTGTAGCCGAGCGCGGCGCCGGCCGCGGAGAACGAGCCGAGCCGGCAGACCTCGACGTACGTCCGCCACGCGCTGATCGTCGCCATGCGAGAAGTATGCGGGTTCCGCATGGATGACCGGTAGGACTTGCGCTTGTCGCACCTCTCGGCCGCACCTACGGTCGCCGCATGACACTCCCCACGGTGACCGTCGTCGGACTCGGCCGGATGGGTGCTGCCCTCCTGGACCGCCTGCTCGAGCAGGGCTTCGACGCGACCGGGTGGACCCGGTCGGAGGCCGGGCGGCCGCTCGCCGAGGCCGTGCGCGGACGCGGCGTCGTCGTGCTCGCGGTGTTCGACGGTGCCGCGTGCCGCGACGTGCTGGCCGACATCGTGGACGTCGGCGTGGTGGTGAACACCGCCACCGTCGGTCCTGCGGAGGCCGCGGAGCTCGCGGAGCTCGCGGTGAAGGCGGGCGTCGCCTACGTGCACGCGCCGGTCCTGGGATCCGTCGGTGCGGTGACGGCCGGGACACTCACCGTGATCGCCGGCGGTGACGTCGAGACACCGGGTGTCGCCGACGTCCTGTCCGCCGTCTCGGCGCGGGTGATCACCGCTCGCGGGGTGGCGGACGCGGCGGCGCTGAAGCTGGTCGGCGCGGCCGCACTGGCGAGCGCGCTCGACGGGGTCCGCACCGCCTGGACGGCCGCACGAGCACTGGGGGTGCCGGACGAGCAGGCCGTCGAGCTGCTGTCCCACACGGCGTTCGGCGGGCTCGTCGGGTCGAAGCGCGGCCAGCTGTTGGGGGAGGAGGTCCCGGACCGGGCGGACTTCGCCGTCGGCGCGCTCGCCAAGGACCTCGGGCTCGTCCAGCGCTCCGCCACGAGCACGCCGCCCACGCTCGCCGCGGTCCTGGAGCGTGCGGCCGCCGCCGGGTCCGGCGAGGACGTGGCCGTGCTGGCGCGTCCGGGGACGGGGGTGACCGCTCCGCTGGAGGACTACGCCCGGGGGCACGCCACCCGCGACCCGGCGTACTTCCGCCGGGCGTTCCTGCCGACCGCGCATGTCGAGGGGCTGCGCGACGGCGCCTTCACGTCCTGGGACCTGGACGGCTACACGGCGCTCTTCGACGGCCGCCCGGACCCGCGCGAGGCCGAGTTCTCACGGACCATCGACTCCGTGCGGGTCGACGGCACGGTCGCGACGGCGACGATGACGCTCGACCACGGGGAGAGCCGCTTCACCGACATGTTCGTGCTGGTGCGCACCGGCGACGGGTGGCGGATCGCGAACAAGGTCTACCACCGGCACTGAAGCGGCCCACCCCACCCGGGGTGATGCGGCTCCACCCGGGACGCGCCGACCATGGCGCGATGAGCAGTGACCCGTTCGACGGGCGGCCCGGTGGGTTCGAGTACTCGACCAAGGGCGCCCTGACCGACTTCACGACGATGTTCGCGGGCGTGCTGATGCTGGTCAGCGCGTCCTTCGAGATCCTCCAGGGACTGTCCGCGATCGCCAACGACGACCTGTACGCGGCGGGCAGCGACTATCTCTACAAGCTCGACATGACCGTGTGGGGCTGGGTGCACCTGGTGGTCGGGGTGCTCTCCGCCGCGGTCGCGATCGGGATCCTCGCCGGCCAGGCGTGGGCGTGGCTGTGCGGCATCATCGTCGTGAGCCTGTCGATGCTCACGAACTTCGCGGCGCTCCCGCACTACCCGCTGTGGTCGCTGGTGGTGATCGCGTTCGACGCGCTGATCATCTGGGCGCTGTGCCTGCAACTGGGCCACAAGCGCCCCTGACCCGGTCCCGCTCCTACCCCGGCCGGGGTGGTGCGGACCTACCCGGTCCGTCTCGACGATGGACCGACACTGCCGGAGCAACGGCAGCCCGCGACGCCGGCGTGAGCGCCGGCTGACAACGCTTGGAGGCACAACGTGATCACTGCATGGGAGTTCGGCAACGGGGACGTCTTCTTGTCCATGCTCTGGTTCTTCCTGTTCTTCATCTGGATCTGGCTGCTCATCGCGGTCTTCAGCGACATCTTCCGCAGTGACGACCTCTCCGGCTGGGGCAAGGGCCTCTGGACGGTCTTCGTGATCGTGCTGCCCTACCTCGGCGTGTTCGTGTACCTGATCGCCCGGGGCAAGAAGATGGGCGAGCACGCCGTGCGCGACGCCCAGGCGAGGGACGACCAGATGCGTGCGTACGTGCAGAACGTGACGGGTTCCTCGACGAGCACCGCCGAGGAGATCGAGAAGCTCGCGGCCCTGCAGGCCAGTGGCGCGATCACCGCGGAGGAGTTCGCCGCGGCGAAGGCCAAGCTGCTGGCGTGAGCTCGGCACCGGACGAGGACGGGGTGGGGCATGGTCGACGACGAGGGCGAGCTTCGCCGTGCTGTCGACCTGCCCGACCTCGACCTGGTCGAGTACGTCGTGATCACGCTCGGCGGCCTGTCGGCGACGGCGTCGATCGCCGGGGCCCTCAAGGAGCTCGTGGAGGCGGCGCGGATCCGGATCCTGGACCTGGTCGCGGTGGTGACCGACGCCGAGGGGCACTACACCTCGATCGAGGCGGAGTCCGTGCCCGGCCTCGCGGCCCTGCGCGGGGTCGAGGGCGAGGTGGGCGGCCTGCTGAGTGAGGACGACATCGCGCTGGCGTGCGGCGCTCTGAAGCCGTCGACCACCGCGCTCATCCTCGTCGTCGAGGACCGCTGGGCCCACCTCCTCGCCGACGCCGCCCGCCAGGGTGGCGGCCGGATCGTCGGCGGCGAGCGGATCCCGCGGCACCGGATCGCGCAGTCCCTGCGGGCGGCCGGGCGCCGGTCCGTCGACACCACCTAGAGAAGGGGACCGATCATGGAGCGGGTCGCCACCTCACGCGCCCACCTGCTCGGCGTGCTGCGCCGTCGTCCCGTCGTGGACGTGACCGCCGACCAGTTCATGCCCGAGGTCGACGTACGACGCTCCAACCAGGTCCGCGAGCTGTTGACGCTCGTCGACCGGGGGCTGCTCTCCGAGGAGGAGTTCGAGCAGCAGCAGCGCCGGCTGCACCGGGACACGCCCTAGCTAGCCGGCGGCGGTGCGCGGGAGCAGCCTCAGCTGTCGGGCCGTGTCGACGGCCTCCGCACGCGAGTTCACACCGAGCTTGCGGTAGATCACCCGCAGGTGGAACTTCAGCGTGTTCTGCGAGACGAAGAGCTCGGCGGCGATCTCGCGCAGCGACAGCCGGCTCGGCAGCAGTCGCAGCACGTCGCGCTCCCGCTCGGTGAGGTCCTCGACCAGGCCGGTCCGGGGGACCTGCGCCTCCCACGAGGAGACGAGGAGCCGGCGCAGCCGGTCCATCCAGCCGTCCGAGACCGCCCACGCGGTGAGCTCGACCAGCTCCAGCACGGTCGCCCCCTCGGCGGCCACCGACTGCAGCATGCCGTGCTCGGCCGCGAGCTCGACCGCGACCGCGACGTACTTGGCCGCGGCCTCCCTGCTCTCCGCGGCGACGGTCTGGGCGAGCACCAGGTCGTGGACCACGTGGTGGCGCGGACAGCGGGGGAGCGCCTGCGCGAGGAGGTCGCCGGCCTCGGCGTTCCGGCCACGCGCGAGCTCGACCTTCGCCCGGCACCACGGCCCCCAGAACGGGTCGTCGACGCGGCGGGCCCACTGATCCGCCGCCTCGAGATCGTCCGCGGCGAGGTGCACCAGCACGCCGACCCGGCCGAGCCGGGCGATCGGCCCGCCGAACTGCTCCGCACAGATCGCGACGGCCTCGGCGAACGCCGCCGCGGCGTCGGCGTGCCGGCCGTCGCCGAGGCGCATCTCGACCAGCTCGAGCTGGGCCAGGAGCGGCACGAAGGAGAACGGGTAGGTGTGCTGCGCGGCGAGCTGGCTCAGGCTCTGCTCGGCACGGTCGTGGTCGCCGACCTCGCGGGCGACGATCGCGTCGGCGAGGCCGAGCTCGGTGCGCAGCGTGGCCAGCGCGGTCGCGTCGACGATGTGCCGTACGCCGGCCGCGGACCGCAGCTCGTCGAGCGGGTGGCCGCTGAGGGCCAGGCCGAGCGCGCGGGTCCCCTCGAACGCCACCCGGCGGCCGGCGTCGTTGCTGACCGCGACCCGCGCCTCGCCGACCAGCCGCCCGCTGTCGTTCCAGCTCTCGTCCAGCGCGAGCCCGTGGGCCACCAGGCTCCAGGCGGCGCGCCCGACCGGGTCCTGCCAGACCTGGTCACCGAGCTCGTCGAGCGCCTGGCGGGCGAGCGCCTCGGAGCCCGCCCAGTCGCCGGCGAGGAAGCGCTCGGCCGACCTCAGGACCAGCAGCCGCGAGTCGTCGGCCGTCCGGGCCGCCGCGAGCGCGTCGAGGAACCCGGCCCGGTCGACGAACAGCCGGCACCACGCGTAGCGCACCAGGGACTCCGAGTCGGCGCTGCTGACGTCGGCCGGGATCGCGTCCAGCACCCGCGCGATGGTCGCGGAGCGTCCGGACTCGGAGAGGAGAAGGGCGATCTCGGAGAGCAGCCGCAGCGCCGCCGGCGCGTCACCGGCGGCCAACCAGTGCTCCACCGCTGCGGGTCCGTCGCCCATGCTCTCGAACCAGCGTGCCGCCCGGGTGTGCTGCTCGCGCAGGGTCTGCGGGGAACGGCGCTCGAGCTCGGCGAGCAGCATGTCGCGCACGAGCCCGTGGACCTCGAACCAACCACCCGCGTCGAGGCTGGTGACGAACAGGCCGCGGGCCCGGGCCTCCTCGAGCAGGTCGCCGGCGTCCTGCCGGGCGGTCAGCGCCTCCGCGAGGCCGTAGTTGACCCGGTCGACGACCGCGATCGCCAGGAGCAGGCTGATCAGCTCGCGCCGCTCGGTCCGCAGCACCTCGCGCCACACGTACTCGTCGACGAGCCGGTCGGACGGGTCGCTCGCGGCCGTCGGGCTCGACTCCGCCAGCTGCCGGCCCCGCTGGGAACGGATCGACAGGGCGGTCAGCTGGAGGGCCGCGGCCCAGCCGTCGGCGCGGCCGGCGAGCGTCGGGAGCATCTCGGCAGGCGCGTCCGGGCAGAGCGCGCTGAGCATCGCCATCGCCTCGTCCTCCCGGAAGCGCAGCATGTCGAACTCGACGTCGGCCAGGACCCCGGCGGCGCGCAGCCGCTCGACCGGCAGCGGGAGGCGGCGCCGGCTCAGCAGCAGCACGTGCAGCCAGTCCGGCTTGTGCTCCACGAACGACGCCAGCGCGGCCTGGGCGCCGGCATCCTCGTCGAGGCAGTGCACGTCGTCGACGACCAACACGCTGGGCGGGGCGTCGACGAGCTCGAGGTCGTCGGCGAGGACCCGGCCGACGTCGTCGAGCTCGACCGCTCCGGGCACCATCGCTCCGGGCACCAGGGCGGTGGCCCGGTCGCCGACGCCCGGCGAGAGCGTGTCGAGGGCGGCCATGAGCGCGGTCCACAGCTGCGCGGGGTCGCGGTCGGACTCGTCGAGCGCGAGCCAGGCGCTGGGACGGCGACCGCGGCGCACCCAGTCGGAGGCGAGGGCGGTCTTGCCCGCTCCGGCCGGCGCGACGAGGGCGGTGACGGCGTAGTCGGCGAGGTCGTCGAGCAGGTCGACGAGCCGGTCACGGGGCACGTAGTGGTCCGGGACGGTGGGGACCCGGAACTTCGAGCGGAAGAACGGCGAGGCCAGGCGCGTTCCGGGAGACCCGGACGGTGCCCGCCCACCTTGCCGCATGGCTCGAACCTAGATCGACGCGCGAACGGCTGTCGTCACCCGGATCGGGTGACGACAGCCGCGCGTCCAGCAGGCGTCAGCGGTAGAGGAGCTTGGCCTTCTGCGCGTCGAACTCCGCCTGCGTGAGGATGCCCTTGTCGCGCAGGTCGCCGAGCTTCTCGAGCTGGGCGATCAGCTCGTCACCGGACGGAGCGTCGTCCTCGACCGGGGCCGGGGGCGGCGGGGCGTACTGCTGCTGCGGCGGGGGAGCGTACTGCGGTTGAGCGGCGTACTGCTGCTGCTCCTGTGCGGCCCAGCGGCCGGCCTGCCGGCGCGAGACGCGGTTCGACACGGCGGTCGCCGTACCGGCCACGACCGCGGTGCGTGCCATTCCACCAACAAGTCCCATGGTGCACTTCCCTTCTTGCTTCAGGCGTTCTCGAGGGCGTCGAGCGCGGCGATGACCTCGTCGGCGGGGATGCGCCCGCTGGAGATCACGTCCGCACCGGCTCGGCGCAGGGCCGAGACGAACGGGCCGGCCCAGGTGTTCTCGTACACGAGCAGCCCCACCGCGCTGCCGGCCTCGGCCAGCGCGGCGCTCTCCGCCAGGTCGTCGTCGTCCAGCAGCCCGGACGAGACGCCCTCGAACACGGCGAGGTCGAGCGTGCCGTCCCCGTCGAGGTCGGTGATCTCGACGGCGGTGAAGGAGCCGTCGTCGCCGACCATGGCCACGGCCAGGTCGAGGATGCGGATGATTCCCTGCTCCACGAGGTCGATGAGCGCGGCCAGCGCCTCACCCTTGAGCTGGGCTCCCGGGAACTCCACGACCAGGTAGTCGATCGGCCCCACGTCTTGGTCGGTCATCTCTCCCCTTCCACGGCTGACAGGTCTGAGGCTCGAACGTGCCACGAGGGAGGGTGGTTCGCATTCACCCCGGGCGGGGTGGGGTTGGCCAACCCACCCTGAATTGGGTGAGGCGGCACCACCCGGATGTTCCCGAGAATCGGGTGGCTGGACTTTCGGACCGGACAGGAGCACCGATGTCGACCCAGGATGCTGTCGCCATGCCAGGACAGGTGGCGAACCCGGTGGCCGTGCCGGCGGACGAGGTCGCGCGCGGCCTCGGCGTCGACCCGGCCCAGGGGCTCTCGGCGGCCGAGGCCGCGGCCCGGCTCGCCTCCCACGGCCCGAACCAGCTGGCCGCCGCGAAGAAGGAGCCCGGGTGGAAGGCGTTCGTGCGCCAGTACCAGGACTTCATGCAGCTGATCCTGCTCGGCGCCGCGGTCGTCAACCAGGTCGTGGTGCAGGAGCTCGCCACCACGGTGCTGCTCGCCGGCCTGACGGTCTTCAACGCGATCATCGGCCTGCGGCAGGAGGCCAAGGCCGAGGAGAGCGTGAAGGCGCTCGCCCAGATGATGAAGACCATCGCCCGGGTACGCCGCGACGGCCAGGCGGTCGAGATCGACGCGAGCGACCTGGTCCCTGGCGACGTCGTGCTCGTCGAGGCGGGGAACCTGGTCCCCGCCGACGGCCGGGTGGTCCTGGCGGCGACGCTGGAGATCGAGGAGGCCGCGCTCACCGGTGAGAGCCTCCCCGTCGGGAAGTCGGTCGACCCGGTGCCCGGCGACGACGTACCGCTCGGTGACCGCACCTGCATGGCGTACATGAACACCTCGGTGACCCGCGGACGTGGCGAGCTGGTCGTGACCTCCACGGGTATGGGCACCGAGATCGGCCACATCGCCGACATGCTCGCGAACACCGAGGCCACCAAGACGCCGCTGCAGCGGCAGCTGGACTCGCTGTCGAAGATCATCGCCTCGATCGCCGGCGTCGCGCTGGTGCTCGTCGTGCTGCTGGGCCGGGCGCAGGGCCTGGACTTCGACACCCTCTTCATCACCGGTGTCGCCCTGGCGGTCGCCGCGATCCCCACCGGCCTGCCCGCGGTCGTCACCGCACTGCTGTCGATGGGGACCCGGGAGATCGCCGAGCGGGGCGCGATCGTGAAGCGGCTGCCGGCCGTCGAGACCCTCGGCTCCACCTCGGCGATCTGCTCGGACAAGACCGGCACGCTGACGCTCAACAAGATGACCGCCCGCGAGCTGGTGATCCCCGGGCAGAACCGCTACACGGTCACCGGCGAGGGCTACAGCACCGTCGGGGAGCTCAACCACGTCGGCGGCCAGCGCATCGACCTCGACCCGTACCTGCTGCCGATGGTGCTCTGCGCCGACGCCGTGCTGGACGGCGAGGCCTTGATCGGCGACCCGACCGAGGGAGCGTTGATCGTGCTCGGGGCCAAGGGCGGGCTGAACATCACCGAGACGCGGGCGGCCCTGCCGCGCGTCGCGGAGGTGCCGTTCGACTCCGACTACAAGTTCATGGCGACGTTCCACGAGATGACCGCCGACGACGGTCGCCCGGTGGTGCGCTGCTACGTCAAGGGCGCGCCGGACGTGTTGATCGCTCGCGCCACGACGTTCCGGCACCCCGACGGGTCGCTGATCGCGATCACCGAGGAGAACCGGCACCTCGCGCTCGAGGCCAACGACGCGATCGCCAACGCGGGGGAGCGGGTCATGGTGGTCGCGCAGCGCGACTTCGAGCCCGGCGTCGTCCAGGCCGGTGGTGACCTGCTGCCGCTGGTCCAGGAGCTCACCCTGCTCGCGATGGTCGGCATCGTGGACCCGCCCCGGCCCGAGGCGAAGGCGGCGATCGCCGAGTGCCGGACGGCGGGCATCCGGGTCCGGATGATCACCGGTGACCACGCCACCACGGCCGGGGCCATCGCGGCCGAGCTCGGCATCGAGGGCCGGGCGATCACCGGCACCCAGTTCGCCGCGATGAGCGACGAGCAGCTGCGCACGGAGATCGACGACATCGGCGTGGTGGCGCGGGTCGCGCCGGAGGACAAGGTGCGCCTGGTCCGGCTGCTGAAGGAGAAGGGCAACATCGTCGCGATGACCGGCGACGGCGTGAACGACGCGCCGGCGCTGAAGTCGGCCGACATCGGTGTCGCGATGGGCATCACCGGCACCGAGGTCTCCAAGCAGGCCGCGGTGATGATCCTGACCGATGACAACTTCGCGACGATCGTCGGCGCGGTGGCCTACGGCCGCACGCTGTACGACAACCTGCTGAAGTACCTGCGCTTCCAGATGTCGACGCTGGTCGCCTACATCGCGATCTTCATCGGGGCGGGCATCCTCGGCATCGCCAGCGGTGCGCCGCTCAACCCGTACCAGATCCTGTGGCTGAACATGGTCGTCGACATCCCGCTCGCGATCGCGCTCGGCTTCGACCAGCCCGCGCGTGGGCTGATGTCGCGACCGCCGCGGCCGGTATCCGCGCCGGTGCTGTCGCGCAACAACTGGATCCGGCTCTGCGTCCAGGGCGCGGTGATGACCGTCGGTGCGCTGCTCGCCTACCAGATCGGCGACGGCGCAATCGGAGACATCGACGGCAACGCGGTGCTGGCGAGCACCATGCTGCTGACGACGCTCTCGGTCTTCCACCTCGCCGCGGCGCTGCTCAGCCGCGACCAGCGCAACACGATCTTCGACCGAGACGCGATCCCGGCCGTCGTCCAGCTGCGCCGCTACGGCCTCGCGCTGCTGGCGATCGTGGCGGTGACCGGCATCGACTTCCTCGCCCGCATCGTCGGCACGACCGCGCTGACGTTCGACCAGTGGTGCATCTGCATCGGCATCGCACTCTCGATCGTCGTGGTCGAGGAGCTGATCAAGGTGGTCGTCCGCCGCCTCGACCCCGACCCCGAGCCCGTCTGACAGCCAACCCACCCAAGGAGACAAGAGATGACGACGTTCACCGTGTGGAAGTTCGACGACCCGGCCGGAGCGGAGCATGCGGAGTCGGTCCTGGAGTCCGCGGCCTCCGAAGGGCTGGTGAAGATCGTCGACCACGCCGTCGTGAGCTGGCCGGTCGGCGAGGCGAAGCCGACGACCAAGCACAAGCACGACGACCCGAAGCGGGGTGCCGGCTGGGGCGCACTGTGGGGTGTCGTCGCGGGCTCGCTGTTCCTGGTGCCTGTCGTCGGCGGCGTGGTGGGAGCGGCGATCGGTGCGCTGAGCAAGGCCACCGACGGCACCGGCATCACGAAGGGCGACCTCGAGCGGATCCGCAAGGAGGTCGTCGAAGGCTCCTCGGCGCTGTTCCTCGTCACCGACGAGGGCGACCTCGATCGCCTCGGTGAGCGCCTCCGCGGCCTGGACAAGACGCTGATCAGCACCAACCTGACCGAGGCCGAGCGCGAGACCCTGATGGAGACGTTCGGCGGTCAGTGAACCGGGTACGGCTTCTGCATGCCTCAGCAACAGTGGTCGAAGAAGCGGGAACGTCAGTACGAGCACATCAAGGAGGGCCTCGAGGACCGGGGCCGCAGCGAGGACGAGGCCGAGGAGATCGCGGCCCGGACCGTGAACAAAGAGCGGGCGCGGCACGGTGAGGCCGAGCAGGCCAGCCGCACGTCGACCGATGACATCTCGTCCGGTCGCCGCGGCGGCCTGCGTTCCCACCGGGGCGCGGGCGGACGCACCCGCGACCAGCTCTACGCGGAGGCCCGCCGCAAGGGGATCAAGGGCCGCTCGAAGATGAACAAGGCCGAGCTCGAGAAGGCCGTCGGCCGCTAGAAGACGTCGGGCAGCTCGGACGCGCGGCCGGAGAACTCCGGGGCGCGCTTCTCGAGGAACGCCGCCACGCCCTCCTTGCCGTCGCCGAGCGACGACCAGTACATCGCCAGCGAGTCGGACAGGTGGGCCTCGAGCGGGTCGGCCACCGCGCTGTTGCGGTAGAGCAGTCGCTTGGCGAGGCCCAGCGCTGTCGCCGAGCGGCCGACGACGAACGACCGGGCGAGCTCCTGGGCCGCGGGCACCAGGTCGTCAGGCTCGTGCAGGCTGCGCACCAGGCGTCCCGCCAGCGCGGCGTCCGCGTCGAGGATGTCGGCGGAGTAGACCCACTCCAGCGCCTGCTGGATGCCGACGATCCGGGGCAGGAACCACGTGGACGCGGCCTCCGGCACGATGCCGAGCCGCCCGAACACGAACCCGATCCGCGCCCTGGTCGACGCGAGCCGGAGGTCCATCGCGAGCGTCATCGTGGCGCCGATACCGACGGCCGGCCCGTTGATCGCCGCGATCACCGGCTTCGGCAGCGCGTGGATCGCGAGCGTCACCTTGCCGCCGGTGTCGCGCACCCCCGCGTCGTACGGCGCCGCGTCGTACGACTCCCGGAACTCCGCCACCGTCGGGCGCAGCGACTCGTCGAGCCCGAACACGTTGCCCTCGGCGGACAGGTCCATGCCGGCGCAGAACGCCCGGCCCGCGCCGGTGACCACGACCGCGCGGACGTCGTCGGCGTGGGCGTCGGTGCGGAAGAGCTGCTCAAGCTCGCCGGCCATCGTCAGGTCGAACGCATTGAGCTGGTCGGGGCGGTTCAGCGTCAGCGTGGCGACGCCGTCGGCGTCGACGTCCCACGCCAGGGTCTCGTAGCGGGCCCGGCTCATCCGGTCACGCTCTTCGGGAGCCCGGTGGGGGTGCAGAGGCCCTTGGGGACGTCCCCGGTCTTGTCCTCGCGGATGAGGCCGAACAGCTGCTCCGAGCGGTCCGGGTCCCAGTGGACCGCGAGGTCGGAGATCGGGACCACGCAGCTCAGGTCGACGCTGGTCATCGCCATCGCCCAGCGGCCGGCCTGGAACGGGCCCATGCCCTCACCGAACGCGAAGAAGTCCGGCACGGCGTTCCACAGCCGCCAGTAGCGGACCGGGTTGACGAACGTCCACGGCGACATCACCTCGTCGCCGATCGCGGCCACGACCTCGCGCTGGTGCTTGACCCGCTCGATGTCGCCGATGTTGGACGTGTGCCGCGAGCGCGCGTACCCGAGTGCCACCTCGCCGTTCGCCTCCTGGCAGCCCTTCTCGATGTCGAGGTCCGCGAGCGGGTCCTTCATCGCCTCGGTCGGGCAGATCTCGATGCCCCCCACGGCGTCGACCACGCCGGCCAGCCCGCCGAGCCCGATCTCGATGTACTCGTCGACCCGGATGCCGGTGTTCTGCTCGATCGTGCGCACCAGCAGCTTCGGGCCGCCGAACGCGTACGCCGCGTTGATCTTGGTCGTGCCGTAGCCCGGGACGTCGACGAGCGAGTCGCGCGGGATCGACATCAGCAGGTTGGGGCCGTCGCCGGTGTGCAGCAGCATGATCGTGTCGGTGCGCTGGCCCGACGCGTTGCCGGTTCCGTACTTCTTGCGCTCCTCGGCCGACAGTCCGGCGCGCGAGTCGCTGCCGACCATGAGGTAGGTCGTACCCGGTTGGTCGTCGGGTCGCTGGCCCTTCGGCTCGAACGCGACCCCGTCGACCTTGGTCCACGCGAAGAACGGGACGGCGACGAGGTAGACCAGCCACGCGACGAGCAGGAGCAGCACGATCCGCACGGCCCGCTTGACGCCGCCGCGCCGGCGCGGCGGGCGCTGGCCGCCGCCCGGGGTCGGGGTCGGCGGTTGACCGGGAGGCGGTGGGGGGAGCGGCGGCGGCTCGTACGTCGGCGCGGTCACGGCGGGATCTCCCGGGGGCGAGGGCTGGTCGGGACGCGGCTGCACCGGCATCACCCGGGTCTCGTCGGGACGCGGCTCGGCGGGGGGCGTGCCGCCCTCGCTGCCGTAGAGCCAGTGGTACTCGGGCGTCCCGTCCTCGGGTGTGCCGTCTCCCCGGGGACGATCGGTCATGGCCGTGACGGTACCGCCCCGGCCGCAACCCGATCCGGTGAGGGCTCCCGGCGCGTCGTGCCCGGATGTGACGGGTGTGACTGGTGATACTGACGGTCAGCACCACTCTTCCCCGTTCGGCATCTCTTGCATGGAGGCATCTCGATGCCACCCGTTCCTTCCCCCGGGTCACAGCTCACCGCCGGCGACCGCGCCGCGCGGGTCCGTTTCCGTCGCGCGATGGCCCTGATGCTCGCGACGCTGGTCCTTCCCGGCTCGGCGCAGATCGTGGCCGGCAACCGGCGGGTCGGCTGGATCGCGCTGCGGACCTGGTTCGTGGTCGTCGTCGTGTTCCTGGCGACGATGGTCGCCGGGCTGTTCCACCACCAGCTCTTCTTCCGGCTCGGGACCGACACCGCCGCGCTGTTCTGGCTGCGGCTGGTGCTGATGGGACTCGCGATCGGATGGGCGCTGCTGTTCTTCGACGCCTGGCGGATCGGCCAGCCGCTCTCGCTGGCGATGGGCCACCGCCGCGCGGTGGTCGGCGTGAACGGCGTGCTGTGCCTGGCGGTCGCCGGGACGCTGCTGTTCGGCGCGCACCTGGTCGGTGTCCAGCGCGACCTGATGCTGACGATGTTCGGCGACGGGAAGGCGTCCGACGCCCACCACGGCCGCTACAACGTGCTGCTGCTCGGCGGTGACTCCGGAGCCGGCCGCTGGGGGCTGCGCCCCGACTCCATGACGGTGGCCAGCATCGACGAGGAGACCGGCAAGACCGTCCTGATCTCGCTGCCGCGCAACATGCAGAACTTCCCGTTCGCCAAGGACTCGGTGATGGCCGAGCAGTTCCCGGACGGCTTCGACGCCGACTACCTGAACGGCGTCGCCACCTGGGCGGGCGACAACACCGAGCTGTTCCCCGACTCGGAGAACCCCGGCGTCGACGCCACGATCATGGCGATCGAGGGGATCACCGGCCTGAAGATCAACTACTGGGCGATGGTGAACCTCGAGGGCTTCAAGGACCTCGTCGACGCCGTCGGCGGGGTGACCCTCAACGTGCGCCAGAGCATCCCGGTCGGCCTCCCGCACGACTCCTTCTACAGCCACATCGAGCCGGGCGTGCAGAAGCTCGACGGCTTCGAGACGCTGTGGTTCGCCCGGGCCCGCTACGACTCCGACGACTACTCGCGCATGGCCCGGCAGAAGTGCGTCATGAACGCGATGCTCCAGCAGGTCAGCCCGCAGACCGCCGTACGGAACTTCCAGAAGATCGCCAAGGCGAGCTCCGCGATGATCTCCACGAACATCCCGGCCAGCGAGGTCGACCGGTTCATCGACCTCGCGCTCAAGGCCCGCGGCCAGAAGATCTCCACGCTCTCCCTGGTGCCGCCGATGATCAACACCGCCGAGCCCGACATCGCGCTGGTGCGGAGCAAGGTCGCCGAGGCGATCGACCAGGCCGAGGGCGACGGCGCCAAGGCCAAGAAGAAGCACCGGACCGACAGCGTCACCGGTGGCTCGCTGGGCTCGCTCAGCGAGGGCTACGCCGCCAACCAGTCCGACGACCTCGGCGCTGCCTGCTGACTGGTCTCGACCCCCTCGACAGGGGCTGTGCAGTCCGGTTACGTAGCCCCATGAGACGACCCGCGCTGCTCCTGTCCGCACTGACGCTCGCCGGCGGCCTGCTGGTCACCGGCTGCGGCTCCGACGAGGAGCCCCTCAGCCAGGAGGAGTTCGTCGAGCAGGCTGACAAGATCTGCGCCGACGCCAACGCGGAGCTGGAGGAGGCGTCCGGCGACATCGACCCCGAGAACGAGCAGGACGTCGAGGGGTTCGTCCAGGACGTCCTGGTGCCGAACATCCAGGACCAGCACGACTCGCTCGAGGAGCTGACCCCGCCCGAGGACGCCCAGGACGACTTCGACGACATGCTCGCCGACCTCCAGGAGGGACTCGACCAGCTCGGCGACGACCCGTCGCTGATCCTGTCGGACTCCGACGTGTTCGGCGACGCCAACTCCCTGGCGAACGAGCTCGGCCTGACGGAGTGCGGCTCGTAACCGCCCGTCACGGTGGTTTCGAGGCTCGCTCCGCTCGCACCTCAACCACCGTTGTCGGTGGTTTCGAGGCTCGCTCCGCTCGCACCTCAACCACCGTTGTCGGTGGTTGAGGTGCGAAGGCGCCCTGGCGCCTGAGCCTCGAAACCACCAGATCCGCGCGCGTTCCGCACAGAGTCGCCCCCTAGGGTGGTCGCCGTGCGTGTCGCGGCGGTGGTGGTCACCTTCAACCGGCTCGGGCTGCTGCAGCGGCTGGTCGAGCGCCTGACCGACGTACCCGAGCTCACCGAGGTCCTGGTCGTCGACAACGCCTCGACCGACGGGACGGGGGAGTGGCTCGCCGCGCTGGCCGACGACCGGGTGCGCGTCCGCACGCTCACCGAGAACCGCGGCGGGGCGGGCGGCTTCCACGACGGGCTCGCGTGGGCGATGGAGCGCGGCGCCGACCTGGCCTGGCTGATGGACGACGACGGGCTGCCCGACGAGGGCTGCCTGGCGACGCTGCTCGAGCACCGCGACCTCGACTTCTGGGGGCCGTTGGTGGTCGACGAGGCACAGCCGGAGCGGCTGGTGTTCCCGATCCGGCTGCCCGGCGGCACGGCGGTGGTCCACCGGCTGGCCGACGTCGCGGCGGCCGCCCGCGACGGCCGGATCGACGACATCGTGATCCCGTTCAACGGGGTGCTCGTGACCCGGGAGCTGGTCGACCGGATCGGGCTGCCCCGCGCGGAGTTCTTCATCTGGGGCGACGACCACGAGTACCGCCTCCGCGCCGAGGCCGCCGGCGCCCGGATCGCCACGATCGTGGCCGCGCAGGTGCGGCACCCGTCCGTGGGCGACCTCGGCACGCCGATGATGTTCGGCCGGACGACGTACAACCACAGCCCCAGCGAGCTCAAGGCCTACTGCATGGCCCGCAACAACACCGTGAACCTGCGCGACTACCGCGGCTGGCCGCACGTGCTGCTGTTCTGGCTCAAGACCGTCTGGTTCTACCTGCTCACCCGGCCGCAGCCGGGCCGGATCGCGCTCAGCGCGCGCGGGGCGTGGGCCGGGCTGCGCGGCGACTTCACCGGTCATCGGAGGTACCTCCGATGAGCGAGACGGTCGCCGTCGTCGTCGTGACCTACAACCGCGCCGACCTGCTGGCGCGGATGCTGACCGGGCTGGAGGCCCTCCACCGGCAGCCGGACGCCGTGATCGTCGTCGACAACGCCAGCTCCGACCACACGCCCGACGTGCTGGCCGCGGCGACCAACGCCGGCCTCGAGATGATCCGCACGGACGACAACCTCGGCGGCGCCGGCGGCTTCCACCGCGGCGTGCGGGCGGCGTACGACGGCGGCTTCGACCGGATCTGGCTGATGGACGACGACGTCGTGCCCGCGCCGGACTGCCTCGACGTGCTCCTCGCCCAGGACGAGGCGTGCCTGATCGCCGTGCGCGAGGACCTGGACGGGCGGCTGGTCGAGAAGGCCGCGACCCGGTTCGACCTGCGCAACCCGCTGGCGATCCGCCCCAAGACCGAGTCGGTCGACTCGCGCTACGACTGCCGGGTCGCGATGCCCGAGCGGGTCGAGGTGCAGAACGTCGCGTTCGAGGGCTTCATGATCCGCCGCGAGGTCGTGACCGCGATCGGGCTGCCGGACCCGTCGTACTTCATCTTCTACGACGACGTCGACTACGCCGTCCGCGCCCAGCGGGCCGGCTACCGGATCTGGGCCGTGCGCGACGCGGTGCTGGTCCGCCAGCTCGACTTCGACCAGCAGCACGACCTGAGCGGGTGGAAGGGGTACTACATGTACCGCAACCTGTTCGTCGTGCACCTGCGGTACGGCGAGAACGCCCTCGTTCGCCTGAAGCCGTGGCTGGTGACCGCCGCCGTCGTGCTGCTCAGCCCGGTGCGGGGAGGGCGTCGGGAGGCGGCCAATGTGATCCGCGCCATGCGCGACGCGCGGGGAATGCGGGTCGGACCGTCTCGATCCGTAGACTGACCGATCGTGTCGTCCCCTGATCTCGTTGTCGTCGGGTCCGGTTTCTTCGGACTCACCATCGCTGAGCGCTGCGCCACGGAGCTGGGCCTGAAGGTCCTCGTCCTGGAGCGCCGGCCCCACCTCGGCGGCAACGCGTACTCCGAGTTCGATGAGGAGACCGGGATCGAGGTGCACGTCTACGGGACGCACCTCTTCCACACCTCGAACAAGAAGGTCTGGGACTACGTCAACAAGTTCACGGACTTCACCGGCTACCAGCACCGGGTCTTCGCGAAGTACGAGGGCCAGGTCTACTCGTTCCCGATGAACCTGGGCCTGATCAACCAGTTCTTCGGCAAGAGCCACACCCCGGACGAGGCACGCGCACTGATCGCGGAGCAGGCCAGCGAGATCGCCACCGCGGACGCGCAGAACCTCGAGGAGAAGGCGATCAGCCTGATCGGCCGCCCGCTCTACGAGGCGTTCGTGAAGGGCTACACCGCCAAGCAGTGGCAGACCGACCCCAAGGAGCTGAGCGCGGACATCATCACGCGCCTCCCGGTCCGCTACAACTTCGACAACCGCTACTTCAACGACACCTACGAGGGTCTGCCGGTCGACGGTTACACCGCGTGGCTGGAGAAGATGGCGGAGCACCCGAACATCGAGGTCCGCCTCGACACCGACTTCTTCGACGTCGCCGACGAGTACAAGGGCAAGGTCCCGATCGTCTACACGGGTCCGGTCGACGAGTACTTCGGGAACTCCGAGGGCCGGCTCTCCTGGCGCACGATCGACCTGGAGCGCGAGACCGTCGACGTCGACGACTACCAGGGCACCGGCGTGGTCAACGCCAACGACCAGGACCTTCCCTACACCCGTACCCTCGAGTTCAAGCACCTCCACCCCGAGCGGACCTACCTGCCCGGCAAGACGATCGTCGTGCACGAGTACTCCCGCTTCGCCGAGGAGGGCGACGAGCCGTACTACCCGATCAACACCGCCGAGGACCGCGCCAAGCTGCTGAAGTACCGCGAGCTCGCCAAGAAGGAGCCGATGGTGCTCTTCGGCGGGCGGCTCGGGACCTACAAGTACCTCGACATGCACATGGCGATCGGCTCGGCGCTCTCCATGTTCGAGAACAAGCTCCGGCCGCACTTCGCCGAAGGCGCGGCCCTCACCAGCGGAGGCGTCGACGAATGACCACCCGACTGCTGCAGCGCCAGATCCTGCCCCTGGACCGTGACCTCGACGTCCTCTCGCTGTACGTCGACGCCGGTCCGGCCGTGCTCGACGCGGACAAGTACGAGGTCGGCCACAACCGCCAGGCCCGCGAGCTCAACGCCGCGGCCATGCGGCAGGCGCTCGGTGACGGCTCGGCGATCCACCCTGACCAGGTCCAGTCGCGCACCGCGTTCACCGTGCGCTCGGGCGAACGGCTGTCGTTCGGCACCTACTTCAACGCGTTCCCGGCCAGCTACTGGCGCCGCTGGACGGTGGTGAAGGAGGTCCGCCTCACCATCACCGTGCGCGGGCGCGGCGCGACCGTGATCGTCTACAAGTCGATGGCGAACGGCCGCTCGCAGCGCGTCGACGCCGCGAGCACCGAGTCCGCGAGCGCTGAGACGTTCACGTTCGACCTGTCGCTGAAGCCGTTCGTCGACGGTGGCTGGTACTGGTACAACGTCGTCGCCGGCGACGAGGACGTCGTCGTCGAGTCCGCCGAGTGGACCGCCGACGTGCCCGAGGACCGGGCGCAGCACGGCACCGTCGACATCGCGATCACGACGATGAACCGCCCCGACTTCTGCGCGCAGCTGCTCGGCCAGATCGGCGAGGACACCGCGCTGGCGCCGTACCTCGACACGGTCTTCGTCATGGAGCAGGGCACCGACAAGGTCGTCGACTCGGCCTACTTCGCCAAGGCCCAGGCCGCGCTCGGCGACCGGCTGACCCTCATCGAGCAGGGCAACCTCGGCGGCTCGGGCGGCTACGCCCGCGGCCAGCTCGAGTCGGTCCGCAAGGGCACCGCGACGTACGCGATGATGATTGACGACGACGTCGTCTGCGAGCCCGAGGGCATCATCCGCGCGGTCACGTTCGGCGACCTCGCCCGCCGCCCCACGATCGTCGGCGGCCACATGTTCAGCCTCTACGCGAAGTCGCGGATGCACAGCTTCGGCGAGATCGTGCAGCCGTGGAAGTTCTGGTGGCAGTCGGCGCCGGGCGTCTTCGGTGACTGGGACTTCTCCGCACGCAACCTGCGGTCCGCCCGGTGGCTGCACAAGCGCGTCGACGTGGACTTCAACGGCTGGTTCATGTGCCTGATCCCGCGCCAGGTCATCGCGGAGATTGGGCTCTCGCTGCCGCTGTTCCTCAAGTGGGACGACTCCGAGTACGGCCTGCGCGCCAAGGAGGCCGGCTACCCGACGGTGACGTTCCCGGGCGCCGCGGTCTGGCACATCCCGTGGAGCGACAAGAACGACGCGCTCGACTGGCAGTCGTACTTCCACCACCGCAACCGGTTCGTCGCGGCGCTGCTGCACTCGCCGTACCCGAACGGCGGCCGGATGGTGCAGGAGAGCTTCAACCACCAGATCAAGCACCTGGTGTCGATGCAGTACTCCACCGTCGAGATCCGCCACCAGGCGCTCGAGGACGTGCTCGCCGGCCCGGAGCACCTGCACGAGATGCTGCCGAGCCGCCTCAAGGAGATCCGCGAGTTCGTCAAGGCGTTCACCGACGCGCGGCTCGAGGCCGACCGCGACGCGTTCCCGCCGGTCCGGCGCACCAAGCCGCCGCGCAAGGGGCGCGACGACACCGCGGTCCCGATGCCGCGCGAGATCAAGATGGCGGCGCTCAAGGCGCCGATCCGGCAGCTGCTGCCGGTCCGCGCGCTCAGCCGGAAGTTCCCCGAGGCGGAGCTGCCGGCCATGGACACGCAGTGGTACCGGATCACCAAGTACGACTCCGCGATCGTGTCGATGAACGACGGGACCTCGGCCGCGCTCTACCAGCGCGACCCGGAGAAGTTCCGCGAGCTGCTGGGCAAGACCATCGCCATCCACCGCCGGCTGCGGCGCGAGTGGCCGCGGCTGGCCGAGGAGTACCGCGCGAAGCTCGGTGACATCACGTCCCCGGAGGCATGGGAGGAGACCTTCCGGCCGTGGACGGGCACCGATGACTGAGGCCGGCCGGCATCACCTGGTCGATGCCCCGCTGGTCTCGCCGGCCCCCAAGGCGGGGTTGATCGACGTCTTCCGGCGCCGCTACCTGCTCCGGATGCTGGTGCAGCGCGAGATCAGCGCGCGGTACCAGGGCTCGTTCCTCGGGCTGCTGTGGTCGTACATCAACCCGCTGTCGCAGCTGTTCATCTACTGGTTCGTGATGGGCAAGATCATGAACCGGGGGACCGAGAACTTCGCGGTCCACGTGTTCTGCGGGCTGATCATCGTCCAGTTCTTCGTCGAGACGTTCAACGCCGGCACCCGCTCGATCGTGCGCAACAAGGGGCTGGTGCAGAAGATGGCCGTCCCGCGGGAGATGTTCCCGGTGGCCTCGATGCTCGTGTCCTTCTACCACATGGGCCCGCAGCTGGTGATCCTCACCGTCGTCTCCGTGCTGTCCGGCTGGACGCCGAACCTCGAGTACCTCGCCGGGGTGGTGCTGGCGATGCTGATCATCGCCCTGCTCGGCACCTCGCTGGCCCTGATGTTCTCCGTCGCCAACGTGTTCCTGCGCGACGTGAGCAGCTTCGTCTCGATCCTCACGAACTTCGTCCGCTTCGGCGTGCCGATGATCTACCCCTACATCCTCGTCGACGCCCGCTTCGGCTGGTTCGCGCAGTTCTACCTGCTCAACCCGATCGCGGACGCCGTACTCCTGATGCAGCAGGCGTTCTGGGTCGGGACCACCGAGCACCCCGAGCTCACCCACGCGACCCACATCCCGGGCAACCTGTGGGCGTTCAGCTTCCTGGCGCTGGGCGTCTCCGCGCTGATGCTGCTGCTGGGGCAGTTCATCTTCAAGCGGTTCGAGAACCGGATCCCGGAGCGGCTCTGATGACCTATCCGCCGAGCACCTCGATCGTGGTCGAGGACGTCACGAAGTCGTTCACGCTGCGCTACCACCGCACGCTGAAGCAGATGGCGGTCGCGAAGATGCGCGGCCAGGAGATCAGCAACGAGTTCAACGCCCTCGACGGGGTCTCGTTCACCGTCGAGCAGGGCGAGTCGATCGGCCTGATGGGCCTCAACGGCTCGGGCAAGAGCACCCTGCTGAAGCTGATCAACGGCGTCATGCGCCCCGACGGGGGACAGGTCCTGACCCGCGGCCGGATCTCCGGCCTCATCGCGACCGGCGCCGGGTTCCACCCGCAGCTGACCGGGCGCGAGAACGTCTTCCTCAACGCCGCCGTACTCGGGATGAGCGACGCCGAGACCCGCCGGAAGTTCGACGCCATCGCGGACTTCGCCGACCTCGGCAAGTTCCTCGACTCCCCGGTCGGCCACTACTCGTCCGGCATGACCGCCCGCCTCGGCTTCGCGGTCGCGATCCACGTCGACTCCGACATCTTTCTCGCCGACGAGGTGCTCGCGGTGGGGGACAAGCCCTTCAAGAAGAAGTGCCTGGAGAAGATGCAGGAGATCCGCGACGGCGGCCGCACGCTCTTCTACGTCAGCCACGCCGCCGGCTCGGTGCGCCGGATGTGCGACCGCGTGCTCGTCCTCGAGAAGGGCAAGCTCGCGTTCGACGGCGGCGTCGACGAGGGCATCAAGTTCGTGAAGTACGACGGCGGCCCCGACGAGGAGGAGACCGCCGAGGACGAGGACCAGGGGATCTGAGCCCAGCGGGCAGCCGCTCGGCGTACGGCTGTCCTGGCTGGCACGGCTGCCCCGCCCGTCGTCCCACCAGTCCCACGAGGCACATGGCTCAGGCTTTCCTGGCACTTCTCGGGCGTTGCTTTGCCCAGGAAGTGCAGGATTCCCCGGTGCACCGGGGAATCCGACGGCCCCCAGCCCTCCGCCACCCACCCCGCCGGCCGATAGGGGAGACGAAGCTCGCCCGGCTCGCGCGGCACCGCCGCCGTGAATTACACGCCTGAAGTTTCTTGACAAATCTCGGAATCGTCGGCGTGTCGAGTGGAAATTACACTCTTGTAGTTACTCACGAACTCTTCCGTGGTCGCTGTGACTCGTGTGAAAGTTGCGCTCTCGTGTGAACTTCCCCCACACCTGGAGAACGCCCGATGCCTCCCAGCAAGACCACCTTCGTCACCGGCTGCCAGCAGATGCTGGCCCTCGGTGTCGTGCTCGCCGCGCTCGCCCCCGCGGCGAGCGTCGTCAGCCTCGACGTCGTCCGCGAGACGCCCGGGGAGGCTCCGTCCACGGCGCTCCAGGGCGACCTCGCCGCCTACACCCGGGTGTCGCACCAGGCGACCAAGGTGCCGACCGCGCCGGTCGACCCGATCGTCAACGAGTACTCCCTGACCGCGCCGCAGACGAGCGCGCGGGCCAAGGTGGGCGCGTTGCCGAAGAGCGTCACCAGCGCGCCGGAGGACGTGACCGGCTTCGGCGCGGTCGGCGTCACCTGGGCGCACGGGAGCAAGGACATCGAGGAGTCCGAGATCGCGTTCGACGTGCGGACCCGCACCGGCGACACGTGGAGCGACTGGACCGAGCTCGAGTACCACGACGAGCACGGCCCCGACCCGGACAGCGCGGAGGCGCGGCGCGCCCGTCCCGGCACCGACCCGCTGCTGGTCGGCAAGGTCGACCAGGTCCAGGTCCGCGTCGCGGGCACCGAGGCGCTGCCGAGCGACATGAGGCTCGCGGTCATCGACCCGGGCAAGGAGACGCAGACCGCCCAGGAGCGCCCGGCCCTCGACACCACCGCGATGGACGGTACGCCGGGCGACGCCACCGCGCTCCCGGCCGCGGAGGTCACCGAGACCGGCGCCGAGGACGGCGCCGAGGACGGCGCCGAGGACGGCACCGTGGACGGTGAGCTCGACCTGCAGGCGGCGACGTACACGCCCAAGCCGCAGATCTTCTCGCGCGCCCAGTGGGGCGCCGACGAGAGCATGCGCGAGAAGAGCTCGCTGAACTACTACGAGGTGCACGCCGGCTTCGTCCACCACACGGTGAACGCCAACAACTACACGCGCCGCGAGGTGCCGGCGCTGCTGCGCAGCATCTACGCGTACCACACGCAGTCCCGCGGCTGGTCCGACATCGGCTACAACTTCCTCGTCGACCGGTTCGGCCGGATCTGGGAGGGCCGGTACGGCGGGGTCGACCGCCCGGTCGTCGGCGCGCACACGCTGAACTACAACGACTACTCGTTCGCGATGTCGGCGATCGGGAACTTCGAGCTCACCCAGCCGTCCCGCGCGATGATCCAGGCGTACGGCGCCCTGTTCGCGTGGAAGCTCTCGCTGCACGGCGTCAACGCCTCCTCGACCAAGCAGTGGGTCGGGTCCAAGGACTTCCAGGCGATCAACGGCCACCGCGACGCCGCGTCGACCGCGTGCCCGGGCAAGTACCTCTACGCCAAGATCCCGGACATCCGGAAGCTCGCCGCCGAGGCGCAGCGCGGCTGGGACGGCCGCGAGCTCGAGTCGAACCTCGCCGGCACCCCGCACCCCGACCTGGTGGTCCGGCGCGCCAGCGACGGCAAGGGCTTCATCATCCCGACCGGCGGCCTGACGTCGTTCGCTCCGGGTGTGGCCGCGCTGAGCAACGTGGAGGACGGCGCGACCCTGGTCGCGTCCCCCGACCTCACCGGCGACGGCGTCGGCGACCTGCTGGTCCGCGGCGGCGCGGGATCGGCCGTGGTCCGCCCCGGCAGCGACACCGGTGCGTTCGGTGAGGGGATCAAGGAGACCCGAGCGTTCAATGGCCGCGACCTGATCACGGCCGTCGGTGACCTCAACGGCGACAGCCGCAACGACCTCGTCGCGCGCCACGTCGCCACCGGCCGGCTCGACGTCTACCTCGGTCGCGGCGACGGTACGTTCCGCCTCAAGAAGCTCGGCACGACCTGGTCGGCGTACACGCTCCTCGTCGGAGCGGGCGACGCGGACGGCGACGGCAAGGCCGACCTGCTGGCCCGCGACAAGGCCGGCGCGATGTGGCTGTTCCCCGGCGCCGGCAACGGCGGGTTCGGCGACCCGGTGACGGTCCCCGGCTCCTGGGGCCAGTACTCGGCGATCACCGGGGTCGGTGACTTCGACCAGGACGGACGCTCGGACCTGTTCGTCCGCCACGCGCAGACCAAGTACGGCTACGTGCTGCCCTCGGACGGCGACGGCGGCTACCGCCACCCCCTCGGCCCGGTGACCCGGCTGGCGAGCGTCGGCAGCCTGCTCGGTGCCGCCGAGATGACCGGCGCCGGCGCCCCCGACCTGGTGACCCGCACCGGCGCGCGGCTCGCGGTGCTCCCGAACAACGGCACCTACGAGACCGGTACGCCGATCGCGACCGGGGCGGACTTCCGCCGCGCCAACCTCGTGCTCAACGCCGGGGACTGGGACCGCGACGGCTTCGGCGACGTGATCACGCGGAACAAGAAGAACGGCGCGCTGTCCCTGTGGCGCGGCAACGGCACCGGCAAGCTCGCGGAGCCGGTGAAGATCGCGGACGGCTTCGCCAAGGTCGGCCTGCTCGCGGCGGTCGGAGACATGACCGGCGACGGCTTCCCGGACCTGATGGGCCAGCCGGCCGGCAGCTCGATGCGGATCTACCCCGGACGCGGGCTCTCGGGCCTCGGCACGTCGTACGTCGCCTACAGCCGCATCGAGGCCGCCCGCCAGATCGCGGTCGGTCGGTGGGACAGCGACGGCGCCCCGGACTCGCTGTTCCGTCAGGGCTCGAAGCTCGCGCTCTACCGCGGCAACGGCCCGGGCGGGCTGACCCGGCCCAAGGCGCTGGGTGCGAACCTCGCGAAGTACGACTGGGTGATCGGCGTCAGCGACGCGACGCTCACCGGCCACGCGGACGTCATCGTCCGCGAGAAGGCCAGCGGCGACCTCTACCTGCTCCAGGGCACCGCGACCGGCCTCAAGCCGCGGCGGTTCCTGGCCGACGGGATGGGGGTCTACGACCTGGCGGGCTAGCAACCCGTGGACTGGCTGGTCGTCCCGCGATCAAGGGAAGCGGGCCGTGACGCGCTCGGCGACGGACGTCGCCGCGAGCCGTTCCGGCTCGGTGTGGGTGACCAGGACCAGCGAGCCGCCACGAACGAGCGGCTCGGTGAAGGTGGCGATACCTGGTGGGGAAGCCGGGTTCGCCTCCGAGAGGAGGCGGCCGCCGTCGGTGAGGAGGCTCCCGGCGGCGGCCGCTCTCCACAGCTCTCCCTGAGTGACGCCCGGCAGGGCGAGATCGTCCGGCCCGGGCGGGTCCCACGGTGCGAAGGCGTCCGGCTGCGACCAGACCTCGACGCCGACGTCGTGGACGCCGGGCGGCAGCGGGTCGGCGAACCGGACGCCGAGCGGCAGCAGCGAGCAGGCCAGCACCGGCAGGTCGCCGGCCAGCGGCGCCCACTGCGCCAGTCCCGCCGGTCCGCAGACCACGGCGTCCGGCGACGACGCGTCCGGGTCGACCACCAGGCCGACCGTCCAGGCGGCGCCGAGGAACACCGGGCCCAGCCAGTGCGGGGGCAGGTCGAGGCGGAGCGTCTGCCCGCGCTCGAGGTCGTGCTCCTCGACGAGCAGGCTGGCGACCTTCGCCACCCAGTTGGCGTACGTCGTCACCGACAGCTCGACGCGCTCGCCGGTCGCGTCGTCGTAGAACGTGACGAACGGCCGACCAGCATCGGCCCGCAGCTGGCGAGTCAGGACCTCGGAGAAGGTGGTCACGGCACTAGCCTCGCAGCATGTCCTCGATCGACCACTTCTGGGCCGTGATCCCGGCCGGCGGGGCGGGGACGCGGCTGTGGCCGCTCTCTCGCCAGTCGTCGCCGAAGTTCCTGCATGACCTCACCGGCGGCGGACGGACGCTGCTCCAGGGCACCGTCGACCGGCTCGCGCCGCTCGCCGAGGACCGGTTCGTCGTCGTCACCGGGCGGCCACACCGCCCCGCCGTGGTCGAGCAGCTGCCCGAGGTCGACCCGGGGTCGGTGCTCGCCGAGCCATCGCCGCGCGACTCGATGGCCGCGATCGGCCTCGCCGCCGCGATCATCGAGCGCCGCGACCCGGACGCGGTGCTGGGCTCCTTCGCCGCCGACCACGTGATCCCGGACCCCGGCGGGTTCGCGGACGCCGTCCGCATCGCGGCCCGGGTCGCCCGCGACGAATGGCTGGTGACCCTCGGGATCGAGCCGGCGTTCCCGTCCTCGGCGTTCGGCTACGTGCACCTCGGCGACGACCTGGCGGGCCACGCCGGTGCGCGCGCGGTGCAGGAGTTCGTGGAGAAGCCGTCGGTCGAGACCGCGACGGAGTACGTCGCCACGGGGCGCTACCGCTGGAACGCCGGCATGTTCGTGGTTCGCCCGACCGTCCTGCTGGACCTGCTGCACCGGTGGCACCCGGAGTTCGCGGAAGCGCTGCGCGCGATCGCCGCGGACCCGTCGCTGCTCGACGAGCTGTGGCCCGGCCTGCCGAAGATCGCGCTCGACCACGCGATCGCGGAGCCGGCGGCCGACGCTGGCCGGGTCGCGTGCGTGCCCTCGTCGTTCCACTGGGAGGACATCGGCGACTTCGACTCGCTCGCCACGCTGCTCGGGGGCGACACGGCCGTGCTGGGTGAGGCCGGTGACGTGCTCGCGGTCGACAGCACCGGCCTCGTGGTGCCGTCGTCCGGGCGCGTCGTCGCGGTGATCGGGCTCGACGACGTGGTCGTCGTCGACACCCCGGACGCGCTCCTGGTCACCACCAGGGCGCGGGCCCAGGACGTCAAGCGGGTCGTGGAGCAGCTGAAGGAGTCCGGCCGGAGCGAGCTCACCTAGTTTCCGTCGAGTGACGTGAAACGGCCCCCAGGACCAGGTCCCAGGGGCCGTTTCACGTCACTCGACGATCTCGGCGCCGGCCGAGCTCACATGGCGCCGGGCTCGGGGGAGTCGAAGTAGGGGTACTGCTTCATGAACTCCTGCAGGGCCTCGCCGCTGGGGGCCGTGCAGTACTGGAAGGCGCCGAGCTGCTTGGAGACGTCGGTCTCGCCCTCGCCGCCGGCCGACCAGTGCGTGAACGCGACGTGCTGTCCCTCGGGGAAGGACGCACCGTCCTCGTCGGCGGCGGTCCACGGCGCCGCGATGAACTTGTCGCGGAAGTTGTCGTCCGAGTCGTCGAACTTCTCCGCCATGTCGCGGATCTCGGAGACCTGCTCGTCCGAGAGGGTCTCGTCGTACCAGAGGATCGTGTAGCCGTGCTCGAGGTTGTGCACGAGCGACTCGATCTCGGGACGGTCCTCCTCGCTGTAGAACTTCCGGTCGAACGGCGCCGGCGCGACGCCGGCCTCGTTCCAGTGGGCGCCGAACGCCGGCGGCGCGATCGTGTACTCGACCGGCGTGCCGGTCGGCACGTGGTTCTGGTTGCCGTCCGCCTTCTTCGTGGTGATGTCCTGGCAGACCGACGCCGGCGAGCCGATGTCGCTCAGCGCGAGCTTCTCGACCTCGCGGCTGTCCCACCAGTCCATGATCGGCTTGTACGCGGCGGCACCGATGATGAGGAGCGCGACCAGGACGCAGACACCGACGATGGCGAATCCGCGCGTGCGCTCGGCGCCCTTCTGCTCCTTGCGGAGCTGGTCGATGACCGCGCGGCGGTCGGACTTCACGGATTTCGAGGACTTGGCCACGGCTCGGCTTTCCTTGCTTCGGGTTACGACCGGGAGAGTCTACGGGCGGGCCGGTCGCAGCCGGACATCACTGGCGGAATCGGTCTCGAGGACCTCCCAGCCGTGCGCGAACGCCAGGGCCGCCAGCGGTCGCTTCAGACCCGCGGGCCGGGTGACGACCAGCTCCCCGCCGTCGGGGCCGGAGCGGGAGGCGACCAGCCCGATCGCGCTCGTGATCGCGGCGGCCAGGTCGGCCGCCGGCGCCGGCGCCCCGAAGGGGAGGCGGTCGGCCGGGTCGCCCCGCAGCGCGCGTACGACGGCCTCGCGGGCGCCGTACCCGAACAGGTCGGCACCGTCGGCACGCACCAGCGCGCGCGCCCCGGGGCCGGTCACCTCGGGAGGCAGCACCAGGTCGGCGCGGCCGCGGACGACCGCGAACGGTCGGCCGCCGAGCTTGCCCTGGGCGAGCTCGGCCGCGCCGGCCAGCTCGTCCGCGACGGCCGGCAGCGTCACCTCGAGCAGGTTGCCGTAGCCGTCGACGCGGCCGGCGAGGTCCTCCGACACCAGCAGCCCGGCCGCGCCGATCGCGATGTCGGTCTGCCCCTCGCGCCAGGCGCGGCCGGCCGTGTCGGTGACGATCACCGCGACGTTGCGGCCGGTGCGGTGCCGCAGCCCGGTGCGCAGCCCGCGCGCCGAGGCGTCGGGGTCCAGCGGCAGCAGCACGATGCTGCCGGCCGCGACGTTCGAGGCGTCGATCCCGGCCGCGGCCATGGTCAGCCCGTGCCGGGTGCGCACGATCCGGGTCTCGCCGCGCCGGGCGACCACGCGCACGGTCTCCTCGGCCAGGGCATCGTCGCGGGTGCCGGTCCGGACCCGCCCCTCGGCCTTGCTGATCACCTTGCTCGTCACCACGACGATGTCGCCGTCGGCGAGCTCGACGAGCGGCACGACCATCTCGACCAGGTCGTCGCCGGCGCGGATCTCCGGCGCGCCGTCGGGGGCGAACACCTCGATCCGGCTCATCGCTGGGCCGACTCCCGGGCGAGCTCCACGGCGGCCGCGGCCATGGCCGCGGTCGCGTCGACGTCGGTCATCATCAGGGGCACGGCGCGGCACGCGATCCCCGCCGCGGTCACCCGGTCGACCTCGGCGGCGTCGGCGGTGTCGACCAGCCACCCGTCGAGGACCCCGCCGTTCGGGCGGGCGCCGTAGTGCAGCCCGACGCCGGACGCGCTGACCTCGACGCCGATCGAGGTCAGCATCTGCTCGGCCATCCCGCGCACGTGCGTGCCGCCGACGATGGGGGAGAGGCCGACGACCGGGGCCGTGGTCGCGGCCAGCGCCTCGCGCACCCGGGGGACGCCGAGGATGGTGCCGACGGACACGACCGGGTTGGACGGCGGCAGCAGCACCAGGTCGGCGTCGGTGATCGCGTCGATGACGCCGGGGGCGGGGGTGGCGTCGTCGAGCCCGACCACGACGACGGTCTCGGCGGGCACCTCGGCGCGCAGCCGGACCCAGTACTCCTGGAAGTGCACGACCCGGCGGCCGCTCGGCGTGTCGGGGTCGGTGATCGCGATGTGCGTCTCGACGCGGTCGTCGGTCATCGGGAGCAGGGTCACGCCGGGGTTCCACCGCTTGCAGAGCGCCTCGGTCACCTGGGAGAGCGGGTAGCCGGCGTCGAGCATCTGGGTGCGCACCAGGTGCGTGGCGATGTCGCGGTCGCCGAGGCCGAACCACGTCGGCTCCACGCCGTACGTCGCCAGCTCCTCCTTCACGCTCCACGTCTCGTCGCGCCGGCCCCAGCCGCGGCCGGGGTCGATGCCGTCGCCTAGCGTGTACATCACGGTGTCGAGGTCGGGGCAGACCTTGAGCCCGTGGATCCACAGGTCGTCGGCGGTGTTGGCGACCACCGTCACCTCGGCGTCGGGGTCCACGCCGGGCAGTCGGCCGGTCGTGATCGCGTGCAGGAGACCCTGGAGGAAGCGGGCGCCGCCCATGCCTCCCGAGAGCACCGTGAGCTTGTGCATGCGAATACCTTGCCGCACCGGGGTCACCTGCCGATGAGGGGGATGACCCGGCCGCCCGCGGCCCCGCGGTGCGCCCATAGCAGATCCGGGGTTGACTTCCGGGGTACGACAGGCATGTAATTCCCACAGTGTCGTTCGCGAGTCTTCGCGGGGTTCCGGGTCTGATCGGCTAGGCCCGCCGTGTGGTTTCGGGGATGTGGGAGCAGTATCGGGTCGAAAGGGCGAGTGCCGTGAGAGAACTCTTTCTCCTCGACGGGGACGCCGAGGAAGCTGGATGGCAGGACCGTGCGCTGTGCGCACAGACTGACCCTGAGGCGTTCTTCCCGGAAAAGGGAGGGTCCACGAGGGAGGCCAAGAAGGTCTGCCTCACGTGTGAGGTTCGCGACGAGTGCCTGGAGTCGGCCCTCATGAACGACGAGCGGTTCGGGATCTGGGGCGGGCTCTCCGAGCGGGAGCGCCGCAAGCTCAAGAAGCGCGCAGTCTGACGTCCGTCGGCGTGGGCGTCCCCTAGGTCATCTTCCGGCCGAGGGGCGCCCCGCCGGGATGGGCGTGCTTCACCGCCCGGCCGTTAGGGTTCGGGATCGTGGTTTCTTCGGTGTCGGTCCTGCTGGTCAGTCACGACGGCGGGCGCTGGCTCCCCGCCGTCATCGACGGCCTGCGTGCCCAGCGCACCCCGGTCGACGCGGTCGTCTGCGTCGACACCGGCAGCAAGGACGAGAGCGCCGACCTCCTCGACGCGGCCTTCGCCGCCGACTTCGGCGCCGCGCTCCGCGTCTCCGGCTCCACGTCTTTCCCCGAAGCGGTCCGGCTCGGTCTCGAACGGTTGCGCCTGCAGGGTTCGAGCAGCGAGTGGGTCTGGATCCTGCACGACGACGCGAACCCCGACCCCGGGGCGCTCGCCGCGCTGCTCGCGGCCGCCGCGGCCGACCCCGGCGCCGACGTACTCGGCCCCAAGCTGCGCGAGTGGCCGTCGCTGCGCCGCCTGCTCGAGCTCGGCGTCACGATCTCCGGCACCGGACGGCGCGAGACCGGGCTGGAGCGCGGCGAGTACGACCAGGGGCAGCACGACGAGGTCCGCGAGGTCCTCGCCGTGAACACCGCCGGCATGCTGGTGCGGCGTACCGTCCTGGAGGAGCTCGGCGGCTTCGACGCCCAGCTGCCGATCTTCGGCAACGACATCGACTTCGGGTGGCGCGCGGCCGCGGCCGGGCACCGCACCCTGATCGTGCCGGAGGCGGTCGTCTTCCACGCCGAGGCGGCCCACCGCGGCGTACGCCGTACGCCGCTGACCGGGCGGCACACGCACTACCAGGAGCGCCGCGCGGCGCTCTACACCCTGCTCGCCAACGCCCGCGGCCGCGCGCTGCCGTGGCTGGTGGTCCGGCTCGCGTTCGGGACCGTGCTGCGGATGCTCGGGTTCCTGGTGGTCCGCTCCCCGGGTGAGGCGCTCGACGACCTCGCCGCGCTGCTGAACCTGTACGCCCACCCCGGCCAGGTCCGCGCCGCCCGGCGCGCCCGGCGCGAGCAGCGTCCGGCCGAGGAGCACGCCCGGTCGCTGCTGTCGCCGTGGTGGGTGCCCTACCGGCACGGGCTCGACTTCCTCGGCGACCTCGCCGCCGCGGCCACCAACCAGGCGCAGGACGTCGCGGAGCGACGCCGGGTCGCGGCCGCCGCCGTGGCGCCGGCGAGCACCGTCGCACGGCCCCGGACCGACGAGGACGAGCTGGTGGAGGACACCGGCATCGTCGCGCGCTTCCTGACCAACCCGGTCGCCCTGACGCTGGCCGCGTTCGTGCTCGTCGCGCTGGTCGGCGCGCGCGACGCCTTCGACTCCCTCGCCGGCGGCGGGCTCTCGCCGGCCCCGGCGAGCGCCGGCCAGTGGTGGCAGCTCCAGGTCGAGACCTGGCACCCGCTCGGGACCGGTACGGCGGTGCCCGCTCCGGCGTACGTCCTGCCGATGGCGCTGCTCGCCACGCTGCTCGGCGGCAGCCCGTCGCTCGCGGTGTCGCTGGTCATGCTGCTCGCGGTGCCGTTCGGCCTCTGGGGCGCGTGGCGGTTCCTGCGGGTGGTCGGCCGGCTGGTCACGCCGACCGGTGCGCCGCGCACGGCGCTGCTGTGGGGCGCGACCACCTGGGCGCTGGTCCCCGTGGTGAGCGGCGCGTGGAGCGATGGCCGCTTCGGGGTGGTCGTGGTCGCCGCGACCCTGCCCTGGCTCGCGCACGCCGCGCTCGGCTTCGCCGATCCGGCCCCCGACCGGCGCTGGCGGGCGGCCTGGCGCACCGGCCTGCTGCTCGCGCTCGCCTCGGCGTTCGCGCCGGTGCTGTGGCTGTTCGCCGCACTCCTCGGCCTGGTGGTCGTGGTCGCGGCGTTCCTCATCGTCCGCGGCGCGGTGCGGGACCGCTCGGTCTGGGGCCCGCCGGCCACGGCGCTCGCCCTGGTGCCCGCGCTCCTCTCCCCGTGGTGGGTCCCGGCGGTGCAGCGTGGCGCGGCCGAGGCCTTCCTCCTCGACGTCGGCCGGCTCCCGTCGCCGGTGGCCGACGGCCTCGACCTCGCGACCGGCCGGCTCGCCGGGCTGGGAGCGCCGTGGTGGACGGGCGCGATCCTCGCGGTGCTGGCGCTGCTGGCCCTCGTGCCGCGCTCGACCCGGATCCCCGTGCTCGTCTGCTGGGTGGTCGCGCTGGTAGCGGCGGTGCTCGCCGCCCTGCTCGGCACCGGCACGCTCGCGCTCGCGGCGACCACGGTCGCGACCGGCCTCGCCGCCCTCGTCGTCGTCCTCCAGGGCGCGTTCGTCGTGGCCGCCACGATCGGCGCGATCGCGCTGGTCCATGACCTCCACTCCTGGCGCCGCGCCGTGGCCGCGGTGGTCGCCGTTGCGGCCGCCGTCGTCCCGCTGGGCGGGCTCGCGTGGTGGCTCGGCGCGGCCGAGAACACCGTCGCGGACGGCGTCGACACCGACATCCCCGTCTACATGGTCGAGAGCTCCGAGCAGGGCCCGGAGCACGGCATCCTCGTGGTGCGCGGCTCGGTCGACGAGGGCCTCACCTACTCCGTGCGCCGCGGCGACGGCGTCACCATGGGCGAGGACGAGATCCTCGCGCTCACCAGCGAGGACGAGGACTTCACCGCCCAGGTCCGCGAGCTCGTCTCGCGCCCCACGCCGGAGGTCATCGACGCGCTCGGCCAGAGCGGCATCGAGTACGTCGTGCTCCCAGAGCCGGCCGACGGCGGCGTCGCCGGCGTGCTGGACGCGGCCACCGGGCTGATCCAGGCGAGCGCGATCGCGCCGACGCGCGCCTGGGAGGTGGACCGTCCGCTGGACGCCGCCAGCCTCGAGGGTCCGACGTCGTGGCTGCGCGTCGCGCTGCTGGTCCTCGCGGGGCTCGGGACGCTGGTCGTCGTCGTGCTCTGCCTCCCGACGACGAGCAGGAGGCGGTCCTGATGAGCCACAGCGCACCCCCGGCCCCGGGCCGGCGCAGCGCGCGGGCGAAGACGCGCCGCGTCGACGTCACCGTGCTGCTCGCCGTGCTCCTCCCGCTGCTCGGGCTCGGCGGCCTCGCCCTCGTGGACCAGGACGCCGTCACCGACCCCGTGGCGCCGCCGACTCGCACCGAGCTCACCCGGGCCACGCTCGTCTGCCCGACGGCGCCGGCCGACGACGCCCGGGAGGTGGCGATCACGAGCGCCGGCGAGGACGTCCGGGGCACCGTCCAGGTCGGTCTCGGAGACGCCCAGCAGCCGGCCGACCTCACGTCCGGAGAGGTCACCCTGGTCCCGGACCAGTCCGACGCGGTCGCGATCCTGGGGGAGGACGACGCCGCCCCGGGCCTGGTCGCCGCCCGCTTCGGCGGCGCGGAGCCGGCCGCCGTCAGCTGCCCCGACCCCACGCCGGTCACCTGGTTCACCGGCGTCGGCGCCGGCGCCGGTCACACGTCGGTGCTCGAGCTGGTCAACCCCGACGCCGGCACGGCGATCGCGAACGTCACCGTCTACGGACGCTCCGGCGTCGTCGAGGCCGAGCGGCTGAGGGGTGTCTCCGTGCCGGGCGGCACCAGCGTCCGGCTGGACCTCGGCACGCTGGTCCCGCGCCGCGACGAGCTCGCGCTGCAGGTCGCGACCGTCCGCGGCCGCATCGGCGCCGTCGTGCAGGACCGGTTCGACGGCATCGGCTCCGCCGAGCCCACTGCGGACTGGCTCGCGGACCAGCCCGCACCGGCCACCTCCAACCTGCTGATGGGGCTCGCTCCCGGCCCGGGCCGTCGTACGCTCGTGGTCGCCAACGGCGGTGACGACGAGATCCGCGCCGAGGTCAAGGTCGTGTCGGGCCGGTCGGTGTTCGCGCCCGAGGGCCTGCCGGAGATCCGCGTCGCCCCGCACAGCGTCCAGCGGATCTCGGTGTCCAGCGTCCTGGACGCCGCGCTGAAGGACGGCGCGACCGGCCTGCTTCTCGACGCGACCGGCCCGGTGACCGCGACCGTCCGGTCGTACGTCCGGGGCGACCTGTCCCACGCCGTCCCCAGCGACCTGGTCGAGTCGTCGGCGACCGCGCTGCTGCCGGAGACCGGCGGCCAGAAGAGCGTGCAGGTCGGCGGCGCCACCCGCCAGGGCCTGGTCACGGTGGTCGCCCGCTCGGCGTCGGGGGAGGAGCTCGACCGCACCCAGGCCGAGATCTCCCCGGACCTCGGGGTCACGGTGAAGCTCCCGGCCGACACGGTCCTGGTGACCGTGGAGGTCGAGCGCACCACGGTGTCCGGCGCGGTGATGATGGCGGGAGACGGCGGCGCTGCGGTCGTGCCCCTCACGGTCCCGGCGACCAACGGGCTGATCCCCGCGGTCCGCCCCGGCCTTCCGTAGGGCTACGCCGCGATAGTCCCTCACGTTTCGGTCGTGCCCATCGGCGTGTCGGCAGCCAAAACGTTAGGGACTATCGCGGCCGCCGGACCTCCAACAAGCTAGTCGTCGCCCGACTCGTAGCGCGGGTCGACCTGCTCGGCGTCGATGCCCAGCAGCTCGGCGACCTGCTCGACCACCACCGTCAGCACCAGCGCCTCGAGGTCGGAGCGGGTCTCGCAGCGCCGCTCGATGGGGCGGCGGAACAGCACGAGCCGGGTCGGCGTAGCGCCGCTCCCACGGACCAGGGACGACAGCGGGACCGTCGGCGAGCTCCAGTCGTCCGGGATCTGGGGGGTGTCCTCGACGGCGTACTCGACCAGCCCGAGCCGGTCCTGCCAGCGCGCGTCGATCTCGGTCACGATGCCGAGCGCGAGGTCGTCGAAGCGCTCGCGCGCGGTCCGCAGCGCGGGCCGTCCCGGCGTCTCCGGGAGCACGGCCGGGCCGCGCATCCCGCGGCCGCGCCGGTCCCGCAACCTGGGCGTCGAGCGCCGCGTGTCATCCACGCCGCGAGCCTAATCCGGACCGGGTCGTGCGCCGGGTACCGTCTGCCGCGTGAGTCCTGCCCGCCGGTGTTCGCGTACCGCCTGTAGCCGTACCGCGGTCACCACGCTGACGTACGTCTACAGCGACCAGACCGCCGTGCTGGGCCCCCTCGCGACGTACGCCGAACCGCACGCCTACGACCTGTGCGACGTGCACAGCGAGCGGCTCTCGGCCCCCCGCGGCTGGGAGGTGCTCCGCCTCTCGACCGGGCAGGCCGACCAGGGCCCTTCCGGCGACGACCTGCTCGCGCTCGCCGACGCGGTCCGCGAGGCCGCCCGCCCGGCGCCGCCGGTGCGGGTGTCGCCCGCCGAGGAGACCGGCCGGGTCACCACGCGGCGCGGCCACCTCCGCTCGCTCAGCACCGACTGAGCCCGACTAGGCTCACCGCCATGGCCGACACCCTCGACCCGGCGAACCTCCGCGCGGTCTTCAAGGCGTACGACGTGCGCGGCACCGTGCCCGACCAGGTCGACGAGAACCTCGCCCGCGCCACCGGCGCCGCGTTCGTGCGCGTGACCGGCGCGGCCACCGTGGTCGTCGGGCACGACATGCGTCCCAGCTCGCCCGGGATGGCCGCTGCGTTCGCGGACGGCGCGAGCGTCGCGGGCGCCGACGTGGTGATGATCGGGCTCGCCTCGACCGACCAGCTGTACTTCGCCTCCGGCCACCTCGGCCACCCCGGCGCCATGTTCACCGCGAGCCACAACCCGGCGCAGTACAACGGCATCAAGATGTGCCGCACCGAGGCCCAGCCGATCGGCATGGAGACCGGGCTCGCCGACATCCGCGACCTCGTCGAGGAGGGCGTCAAGCCGCACGGCGGCGCGCGCGGCGAGATCAGCGAGCGCGACGTCCTCGACGCGTACGCCGCCCACCTGCTCGGCCTCGCGCCGGTCGAGGGACGCCGGCTCAAGGTCGTCGTGGACGCCGGCAACGGGATGGCGGGGCACACGGCGCCCGCGGTGTTCGAGCGGCTCTGGGACGCCGTGGAGCTGATCCCCCTGTACTTCGAGCTCGACGGCACGTTCCCGAACCACGAGGCGAACCCGATCGAGGCCGAGAACCTCCGCGACCTCCAGGCCCGCGTGCTCGCGGAGGGCGCCGACGTGGGGCTGGCCTTCGACGGCGACGCCGACCGCTGCTTCGTGGTCGACGAGCAGGGGCGGGCGGTCTCGCCGTCGACCCTCACCGCGCTGATCGCCACCCGGGAGCTCGCCAAGGAGCCCGGCGCCACGGTGATCCACAACCTGATCACCAGCCGCGCCGTACCCGAGATCGTCGCGGAGCGCGGCGGCACCGCGGTCCGCACCCGGGTCGGCCACTCCTACATCAAGGCCACGATGGCCGAGACCGGAGCGATCTTCGGCGGCGAGCACAGCGGCCACTTCTACTTCCGTGACTTCTGGCGCGCCGACTCCGGGATGCTCGCGGCCCTGCACACCCTGGCCGCGCTCGCCGAGACCGACCGGCCGCTGTCGGGACTGCTGGCGGAGTACGAGCGGTACGTCGTCAGCGGCGAGATCAACAGCACCGTCGCCGACCAGCGCGCCGTGATGGCCGAGATCGAGGCGGCGTACGCCGGCGCCGACGGCGTCACCACCGACCGACTCGACGGGCTCACCGTCACCCACGCCGACTGGGCGTTCAACGTCCGGCCGTCGAACACCGAACCGCTGCTCCGGCTCAACGCCGAGGGTCGCGACGAAGCCACCATGGCGCAGGTGCGCGACCGCGTCCTCGCCGAGATCAGGAGAGACCGATGAACGCCCCGAACCTCGACCCCGCGCTGCTCGAGATCATCGTCTGCCCGGCCTGCCGTTCCGGCCTGGACCTGGTCGCCGAGGAGCTGGTCTGCAGCGGCTGCGGGCTGGCCTACCCCGTCCGCGACGACATCCCGGTGCTGCTGGTCGACGAGGCCCGCAAGCCGGCCTGAGTCACGACGATGGCGACCTGGTTCGACGAGTCCCGCCTCGACGACGCGGCGGTGCTGGAGGCCGTCGACGGTGCGCTCCGCGTGCTCGCGGAGTCCGGTGCCCGCGTCCGCCGGGCCGCCGGTGACGCGGCCGAGGCGACCGCCGCGGCCGTGGCCCGTGCCGAGGAGCTGGCCCGTCCACGGGCGGTGATCGCCGCCGGCCCCGACTCGCGGCTGCTGCGGGCCGTCCTCGAGCCGTGGTGCCCGGTGCCGTTCGTGGCCTGGCCCGGCCCGGCGCTGCCCGGCTGGGCGGGGAGCCTGGACCTCGTCGTCGTGCTCGCACCCGACGGCTCCGACCCCGGCACCGCCTCCGCGGTCGCCGAGGCCGTACGCCGCGGCTGCCAGGTCGTGGTCGCGTGCCCGCCGACGTCGATGGTCGCCGAGCACGCCGCCGGCCGGTGGACCACGATCCTGCCGACGACCACCCACGACCAGCTGGCGACCGCGGTGGTCGTGCTCGAGTACCTCGACCGCGTGTCGCTCGGCCCTCGTGCCGACGCCGAGCAGGTCGCCGAGGCGCTCGACGCCGTCGCCATCGAGTGCTCGCCCCACCGCGACCTGGCGGTGAACCCGGCCAAGGTGCTCGCCATCGCGCTCGCCGACAGCAACCCCCTGGTGTGGGGAGGCTCGGTGCTCGCCGCCCGCGCCGCGCGCCGGGTGGCCGAGTCGGTGCGCCGCGCCAGTGGGCGGACCGCGCTGGCGGGTGACGCCGAGCACCTGCTGCCGGTGCTGGAGGCCGCGCGCCAGCGCAACCTGTTCGACGACCCGTTCACCGACGGCGTCCCCGAGCGGCGGCCGATGCTGCTGGTGCTCGACGACGGGGCCGAGGAGCACGTCGTGCGCGAGCAGCGCGGCCGGCTGCAGGCGGCGGCCGCGGCTCGTGGCCTGCGGGTCGAGACCGTCACCACCGACGCGGCCACCGAGGTCGCTCGCTACGCGTCGCTGCTGCTCAGCGGCACCTACGCCGCGGAGTACCTGCGGATCGGACTGGTCGAGGACTAACGCGCCGCGCACCCGGGTAGGAGACCCGCGTGCCGACCTCCACCCGTGATCCCTGGTTCGACAACGCCAAGATGGCGCTGGTGACCCTCGTCGTCATCGGGCACGCCTGGACGCTGCTGCCGAGCACCGGCATGGTCGAGCACCTCTACGACTTCCTCTACGCCTGGCACGTCCCGGCGTTCGTGTTCGTCACCGGCTACCTCTCCCAGCGCTTCGCGTACACGAAGGAGCGCACCTGGCAGCTGTTCCGCACCATCGTGGTGCCGTACCTCCTCTTCGAGACCGCGCTCGGCCTGTTCCGCGTGTACGTCGGCGGCGAGGAGCTCGACGACCTCTTCCGCGACCCGCACTGGCCGATGTGGTACCTCGCCGCGCTGTTCTTCTGGCGGCTGCTGACGCCGATCTTCCGGCCGATGTGGGGTGGCGTGGTCGCCGCGGTCGCGATCAGCCTGGTGGCCGGGATGTACGCCGGCGACACCCTGGACCTCGCCCGCGTCCTCGGCCTGCTGCCGTTCTTCGTGATGGGACTCAAGGCCACAACCGAGCGTCTGGAGTGGCTGCGCCGCAAGCCCACGCAGGCGGCGGCGGTCTGCACCCTGCTCGCGCTGTGGGTGCTGACCACGTGGACCGACGTGTGGGCGAGCACCGAGTGGCTCTACTACCGCTCCCGCTACGACGAGATGGGCTACGCCGACGACCTGAACGCGCTGCTCACGCGGGCTCTGGTGCTGCTCGTCGGCACGCTCGGGGCGGCGGCGTTCCTGTCGCTGGTGCCGCGCACCTTCGGCTGGTTCACGAGGATGGGCGCGGCCACGCTGGTGGTCTACCTGTTCCACGGGTTCTTCGTGAAGGGCGCGTCGTACGCCGGCTACGGCGGGTGGGCCGACGAGCACGCCCCGATCGCGTTCGGCGTGACCACGCTCGCCGCCCTCGCGCTGGCGCTGGCGCTGGCCTGGAAGCCGGTGTCGTCGCGCCTGGTCGACCTCGTGGACCCGTTCGGGTACGCCGAGCGGCACATGAACCGCGCGGTCGACCTCACGATCGCCAAGGACCAGGTCCAGCCCGAGGTGGAGGCGACCGTGCGCGAGGACGTGTTGACCTCCCGATAGCCTTCGGGCATGGCTGGAGGCTTGTTCGCGCTGCTCGACGACGTCGCCGCGCTCGCGCGGCTCGCTGCCGCATCCGTCGACGACGTCGGCGCCGCAGCCGGCCGCGCGACCACGAAGGCCGCCGGTGTCGTGGTCGACGACACCGCGGTGACACCGCAGTACGTCCACGGCGTCGCCGCCGAGCGCGAGCTCCCGATGATCCGCAAGATCGCGTGGGGCTCGATCCGCAACAAGCTGCTGTTCATCCTCCCCGCGGCGATGCTGCTCAGCCAGTTCCTGCCGTGGCTGCTCACGCCGATCCTCATGGTCGGCGGCAGCTACCTCTGCTACGAGGGCGCGGAGAAGATCTGGGGCCGGATCCGCGGCCACGAGCACCACGACGTCGTCCTCGCCGGCAGCGGCGCGGAGGCCGAGAAGCAGATGGTCTCCGGCGCGGTCCGCACCGACTTCATCCTCTCGGCCGAGATCATGGTGATCGCGCTCAACGAGGTCACCGACGAGCCGTTCCTCAGCCGGCTGGTGATCCTGGTCGTGGTCGCGATCGCGATCACGATCGCCGTGTACGGCGTGGTCGGCGTGATCGTGAAGATGGACGACGTCGGCCTGCACCTGGCCGGCCGCCGGTCGGCCGTCGCGCAGAAGGTCGGCCGCAGCCTGGTCGCCGCGATGCCGCGACTGCTCAAGGTGATCTCGGTCGTCGGCACCGTCGCGATGCTGTGGGTCGGTGGCCACATCGTGCTCAACGGCACCCACGAGCTGGGCTTCGACCTGCTCTACGACTTCGTGCACCACGTCGAGCACGACGTCGAGCACGCGGTCGAGAGCTTCGGCGCCGTCCTCGGCTGGCTGACCAACACCGTCTTCTCGGCGATCTTCGGCCTCGCGCTCGGGCTGGTGCTGATCGCGGTCCTGCACGTGCTCCCGCTCCCCAAGAAGGACCACGCGGCGCACTGAGCCGTGCCCTGAGCCGGGCATGGACGTGGCGAGGGGGATCCCCTCGCCACAACCAAGGTATAGCCGACCCCGGGGCTTGCGGCAAGACCCCCGGGCTGCCTCAGAATCGCCCGTCGTGACGTCTGCCTTCGCGCTCCCCGACCACCTGACCGCCAAGGCCGAGCCGGCCCTGATCACCGCCGACGAGCGGCACTTCGCGGCGATCGCCGACAGCCTCGAGCACGCGATCGCCGACCTCACCGAGCGGCTCGACGCGGCCCGCCGGGCTCCCGGCGGCACGGGCCAGGAGGCGATGGACCGCGACCAGGAGGTGCACCGGCTGACGGCGCGGCTGCGGGCCCTGCGCCGCTTCGGCTGGGACCTCTGCCTGGGGCACATGGTCCCGGCCGACGGGCAGGAGCCGGTGTACGTCGGCCGCCTCGGCCTCACCGACCGCGACGGCCGGCGGCTGCTGGTCGACTGGCGCTCGCCGGTGGCCGAGCCGTTCTTCGGCGCCACGCACGCCGACCCCATGGGCCTGGCCTTCCGCCGCCGCTACCGCTGGACCCGCGGCCGGATCACCGACTACTGGGACGAGGTGTTCACCGCCGACGGGTTCGACGGTCACGCCGCCGCCCTCGACGACCAGTCGGCGTTCATCGCCAGCCTCGGCAGCAGCCGGTCGCCGCGGATGCGCGACGTGCTCGGCACGATCCAGGCCGACCAGGACGCGATCATCCGCGCCGGGTCCCGGGGTGCGCTCGTGGTCGACGGCGGGCCGGGCACCGGCAAGACCGTCGTGGCGCTGCACCGCACGGCGTACCTGCTCTACTCCGACCCGCGGCTCGGGCACCGGCGCGGCGGCGTGCTCTTCGTCGGGCCGCACCAGCCCTACCTGGCCTACGTCGCCGACGTGCTCCCGAGCCTGGGGGAGGAGGGCGTGCAGACCTGCACGGTGCGTGACCTGCTGCCGGAGGGCGCGCACGCGGTGCCCGAGGCCGACCCCGAGGTGGCCCGCCTGAAGGCGTCCGTCGCGATGGTGCGGGCCATCGAGCCGGCCGTCCGGCTCTACGAGGAGCCGCCGACCGAGGCGATGGAGGTGGAGACGCCGTACGGCGACATCTGGCTGAGCCCCGCCGACTGGGCCGAGGCGTTCGACGCGCCGGACCCCGGCACCCCGCACAACGAGGCGCGCGACCAGGTCTGGGACGAGCTGCTCACGATCCTCGTGAGCAAGGTCGACGACGAGGAGGTTCCCGAGGACCAGCTCAGGCGGGCGCTGCGCCAGAACCGCGGCCTCACCGCGGCGCTGACCAAGGCATGGCCGCTCATCGAGGCGACCGACCTGGTCGGGGACCTGTGGGAGGTGCCGGCGTACCTGCGGATGTGCGCGCCCTGGCTCAGCCCGGAGGAGGTGCGGCTGCTGCAGCGCGAGGACGCCCGCGCCTGGACCACCTCCGACCTGCCGCTCCTCGACGCCGCGCGGCACCGGTTGGGTGACCCCGAGGCGTCGCGGCGGCGGCGCCGGCAGGAGGCCGCGGTCGCGGCCGAGCGGGAGCAGATGGACCGGGTCGTCGACGAGATGCTCCAGCTCGACGACGAGGACGGCATGTGGGCCCAGCTGCGCCAAGACGGCATCCGGGACGCGCTCGTCGACCCCGACGCCGTGCCGGCCGCTGACGCCGACCTGCTGGCCGGGCCCTTCGCGCACGTCGTGGTGGACGAGGCGCAGGAGCTGACCGACGCGGAGTGGCAGATGCTGCTGCTGCGCTGCCCGTCTCGCAGCTTCACGATCGTGGGGGACCGCGCCCAGGCCCGGCACGGGTTCACGGAGTCGTGGGAGGAGCGGCTCGCCCGCGCCGGCCTCGAACGGGTCACGATGGCGTCGCTGAGCATCAACTACCGGACCCCGGAGGAGGTCATGGCCGAGGCGGAGCCGGTGATCCGGGCCGCACTGCCCGACGCCAACGTGCCGACCTCGGTCCGCAGCAGCGGCGTACCCGTCCACCACGGCCGGGGCGACGAGCTCCGCGCGATCCTCGACACCTGGCTCGCCGAGCACGCCGAGGGCACTGCCTGCGTGATCGGCGACCCGGAGTTCGTCGCGACGTCCCGCGTCCGCTCGCTCACCCCCGAGCTGGCGAAGGGACTCGAGTTCGACCTGGTCGTCCTCGTCGATCCCCCGTCCTTCGGCTCCGGCATCGAGGGCGCGGTGGACCGGTATGTCGCGATGACCCGCGCGACGCAGCGGCTCGTGGTCCTCACCGGCGCCTGAGGTCCTTCGAGGATTCTCAGTTTGCGCGAGGCACGACCTACGCTCGGATTCCGCAGCCAGCACTCGTCGCAGAGACCCGCAGGAGCAGACATGGACTTCAAGGTCGCCGACCTCTCCCTGGCCGACTTCGGCCGCACCGAGATCCAGCTCGCCGAGCACGAGATGCCCGGCCTGATGGCGATGCGCGAGCGCTACGGCGCCGAGCAGCCCCTCAAGGGTGCGCGGATCGCGGGGTCGCTGCACATGACGATCCAGACCGCGGTGCTCATCGAGACGCTGGTCGCGCTCGGCGCCGAGGTGCGCTGGGCGTCCTGCAACATCTTCTCGACCCAGGACCACGCGGCCGCGGCCATCGCCGTCGGCCCGAACGGCACCGTCGACGACCCGCAGGGCGTCCCGGTCTTCGCGTGGAAGGGCGAGACCCTGGAGGAGTACTGGTGGTGCACCCGCCAGATCCTCGACTGGGGCAACGACCAGCCGAACATGATCCTCGACGACGGTGGCGACGCCACCATGCTCGTCCACCTCGGCGTCCAGGCCGAGAAGACCGGCACCGCGCCGGACCCGGCCACCGCCACCAGCGTCGAGCAGAAGGTCGTCTTCGAGGTGCTCAACGAGCAGCTCGCGGCCAACGCGTCGTACTGGACCCCGAAGGCCAACAGCATCAAGGGCGTGACGGAGGAGACCACCACCGGTGTCCACCGCCTGTACGAGATGATGAAGGAAGGCTCGCTGCTCTTCCCGGCCATCAACGTCAACGACTCCGTCACCAAGTCGAAGTTCGACAACAAGTACGGCTGCCGCCACTCGCTCATCGACGGCATCAACCGCGCCACGGACGTCCTCATCGGCGGCAAGGTCGCGGTCGTCTGCGGCTACGGCGACGTCGGCAAGGGCTGCGCTGAGTCGCTGCGCGGCCAGGGCGCCCGCGTGATCGTCACCGAGATCGACCCGATCTGCGCGCTGCAGGCGGCGATGGACGGCTACCAGGTCACCACCCTGGACGACGCGCTCCCGGTCGCCGACATCATCATCACCGCGACCGGCAACAAGGACGTCGTCACCGTCGACCAGATGGCGCGGATGAAGCACCAGGCGATCGTCGCCAACATCGGCCACTTCGACAACGAGATCGACATGGCCGGCCTCGAGGCGCCGGGCGTCGCGGTCCGCAAGAACGTCAAGCCGCAGGTCGACGTGTGGACCTTCCCGGCCGGCAACTCGATCATCGTGCTCTCCGAGGGCCGCCTGATGAACCTCGGCAACGCGACCGGCCACCCGTCGTTCGTCATGTCGAACTCGTTCACCAACCAGGTCCTCGCGCAGATCGAGATCTTCACCAAGCCCGAGGACTACCCGGTCGGCGTCTACGTGCTGCCCAAGCACCTCGACGAGGAGGTCGCGCGCCTGCACCTCGACGCGCTCGGCGTGAAGCTCACGACGCTGACCGACGACCAGGCGTCCTACCTCGGCGTCGACGCCGCGGGTCCGTTCAAGCCCGAGCAGTACCGGTACTGAGCACGTCGTACACCGCCGGCGGCGACCGGCGGGCTGGCACTATGGTCAACATGAGCGAGCCCGTCGGCGCCCCATCCGGCCCCCCGATCGAGACCACCGGCAAGGGCCGGATCCTGGTCGTCGACGACGACGCCTCGCTCGCCGAGATGCTCACGATCGTCCTGCGCCAGGAAGGCTTCGACAGCAGGATGTGCGGTCGCGGCGACGACGCGATGGACGAGTTCCGCGACTACAAGCCCGACCTCGTCCTGCTCGACCTGATGCTCCCGGGCAAGGACGGCATCGACGTCTGCAAGGAGATCCGCGCGGAGTCCGGCGTCCCGATCGTGATGCTGACGGCCAAGGGCGACACCGTGGACGTGGTGGTCGGGCTCGAGTCCGGCGCCGACGACTACGTCGTCAAGCCGTTCAAGCCCAAGGAGCTGATCGCCCGGATCCGCGCCCGGATCCGGCGCTTCGACACCCCGGCGCAGGAGACGCTGACGATCGGGGACCTCGCGATCGACGTCGCCGGCCACGCGGTCACCCGCGCCGGCGCCCCGATCAGCCTCACGCCGCTCGAGTTCGACCTGCTGGTGTGCCTGGCCCGCCGGCCCTGGCAGGTGTTCTCCCGCGAGGTGCTGCTCGAGCAGGTCTGGGGCTACCGGCACGCCGCCGACACCCGCCTGGTGAACGTGCACGTGCAGCGGCTGCGCTCCAAGGTCGAGCACGACCCGGAGAACCCGGAGATCGTCGTGACCGTGCGCGGCGTGGGGTACAAGGCCGGAACGGCGTAGGGCCAGGGCATGGTCCACCTGGTGAGGCTCCCGCGGCTCCCGGAGCCGACCCGTCGGGCGCTCACGTTCTGGCGCCGCTCGATCCAGGCCCGGGTCGTGATCAGCACCGTGCTGCTGTCGGCCGTCGTCTTCAGCGTGGTCGGCTGGTTCCTGCTCCAGCAGACCCGCGACGGTCTGCTCGAGAACCGGGTCGACGCGGTGGTCGCCGAGGCCAACGGCGGTACGGCGGCCGCGCGCAAGCTGCTCGACTCCGCGGTTGGCACCGACAGTGACGCCGACACCCAGCGCCAGCAGCTCGCCGCGACCATCATCCAGCGCGGCGAGACCCGCGGCTTCTCCGCGGTGCTGTTCGGGCCGTCCGAGCCCGGGAGCCGGATCGTCGACGGCGGTGCGACGTTCACGCCCGGCCTCGACACCAGCAGCGTCCCGGACTCCCTGCAGGCGCACTTCGACCAGGACACGTCGACCGCCTGGACCTACACCGACATCGAGACCACCGACCCCGACGGCACGACCTCCGAGGAGCCGGGCATCGTCGTCGCCTCCCAGGTGACGCTGCCGGCGGACTCCGAGACCTACACGCTGTACTACCTCTTCCCGCTCGACGAGCAGGCGGAGACGCTGGCGCTGGTGACGCGGGCGCTGCTGACCGCCGCGGTCCTGCTGCTCGTGCTGGTGGCCGGGATGACCTGGCTGGTGACCCGGCAGGTGGTCACGCCGATCCGGCTCGCGCGCCGGGTCGCCGAGCGGCTCGCGGCCGGCCAGCTCCAGGAGCGGCTCAAGGTCTCCGGTGAGGACGACCTGGCCCGCCTCGCGACGTCGTTCAACCAGATGGCCAGCAACCTGCAGCGCCAGATCCGCCAGCTCGAGGAGCTCAGCCGCGTGCAGCGGCGGTTCGTCTCCGACGTCTCCCACGAGCTGCGGACCCCGCTCACCACGGTCCGGATGGCCAGCGACGTGCTGCACGACGCGCGTGCGGACTTCGACCCGGTCACCGCGCGGGCCGCCGAGCTGCTCCAGACCGAGCTCGACCGGTTCGAGACCCTGCTCGCCGACCTGCTCGAGATCAGCCGCTTCGACGCCGGGGCCGCCGTGCTCGAGGTCGACAACCTCGACCTCGGCGCCGTCGCGCGCCGGGTCGTCGACGCCACGGCGCCGCTCGCCCAGCAGCGGGGCGTCCGGGTCGTCGTGCGGGCGCCGGAGGAGCCGTGCCTGGCCGAGGCGGACGTACGCCGGGTCGAGCGGATCGTGCGCAACCTGGTCACCAACGCCATCGACCACGCGGCCGTGGACGGCGAGGACGCCGGCATCGTCGTCCAGGTCGCCGGCGACGACCACGCCGCGGCGATCGCCGTACGCGACCACGGTGTCGGCCTCGCGCCGGGCGAGTCCTCGATGGTGTTCAACCGCTTCTGGCGCGCCGACCCGGCCCGTGCCCGCACCAGCGGTGGCACGGGCCTCGGGTTGTCGATCGCGCTCGAGGACACGCACCTGCACGGCGGCTGGCTGCAGGCCTGGGGCCGACCGGGCGAGGGCGCCCAGTTCCGGCTCACCCTGCCCCGGCGCGCCGGCAGCGTGCTGCGGCACAGCCCGCTGCCGCTGGTCCCGACCGACGTCGCGGAGCCGGTGTCGTGAACCGCGCGCTCGCCTCCGCCGTCGCCGCGGGCCTGGTGCTGCTCGCCGGGTGTGTCCGGGTGCCGACCGAGGGCCCGGTCGAGGAGACCCGGTCCGAGGGCCGGGTCGGCTCCGACCCGGGCGTCTTCATCGACCCGCGGCCGCCGCAGGCGGGCGAGGGGCCGGCCGAGATCGTCGACCACTTCCTCGACGCGATGCAGGCCACCCCGATCCAGACCCAGACCGCACGCCAGTTCCTCAGCCAGGACGCCGACGCGGTGTGGGACCCCGGCCTCGAGACCATCACCTACGCCGAGCCACCGGCGCCGGTCGAGACCGCGGACGGCGTCCAGGTGACCCTGACGGGAGCCGACCGGCTCGACGGCCGCGGCGCCTGGCAGGGTCCGCTGCCCGCGGACCAGCGCGAGATCACGTTCCCGATGGTCATGGAGGACGGCGAGTGGCGCATCGACGCCGCTCCCGACGCGCTCATCGTCCCCGAGGACTGGTTCGAGTCCCGCTACGTCCCGGCGTCGCTGTACTTCTTCGACCCGACCGACAGCATCCTCGCCCCCGAGCCCATCTACGTCCCCAAGGGCGAGCAGCTCGCGTCGTCGCTGACCAAGGCGCTGGTCAAGGGCCCCGGCGACGAGCTGGGCCGGGTCGTGCAGAGCGCCGTCCCGGCCGAGCTCGAGGTCGTGGTCGGCGTCCGGGTCTCGGCCGAGGGCGAGGCCGTGATCCCGCTGGCCGGTGAGGCCCAGCTGACCGCGGCGACGATCGAGCTGATGATGGCCCAGTTCGCGTGGACCCTGCGCCAGGACGCCGCGATCGAGAGCATCCGGGTCACGCTGAACGGCGACCCGGTGCCGCTGCCGGGCGGGGTGACGTCGTACCGCGTCGACGGCGGCGGCGAGTTCGACCCGGCGGGCTTCCAGGCGAGCCCGCTGCTCTACGGGCTGCGCGACGGCAGGGTCGTCTCCGGCACCCCGAGCGGGCTCTCCCCGGTCGCCGGCCCGCTCGGCACCCGGAACCTCGGCCTGCGCTCGATCGGCACCAGTCTCGACGCGACCGCGGTGGCCGGCGTCGGCGGCGAGGGCACCTCGCTGCTGCTCGGCGAGCTCGGCGACAGCGCCGAGTCGATGCGCGTCGAGTCCGTCGTCGAGAACGCCACCGACCTGCTCCGCCCGTCGTGGGACTTCGCCGACCGCGCCTGGGTCGTCGACCGGACCACCGCCGGGGCCCGCGTGCTGTACGTGTTCGAGGGGCGCGTCCAGGGGCTGCGCGTCCCCGGCCTCACCGGTGCGAACGTCCGCTCGTTCCAGGTCTCGCGCGACGGCACCCGCCTGGTCGCGGTCGTGCGCCGCGACGGCAGCGACGCGCTGGTCGTGAGCCGGATCGAGCACTCGCCGACCGGACGCGTGGTGGGCGCGACCCGCGCCGAGCGGATCGGCACCGGCGGCGAGGCCAACCTGCCGATCCGGTCGATCACGTGGAGCTCCCCGGCGCGCATCGCGATGCTGATCCCGCTGACGCCGACGCTGGCGCACGTCGAGCTGGTGTCGGTCGACGGCTCACCCGCCGTGCCCGAGGCCGCGACGGCCTCCATCGAGGAGCGGCTGGTCTCGCTGGCGGGGTCGCCGTACCCGGACGAGCCGCTGTACGGGCTCGCGCGCGGCACCCTGGTCGAGGTCGTCGACCAGAAGTCGACCTCGATCGACCCCGGCGTCACGACGCTCGTGTACGTCGGCTGATCCACAGGCCGGCCGGACCGGGTTGAGCCGCCGGCGCCGGTGCGGTGGCATCGGGGCATGCTCCTCGACGGCGCCGCCGACCTGCTGCTCGGCGGCTCCTGCGCTGGGTGCGCCCGCCCCGGGCGGTCGCTGTGCCGCGCGTGCGCCGCGCTGCTGCCCGCCGAGCCACGGCCGGCCTGGCCGGACCCGGTGCCGCCCGGGCTGGCCCCGCCCTGGACGGCGGGGGAGTACGACGGCGTCGTCCGCGCGCTGCTGCTCGCCCACAAGGAGCACCGCGTGCTGGCGCTGCGCCGCCCGCTCGCGGGGCTGCTCGCCGACGCGGTGGCCGGCCTGCTCGGTGACACCGGCCGCGGCCCGGTCGTGCTGGTGCCGGTCCCGTCGCGTCCCGGCGTGGCCCGGGCTCGCGGGCACGACCCGACGACCGCGGTGACCACCCTCGCGGCCCGGCTGCTGCGCTCGGGGGGCGCTGACGTGGTGCCCCGCTCGCTGCTCCGCAGCCGCCGCGGTGTCGCCGACCAGGCCGGCCTCGGCGCGGCCGACCGCGCGGCCAACCTGGCCGGCTCGATGCGGTGCCGGCCGGGCGCGCTGCGCCGGCTCGCGGCGACCCGCCCCCGGGCGTGGTTCGTGGTCTGCGACGACGTGCTCACGACCGGCGCGACGGCCCGGGAGGCGCAGCGGGCGCTGGAGTCGGCCGGCCTCGCCGTGGCCGGGGTGGCGACCGTCGCGGCGACCCGGCGGCGGTCGACGGGCGTGTCCGCAAGGTCACCTGAAACTGGACCCGCCTGACCCTTTTGTCGTCGTCGGCAGCGGACTAACGTCTGTGCATGGAGTCCGTCCGGGTCCGTGGTTGCGTCGTCGGGACGCCCCGGTCCAACCGGGAGCCCGCACGGCAAGCCGATGCCAGTCGCAGGCAAAACGGTCCACGTAACCAGGTCCTGCTCACGCAGGGCGTGGGATCACGGTGCGGCTTAGTGGTAAGTCCTGCCTCGGCCCCGTCGCCAGATGCGACGACGGCCGGGAGAAGGCCAGTAGTGGCATCCAAGCTGCGAACGTCTCAGCAGGCGATTGTGGGGTCGAAGACCAGGTCGGCCGGACGGACTCCTCTCTCGCTCCCGACCGTCCCCGAGGAGGGCATGGCCGCGAGCTGAGCGCATCGAGAAACCAACTGTGCAACGGGAGGTTCACATGGAAGTTGTCGTCACGGGTCGTCACTGCGAGCTGTCTGACAGGTTTCGCAGTCACGTCGAGGACAAGCTCACCAAGCTCGAGAAGCACGATCACCGGATCATCCGGGTGAACGTCGAGGTCGAGAACGAACGCAACCCGCGGCAGGCGGACCGCGCCGTACGCCTCCAGCTCACCGCACTCTCGAAGGGACCCGTGATCCGGGCCGAGGCCTGTGCCGCCGACAAGATGGCCGCCCTGGACCTCGCCATCGACAAGATGGCCGCTCAGATGCGCCGCGCCTCCGACCGGCGGCGGGTCCACCACGGCCGGCACACCCCGGTGTCCGTCGGCGAGGCACTCGCCGGCACGCCGATGGTCGAGGACGGCGAGGACGACGTGACGACGACCGAGCGCAGCGTCGGTCCGATCGACGTGACCGGCGACGGTCCGCTCGTGGTCCGGGAGAAGACGCACCCGGCCGCACCCATGACGCTCGACCAGGCGCTCTACGAGATGGAGCTGGTCGGGCACGACTTCTACCTGTTCGTGGACAAGGAGAGCGAGCGCCCGTCGGTGGTCTACCGCCGGCGCGGATACGACTACGGCGTGATCTCGCTGGACCTCGACTCCGAGCTCTGACCGACACCGTGACAGACCCGGGGGTGGCCCGTTCGGGCCACCCCCGGAGTCTTGCCACCACCCGCATGGGAGCCATGCGGGGTCCGTTCGTGCCATGATGCCCACGTGGCTGACGCGACGACCGAGGCCGAACGTGAGCCGATCCGTGTGCTCGTGGTCGACGACCAGGAGCTGTTCCGTCGCGGCCTGACGATGCTCCTGACCGTCGAGCCCGGCATCGACGTGGTCGGCGAGGCCGGTGACGGCGTCGAGGGGACCACCCTCGCGACGAGCACCACGCCGGACGTCGTGCTGCTCGACATCCGGATGCCGAAGCGCTCCGGGATCGAGGCCTGCCGCGCCATCAAGGACGCCGTGCCGTCCACCAAGATCATCATGCTGACGGTCTCCGACGAGGAGGCCGACCTCTACGAGGCCGTGAAGAGCGGCGCCGCCGGCTACCTGCTCAAGGACTCCTCGATCGAGGAGGTCGCCCAGGCGGTCCGGGTGGTCGCCGACGGCCAGTCGCTGATCAGCCCGTCGATGGCGGTGAAGCTGATCGACGAGTTCAAGCAGATGTCGCGCCCCGAGCGCGACCACGTCCCCGGCCTGCGGCTCACCGAGCGCGAGCTCGAGGTGCTCCGCCTGGTCGCCAAGGGCATGAACAACCGCGAGATCGCCCGCGACCTGTTCATCAGCGAGAACACCGTCAAGAACCACGTGCGCAACATCCTCGAGAAGCTGCAGCTGCACTCCCGCATGGAGGCGGTCATGTACGCCGTCAAGGAGAAGCTGCTCGACCTGCCGTAGTGGTGGTTTCGAGGCTCGCTTCGCTCGCACCTCAACCACCGGTTCGGTGGTTGAGGTGCGAGGAGCGTCAGCGACGAGCCTCGAAACCACCCGGCGCGCTGTCGGCGCGGCCCACTAGCCTCCCGCCATGGAGTCGTTGAGCGTCGCCCAGGCGCGCCGGATCGCCCTCGCCGCCCAAGGGTTCCTCGACAAGCCGCACGCCGAGCCGACGATGCGCACGTTCCAGCGCACCCTGGAGCGCACCGGCGTGCTGCAGGTCGACTCGGTCAACGTGCTGCAGCGCGCCCACTACATGCCGCTGTACTCCCGGATGGGCCCGTACGACGTCGACCTGCTGCGCCGCGCCGCCGAGCGGCGGCCCCGCCGGATCGTGGAGTACTGGGCCCACGTCCAGGCGTTCATGCCGGTCGAGCTGTGGCCGGTGATGCAGCACCGGATGGACGACTACCGCGCCAAGCGTGGCAAGTGGGGCTTCGTGCAGGCCGACGACGAGCTCGAGCAGAGCCTGCTCGCCGAGCTCGCCGACCGCGGCGCCTCCACCGCGCGTGACCTCGACGACGGCCTGCCCCGGGCCAAGGACAACTGGGGGTGGAACTGGTCCAAGACCCGACGCGTCCTTGACTACCTCTACACCTCGGGCCAGGTCGCGATCGCGGGCCGCAACTCCCAGTTCGAGATCCGCTACGACCTCCCGGAGCGGGTGATCCCGCCCGCCGTGCTCGCCCAGCCGGTGCCGAGTCGTGCCGACGCCGCGCGTGAGCTGGTGCGCCGCGCCGCCCGCTCGCACGGCGTGGCCACGGTGCAGGACCTGCGCGACTACTACCGGATGGAGGTCGCCGACACCGCGACCGCGGTCGCCGAGCTGGTCGAGGCCGGGGAGCTGCTCCCCGTGACCGTCGAGGGCTGGAAGCGGCCGGCGTACCTCCACGCCGAGGCGCGACTGCCGCGGCGGGTCCGCGCGCGGGCGCTGCTCAGCCCGTTCGACCCCGTGGTGTGGGAGCGGGCGCGCACCGAGTCGCTGTTCGACTTCCACTACCGGATCGAGATCTACGTGCCCGCCGAGAAGCGCGTGCACGGCTACTACGTGCTCCCGTTCCTCCTCGGCGACCGGGTCGTCGCGCGGGTCGACCTCAAGGCCGAGCGCAAGGAGGGCCGGCTGGTCGTCAAGGGCGCGTACGCCGAGCCGACCGCGCCGCCGGAGACCGCCGATGAGCTGTCGGCCGAGCTGCGTCAGCTCGCGGGCTGGCTCGGCCTCGACTCGGTCACGGTCGAGCCGCGGGGCGACCTGGCGCCGCTGCTCCGTCCGTGAGCGCCTCCAGCGCGCTCGCGCCGTCGCCGACGGCGTCGGTCGCCCGGATCGCTGTGCCCAGCCGCGCCGCGGCGGCGCGGTAGGACGGCTGCTCCAGCAGCGCCGAGAGAGCCGCGCGGAAGTCGCCCGTGGACCCGCGGCGCGGCACCGTCCGCCCGGCGCCGGCGCTCTCGATGCTGCGCCCGACCACCACGTGGTCGGCCTTGCCGTCCAGCGGTACGACGAGCACCGGCACGTCGTGCGCGAGGCCGGCCATCGTCGACCCGTGGCCGCCGTGCGTCACCAGCGCCGAGGCGCCGGGCAGCGTGTCCGCGTGCGCCAGCCAGCGGTGCACCTCGACGCCGGGCCGAGCCGTCAGGTCGGCGGGGTCGACGTTCGGGCCGGTGGACACCAGCACCCGCGCCGGCAGGCCCTCGGTGGCGTCGACGAGGCGCTGGAGGACCCTGGTCATGCCCGGGTAGCCGAACGTGCTGAGCCCGACCACGATCGTCGGGTCGCCCGCGACGCGCGGCGACCAGGCCGCCAGCGGGCCGACCTGGAGCAGGTTGGCCGCGGCCGGCGCGGGGTCGACGTCGGCCAGGGTCATCAGCAGCCGCAGCGCGGCGCCGTCGAGAGCGCGCTGCGGCGCCAGCCGGCGCAGCCGGAGGTTGAGGCCCATCGGCCCGCCGAGGATGCCGGTCCGGTACGCCGCGGCGTACATGTGCTCGAGCACGGCGTACCGCACCCCGGCCCGCCGGGCGGCGTCCATCGCGCCGAACATGAATGAGTCGACCACGACCAGGTCGGCCGGCTCGGCGGCCAGCGCGTCGAGGAGGTCGCGGCCCATCCCGGCGTCGGCGAACACGCCGAGCATCCGCAGCGGCGTGTAGTCGCGGGTGGAGTCGAAGCGCCGGGCGTGCCGAGGTCGCACGAACGTGAAGCCCGCGGCGGTGAGCGCCTGCTCCTGCGAGGCGTGGCCGAGGAACCGCACGGTGTGGCCACGCCGTACCAGCTCGCGGGCCAGCGCGGTGGCCGGTGGCACGTTGCCGCCGCCGTCCCACGTGACGAAGAGGAAGCCGCTCACAGCAGCGCCCTCACCAGGGTGCGGACCCGCTGCTCCGTGGCGGCCGGGCTCAGGCCGCGGTCGCGGCGCAGCTGCTTCCACGTGTAGACGTCGGTCGCCACGGCCAGCAGGTCGACGAGCTCGTCGCGCTCGGGCCCGGGGGAGGGGAGCATCGGCTCGAACACCGCCACGACCCAGGAGCGGTGGAACGCCCGCCCCGCGTCGGTGACCTCCTTGGTCGCCGGGTCGACGTGCTCCTGGGCGAGCATGGTCAGCACGGTGTCGCCGCGGCGCTCGTAGTGCTGGAGCACCGTGCGGACGGCGGCGTCCGGGTCGCCGACGGGGGTACGCCGCTCCTCGCCGACCGTCGTCAGCGCGTGCTGGCGGGCCGCGTCGATCAGGCCGGCCCGGTTGCCGAAGTGGCGCAGCAACGTCTGCACGCTCACCCCCGCGGTGGCGGCGATGTCGTCGAGCGAGATCTGGGAGACCAGCCGCGTCTCGGCCAGCGTGATCGTCGCGTCGAGCAGCCGCAGCCGGGTGCGCTCCTTGGCCTCGGCCCGGGCGGTCATCGTGTAGCGGCGCGTCGTTTTCATGACAGTACGAGTTGACACGAAGTGTGAGGTTCATGTCAACGGGCACTGACGTGAATATCTGGACGGGTCGCAAACCGTCGCGCTGGTTAGGGTGGGTTCAGGCCCCTGGGTAGAGTGGCGCCGCCCCTGCCTTCAGGCTGAACACCCAGGAGTTGTGCCCACGTGCCTGCCATTCTCGACAAGATCCTCCGCATCGGCGAAGGCAAGATCCTCCGACAGCTCGAAGCGATCGCGAAGGCCGTCAACGCCATCGAGGACGACTTCGTCGCGATGAGCGACGCCGAGCTCCAGGGGATGACCGCGGAGTTCAAGGAGCGCCTCGCCAACGGCGAGACCCTCGACGACATCATGCCCGAGGCGTTCGCGACCGTCCGCGAGGCCGCTCGCCGGGTCCTCGGGCTGCGCCCGTTCGACGTCCAGATCATGGGTGGCGCGGCGCTGCACCTCGGCAACATCGCCGAGATGAAGACCGGTGAGGGCAAGACCCTGGTCGCGGTCGCGCCGTCGTACCTCAACGCGCTCTCGGGCAAGGGCGTCCACGTGGTCACCGTCAACGACTACCTCGCCAAGTACCAGTCCGAGATGATGGGCCGCGTCCACCACTTCCTCGGCCTCGAGGTCGGCGTCATCCTCCCGGAGATGCGCCCCGACGAGCGCCGGGTCGCCTACAACTGCGACATCACCTACGGCACCAACAACGAGCTCGGCTTCGACTACCTGCGCGACAACATGGCCGGGTCGATCGAGGAGTGCGTCCAGCGCGGCCACAACTTCGCCGTCGTCGACGAGGTCGACTCGATCCTCATCGACGAGGCGCGGACCCCGCTCATCATCAGCGGCCCGACGCAGGACGAGGTCAAGTGGTACGGCGAGTTCGCCAAGATCGCGCGCACCATGACCATCGACGTCGACTACGAGATCGACGAGAAGAAGCGCACGATCTCGGTGCTCGAGCCGGGCATCACCAAGGTCGAGGACTACCTCGGCATCGACAACCTGTACGACTCGGTCAACACGCCGCTCATCTCCTTCATGAACAACGCCATCAAGGCCAAGGAGCTGTTCCGCAACGACAAGGAGTACGTCGTCATGAACGGCGAGGTGCTCATCGTCGACGAGCACACCGGCCGCATGCTCGCCGGCCGCCGCTACAACGACGGCCTGCACCAGGCGATCGAGGCCAAGGAGGGCGTCGAGGTCCGCGAGGAGTACCAGACCCTCGCGACCGTCACGCTGCAGAACTACTTCCGCCTCTACGCCAAGCTCTCCGGCATGACCGGTACGGCCATGACCGAGGCCTCCGAGTTCGACAAGATCTACAACCTCGGCGTGGTCCCGATCCCGACCAACAAGCCGATGGCCCGCATCGACCAGCCCGACCTCGTCTACCGGACCGAGGAGGCCAAGTACGACGCGGTCGTCGAGGACATCGCGGCGCGCCACGAGAAGGGCCAGCCGGTCCTGGTCGGCACCGTCTCCGTCGAGAAGTCCGAGCACCTCTCGAGCAAGCTCAAGAAGCGCGGCATCCCGCACTCGGTGCTGAACGCCAAGGTGCACGCCGACGAGGCCAAGATCGTCGCGATGGCCGGCCACAAGGGCGCGGTCACCGTCGCCACGAACATGGCCGGTCGCGGTACCGACATCATGCTCGGTGGCTCGGTCGAGTTCCTCGCCGACGCCGCGCTCCGCAAGGAGGGCCTCGAGCCCGGCGGCGAGACCGCTGCGGAGTACGAAGCCGCCTGGCCGGCCGCGCTCGAGCGGATCCGCGCGCAGGTCGCCGCGGAGCACGACGAGGTGCGCGAGCTCGGCGGCCTGTACGTCGTCGGCACCGAGCGGCACGAGTCGCGCCGTATCGACAACCAGCTGCGTGGTCGCTCCGGCCGTCAGGGCGACCCGGGCGAGTCCCGGTTCTACCTGTCCCTGCAGGACGAGCTGATGCGGCTGTTCAAGTCCGACTGGGTCGACCGCGTGCTCCAGGTGCTGAAGATCCCGGACGACGTCCCGATCGAGAACAAGCGCGTCACCAGCGCGATCGCCAACGCGCAGGGGCAGGTGGAGTCGCAGAACTTCGAGTCCCGCAAGAACGTCCTCAAGTACGACGACGTGATGGACCGCCAGCGCAAGGTGATCTATGCCGAGCGGCGCGAGGTCCTCGAGGGCAAGGACCTCGAGGAGCAGATCCGCACGTTCCTCGACGACACCGTGGAGGGCTACGTCGCCGCGGCGACCGACGGCTTCGCGGAGGAGTGGGACCTCGACGGGTTGTGGACCGCGCTGCGCCAGATCTACCCCGTCGGCCTCGACACCGACGCGATCGTCGAGGAGGCCGGCGGCCGGGAGGCCCTGGACCGCAACTTCCTGACCGAGGCGATCAAGGCCGACGCGCACGCGGCGTACGACCGTCGCGAGCAGGAGGTCAACGAGGTCGTCATGCGCGAGCTCGAGCGGCGCGTGGTGCTGTCGGTGCTGGACCGCAAGTGGCGCGAGCACCTCTACGAGATGGACTACCTGCGCGAGGGCATCTCGCTGCGCGCCTACGCCCAGCGGGACCCGCTGGTCGAGTACCAGCGCGAGGGCTTCGAGATGTTCACCACGATGATGGACGGCATCAAGGAGGAGACGGTCGGCTTCCTCTTCAACCTCGACGTCCAGGTGGAGGTCGAGGAGGAGGAGATCGAGGAGGACGAGGAGGCCTTCGAGCCGATGCGCCAGGCGGTGCCGTCCGCCGATGCCCCGCAGATCCGGGCCAAGGGCCTCGACCTGCCGAGCAAGCCGCAGAACCTCACCTACACCGCTCCCAGCGAGGACGGCGAGGCCGAGGTGCGCGCCGCCGAGGCCGAGGTGGACGAGTACGCCGGCACCGGTCGCAACGACAAGTGCCCGTGCGGCTCCGGCAAGAAGTACAAGCAGTGCCACGGCCGCCCCGGCGGTCCGACGGGACTGACGGCTCGGGTCAACTAGACCCACGGTGGTCGAGGCGCGAAGGCGCTCTGGCGCCTGAGCCTCGAAACCACCGGACCTGACATTCGGCGGTGACCTCCGTGGTCACCGCCGACTGTCGTCTTACCGGGTTTCGACGCGCGGTCGCGGCCTCGCGGGCTCGGCCGCGCGCTAACTCAAGCAAACTCCAGCGCCGTGCAGCACCAGCGCTGCTGGCGCTCCTCGAAGCGGGCGGCCAGGGCGCGGGAGCGCTCGCCGTAGCGCACGTGCGCGCTGACCTCGACGACCTCGCGGTCCAGGAAGCACAGGTGCACACCGAGCACCTTGGGGCGCACCGGCTGCACCCGGCCCAGCCCGGGCTGGTGCCGGCCCGCCCGGGCGACCAGCTGCGCGCGGCGTTCGAGGTCCAGGTAGACGTCGCGCGAGCTCCAGCGCAGCAGCTGGGTGACCGGCCGGTCGCCGCCGACGATCTCGACCGCGGCCTGCGTGTAGCGGCGCGCCCACTGCTCCAGGCCGCGCCGGCGGGGCGCCTCGATGGAGATCACGTCGGCGCGGGGGCGGGCACCGGTCGCACCGGTGACGGTCGGCGGGTCCTGGCGCGGCTGCAGGTCGAGGGCGAGCGTTCCCTGGACGCTGGCGACCGGAGCCGGCGGCGGGAACGGGACGACGTTGTGCTGGGACATCTCCTGAGACATGGACGGGCCTCCTCGGTTCACTGCTGCGCCGGGAGGCGCAGTCGCTGGGCGGGCTGGATCAGGTCGGGGTCGGGACCGATGACGTCCCGGTTCTGCGCGTAGATCTCGCGCCACCGGGCGTCGATCTCCGCGGCTGCGGCGTCCGGGCCGAGGTCGGCCGCGGCGAGGGCCCAGAGCGTGTCCCCGGGGTGCACGACGACCACCTCGGCGGCTGGCCGGGGGGACACGGCGCGGTCGGGGAAGGGCAGCCCGGCGACGGAAGGCCGCCGGTCGCGGTGCACCTCGCCCGGCGTGGCCTGGGCCGGGACCGCGAGCCCGGCGACCACGGCCGCGCCGCACGCGAGCAGCACCAGGCGGCGCAGCGGCGCCGGGACGCCCGGGGTGGTGGCGCCGGTCGCGGCCTCGGCCACCGCGGCCGTGGTGACCACATAGAGCCAGCCGGCGGCAGCGCACCCGCCGGCGGCGCAGAGGCGGACGAGGACGTCGTCGAAGCGGGCCGCCGGGGCCAGCGCCACCGGCAGCAGCCAGCCGACGAGGGTCGCGGCGGCTGCGGTGGCGGCCAGCCAGACGGTCAGACAGCGGTGTGCCGGAGCGTGCATCCCGAGAGCCAATCTATGCGTTTGCTTCCGTTTGCTTCACGATGCGCTTCTTTACCCACGTCGTCAATCATGTCTCCACAGGTCGCCTACCGTGGACGGCATGCGTACCCTCGCCGTGCTCGCGGCGGTCCTCGTCCTCGGTGGGTGCTCGGAGTCGCTCAGCTCGCTCGAGGAGCGGGTGGACGGCAGGTCGGGCGTGGACAGCGTCGAGGTGTGGGAGAACGACGGCGACGACGCCGTCCCGTTCGTCGCGGCACCGAAGCACGTGCGGGTCCGGATGGAAGCCGACGCCTCGGCCGACGAGGTGATGGCGGTCTTCGACGCCTACGACGACCCGATCGAGGACGACGAGCTCGACTCGGTCGAGGTGGTCCTGGCCGGACCCAAGCAGGCGTCGCTCTCGGCGGGGGAGGGCATCCTCGTCACGCGGGACGCGGTCGAGGACCTCGTCGCCAACCAGGCGGACGACGCGGTCGTCGCGTTCCGGCGCGAGGCCCACCCCGTGTCCAACGGCGTCCGCGCCGAGCTCGCCCCCACCCGGTTCGCGGAGCTGACGGCGTACGCCGACCGGTATCGCGACACCGACCTCGAGATCGTCGACGTGGTCGCCGGCCCGTTCGTCCTGATCCGCGACGAGATCAACGAGGATCCGCAGGTCACCGCGGCGCGCGAGGAGCTCGCACACCTGGTCGACGACCGGTTCGGGTTGCTCGGTGCGAGCGTGTCCGGCCGCGGCCCGCTCGAGCTGGTGGTCGCGCGGGCCGACGAGGTCGCCGTCCGGCGCTTCGTCGGCAGCCGAGCGACGCCCGCGGTGCGGCGGGTGCTCGTGAGGGCGTCCTGACCGCCGCTCCGACCTAGGCTGCACCCATGGCCTGGGAGGACGACCTCTTCGCGCTGCTCGACGACCTCGAGCAGCAGGCTGAGGCGCTCTACGCCGCCGACCGGGACGCCGAGCTCGCCGACCGCAGCCGGGCGGCGTACGGCGAGGTGACGCTCGCGAGCCGGCTGATGGCGTCGCTGGACACCGAGGTGCGGCTCGAGGTCACCGGGGTCGGGACGGTCGCGGGCGACCTCGAGCGGGTGGCCGACGGCTGGTGCGTGCTGCGCGGGCCCGCGCAGGACTGGGTGGTGTGCCTCCCTGCCGTCGCGGCGGTGCACGGCGTCTCGGACCGGTCCGTCCCGGAGGTCGCGTGGTCACCGGTCGCCGCGCTCGGTCTCGGCTCGGCGCTGCGCCGGCTGGCCGACGCGGGGGAGCGGTGCGTGCTGCACCTGCGCGACACCACGTCGTACGACGCGGTGCTGCGCCGGGTCGGCGCCGACTTCGTCGAGGCGAGCGTCGGCGCGGGCCGCACGGTCCTGGTGGCGTTCAGCGCCCTCGCGGCGGTCCAGTCCCGCGACTAGGTCGCGTCCGAGTCGTACGGCGGGATCTCGCCCGCGCCGAGCGGGCGCTGGCCGCGCCGCGGGGCGCGCACCGGCTCGTCGTCGTCCTCGAGCGCCTCGGCGATGTGCTTCTTCACGATCGTGCGCGGGTCGAGGTCGCGCAGCTCCAGGTCGGAGTACTCCGGGCCCAGCTCCTCGCGGAGCTCGTCACGGGCGGCGTTGGCCATCCGGCGGACCTGCTTGACCAGCTGGGCCGCCTGCTTGGCGAGCTCGGGCAGCTTGTCGGGGCCGAACACGAGCACCGCCACGAACGCGAGCACCGCGAACTCCGGCAGGCCGACCCCGAACACGCGTCAGAACTTACTGGTCGGCGTCAGGCCGAGCTGCATCCCCGCCAGTCCGCGGCCGCGGCCGGCGAGCTTCGTGGCGATCTCGGTGAGCACCGTGGCGCCCGGGGCGGTCGGGTCGGAGTCGACGATCGGCTTGCCGGCGTCACCGCCCTCGCGCAGCGAGATGTCGAGCGGGACCTGGCCGAGCACGGGCACGTCGTACCCGAACCGAGCCGACAGGGTCGCGGCGACCCGGTCGCCGCCGCCGGAGCCGAAGATCTCGAGGCGGTGCTCGGTGCCGGTCTCCGCGCAGTGCGGGCAGGCGAGGTAGCTCATGTTCTCGACGACGCCCACGACGCGCTGGTGCATCATCGAGGCCATCGTGCCGGCGCGCTCCGCGACCTCGGCCGCGGCCTCCTGCGGGGTCGTCACCACGACGACCTCGGCGCCGGGCAGGTGCTGGCCGAGGGAGATCGCCACGTCGCCGGTGCCCGGCGGCAGGTCGAGGAGGAGCACGTCCAGGTCGCCCCAGTAGACGTCGGCGAGCATCTGCACGAGCGCCCGGTCGAGCATCGGGCCGCGCCACGCGACGACCTGGTCGCGGCGCGGCTTGAGCATGCCGATCGAGATCACCGAGACGCCGCTGGCCGTCGGCACCGGCATGATCAGGTCGTCGACCTGGGTGGGGCGGCTGTCGGCGACGCCGAGCATCGCCGGGACCGAGTGGCCGTAGATGTCGGCGTCGACGATGCCGACCCGCAGGCCCTGCTTGGCCATCGCGAGCGCGAGGTTGACGGTGACCGACGACTTGCCGACACCGCCCTTGCCGCTGGCGATGGCGAACACCTTGGTCAGGGAGCCGGGCTGGGCGAACGGGATCTCGCGCTGGGCCTGGCCGCCGCGCAGGAGCTCCTGCAGCCCGGAGCGCTGCTCGGCGGTCATCACGCCGAGCTGCAGGTCGACGCCGGTCACCCCGGCGACACCGCCGACGGCGGCGGAGACGTCGCGGTTGATGGTGTCCTTCATCGGGCAACCGGCCACCGTCAGCAGCACGGTCACGTGCACCACCCCGGCGTCGTCGACCTCGACGGACTCGACCATGCCGAGGTCGGTGATCGGACGCTTGATCTCGGGGTCGTTGACGGTCGCGAGAGCGGCGTTGACCTGCTCGAGAGTGGGGGTGCTCATGATGACCGAGTCTAGGTGGTGGGTGGCTCGACTTCCGCCTCGGTGGCGTGACCCTGCGCACTCTCGCGGGCGCGCTCCTCGGCCCGCTCCTCGATGTCCTGCAGCAGCGAGCGCAGCTCCGAGCGGAGGAAGTCGCGGGTCGCCACCTCGCCGACGGCCATCCGCAGCGACGCCACCTCGCGGGCCAGGAACTCCATGTCGGCATGTGCGCGGGCGTTGGCCTGCCGGTCCTGCTCGGCGATGACCTTGTCGCGCTGCTCCTGGCGGTTCTGCGCGAGCAGGATCAGCGGCGCGGCGTACGACGCCTGCAGGCTGAGCGCGAGCGTGAGGAAGATGAACGGGTAGTCGTCGAAGCGCACCTCCTCGGGCGCCAGGGAGTTCCACAGCACCCACATCACGACGACCGCGGTCATCCAGATGAGGAACCGTGCGGTGCCCATGTAGCGCGCGAAGCCCTCGGCGAAGCTGCCGAACGCGTCGGAGTCGTACGCCGGCCGCCGCAGCAGGGGCTGTCGGCGCAGGTCCTTGGGCGTGTCCAACCGCGCGCCGCGAGGCTCGGTCATCCGGTCACCTCCTCCCGGTCGTCACCCGGCCGGGCGCGGTCGCGCCATCCCTCGGGGAGCATGTGGTCGAGCAGGTCGTCGACGGTCACGGCGCCGAGCAGGTGGCCGTTCTCGTCCACGACGGGGGCGGCGACGAGGTTGTACGTCGCCAGGTGCGCCGCCACCCCGTCGATCGAGGCCTCGGGACGCAGCGACGCCATCGTGTCGTCCAGCGCACCCGCCACGAGCGACGACGGTGGCTCGCGCAGCAGCCGCTGGATGTGCGCGACGCCGAGGAACTTGCCGGTCGGCGTCTCGAGTGGCGGCCGGCAGACGTAGACCAGCGCGGCCAGCGCCGGGGTCAGCTCCGGGTTGCGGACGTGGGCGAGCGCGTCGGCGACGGTCGCGTCCGGGCCGAGGATCACCGGCTCCGGCGTCATCATCGCGCCCGCGGTCTCCTCGGCGTACGACATCAGCCGCCGGACGTCCTCGGCCTCCTCGGGCTCCATCAGCTCGAGCAGCGTCGCCGCGGTCTCCGGCGGCAGGTCGGCGATCAGGTCCGCCGCGTCGTCGGGCGACATCTCCTCGAGCACGTCGGCGGCGCGCTCGGAGTCGAGGTTCGCGAGGATCTCGACCTGGTCCTCCTCCGAGAGCTCCTCGAGCACGTCGGCGAGCCGCTCGTCGTCGAGCGCGGCCACCACGGCGCTGCGCCGCTCGGGCGGGAGGTCGTGGATCATGTTCGCCGCGTCGGCGGGCCGCATCTCGTTGAGGGCCGCGATCAGGTGGGTCGCGCCCTGCGCCTCCTCGCGCCGGCTCAGGCCCTCGACGTCGCGCCACTCCACGACGTGGGTCTGTCCGCGGTTGCTGCGCCGGCGCAGTCCCTTGCTGGCGTGCTCCTTGACCGCCACCCGGCTGACCACCCAGTCCCGGTTGCGGGCCTGCTCGATGCCGACGTCGTAGACGGTCCCGGTCACGCCGGTGCTCGGGATCCGCACGGTGCGGTCGAGCATCTGCCCGATCACCAGCGTCTCGCTCGGGCGCTGCTCGAACCGGCGCATGTTCAGCAGCCCGGTCGTGTACACCTGGCCACTGTCGATGTTGGTCACCCGCGTCATCGGGACGAAGATCCGCCGGCGGCCGAACACCTCGGCCACCATGCCGAGCACCCGCGGCTGGTGCACCTCCGTGCGCACGGCCACGACGAGGTCGCGGACCTTGCCGACCTGCTCGCCCACCGGATCGAAGATCGGGAGGCCGACCAGGCGGGCCACGAAGACGCGCGCGGGGGCGGTGCTCATCTGGGGTCCCCGCGGAAGCGTGAGGTGGAGGAGCGGAGCGGGGGAGACTCGCGCTTTCGTGGGGTCAGGCTCACGTGCGGTAACGCTACCGCTCTGGTGGGAGCATGTGCGTCGTGTCGAGCACCCAGCAACGCGTCGTGTTGCACGTCGGCCTGCCCAAGAGCGGGACGACGTACCTCCAGGGGCTGCTCGCGGCGAACCGCGACCGGCTGCGGGCGGCCGGGATCCTCTACCCGTTCCTCCGCCCCGGGGCGCAGTTCCACGGCGCTGTCGAGGTCCGCGGCAGCCACGCCAAGTTCGGCCTGAGCGCCGACGACGTCGCCGGGACCTGGGCCGCCCTCTGCGCGCGGGCCCGCAGCTTCGAGGGCACCACGATCATCAGCCACGAGGTGCTGGCGGGCGCGAGCCCCGACGAGGTCCGGGCGGCGCTCGAGCCGCTCGCCGGGCTCGAGGTGCACGTCGTGGTGACGGCCCGCGACCTCGGCCGGCAGTCGGTCGCGCACTGGCAGGAGGAGGTCAAGCTCGGCGCGACGTACTCCTTCGCCGAGTTCGAGGCCACCCAGCTGCGCGCCGACACCGGCGGCGGCGACCGGCCGCACTTCTGGCACGCCCAGGACTTCGCCGCCTGCCTCCGGCGCTGGTCCACCGGCCACGCCCACCTCGTCACGCTGCCCCGACCCGGCGCCGACCCCGCCGAGCTGTGGCGGCGCTTCGCCGCCGCTGCCGGGATCGACCCGGGGGTGCTGGACCCCACCGACCAGGCGCCCGCCAACCCCTCGCTCGGCACGGCCGAGATCGCGCTGCTGCGCGCCGTCAACGCGGGGCTCGTCGGCCGGGTGGAGCGCGGCGAGTACCTCCGGGTCGTCAAGCGCGGGTACGCCGAGGGCGAGCTCGCCACGCGCCCGGGTCCGCGGCCGGTCGCGCCGCACGACCTGGCGGAGGTGCTCGGCGCCGCCACCGCTGCCTGGCTCGCGCAGGTGGAGCAGGACGGCGTCGCCGTGCACGGCGACCCGGCGGACCTCGCGCCGGTGCTCGGCGGGCCCGGTGACCCGCGCCCCGACGACGTCGCGCTCCCCGAGGACCCCGCGAGCGTGATCCGGGCATTGGCCGCGCAGTTACGATGAGTCATGCTCCGGCGTTGGGTGCCCGCGATCGTCGCGGTCGTCGCCGTGCTCGCAGCCGGTTGCGGCAGCGATGCCGGCGGTGACACCGCGAACACCTCGCCCGACGCCGCTTCCGACTCCACGACCGGCTCCCCGGGTGGGTCCGAGAGCGCCGAGCCGCTGCCCGCGGGGACGCTCCCGTGCGCGCTGGTCTGGAAGGACCGGGCCACGCTGCCGCGGGGGTACAAGGGGTGCGCCGACGGCACCGGGACGTACGTCCCCGCGGACCCGCTGGCCTGCTCGTCGGGGCAGCGGATCATCCGCTACGACGACCGGTTCTACGCCGTACCGGGAGGCCTGGTCCACGCCGCCGATGCGCCGTTGATCGAGGACTCGGAGTACCGTGCTGCCGCACTGCGATGCCGCGCCTGAGCGCTCGCACGACCATCCAGGACCGTTGAGAGGGAGATCCGGCGTGGCCCGATTCCTTGCGCTGCTCGTCGCTGTCTCGTGTCTCGTGATGCCCTCGCTGGGGTCTCAGGCGGCCGCGGTCCCGACGACGTTCGACCTGGCCGCCCCGGTGGCATCGGCCGCCGCGCCGCTGGCCGCACGTGCCGCCGCGCCGGACCGCTACACGCCGAAGCCGGGCCCGACCTTCAACAGCCCGCTGGGCGACACCAACGCGCGGCGGGCGATCTTCCACAAGATCATCCGGTCCATCAACTCCTCCGCGCGCGGTAGCGACATCAAGATCCTGTCCTGGAACTTCCTGACCCGGGCCGGCACCGACGCGCTGCTGGCCGCGCAACGGCGCGGGGTGCAGGTCCAGGTCCTCATGGACGCCACGAACAACGAAGAGGACTTCCCGAACGGGCCGTTCCGCCGGCTCCGCTACGAGCTGCGCCAGGGCAACGACCACGCTCCGAAGGGTGTGCGCAGCTGGGCGCGGACCTGCGACCACTCCTGCCGCGGCCCGGGTGGCGCGGCGCACGCCAAGCTCTTCATGTTCTCCAAGGTCGGCGACGTCCGGCGCGTGGTGATGCAGGGCTCGGCGAACTTCACGCTCGCCTCGACCAACAACCAGTGGAACGACATCTACACCCACACCCGCACCCGCTCGGTGTGGCGGTTCTACGACCGGATCTTCCGCGAGGCCGCGAAGGACAGGAAGGCCAAGCGCCCGTTCGCCTCCCGCGACTTCAAGGGCTTCCGGCTGATGATGTTCCCGATCGCCGCGCAGCGGGACCCGGTCATGGACCTGCTCAACAAGGTGAAGTGCTGGGAGGCGACCAACACGCCGGGTGGTCGCACCATCATCCGGATGGCGCCCGACGTCATCCGGCAGGCGCGTGGCCTCGCCCTGGCCAGGAAGGTCCGCCAGCTCTGGGACCGCGGGTGTGACATCAAGATCGGCTACACGGTCATCGGCATCGACGTCGGCCGGGTGCTGCGCTCGCCGGCCGGTCGCGGCCCCATCCCGATGAAGCACCTGACGCAGGACTTCGACGAGGACGGCGAGTTCGACAACTACTTCCACCTGAAGGCGATGACGGTCGTCGGCAACGTGCGCGGGGACCGGTCGGGCTACGTCGTGCTCAACGGCTCCGCGAACTGGTCGAGCCTGGCTCGCAACAGCGACGAGAACCTCGGCATCTACTGGAGCAAGCACCGCACGCTGCAGTACCAGGAGCACATCAACTACTGGTACACGAACTTCCCCAAGCCGCCGCAGGACAACACGAACGACACGACGACGGACCTGGCCGCGCGCCGCGCGCCGACGACCCGGGTCGCCGGCCCCGACGACCTGGTGTTCGGCACGGGCGAGAACGCCGTGTTCGAGGACGGCACGCCGTACTCCCTGAGCGGGGTCGACCCCTACGCCAACCTCGACCTGGGGTGACCGTGGCGCGTCCGGTCTGGGTGCGTAGCGCCGACGACAACGGCTTCTCCGTCGTGACGGTGACCGACCGCCCGGTCGACGTCCGCATCGACGGCCGGCGGGTCTGGACGTTCTGGACCCACCGCGACACCGTCCCGGCCGCGTTCCCGCTGGACCGCGGACCGTGGCCGATCCGCACCGCGCCGTGGCCCGCGCCGCTGCGCCGCCACCTCGACGGCCGCGCGCGCATCAGCGTCGTCGACTCCGCGACGGGGGCGACGTACTTCGACCGCGACGTCGCGCTCGGCGGCGGCGAGGGCGAGATCCGGGTCCGGAACAAGAAGGGTGTCGACCTCGGCATCGACAAGTCCGGCCGGCTCGTGCCGACCTTCGCCGGGCGGTCCGACCGCGACATCTCCGCGCTCCTGGACGCGACGGAGTCGGTGCTCGCGGCGCTGCGCTCGGCCGGCGTGGAGCCGTTCGTCGCGTACGGCACGCTGCTCGGAGCGGTCCGCGAGGGCAAGGTCCTCGGTCACGACTCCGACGCCGACCTGGGCTACGTCAGCAGGTACTCGAACCCCGTCGACGTCGCGCGGGAGTCCTTCGAGGTGCAGCGTCGGCTGGCCCGCGACGGCTGGGAGATCTCGCGCTACAGCGGGGCCTCGTTCAAGATCTACGTCACCGAGGCCGACGTGCGCCGCGGCCTCGACGTGTTCGGCGGCTTCCTCGACGCCGGGCGGCTGTACCTCATGGGCGAGATCGGCACGCCGTTCGAGCGCGAGTGGATCCACCCGCTCGGGACCGCCGAGCTGGAGGGTCGCGCGGTGCCGGTCCCGGCGCGACCGGAGAAGCTGCTCGAGGCGACGTACGGCCCGGGCTGGCGCACGCCCGACCCGGCGTTCAAGTTCACGACGCCCGAGCGCACGATCCGCGCGTTCGACGACTGGTTCCGCGGTGTCCAGCCGGGTCTGCGGCACTGGGACCGCAAGGCCGCCCAGGCCTCCGCTCGGTCCGCGGTCAAGAAGCCGTCGCTCCTGGCGAAGCGGGCCGCGAAGCTCGCGCGCCGGCTCGACGCGGAGATCCTCGACGTCGGCGCCGGCAGCGGGACCGACAGCCTCTGGCTGGCCAGGCAGGGGCACACCGTCACCGCGTACGACTTCGCGGTCCGCGGGCTCGCCCCCGCCCGCGAGCACGCCGCGCGGGAGGACCTGCCGCTCGACGTGCGCTACCTGAACCTCGCCGACCGGCGCTCGGTGCTGTCGGAGGGCGCTCGCCTCGCGAGCCGGCCGCGACCGCGCGTCGTGCTCGCCCGGCACGTCGTCGACGCCACGTCCGGGCTCGGCCGCGAGTCGCTGGCCCGGCTGTGCTCGATGGCGCTGCGCGACGGCGGCCAGCTGCTCGCCGAGTTCTACACCGGCACCGACGCCCGGCTGCCGGACTGGGTGCTCGGCACGGTCGACACCGACGCGTTCGCTACGCTGCTGCGCGGTGCCGGGGCCGCCCAGGTCGACGTGCAGGAGCTGGAGCGCAAGGGCCGGCCGATCGTCCGAGTGGTAGGGGAGTGGTCATGAGTTCGCTGCGACCGGGGTCGAGCCGGGCCGCCGTACGACGGCTCGAGCAGCGGGTCGCGGACCTCGAGGCCGACGTCGCCGAGATGCGCCGCCACAACGTCCGGCTCGCGGAGATCGTGGACGTCGTCCAGGAGCTCCTCGTGCCGATGGCCTCGCGCGACGACGAGGCCGTGCAGAAGGCGATCGCCCGCTTCCAGGAGAGCCTGTAGTGGTCGATCGCACCTTCGTCCACATCGGGCTCCCGAAGACTGCGACCTCCTACCTCCAGACGATCATCTGGTCCAACCGCGAGCGGCTGCGCGAGCGGGGGATCGTGGTGCCGGGCGCGGAGCGCCGCGACCACCTGTGGGCCTCCCGCACGGTCCGCGAGCAACGCAGCCACCAGCGCGCGCCCGAGCACCAGCGCACGGCCTGGTCGCGGATCTGCGCGGAGCTCGCGAGCGCCTCGGGGACCGGCCTGGTCAGCCACGAGTTCTTCGCAGCCGCCAGCGCCGAGCAGGCGGTCGCGGCCGTCGAGGCGCTCGGCGCCACCGAGGTGCACCTCGTGGTGACCGCGCGCGAGCCGCTCGGCCTGTTCACCGCGAGCTGGCAGGAGAGCCTGAAGAACGGCTCGACCACCCCGATGCCCGACTACGCCCGCGAGGTCTCCGACCGGCCCACCGACATCTGGAACTGGCGCACCCTCGACCTGCGCCTGGTGCTCGAGCGCTGGACCGCGGCGGTGCCGCCCGAGCGCGTGCACGTCCTCGTGCTCGACCCGGGCGCCCCGCGCGAGGACGTCTGGCACCGCTTCGCCGCCACTGTCGGCTTCGCCACTGAGGGCATCGACCTGTCCGGCTCGTTCCCGAACACCTCGATGGGCGTGGCCGAGGCCGAGACGCTACGTCGCGTGAACGGCCGGCTCACCGGCTTCGACAAGGCCTTCGACAAGGGCGTTTACCTGCGCACCTTCCTCGCCGACGAGCGGCTGGTGCCGCGCGGCGGGGAGCGGTTCTGGCCCGAGCCGGACCAGGTCGAGGACTGCCGCCGCCGGGCCGTCGAGGCGGTCGACTACCTGCGCCGTACGCCGTTCGACGTGGTCGGCGAGCTCGACCACCTGCTGGTCCCGGAGACCCTGGAGCCGCGGCGCAGCACCCTGTCGGTCACCGATGACGAGGTCGCGGCGGTCGCCGTCGACCTGGTCGCGACGATGCTCGGTGACGTCCGGGAGCTCAAGCAGGCCGCCCAGGCCCGTCAGGACCGGCCGACGAGCCGCTTGAGCCGCTTGTTCCGCTCGCGCGGCGGCGACGACTCCTCGACGTAGAACCCGGCCTTCGGCCCGGCCGCGAGCTCGGCGACCCGGGCCGCGAGCGCCTCGGCGGCGCCGGCCGGGAACGGCCGCGGGGTCGCGCCCGCCTGCAGGGGGTCGTGCTCGACGAGCAGCCGGAGGTCGGCGAGCGTCTCCACGTCGTCCCGGGTCGTGAGGTCGTAGATCCGGCGCAGGTACGTCGCCCGGACGTCCTCGGGCAGGTCGCTCGACGCCAGCGCCCGCAGCGCCTTGGCCGCCGGGGCACGGTCGGGGCGGTAGCGCGCCGGCCCTGCCTGGGCCAGCGCGGTCCACTTGCGCACGAACTCCTCGCCCGACGGGGCGTCGTAGTGCAGCACGCTCAGCCGCGGGTCCGTGTGCCGCGGCTGCCGCTCGCCGTCCGCGGAGATCGCCTCGTGCAGGGTGAGCGCGAGGCCGGAGCCCGGGCGCACGCCGCTCTTGCCCATCACGTGACCGTGGAAGTACGCCTGGTTGGTCGGCTCGCCGATCGTGCCCAGGACCTGCAGCAGGTTGAGGTCGGCGTCCTCGAGAAGCCGCTTGAAGCGGGTCGGGCGCTCCGGCTGGCTCCACTGGCTCACGGCCTCCCAGGGAGGCAGGTGGACCGCGTCGGTCCCGGCGGGGACCGCGGCGAGCGCCTCGCGGTCGACCCGGGCGACCTCGTCGCCGTCGATGTGGAAGAGCCACTCGGCCCAGGCGAACGGCTCCAGGGCGCGGCGCACGACGTTCGCGTTGATCCGCTGGCGCACGTTCAGGCTCTGCGGGCGCCCGTCGGTCCACCACGACTTGCGGCCGGTCGGGATGCAGGTGACGTGCGGGTGCTCGGCCAGCTCCGCGGCGACCTCGGGCTGCCCGGGCTCCTTGGGGGCGTCCAGGAACACGACCATGTGGTCGACCCCGGACGCCAGGTTCGCGGAGACGAAGAACCGCACGTTCTCCGGGGAGTCCTTGATCGTCGAGGCCGTCAGGATCATGGCCGAAGGGTAGCGACGGTCCGGGCGGCGCCGAAGAAGGCGCCGGCGGCGCGCTCGAATGCTAACCTCCTGCGGTGCCCCGCCATGCGCTCCGCAAGCGGCCGCCGGGCGGGCGACACGTCCGGACGGTCCTCGGAGTGGTCCTGGTCGTGACTCTCGGACTCTCGCTCTTCGCTGCGGTTCGGGCGTCGCTGGTCGACCTCGATCCGTCGGTGCCCTCGGAGGACCTCGCCGGACAGGTCGCCGCCAACCTGGCCAACCGCGCCGACGACCCGACCCCGGGCGCGGTCCTGCCTGCCCAGACGCTGGTCAAGGCTCCGCCCACCAAGGCCGAGATCCGTGCGCGCCAGCAGGCGCTCGCCGAGAAGCGCGCGAAGGCCCGGGACCGATCGCTGGCCCGCGCGGCCGGTCGCATCGCGCGCTCCGAGGAGCCGCAGGAGCCGATCGCGGTGCGGGTCGGCACCTTCAACGTGCTCGGCAGCCAGCACACCGCCCCCGGCGGTGACCGCCGCCGCTACCCGCCCGCCTCGGTGCGCTCGCCGAAGGCGGCCGGCCTGATCGCCAAGCACGACGTCGACATCGTCGGCACGCAGGAGCTCCAGACCGACCAGCTCGCCGCGCTGCAGTCGCGCACCGGGATGGCGGCGTACCCGGGCACCGCCTGGGGGAGCGCCGAGACCGACAACTCGATCCTGTACGACGACGCCCGCTTCCAGTTCGTCAGCGGCAGCAAGTTCACGATCACGTTCATGGGCCGCCCGCGCCCCCAGCCGATCCTGCAGCTGCGCGACATCGCGACCGGCCGCGAGTTCTACGTCGTCAACACCCACCCGTCCGCGGGCGGTGGCCGGTACGCCACCGAGCGGCGCTCGGGCCAGCAGGCGCTGGTCGGCATCGTCAACCAGCTCAAGGCCACCGGGCTGCCGGTGCTGGTCACCGGCGACATGAACGACCGCGAGCTCTTCTACTGCAACGTCGTCCCGGCGGCCGGCATGACCGCCGCCAACGGCGGCAGCTACGCCTCCGGCTGCGTGCCGCCCCCGAGCCCGATCCCGGTCGACTGGGTCGCCGGTGCCGGCTCGATCTCCTGGTCCGGCTACTGGCGCGACACCTCGCCGATCACCAGCAAGATCAGCGACCACTTCTTCATCAGCGCCACCGCCCAGATCGGCTGAGGCCGCGCATGGATACCCTCGCCCCGTGAGTGCTCGACGTCCGGTATTCGTCCATGTCGGCTCCAGCAAGACCGGGACCTCCGCGCTCCAGCACGGCCTCTGGGAGTCCGTCGACGCGCTGGCCGCGGCCGGGGTCGGGGTGCCGTTCGTCGGTCGGCAGGAGCACATCCAGCGGCTGCTGCGCCCGCTCGGCTGGGAGGGCGGTCGCGGCTTCACCCGCGACGTCGACCTGCCCCGGGTGAGGAGCCTGGTCGAGGTCCTGAGGTCGACGCCGGGGGACCGGCTGCTGATCAGCAACGAGGACCTCGCCGAGTGCACGCCCGCGCAGGTGACGGCGTTCTCCGAGGTCGCCGACGCCGCGGGACTCGACGTGCACGTCGTGCTGACCGCGCGGGACTGGGCCAAGCAGCTGCCATCGGAGTGGCAGCAGTTCCTCAAGCACCGGCTGACCACCGACTACCCGACGTTCCTCGACGAGGTGCGCGACCGGTCCGGCGCGTTCGCCGAGCAGTACTGGATGCGCCAGGACGTCCTCGACATCTGCACGCGCTGGGGCGCGGGCCTCGAGCCGGACCGGGTCAACGTGATCCCGGTGCCGCCGATGCGCGTGGATCCCGACCACGTGTTCCGCTCGTTCGGCTCCGTCGTCGGCTACGACCCGGCGGTGATCACGCTCCCCGGCTTCGACGTCAACGCCTCGTTCGGGTACGTCGAGGCCGAGGTGCTGCGCCGGCTGAACCTGGCGCTCGGCAAACGGCTGCCCGACTACCGCGCCGACTACCTCCCGGCGATCCGTCGGACCCTCGTGCAGAAGGTGCTCGCCCGCCAGGCCAGCGCCCGGCTGACACTGCCGCCGGAGCACCTCGGCTGGGTCCGCGAGCTCGCCGAGCAGCGGATGGCGGAGGTGACCGCCCGGGGCTACGCCATCCACGGCGACCCGGCGATGCTGGTCCCCGGCCCGGACGCGGCCGCCCCGATCCCCGAGCTCGACGAGGCCGAGGTGGCGGCGTCGGCCATCAAGACGCTGGCCGACTTCGCGGTCCGGATCCACAAGAAGGGCGCCTCCGGGGGCGCCGGGAGCGGCGCCTGAACGACCCGCTGAGAACTACACGGTTGTAGTTATTTCGAAGCGGTTGTCAGTGACGCATGGGGATGTTGTGATTGGTGTGACTTGGCCCGGAGGGCCTTCTTCCCCCCAGTTCCACTGGCAGCTCACGAGGAGTCCGGGCGATGCGTAGACGACTGTTCGCGGCCGGTGCCGCCGTGCTCACCGCGCTCGCCGGGGTGGCGCTCGCGCCGGTCCCCGCGGGTGCCGGCGACCGCGTCCCCGGCGCCGTCTCGTCCGATCCCGGCGGCGTACCGCCCGCCAGCGACCTCCGGATGGTCCAGGCCAACATCTACACCGGCCTGAGCCCCGAGCGGTTCCAGGCCGACGTGCGCCGGGTGCTCAAGGTGCAGCCGGACTTCGTGACGTACAACGAGGTCCCGTTCCGCAACGACGCCGTGATGGCCCCCGACGGCTACGGCATCTACCGCGACATGACCGACCGCTTCACCGCCGCGACCCCGGTCGCCTGGCGGGAGGACCGGTGGACGCCGATCGCGCAGGGCAGCTGGAAGATCTCGAACTGGCGCGGCAAGCCGCCGGGCAAGGTCGTCGAGCTCGGCCGGCGCTGGGCGAACTGGGTGACGTTCCAGGGCGTCGACGGCCGGGTGCTGTCGGTCGTCTCGGTCCACGTCGCCCCGGTCACCAAGGGCATGCCCGACCTGCTGCGCCGCTCGATGACCCGGCTCGAGCTCCTCGTCGACCGGCTGGAGGCGGCCGGCCCGGTCCTCGTCGGCGGTGACTTCAACGTCGCCTACACCGGCCCGCGCTACCCGCGCGACATCCTGTCGCGCAGCGGCCTGATCCCGACGTACGACAACCTCGCCTCGCACTTCTCGACCGGTGACCACCACGGCTACACGATCGACTACGTCTTCGGCACCCACGCCGACGAGCTGCCGCCGGTCAACCACTACCCGATCGAGCTGAAGTCCGACCACGACGCGGTCGTCGCGGAGTTCGCCTGGACGGTGGACGCCCCGACGGACACCACGATCGTCAGCAACGACCCCGCAGGCACCCGCCCCGAGCGGCGCGCGGCGCTGAACACCCTGCTCGCGGGCATCCAGGCGGCCGAGCCGGGCGCCCAGATCGCACTCGCCACGGCCAGCCTGGAGTTCCCGGCCGTCTCCCGCCAGCTCGCCCTCGCGCTCGGCCGTGGCGTCCACGTGCGGGTGATCACCGCCAGCGCCGAGCCGACGCCGACCGAGAAGCGGCTGACCAAGGCGGTGGCCGACAGCGGTGACACGCGGAGCTCCGTGCGCCGGTGCAACGCCAGCTGCCGCAGCTCGTGGACCAGCGCCGGCCTGCCGCGGACGCTGATGATGGTCAGCGACACGGCCGGGTCCTGGACCACCCGCTTCGACGTCGCCCGCAAGCTCGGGAAGGCGCTCGTGTCCTCGCCGTCGCAGGTCACGGTGCGCGTCGGCTCGATCGCGCTCGAGGACGGCGAGCAGCTGCTGGAGTCCATCAGCTGACCCGGCAGCCGCCGAGTTGCGCCGCGCGGCGGCGATGCAGTGGAGTGACCCCATGTCGCGCCGGCTCTACGTCCACGTCGGCCTGCAGAAGACGGGGACGTCGTACCTCCAGGCCGCGCTGCTGAACAGCACCGCCCAGCTGGCGGCGCAGGGCCTGGACCTGGTCCCGCCGTCGAAGCGTGAGTGCTTCGAGCTGATGGTCGTGATCCGCAACCGCTACGAGGCGCGCCGCGACGAGGCGTCGGACCGGGCCACGGTCGAGCGCTTCACCAACCAGCTCGACAAGGCTCCCGGGTCGCGTGCGGTCTTCAGCCAGGAGTCGCTGGCGGCGGCCGGCCCCGCGCAGATCGACCGACTGCTCGACGCCTGCGGTGACCGGGAGGTGCACGCGGTGATCACGGTCCGCGACCTCGCCCGGCAGCTGCCGTCGATGTGGCAGGAGGACCTCAAGGCCGGCGGCACGACCCGGTTCGGCGCCTACCTCCGCGGCCTGCAGGAGCTGGAGCGGGCCGGGAAGGCCAAGGCCCCGTGGATCCACCTCGACCCGCCGACGGTCGCGTCCCGCTGGGCGGCGGCCCTGTCCGCCGACCGCGTGCACGTGATCACCGTCCCGCCCGCCGGGAGCCCGACCGACCTGCTGCTCCAGCGGTTCGCCCGGGTCCTCGACGTCGACGCGACCCGGCTGGAGCCGGAGGACCGGCCCAGCAACTCCAGCCTCGGCCTGGTCCAGGCGGAGGTGCTGCGCCGCGTCAACGCCGAGCTCCCGGAGGAGGTGCACCGGCGCTACGTGTACGGCGACGTCGTGAAGCGCCAGTTCGGCGCCCAGGTCCTCGGCGCCCAGGAGAAGCAGCGGATCCTGGTGCCCGCCAAGTTCCGGTCCTGGTGCGAGGAGGTCTCCGAGCGTCACGTCGCCGACCTCGCCCAGGGCGGCTACCGCGTCGAGGGCACGCTGGAGGACCTGCGCTGCACCGAGGCGGCGTTCGCCGAGGGCAGCACCCGCCCCAGCGAGGGCGACGTCGCCGCCGCGTCGGTGACCGCCATCGCCAGCATGCTCGCGGCCCGGGGGACCGCCGAGGCGGAGCGTCGTACCGGCGAGATCCGGGTCGGTGAGGATGGTCTGCTGACCAAGGTCAAGCGCAAGCTGGGTAAATAACGCCCGTGGCACATGTCACCGGTAGCGCAGGTCTCAGGACGCGCTCCGGCGGATAGCATCCTGGCGTTCCTGCACGCCGATGGAAGGTTCCACCATGCCTCGACTCGCCCAGACCGACGGCCTCACCGAGGACCAGCAGGAGATCCTCAAGGCCGTACGCCGCTTCGTCGACGAGAAGATCCTGCCGGTCGCGACCGAGCTCGAGCACGCGGACGAGTACCCGCAGGAGATCGTCGACGGGCTCAAGGAGCTCGGCATCTTCGGCCTGATGATCCCCGAGGAGTACGACGGCCTCGGTGAGTCGCTGCTGACCTACGCGCTGTGCGTCGAGGAGATCGCGCGCGGCTGGATGAGCGTCTCCGGCGTCATCAACACCCACTTCATCGTGGCCCACATGCTGATGCAGCACGGGACCGAGGAGCAGAAGAAGAAGTACCTGCCGCTGATGGCCGCCGGCGAGGTGCGCGGCTCGTTCTCGATGAGCGAGCCGGGCCTGGGCTCCGACGTGGCCGCCATCAAGACCAAGGCCGTCAAGGGCGACGACGGCAACTACACGATCGACGGCCAGAAGATGTGGCTGACCAACGGCGCCACGTCGACGCTGATCGCGCTGCTGGTGAAGACCGACGAGGGCTCGGACTCGGTCTACAAGAACATGACGACGTTCCTGGTGGAGAAGGAGCCCGGCTTCGGCGAGACCGCGCCGGGCCTGACCATCCCCGGCAAGCTCGACAAGATGGGCTACAAGGGCGTCGAGACCACCGAGGCTGTCTTCGAGGGCCACCAGATCTCGGCCGACCAGATCCTCGGCGGCGAGCCCGGCAAGGGCTTCTACCAGATGATGGACGGCGTCGAGGTCGGCCGCGTGAACGTCGCCGCCCGCGCCTGCGGCATCGCGCTGCGCGCCTTCGAGCTGGCGATCGACTACGCGCAGCAGCGCGAGACGTTCGGCAAGCCGATCGCCGAGCACCAGGCGATCCTGTTCCGCCTCGCGGAGATGGCCACCAAGGTCGAGACCGCGCACTCGATGATGGTCCGCGCGGCCCGCACCAAGGAGCGCGGCGAGCGCAACGACGTCGAGGCGGGCATGGCCAAGATGCTGGCGGCCGAGTACTGCAACGAGGTCGTCCAGGACTCCTTCCGGATCCACGGGGGCTACGGGTACTCCAAGGAGTACGAGATCGAGCGGCTCTACCGCGAGTCCGCGTTCATGCTGATCGGCGAGGGCACGTCCGACATCCAGAAGATGATCATCGGCCGCGCGCTGCTCAAGGAGTACGCGAGCGGCTCCGGGTCCTAGGCTCTCTCCCGTGTCCGACTCCGCGGTGGTCCCGGAAGAGGAGCCGCCCCCGCGGCTCTACCTGCACATCGGGCTACCGAAGAGTGGATCGACGTTCCTCCAGTCGCTGCTCGGCGGCAACCGGTCGGTGCTGAAGGAGAACGGGTACATCTACCCGTACGTCCGCCAGGAGGGCATGTTCCACGCCGCCCTGGAGATGGCGGGCAAGCCGGCCGCGTGGGGACTGACTGCGGAGGCGGTCGAGGGCGCGTTCGCCGACCTGCTGAGGCGCGGGCGCAACTTCGGTGGCCGTGTGGTGATCAGCCACGAGATCTTCAGCGCGGCCAGCCCGCAGCAGGTCGAGGTGATCGCCGAGCGGCTCGTGGACTTCGAGGTGCACCTCGTGGTCACCGTGCGGAACCTCGGCCGCGTCGTGACCGCGCAGTGGCAGGAGCGCGTGAAGAACGGACACCCCGACTCGTTCGCGGAGTACTCCGACGCCGTCATCGCCGACCTGCCGGGGGAGGGCGAGGACCAGGGGACGTCGGTGTTCTGGCGCGGCCAGGACCTCGCGGCGCTGCTCGCCCGGTGGGCTGTGGTGGCGCCGCCGGAGCGGACCCACCTCGTGGTCACGCCGGGCGCCGGTGCCGGCCCCGACGGTCTGTGGAACCGCTTCGCCACCGCGATCGACCTGCCGCCCGGCCTGATCGACCCCGCCACCGCGCCGCAGGGCAACGAGTCCCTCGGCGCCGCGCAGGTCGCGTTCCTGCGCCAGGTGCTGACCTCCCTGGACGGCCGGCTGGAGCAGCCGTGGTACTCGGTCGTGGCCAAGCGCTGGTTCGCCCAGACGATCCTGGGCACGGTGCGCGGGCGCAAGGCGGTGGCGCCGGCGACGGTCGCCGAGCGGCTCACCGGCGTCGCCCGCTCCTGGAGCGAGCTGGTGCGGACCGGCGGCTACCAGGTGTACGGCGACCTCGACGAGCTGGTGCCCGAGGTCCCCGCGCCCGGCACCCCCACCCCCGACGAGGTGACCGCGGCCGAGATGCTGGACGGGCTGTCCGACGCGGTCGCGCTGATGCTGCTCCGGGCGCGCGACGACCGGGCCGCGATCCAGGCGCTGGAGGCGGAGAACGAGCTGCTCACCGCCCAGGTCGCCGGGCTCACCGAGGCCGCCGAGCGCCGGCGCTGGTGGCGGCGGCGTACGTAGCGCCCCCTAGGCTGGGCGGTCGTAGTGCGAGGGTCGGATCGAGGCGAGGAACGGGAGCGGGCGTGGCGCAGCGGGTGATCCTGCACGTCGGGGCGATGAAGTCGGGGACCAGCTACCTCCAGCGCCTGCTGTTCCTGAACCGCGACCGGCTCGCCGACCAGGGCGTGCTGGTGCCCGGCAATGCCTGGCCCGACCAGGTCCGCGCGGTCTCCGAGGTCCTCGAGCGCAAGCGCGTCGTCGCCGCACCGCCCGAAGGCGCCTGGCAGGGCATGGTCGACGAGATCGGCGCCGCGAGCGGCACCGCGGTGATCTCGATGGAGTTCCTCGGCCCGGCCGCCGCCGCCAAGATCGAGAGGGTCGTGTCGTCCTTCCCCACTGGCACCGTGGAGGTCGTGGTCACCGCGCGCGACCTCGGCCGGAGCATCCCGGCGATGTGGCAGGAGACGCTGAAGAACGGGCGGTTCCTGCCCTACGACGAGTACGTCGCCGCGATCGCCGACCGCGACGGCCTGGGCCGCCGGTTCTGGCGCGAGCAGGACGTCGCCGGGATCTGCGAGCGCTGGTCCGCTGCGGTCGGCGTCGACCGGATGACGCTGGTGACCGTGCCGACCCCCGGCGCGCCGAGCACGCTGCTCTGGGAGCGCTTCGCCTCGACCCTCGGCGTCGACCCCGCGGGGTTCGCCGAGCCCGGCCCGACCAACGAGTCCCTGGGCGCCGCGTCCGCCGAGGTGCTGCGGCTGCTCAACGAGCGCGTCGAAGGGATGGCGTACGGCGAGTACGCGCGCAAGGTCAAGCAGCAGCTGGCCAAGCGGGTCCTGGCGAAGCGCCGCGGCGAGGAGCCCGGCGTCGGCTACGAGCCGTCGCCCTGGCTGCGTGAGCGCGCGGGCCAGCTGGTCGAGCAGCTGCGCGGGTCGGGCATCCGTGTCGTCGGCGACCTGGCCGAGCTGACCCCGCTGGCGGTCTCCGGCGCGCGGCCCGGCGGGCTGCCGCCCGAGGAGCAGCTCGCCGCCGCGGTGGCGGCGATCGAGGGGCTGGTACGGGCCTCCGGCAACGGGAAGTCGGCCGACTAGAGTGCGTCGCATGCCGCTGCTCCGCCGACGTACCTCCGAGGAGCCGGCGGGGAACCCCGAGGTCCTCGTGATGACGATGGCGCGCGACGAGGCCGAGATGCTGCCGCGCTGGGTGCGGCACTACTCCGCCCAGGTCGGCATCGAGAACCTCGTCGTGCTCGACGACAACAGCACCGACGGCTCCACCGACGACCTCGGGTGCACGGTGCACCGGCTGCCGCAGCTGCCCGGCCCGGGCTACGAGGGCGTGCGGATGCAGCTGCTCAGCGGGCTGGCCAGCGGCTTCCTCGCGCTCTACGACTACGTCGTCTTCGTCGACGCCGACGAGTTCCTGCTGCCCGACCCGACGAAGCACGCCGACCTCCCGAGCTTCCTCGCCACGCGGCGCGACCGCGAGGTGGTCGCTCCCGTGGCGCTCAACGTCGTGCACGTGGCCTCGCTCGAGGAGCCGCTGAAGGCGGACGAGCCGGTCCTCGGCCAGCGCCGGTTCGCGAAGTTCGCCCCGCTCATGTGCAAGCCGCAGGTCAAGCGGGTCCCGGCGGCGTGGAAGTGGGCGTCGCACGGCATCGAGGCGCCGTTCGAGATCGACCCCGAGCTGTACATGGTGCACCTGAAGTTCGCCGACCGGGACGCGCTGCGCCGGGTGGCCGCGCACCGGCGCGCGCTGGTCGAGGCCGACGGCCGGGCCATCAAGTCCAGCTGGTCGCGCGAGGCCGAGGAGATCGTCGGCGTGCTCGACCGGGCGACCGCCGGCGTCGATCCCGACCGGGTGCCCGAGTTCAACCCCGCCGAGGTCGACCTCCGCGGGATCGTCGAGCACAAGGGCGGCTGGTACCGCAGCGTCGGCCGCGGCCAGGTCGCCGCGCTCGAGCAGCAGCCGCTGTGCCGGGTGCCGAGCGCGCTGCTCGGGAAGGTCTGAGGAGGACACGTGCTGAGCAAGATCCGTGGGCGGAAGAAGCCGAAGACGTACGGCTACGTCTTCGTCGTGACCTACGGCCGGTCCGGCTCGACGCTGGTGCAGGGGCTGCTGAACACGTTGCCGCGGACGCTGGTCCGCGGCGAGAACAACATGTACCTGCTGCACCTGTTCCGCGCGATGCACTCGGTGCAGGCGTTCCGCAAGACGCACCTGAAGCACAACCCGAAGGCGAGCCACTCGGCGTTCTTCGGGCTGAACGAGATCACCCCCGCGAGCTTCGTGGAGAGCACCCGCACCCTCGTCACCGGGCACCTGCTCGGGTCGGTGGAGCCCGCCGAGGTGGACCGGCTCGGCTTCAAGGAGGTGCTCTGGCACCGGATCCGCCCGGCCGAGACCGAGGCGTTCTTCGAGTTCCTCGACAAGACCTTCCCCGGCTGCCAGTTCGTGCTCAACGAGCGCAACCACGACAAGGTGGTCGGCTCCGGCTTCTGGCAGGGGCAGGACGAGGGCGAGGTCATGCAGGCGATCCGGCGGGTCGAGGAGATCCAGGCCTTCCTGCGCGAGACCCGCCCCGACCGGGTCCTCGACCTGCGCTACGAGCTGCTCACCAGCGAGGACCAGGCGACCTCCGACGCCCAGCTCCGCTCGATCGCCGAGTTCGTCACCGGGTCCTGCGACGACGCGCTGCTCGACCAGCTCCGCGAGACCCGCAAGACCGGCCACGGGCCGTACCCGTTCGGCAAGAGCCGGGACCGGGACAAGCGCCGGGCGAACGCGTCCGAGGAGTCCTGACCGTCAGCCCTGGTCCTGCTCCGGCACGACCGGGACGCACACGTCGGTCGCACTGCCGCTGCTGAGCTCGTACGTCGCCCACACGGCGCGGTGGTCGGACACGTTCGAGGTCAGCACCTGGGTGGCAAGCGGGGCGAGGTCGGCGTCCGACCCGTCGCCGTGCATCAGGTAGTCGATCCGGTGCTGCGGCACGCCCGCGGGGTGGGTCAGGCCGGCGCCGTCGCCGATCGCCTTCCAGGTGTCCTGCACGGCTGGGCCGGCCGCGAGCAGGACCGGGGAGCCGGGCTTGGCGTTGAGGTCGCCCCCGAACACCTTGGGGAGCTCGTCGGCGGCGAGGATCGGGGCGATCGTCTGCATCTGCTGCACCCGGGCGTCGGACGACGTGTGCTCGAGATGGGTCCCGTAGACGCTCATCCGGGTGCCGTCGACGTCGATGACGGCGTTGAGCAGGCCGCGCTGCTGGGTGCCGGGCGGCGCGGGGAGCAGGGTGTTGCGGTACGACTCGATCGGGAAGCGGGACAGGATCGCGGTGCCGTACAGGTTGGTGGCGGATCGGCGCACGTTGGTGCCGAACGCCCACGCCATGTCCAGCTGGTCGGCCAGCACGGCGGGCATGTCGACACCGCCGGTCCAGGCCCGGCCGCGGTCGACCTCCTGCAGCAGGACCACGTCGGCGTCCCAGGTGGCGAGCTCGGAGGCGATCTCCGCGAGGCGCACGCTGCCGTCCGGGGTGCGTGCGGAGTGGATGTTGAACGTCAGCACGGTCAGCCGGGTGCGGGTCCCGCCGTCGACGCACGTCTCGCGGTCACCGGGGGAGCGGGTCGGCCGGGGCGGCTTGGTCTGGCCGGTCGCGGAGGCCTCGGGATCCGCGGGCGCGGTGGGCGGCGGTGCCGTCGGGTCCGGGAGGCGGGCCGCGGGCTGCTCGGGATCCTTGGTGGCGATCAGCAGCGCGGTGATCACCACGATCAGGAGCCCGACCATGACCGCCGTCAGGGCAGCGGTGTCGGTGATCCTCGAACGCACGCTGTCTTCCCCCTCGGTCTGCGCGGCCAGTCTAGGCGGGGTTTATCGGTGGCCGATCCGGGTCCACCGTGCGAGGGTGGACGGACCGTCCAGACCGTTCACGCAGGAGGAACCATGACCGACTCCCACGCCAACGACGACCTGAAGGCCAAGATGCGGGAGGCGCTGGACAAGAAGAACCACCACGAGCGCGGCGTCCACCAGGACGGTCCGGTCAAGGAGAAGGCGCACGGGTCCGAGGTCGTCGGCGGTGCCCCGAAGATGCACCGCCGCAAGGCCGGCGGCGGCGGGTCCTGACGGTCGCGTCGGCGCCCCGTGAGATTACCCACAGGTAACCACGGGTGCGCCGACGCCGATCGCCGGGCAGCATGTCCCCATGCAGTTCGGACGCAGCTATGAGGAGTTCGAGGTCGGCGCGACGTACAAGCACTGGCCCGGCAAGACGGTGACCGAGTACGACGACCACCTGTTCAGCCTGCTCACCATGAACCACCACCCGTTGCACATCGACGAGAACTACGCGGTGGAGACCACGCAGTTCGGCAAGAACGTCGTGGTGGGCAACTACATCTACTCGATCCTGCTCGGCATGAGCGTCCCGGACGTGTCCGGCAAGGCGATCGCCAACCTCGAGGTCGAGTCCCTGCGCCACGTCGCGCCGACGTTCCACGGCGACACGATCTACGGCGAGACCACCGTGCTCGACAAGTTCGAGTCGAAGTCGAAGGACGACCGCGGCGTCGTCTACGTCGAGACCATCGGCTACAAGCAGGACGGCACGGTCGTGTGCATCTTCCGCCGCAAGGTGATGGTGCCGAAGAACAGCTACCTGGAGGCGCGCGGCGGCGAGCAGCCCGGCCGTCCGACCCCGGTGCCGGACAAGAACTGGCCCGGCCCCACCGCCTGAGCCGGCCCGACCTGGGTCAGGGTCCCGAGGGTCGCGGTGTCGTGAGCGCCGCCGCGATCCGCGGCGCGAACGCCGGGGCGAGCGGGATGATCCCGAGCACCAGCACCATGGGTACGGCGAAGCCGATCCGCAGCGAGTCGGCGCCGACGATGCCGGTCAGCACGGAGCCGAGCAGCGCACCGACGTAGTTGAACTGGTTGAACCGGGCGATCACGGCATCGACCCGGGCCTGCCGCTGCGCCGGCTCGAAGCCCTCGCCGCCGGCGATCCTCGCGGCGGCCGAGAAGCTCAACGGGGCGACCACCGCGACGCCGCCGCCCAGGATCGCGAAGCCGACGACCGCGACCTGCCAGGTCGAGGAGAACACCACGATCGCCAGCGCCCCGGCGCCCACCACGGCGCCGACGCGCAGCACGACCACCGGTCCGAACCGCGCGACCAGGCCGTCGCCGGCCAGCCGGACGATGCCGCTGGCCAGCAGGTAGGCCATCGCCGAGAGGGCGACGTACCGCTCCGGGGTGTCGAAGGTGTGGTCGAGGAACAGCGGTCCCCAGGTCTGCACGGCGGTGTCGACCATGTAGAAGAGCACCATCGCGACACCGACCAGCAGGATCGGGCGCCACGGCACCGCCACGTCGGCCGGGAGCTCGGTCGGGCCGTGGTCGCGGGGGAGGAACGGGCCGAACGCCACCAGCAGCGGGATCACCGCGACCGCGGCGCCCGCCTCGAGCGGCAGGTCCGTCGTCGCGAGCGTGACGCCCGCGCCGATCACGCCGCCGAGGGTCCAGGCTCCGTGGAACGACGGGAGGATCGGCCGCTCGTAGCGGTGCTCCAGGGCGACCGCCTGCATGTTCGTGGAGGCGTCGACGACACCGAGCCCGAGGCCGTAGAGCGCGATCCCGCCGATGTAGAGACCCATCGTCTGCGCGGTGCAGAGCATCGCCACGCCGACCGCCACGACGACCAGGCCGGCGCGCAGCAGCAGTGCGCTGTCCTTGCGCTTGGCGAGCATCTCGGCGGCGACCGAACCGGCGCCGGCGAGCAGGATCATCATCAGCAGGATCAGCGAGAGCTGGACGTCCGAGATGTCCCAGCGGTCCTGGAACTCCGGCAGCCGCGTCGTGAGGCTCAGCAGGATCAGGCCCTGGGTGAGGAAGCCGGCGGCGACGGCCATCCGGCAACGGGAGATGTCCACGGCCCGCATGCTGCCACGCCCGGGTTCGGTGGTCGGTCGGATCACCGAAAACGCCGAGGTCGGCCCTCGGGACCTGCAACGATGCCCCGATAGCAGAACCAGGCGGGGAGACGAGAGATGGCACGGACCGGTCAACAGATGCGTCAGAGGACCGCCAAGGCGATGGCCCAGCCGAAGGGGGCCGTGGCCTCCAGCGCCGCCAAGGGCGCGGCTGAGCCGCGGTCGAGCCTCGGCGACCGGCTGCGCTACCGGTTCGACAACAGCATGTCGCGGGGCACGCCCGCGCTGATCGCCTGGCTGTCGGTCGTCACGCTGCTGCTGATCCTGCTGTTCACGGTCATCGTCAGCCTCTTCAACCTGCGGCAGGGCGAGTCGTACGACGGTGTCGGCGGCTTCTTCCGGGAGATGGCACAGAGCCTGTTCCACGCGCTCGACCCGGGGACGATCGGCGGCGACGCCGACAGCCCGTGGCGGTTCCTCCTCACGATGCTGGTCCTCACGATCGCCGGCCTGTTCATCGTCAGCGCGCTGATCGGCGTGATCGCGGCCGGCATCGACACCAAGCTCGCCGACCTGCGCCGCGGCCGCTCGATCGTGCTCGAGAAGGACCACACCGTGATCCTGGGCTGGTCGGACTCGATCTTCACGATCGTCCGTGAGCTCACCATCGCCAACGAGAGCCGCCGGAAGCCGGTGATCGTGATCCTCGCCGACCGCGACAAGGTCGACATGGAGGACGAGCTGCGCGCGAAGGTCGACGACTTCCGCGGCACCCGCGTGATCTGCCGCAACGGCTCGCCGATGGACATCGACGACCTGCGGCTGAGCAGCCACACCACCGCCCGCTCGGTGATCCTGCTCGCGCCGCAGGAGTCCGAGGACCCGGACAGCGAGGTCATCAAGACCCTGCTCGCGCTGACCCACGCCGGCCCCGACGGACCGCGCATCGTCGCCGAGATCCGCAACCCCACGAACCTCGAGGCGGCCCGCCTGGTCGGCGCCGACCGGACGGTCCTGCTCGACATCCGCGAGACCGTCGCCAAGCTCGTCGTGCAGACCTCGCGCCAGTCCGGCGCCGCGGCCGTCTACACCGAGCTGTTCGACTACGGCGGCGACGAGATCTACTTCCTCGAGGAGCACAACCTCGACGGGATGACGTACGGCGAGGTGCAGCTCGGCTTCGAGCAGGCGACGGTCATCGGCGTGATCGCCGACGGTGTCCCGAAGCTGAACCCGACCGCGGACACCGTGATCGCCGGCCACACCCTCATCGTCGTGGCCGAGGACGACTCGGTGCTCCAGGGCGACCCGGACTCGACCGTGCAGCCCGACCTGAGCCAGCTCGGCACCGGCGGCGGCCAGGCCGACCACCCGACCCAGGCCCTGCTCATCGGGTGGAACGAGCGGGCGCCGATCGTGCTGCGCGAGATGGACAAGTACGCCCCGGCCGGCTCGACGATCACCGTGCTCACGTCGTTCGACGTCCGCAACGTGCCGCAGCTGAGCAACCTCCAGGTGACGGTGGCGCCCGGTGCGACGACCGACCGCGGCACCCTCGAGGCGCACGTGCGCCCGGACCTCGACCAGGTGCTGGTGCTCTGCTACTCCGACGACCTGGAGCCGCAGGCCGCGGACGCGCGGACGCTGGTCACCCTGCTGCACGTGCGCGACATCCTGTCCCGCTTCGACTCCGCGACCCCGGTGGTCAGCGAGATGCTCGACGACCGCAACCGGGTGCTCGCCCAGGTCGCGCACGTCGACGACGTCGTGGTCAGCGGCGAGATCGTCAGCCTCCTGGTCACCCAGCTGTCGGAGGACCACCGCCTGGAGGCGGTCTTCGACCAGCTGCTCGGCGACCAGGGCAGCGAGATCTACCTGCGCCCGGCCGAGTGGTACGTCGAGCCCGGCGCCGAGGTCACCTACGCCACGATCATCGCCGGCGCCTCCCGCCGCAACGAGACCGCGCTCGGCTACAAGTCCGCCGCGCTCGCCGAGGGCGAGGCGTCCTTCGGCGTCCGCGTGAACCCGCCGAAGTCCGAGACGTTCCAGGTGCTCCCGGGCGACCGGGTCGTGGTGCTCGCCGACGACTGAGCGGGCCGGCGCGCGGTGGTCGAGGAAGGCGCTCTGGCGGGTCACGGTGGTTGAGGAAGGCGCCCTGGCGCCTGTCTCGAAACCACCACCCCCGCGCACCCCCGCCCCGTCACGAATCTATACCAAGCCCATTTCCCCAGAACCCTTCAAAACAAGGGATATCGGCGTCCCACTGTCGGTGCCCCCTGGTTGAGTAGAGCCATGGAGACGACCAGCACCCTCACTCGTGAGCAGGTGCTGAACGTCGCCCGCGCCCGCCACGCCGCAGCGATGGAAGCCGAGGTCGACAAGCTCCAGCTCGCCGTCGACTGGGCCGAGCTGCACCCGGGCTTCCCGGTCGATGCGACCAGGCCGTGGGAGGAGCGGGACGTGGAGGTCGCCGGCGACGGCGCACCGACGGTGGCGGAGTTCTGCATCGCGGAGTTCGCCCTGGCCGTGGGTCTGTCGTCTGATGCGGGTCGGGTGTTCATCGGGGACGCGGTCGAGCTGTGCCACCGGCTCCCGTGCACCTGGGCCCGCGTGCTGGCCGGGGAGGTGCTGGTGTGGAAGGCCCGCAAGGTCGCCCAGCAGACCCGGTCCCTGCCGGCCGACGCCGCCGGGTTCGTGGACCGCGCGCTGGCGCCGGTGCTGCACCGGTGTTCGTTCGCGCAGATCGAGCGGACCGTGGAAGCCGCCCGCGCCGAGTACGACCCCGCCGCCGCGGAGGAACGCCGGGTCGCGGCGGCCGAGCAGCGGCACCTGACGTTCTACTGGCGCAACGTGGTCGACGGGCAGGTCCCCGTCGCCGGAGTGCTGGACCTGGCCGACGCGGTCGCCCTGGACGACGCGATCACCGCGAAGGCCGCCGCCCAGGACCCGGCCCTGCCGTTGGACGTGCGCCGCTCGATCGCCGCCGGGATGCTCGCCGGCGACCCTCGGCGTGAGGTCGTGATCCACACCCACACCCGCCCCGAGCAGTCGATGGTCGAGGTCGAGCACACCCGCACCGTCGTCACCCCCGACCAGATCAAGCACTGGTGCCAACAGGCCGGCACCCGGGTGACCGTGCGGCCGGTGCTCGACCTCAACGACAACCTGTCCACCGACTCCTACACACCAACCCCTCGGCAGCAGGAACAAGTCACGCTGACGTTCCCGACCTGCGTGTTCCCCAACTGCAGCCGCCCCTCACGCACCGCCGACACCGACCACATCACCGAGTACCCGACCGGTCGCACCGAGACAGTGAATCTCGCGCCCCTGTGCCGCGGACACCACCGGCTCAAGACCCACACCGCCTGGACCTACCACCGCATGGGACCCACCACGTTCGTGTGGACCAGTCCCCACGGCCAGACCTACCTCGTCGACACCGACCGACATATCCGCTGACCCACACCCCGCCGACCACGGCCGGCGGGGCATTCGTCGTGTCGAGAGTCGTTGACCCGCGGCCGCGGTCCGGACGGGCCGCTGCTCTTCTTCCCGGCGGCGCGCGGAGCCACGAGCGGGCCATCCGGGCCCCGATGCCTGGCTCACCGGGATCACCAGGCGCTCTTGACGAGAGACCGCCGGGGAATCACCGTGGAGCGCATGTCGCTGGCGGCGGGATGTGTGCGGTGCTCGGCACCCGTGCTGCCCTGCCCCGACCACGGGGAAGGGCCGGCGCTGTGGCGCCCGCCGGAGGCGACGTACGACGCGTTCGCGGAGCACCTGGCGGCGTCACGGCAGTTCCCGACGTACCTGCCCTGGCCGATCAGCCCGGGATGGACCGTGACCGACTTCGCCGCGGTGGCCGACCAGGCGGGGCGCCCGCGCGCGACCCTGACGTGCACGTCCGGCACCAGCCCGCTCGACGGGCCGGTCGACGTGGTGGTGGTCGCGGAGGAGGCGGGCACCGGGCTCGGGGCGCGCTGCGCGCGCAGCCGGTACGACGATCCCGGCGCCGAGATCGGCGAGCGACCCCCGGCCGCGAAGGTGCGGATCGGGAGCCAGTCGGTGAGCCTGTGGGACGTGTCGACGCACTCCTTCGACGGCGAGTTCGACCGCTCGGTCGTCGCCGGGGAGGCCGGCGGGCGGTGGCTCTGGATCGTGCTGCGGCCGGCGTCGGCGCTGCTTCTGCTGCGCGACGACTGGATCCTCCGCGACGTGTCGCACGTCGGTCCCCAGCTGGTGGAGCTGCCCTTCGGTGCGCACCGGCCGGCCTGGTGAACCTAGGCTGTCCCGGGTGCGCATCGACCTCCACACCCATTCGCGCGCGAGCGACGGGACCGACACCCCGGCCGAGCTCGTCCGCGCCGCCGCGGCGGCCGGCCTCGACGTCGTCGCGCTGACCGACCACGACACGGCCGACGGCTGGGCGGAGGCGACGGCGGCTGCCGAGCAGGTCGGCATCCAGGTCGTCCCGGGCATGGAGATCAGCACCAACCACCGCGGCCGCGGCGTGCACCTGCTGGCCTACTTCGTCGACCCGGCCCATCCGCCGCTGGTCACCGAGCTCGAGCGGATCCTGCACGGTCGCGCGGCCCGCGTGCCGACGATGATCGACCGCCTCAACCGGCTCGGCATCGAGATCACCGAGGACGACGTACGCCGGGCTGCCGCCGGTGCGGTCGCCTCAGGCCGCCCGCACGTCGCCGACGCGCTGGTCACCAAGGGGGTGGTGCCGGACCGGACCGCGGCGTTCGACCGCTACCTGGGCTGGGGCCGGCCGGCGCACGTGGACCGGTACGCCGCGCCGCTCGAGACCGCGGTGCGTGCGGTGGCGGGTGCCGGGGGAGTGTCGGTGGTCGCGCACCCGTGGGGGCGCGGTGGCTACGGCCGGCCCGAGGAGGCGACGTTCGCCGAGCTCAAGGAGATCGGGCTCAACGGCATCGAGGTCGACCACCAGGACCACGACGCCGCCGACCGCGACCGGCTCCGGGCGATCGCGCGGAACCTCGACCTGGTCGTCACCGGGTCCAGCGACTACCACGGGTCGGGCAAGACCGACCACGACCTCGGCTGCAACACCACGGCGCCGGAGGAGCTCGAGCGGCTCACTTCCGCCCGAGGGACTGGAACTTCTGCAGCACCCCGGTCGGGATGATCCGGGCGGCCGCCGCGATCGTCTTGTACTGCGGGCTCGGGATCGAGAAGACCTTGCCCTTGGCGTGGTCCTTCAGGGCCGTGCGGACCAGCTCGTCGGCGTCGAGCCACATGAAGTCCGGCGCGGACCCGCGCCCGACCTCCATCCGCTCGTGGAACTCGGTCTTCGTGAAGCCCGGGCACAGGCAGGTGACCGTGACGCCACGGTCGGCGTACTCGTGGGCGGCCCACTCCGAGAAGCTGTTCACGTAGGCCTTCGCCGCGGAGTACGTCCCGCGCGGCAGGAACGCCGCCACGCTCGAGACGTTGATGATCCCGCCGCTGCCGCGCTCGGACATCTGTCCCAGAGCCGCGTGGCTGAGCCGCATCACCGCGGTGACCAGCACCTCCAGCATCGCCTGCTCCTGGTCGACCGTGTTGTCGAGGAACCGCTTCTTCAGCCCGAAGCCGGCGTTGTTGACCAGCAGGTGCACGGGTCGCTCGGGGTCGGCCAGCCGGGCCTCGACGGTGGCGAGCTCGGCACGGTCGGCGAGGTCGGCGGCCAGCACCTCCACGGAGACGCCGTACGTCGCGTGCAGCTCGTCGGCCTCGGCCTCGAGCCGGGCCCGGTCGCGGGCGACCAGCACGAGGTCGTAGCCCTGCTCGGCGAGCTGGTGGGCGAAGGAGCGGCCGATGCCCGCGGTGGGGCCGGTGACAAGAGCGGTCTGGGACATGACGCAAGTCAAACAGGTGGCTGCGCGATCTGCGCACCCCCGTCGGGCATGATGGTGACCGATGACGACGACACTCGCGATCGCCAACCAGAAGGGCGGTGTCGCCAAGACGACCACGGTCGCCTCGGTCGGCGCCGCGCTGGCAGAGCTCGGCAGCTCCGTGCTGCTGGTCGACCTCGACCCCCAGGCCTGCCTGACGTTCTCGCTGGGCATCGACCCGGAGGACCTCGAGCTGTCGGTCCACCACGTCCTCACCAAGGGCCTCGACCCGGCCGAGGTGATCCTCCAGACCGATGACGGCGTCGACCTGCTGCCGGCGACCATCGAGCTGGCCCGCGCCGAGGCCGAGCTGCTGACCCGCACCGGCCGCGAGCACGTCCTCAAGACCATGATCGAGTCGCTCGAGGACAGCGACCTCGACTACGACTGGGTGCTGCTCGACTGCCCGCCCTCGCTCGGCGTGCTCACCGTGGCGGCGCTGACCGCGGCCGACGGCGTCCTGGTGCCGCTGCAGTGCGAGACGCTGTCGCACCGCGGCGTCGGGCAGCTGCTCGACACGGTCCACGACGTCCGCCGCTTCACCAACCGCGGCCTCGAGGTGTGGGGCGTGCTGCCGACGCTGTACGACGGGCGCACCAACCACGCGCGCACGGTGCTCGAGACGATCTCGGACACCTACGACCTCGAGGTGATCGAGCCGCCGATCCCGAAGACCATCAAGTTCGCCGAGGCCCCGGCCGCCGGCCGGTCGATCCTGGCCACCAGCCGCAGCAACAAGGGTGCGCAGGCCTACCGCGAGGTGGCCGTGAACCTCGTCGAGCGCTCGAAGCGCCCGAAGAAGAAGGCGCAGAAGAAGGCCCAGAGGAAGGCCGAGCGGTGAGCCAGCACCGCGGCACCCCGGTGCGGCCCCGCTACGGACGACTCGCCGTGCTCGGCTCGTCGCTCGCCGTCACCATGATCGCGGTGCTCGGCGGCACCGGCGTGCTGCCGTCCACGACCGGCGAGAACGGCGACGGGGGAGCGGCCGCAGCCGTCGCGCCGGTGGCCCAGCCGTCGGAGACGCCCTCGGAGACGCCGAGCCCCGAGATCGAGCAGTCCGAGGAGCCCGTCGTCGAGGAGGACCTCGTCGAGGAGGACGCGCTGCCCGCCGACTCCGGCACCGGCCGGCGGATCGTGTTCAGCGAGAGCCAGCAGCGGGTCTGGCTGGTCACGAAGCGCCAGCAGGTCGAGCGCACCTACCTCGTGTCCGGCAGCCTCACCGACAACCTCGACCCCGGCACCTACTCGGTGTACTCGCGCTCCGAGCAGGCGTGGGGGATCGACGACTCCGGCACGATGAAGTACTTCGTGCGCTTCACCCAGGGCGACACCGGCGCGGCGATCGGCTTCCACACGATCCCGGTGGACGAGGGCAAGGCGGTGCAGACCGTCGCCCAGCTCGGCACGCCGCAGTCGCACGGCTGCATCCGTCAGAAGCTGTCCGACGCGATCGCGCTCTGGGAGTTCGCGCCGCTCGGCACCACGGTGGTCGTCACCGCGTAGCGGTCACTCCGCGGCGGGCGCCTTCGCGGCACCGCCACCCGAGCGCCGCCGGCGGTTGCGGGTGCGCTTCGGGCGGTTCTCGCCGTCGGCCGCGGCGGCCGGCGTGCCGGACTCCGGGGCGACCTTCTCGCCGTTGCGGGTCCGGGTGCGGTTGCGGTTGCTCGGCTTGCGCTCGCTGCGCTCCTCGCGCGGCTTGCGCTCCACGGGTGCGGGGTCGACGATGCGGCCCTTGGTGCCCGGGGCGATGCCCTGGTCGTGGAACAGGTGCTCGGAGGTGGAGTACGTCTCCTGCGGCTCGTCGAACGGCAGGTCGAGCGCCTTGTTGATCATCTTCCAGCGGGCGATGTCCTGCCAGTCGACGAACGTGATGGCGATGCCGCTCGCGCCCGCGCGGCCGGTGCGGCCGATGCGGTGGACGTAGGTCTTGTCGTCCTCGGGGCAGGAGTAGTTGATGACGTGCGAGACGCCGCGGACGTCGATGCCGCGCGCGGCGACGTCGGTCGCCACCAGCACCTGGATCTTGTCCTCACGGAACTTCGCGAGCGCCTTCTCGCGGGCGACCTGCGCCATGTCGCCGTGCAGCGGGCTGGCCTTGAAGCCGCGCTCGGTGAGGTCGTCGGCGACCCGCTGCGCCTGGCGCTTGGTGCGGGTGAACACGATGATCTTGTCGACGTCCTCGGCCTGCAGGACCCGACCGATGATCTCCGGCTTGTCCAGGTCGTGGCACTGGTAGATGAACTGCGCCGTCGCGGGCACCGTCGCGTTCTCGTACGACGACTCCGCGCGGATGTTCATCGGGTGGCGCATGTGCATCCGGGCCAGCGCGACGATCGCCGACGGCATGGTCGCCGAGAACAGCATCGTCTGACGGGTCTCCGGGGTCTTGCGCAGCAGCGTCTCGACGTCGGGCAGGAAGCCGAGGTCGAGCATCTCGTCGGCCTCGTCGAGCACGAGCGCGTGCACGTGCGAGAGGTCGAGCGCGCGGCGGTTGGCCAGGTCGATCAGGCGACCCGGGGTGCCGACGACGATGTCCACGCCGGACTCGAGCGCCTCGAGCTGGGTGTCGTAGCCGACGCCGCCGTACACCGTGAGGACCCGGAGACCGAGGTCCTTGCTGGCGAGGTGGAGGTCGTTGGAGACCTGGAGCGCGAGCTCGCGGGTCGGGGCGACGATCAGCGCCTGCGGCTTGCCCTGGGGCAGGTCGGCGTACGCCGGGTCGCTCGGCGCGACGCTGCGCTGCAGCACCGGGATGCCGAACGCCAGCGTCTTGCCGGTGCCCGTCCGGGCCTGGCCGATCAGGTCGGTGCCCAGCAGCGCGACGGAGAGGGTCATCTCCTGGATCGCGAAGGGGGTGGTGATACCGGCGCGCTCGAGCGCGTCACAAATCTCGGGGAGCACCCCGAGCTCTCGGAACGTGGTGATGGTCTTGTCGCTTTCGTGAGTCACTGCCGTGGGCTTGCGGCGGACTCACCCTGCCAATTTCGGGGCTGGCCTGCCGCGCACATACGCGGGTGCGCTCGGGAGTGAGCGCGACCTCGATCTCCGGGAGTCTATCGGTAGGGTGCGCACGTGACCGCATCCACGTCCGTCGCGTTCGAGGACCCGCAGTACCGCGAGGCCGTCGTGGACCTCCTCGGTGCGATCGCCTACGGCGAGATCTCGGCGTTCGAGCGCCTCGCCGACGACGCGAAGCTGGCGCCGACGCTGGAGGACAAGGTCGCGATGGCCTCGATGGCGACCGCGGAGTTCGGTCACGTCGCGGCCCTCAACGAGCGGCTGAGCCAGCTCGGCGCGGACCCGTTCGAGGCGATGGCGCCGTTCCGCGAGCCGATCGACCGCTTCCACGAGTACACCGCCCCCGACGACTGGTACGAGGGCCTGATCAAGGCCTACGTCGGCGACGGGATGGCCAACGACTTCTACCGCGAGATCGCGGCGTACCTCGACCCGGACACCCGGGACCTGGTGGTCTCGGCGCTGGAGGACTCCGGGCACTCGGCGTTCGTCGTCGACCGGGTGCGTGCGGCGATCGCGGCGGACCCGCGCCTGGGCGGCCGGCTCGCGCTGTGGGGGCGACGGCTGATGGGCGAGGCGCTCACCCAGGCCCAGCGGGTGGCGGCCGACCGCGACGCGCTGTCCGCGCTGCTGGCCGGAGGCGTGGACCGCCCGGGCCTCGACCTGGCCGCGATCGGGCGGATGTTCACGCGGATCACCGAGCGTCACGCGGCGCGGATGGCCGAGCTCGGGCTCGACAGCTGACCCCCGGGCCCAGCAGCGGCCCTAGCGGGTCCGGGCGGTGCGCCCGGCCGCGAGCGAGACCAGGATCGCGGCGACCACGACCTGCCAGCCGTGCCGCCACCAGTCGAAGCCGCGGGTGTTGAGGTCGAAGAACAGCCCGTAGAGGAAGTTGCCGAGCAGCACGCCGCCGATGCCGCACAGCACGGTCAGCCAGAGCGGGACGTTGTCCCGGTCGCCGGGCGCGAGCATCTTGCCGAGGAGACCGATGATGGTCCCGCCGATGAGCGCCCAGAGCAGGGCGGAGAGCACGGGGTCAGCCCCGGAAGCCGACCTGGCCGACGGTGCCGTGACCGATCTCGACGTACGCGAGCTTGGCGGACGGCACGATCACGCGGCGGCCCTTGGTGTCGGCCAGCGTGAAAACGCCCTCGCCGGAGATGGCGTCGGCGACGAGCTTCTCGACGGCCTCGGCCGACTCGTCGGTCTCGACGGTCAGCTCACGGACGGCGTTCTGGATGCCGATCTTGACCTCCACGAGGTCCTCCTTCTGGTTCTGCGCGGGTGTTGCGGGGGTGGTGCGGGACTGTGCCGGGACTGTGCGGGAACTCAGTGCTCGAGCGGGTAGCCGCGGATGCCGCGCCAGGCGAGCCCGGCCACCAGGGCGGCGGCGTCGGACTTGCTGATCGCGCCCGGGTCCGAGAGCCAGAACCGGGCGCTGACCTGGGCCATTCCCACCAGGGACACGGCCAGCAGCCGCGACGCGTCGTCCGGCAGGCCGGTGTCGTCGTGGATGACGTGCGCGATCATCGCCGCGCACTCGGTGGTGACCCGGTCGACGTGCTCGCGCACGGCCGGCTCGTTGGTGAGGTCGGACTCGAAGACCAGGCGGAACGCGCCGGTGTCGCCGGCGACGTACTCGAAGAAGGCGTCCATCGTGGCCGCGACGCGCTGCTTGTTCTCGGTCGTCGACTCCAGCGCCTCGCGGCAGCCGGCGATGATCATGTCGCAGGACTGGTCGAGCAGCGCGAGGTACAGGTCGAGCTTGCCGGGGAAGTGCTGGTAGAGCACCGGCTTGGAGACGCCCGCCCGGTCGGCGATGTCGTCCATCGCCGCCGCGTGGTAGCCCTGGGCGACGAACACCTCGAGCGCGGAGCTCATCAGCTGCGCGCGCCGCTCGCGCCGGGGCATCCGGCCTCCGCGCGGTCGCACGGCCGGGGCGTCGTACTGCTCTGCGGTCACCCGGCGAAGACTACCCGGCAGTCACTCGCGTCCGGATGACGGGACACGGCGATCCGCGCACGACGTCGGCGGGGAACATGGCAGGACGACAGGTTGTTCGGACAGTCGAACCGACCGATCAAGGAGTTAGCCGTGTCCTTTCCCGCGCTCGTGGAGCCTGCGGACGAACTGACCATCGACGAGGTACGCCGCTACAGCCGGCACCTCATCATCCCGGACGTCGGGATGTCGGGTCAGAAGCGCCTCAAGAACGCCAAGGTGCTGGTCATCGGCGCCGGCGGTCTCGGCAGCCCCGCGCTGCTCTACCTGGCCGCGGCCGGGGTGCACACCCTGGGCATCGCGGAGTTCGACGAGGTCGACGAGTCCAACCTGCAGCGCCAGATCATCCACGGCCAGTCCGACATCGGGAAGTCGAAGGCGCAGTCGGCCAAGGAGTCGATCGCCGAGACCAACCCCTACGTGAACGTGATCGTGCACGAGACGCGTCTCGACAACGACAACGTCATGGAGATCTTCAAGGGCTACGACCTCATCGTCGACGGCACCGACAACTTCGCGACGCGCTACATGGTCAACGACGCGGCGTACTTCCTCGGGATCCCGTACGTCTGGGGCTCGATCTACCGCTTCGACGGCCAGGCGTCGGTGTTCGCCCCGACGCTCGCCGACGACGCGCCGTGCTACCGCTGCCTCTACCCGGAGCCCCCGCCGCCGGGCATGGTCCCGAGCTGCGCCGAGGGCGGCGTGCTGGGCGTGCTGTGCGCGAGCATCGGCTCGATCCAGGTCAACGAGGCGATCAAGCTCCTCACCGGCATCGGTGAGCCGCTGGTCGGCAAGCTGATGATCTACGACGCCCTGGAGATGGAGTACCGCAAGCTCAAGGTCCGCAAGGACCCGAACTGCGCACTGTGCGGCGAGAACCCCACCGTCACCGGGCTGATCGACTACGACGCGTTCTGCGGCGCGATCTCCGACGACGCGGCCGAGGCCGCGGCGGGCTCGACGATCTCGGTCGTCCAGCTCGAGCACATGCTCAAGGAGCGCGAGGAGGGCACCCGCGACTTCGTCCTCGTCGACGTGCGCGAGCCGAACGAGTACGAGATCAACCAGATCCCGGGCTCGGTGCTGATCCCGAAGGGCGACTTCCTCAACGGCAAGGCGCTCGAGCAGCTGCCGTCGGACAAGCAGATCGTCATGCACTGCAAGTCCGGTGTCCGCTCGGCCGAGACGCTCGCGATCGTGAAGGGCGCCGGGTACGCCGACGCCGTCCACGTGGGTGGCGGCGTGGTCGCCTGGGTCAACCAGATCGACCCCTCGCAGCCGTCGTACTGAGCCAGACAGATCCACGACGACCCCTTACTGGTGCGTAACCCGCACCGGTGGGGGGTCGTTGTGTGTGGCATGAGCCTCAACCGAAGCCAGTTCGCCGCGGTGTTCGCGGCCGTGACCGTGACGATCATGACCGCCGCACTGATGGCGATCTCCCCGGCTCCCGCCAACGCCGCGCCCACCTGGGCGCCGGCGGCCACGGCGAAGATCCACCCCGGGACGATGATGTACACCGAGGGCGCCCAGTGCACGGCGAACTTCGTGTTCACCGACAGCGCCAGCAACGTCTACGTCGGCTACGCCGCCCACTGCGCGGGCACCGGCGCGGCGACCGACACGGACGGGTGCCTCTCGGACTCGCTGCCGCTCGGTACGCGGGTGAACTTCACCGAGGGTGGCTCGCTGGTCAGCGAGGGCACCAAGGTGGGCTCGGGCACCTTGGTGTACTCCGCCTGGGACACCATGGACAAGATCGGCACCACCGACGCGAACACCTGTGCCTACAACGACTTCGCGCTGGTCAAGGTGGACGCCGCCGACGTCGGCAAGGTCAACCCGAGCATCCCGTTCTGGGGCGGCCCGACGGGCATCGACACCGACGGCACCGCGGCCGGTGACCGCGTGTACTCCTACGGCAACTCCAGCCTCCGCGCCGGCATCGAGCCGCTCTCGCCGAAGACCGGCATCAGCCTCGGCGACAGCGCCGCCGACGGCGGTTGGTCGCACCCGCTCTACACCGTGACGCCCGGCATCCCCGGTGACTCGGGCTCGGCGTTCGTCAGCGAGGACGGCAAGGCCATCGGCACCCTCTCGACGCTCGGCCTGGCGCCGCTGCCGCTCTCGAACAACATCGGCGACCTGGCCAAGGAGCTCGCGTTCGCGCAGCAGCACTCCGGCATCTCGGGCCTCACGCTGGTCAACGGCACGGAGCCCTTCTCGCCCATCCTCTGAGCGCCGCGCTGATCGACTCGAACGGCGGCCCCATCCGGTTCGGATGGGGCCGCCGTCTGCGTTGGTAGGTTCCCGGGCATGACGACTCGGCGGGCCGGCACGACCGCGGTCCTCGGCGCGCTCGCCATCGCGCTGCTGGTCCTCGTGCTCGCCACGTGGGCGTCGTCGATCGGGCCGAGCGAGGTGCTGCGCGGCGACGGACCCTCGCCGGTCGGCACTCCCACCGACGAGCCCGCGCCGACCGACGAGGCGTCGGTCCCGCAGGATGACGCCACCGAGGAGTCGAGCGAGACCCCGAGGTGGATCCAGGTGGCGGCGTTCGTCGTCAACCTCGCGGTGGTGGCGCTGCTCGCGGTGCTGCTCGTGCGCTACGTCATCCTGCCGATGCTGCGGCGCGTGCGCGGCCGCCGCGAACGCCGGCGCAGGGGCCGCGAGGGGCCGACCGACCCCGACTTCACCGTGCTCGAGCCCCCGCAACGCGTCGCCCGGGCGCTGCTCGACGACGCGGCCGCCCAGCGCCGCCTGCTGGAGGACGGCAGCCCGCGCAACGCGGTGGTCGAGTGCTGGCACCGGTTCGAGGTCGCCGCCGCGGCTGCCGGGCTCGAGCGCCGCGACTGGGAGACCTCGTCGGAGTACACGATGCGGGTGCTCGACCTGGTCGACGCCCACCAGCCGGCGGTCTCGCGGCTGGGGGACCTCTACCGGGAGGCACGGTTCTCCGAGCACGACCTCACCGAGGCCGACCGCGCGGACGCCCTCGAGGCGCTCGACACGATCCACCGCACGATCGGGGTCTCGGCGTGAGCGCCCTGGCGGGGAACCGCTGGCTGCGGCGACTGGCCGGGGGCACGGCGGTGTTCGTCGTGCTCGAGCTCGCGCTGGTGCTCGCGAAGACCGACCCCGACCCGCTGCGGCTGGCGCTGCTCGTGGCGACCTGCGTCGGCGTGCTCGGCCTGATCCTCGACGCGCTCGCCGACGGCGGGGCCGCGTGGGAGGTCACCGTCGAGCAGCCGTCGGCGCGCGCCGGGGGCGACCCGCGGCTGGCCCGCTACGTGGGCCTGCTCGAGGCGCACCGGACCGCGCGGTCGCAGGACACCGCGCTGCGCGACCGGCTCGCCGCCCTCGCCGACCAGGTGCTGCGCCAGCGCCACGGCGTACGCCGCGACGACCCGCGGGCCGCGGAGCTGCTCGGCCCCGAGCTCGTCGCCGTGCTCGACGGCGCACCACGCCGGCTCGCGCCGGCCGAGATCGACCGCTACCTGACCAGGATCGAGGAGCTGTGACCCAGACCCACCCACTTCCCGTCAGCGAGGCCGCCGACGTCGCCCGCCAGGTGCTGGACGAGGTCGAGCGGGCCGTGGTCGGCAAGCGCGCCGCCTTGATGCAGGTGCTCGCGGCGATCCTCGCCAAGGGGCACGTGCTGCTCGAGGACTACCCGGGCCTCGGCAAGACGCTGGCGGCCCGGTCGTTCGCCCAGGCGCTCGGCATCGACTTCACGCGCGCGCAGTTCACGCCCGACCTGCTGCCCGCCGACCTCACCGGCTCGTTCGTCTACGACCAGGGGCGCGGGCAGTTCGACTTCCGGCGCGGCCCGATCTTCACCGGCCTGCTGCTCGCCGACGAGATCAACCGGACGCCGCCGAAGACCCAGGCGGCGCTGCTCGAGGCGATGCAGGAGCGGCAGGTGACCGTGGAGGGCGAGACGTTCGCGCTGCCCTCGCCTTTCCACGTGCTCGCCACCGCCAACCCGATCGAGTACGAAGGCACCTACCCGCTGCCCGAGGCCCAGCTGGACCGGTTCCTCCTCCGCATCGGCTTCGGGTACCCCTCCGCCGGCGAGGAGTACGACGTCCTCGCCCGCCGCATGGACCGGCGGCGCGAGGAGCTCGAGCTGACCGCGGTGACCGACGGCCCCGGCCTGCTCGCGCTGCAGGAGACCGTCGAGACCGTGACCGTCGACGAGAGCGTCGGGCGGTACTGCGTCGACCTCGCGGTCGCGACCCGCCACCACCCGGACGTGCTCACGGGCGCCTCGCCGCGCGGGTCGCTCGGGCTGGTGCTCGCCGCCCGGGCGTTCGCGCTGCTGCGCGGGCGCGACTACGTCGTCCCCGAGGACGTGAAGGCCATCGCCCGTCCGGTGCTCGCCCACCGGATCACGGTCAAGCCCGAGCTCTGGATGAGCGACGTCACCGGCGCCAGCGTGGTCGACGCGGTGCTCACGCAGGTCCCGACCCCGGCGACGCTCGACCGCCGGTGAGGCGCCGATGAGCAGCTGGCGGGCGACGGCGGCACTCGGCCGGGCGGTCGTGCTCGGCGCGGTCGCCGTCGCGCTCGCGCTCGTCGTGGGCAAGCCGGTGCTGATGGTGCTCGCCGCGCCGTTCGTGACGTTCACGGCGCTCGGCCTGGCGCACCGGCCGCACCGGCTGCCGCGGCTCGACTCCCGGCTCGACCACGGCGTCCTCCACGAGGGCCAGGGCACGACCTCGCGCCTGGTGGTCGGCGACGGTGACGAGGCGGAGTACGTCACCCGGGCCGCCGGCCGCCCGGCGTACGTCGCGATCCGGCCGCACGACGGCCAGGTGGGCGGACTGCTTGCCGGCGGCGTCCCCGCCGTCGAGATCAGCCCCCGGCGCTGGGGCCGCCGGGTGCTGGGCGAGGAGAACGTCGCGCTGTACAGCCCGTGGGCGGGCTTCCGGTTCGGCCCGGTCCGGCTCGGCGGCCGCCCGGTGCGGGTGCTGCCGACGACCGCGCCGTACGACTCCCGCGCCGAGGCGCCGCAGCCGATCGGGCTGGTCGGGGCCCATCGCTCCCAGCGCAGTGGCAGCGGCACCGAGCTGTCCGGGATCCGCCCGTTCCAGCCGGGCGACCGGCTGCGCCGCGTCAACTGGCCGGTGTCGCTGCGCACCCGCACCCTGCACGTCGTGACGACGCGCGCCGAGGAGGACACCGGCGTGCTGCTCGTGGTCGACGCGCTCGCCGACCACGGCGGGTCCGGCGGCGTCGGCGCGGCCGCGAGCAGCCTGGACCTGTCGGTCCGCGCCGCGGCCGCGATCGCCGAGCACCACGTGCGGGCCGGCGACCGGGTCGCGCTGCGCGTGGTCGGCCGCGGCCAGGAGCAGGTCGGGTACGGCGCCGGCGCGCGGCACCTGCGCCGCATCCAGGACCAGCTCGCGACCCTGCGCACCGGCGACCCGGGGGAGCCCGAGACCGGCGTTCTCCAGCTCGGCGTGACCGGCGGCGCGATCGTGGTCGTGCTGTCGCCGATGCTCGCGGAGTCGATGGGCACGGTCGCTGCCACGCTGACCCGCCGCGGGGTCGCCGTGCTGGTCGTGGACACGCTGCCGCCGGACGCGCGCCCCGCGACGCTCGGCGACGAGCAGGACCCGGCGCTGGCCGCGCTGGCCTGGCGGATGCGCCGCATCGAGCGCTCGGTGGTGCTCGAGCGGCTGGCCGCGCTCGGCTGCCCGGTCGTGCCGTGGCGTGGGCCGGGCACGGTCGACGAGGTGATGCGCCGGCTGGCCCGGCGTGCCCAGCTGCCCCGGGTGGTGGCTCGATGACGCCCCGCACGAGCAGCTCCCAGATCGCCCTGCGAGCCCTGGTCCTCCTCGGCCCGGTGGTCGCGGTGCTCGCCACCGGCCCGGCCGGCAACTGGCCGCCGTGGTGGATCGCCGGGGCGGTGGTGGGAACCGCGGCCGCGGCGGCGTGGGCCCCGGACTCGCCGTACGGCACCGCCGCCGGCCTGGTCGTGCTCGGCTGGTGGGCGATCGCGCTCGAGGACTCGCTGCCCGCCTCGATCCTGGTCGCCGCGCTCGCGCTGGTGGTGGCCCACGTCGCCGCGCTGCTGGCGTCGTACGGTCCGCCCACGATGCCCCTCGACAGCGCCACCCTCGTGCTGTGGGTGCGCCGCGGCGCGCTGGTCGCGCTGACGGTCCCGGCCGCGTGGGTGCTCGCGCTGCTGCTGCGTGGTGAGCCGGAGCAGCCCGGGATCTGGCTGCTCGGCGCCGCGACGGCGTTCGCCGCGACCGTGGCGGCGACCGCGGCGCTCGCGGTGCGGACGGGGGAGGGCTGATGGACGTCGAGGAGTACGTCGAGCGGGTGCTGCGCTGCGTCGAGGCGGTGCCGCGCGGGCGGGTCACGACGTACGGCGCGATCGCGGAGGTGGTCGGGGCGGTGATGGGCGGCGGCGGCCCGCGCCAGGTCGGGTCGATCATGGCGTCGCACGGCGCGCCGGTCCCGTGGTGGCGCGTGGTGCGCGCCGACGGCTCGCTGCCGGCGAGCCACCGGGACGAGGCGCGGCAGGCCTACCTCGAGGAGGGCACGCCGCTGCGCCGGACCGGGAACGTCGACATCAGGAAGGCGTTCTGGAGACCGCCAGCTCAGCAAGCCTGGCCAACGCCTTCGGGAAGATCTCCGCGGGAGGGGTGACCAGGCCGGCGCCGACCTGGCCGACGCCCGCCAGCTTCCCGGCCATGCCGGTGTTGATCTGCGGCAGGATCCCGGTGCGGCACACCTTGGTCACGTCGATCCCGGTCGGCGTGCCCTGGAACTCCAGCACCGGCACCGACCAGCGCGGGTTCTCGCCCAGCGTGATCTCGTGCATCCGGCGGGTGGTGTTGAGGGCATCCGGGACCGAGCCGCCGACGAACCGCACGATCGCCGGGGCCGTCGCCATCGCGAACCCGCCGATGCCCGCGGTCTCGGTGATCGCCGAGTCGCCGATGTCGGGGTTCGCGTCGTCCGGGCCGTAGTCGCCGAAGTAGAGCCCGTCCACCTGCTGCGACGGACCCGTGAACCACTCGTCGCCGGTGCCCGCGACCTGGATGCCGAAGTCGGTGCCGTTGCGGGCCATCGCCACGACCATCGTCGAGCCGTCGATGTTCCGCGCGGCGTCGAGCGCGAGCTTGCAGGCCGGCATCGCGAGGTTGAGGAAGAAGTGGTCGTTGCCACCGATGAACCGCATCGCCTGGGCGACGTCAGGTGCATCGAAGCCGCTCGTGACCATCGCGGGCGCCAGGTCACGCAGGGTCATCAACGTCCCGGCCCGGTTGCGGTTGTGGGCCTCGTCGCCCATCTGCAGCATCTGCGTGAGGATGCCGGTGATGTCGACCGGGCCGGCCGCGCGCACGGCCTTCTGCAGCAGGGGCGCGAGCACGTCGGCCAGCCAGTGCAGGCGCTCGATCACGTCGGGGGCGTAGGCGCCGTACCGCAGCACCTTGCCGAGGCCCTCGTTGAGCGTGCAGTACGTACGCCGCCCGCTCGCCTGGTCCTCGAGCACCCAGACCCACATGCCCGGCGTGGTGATCCCGGCCATCGGGCCGACCGCGGAGCGGTGGTGGCACGGCTCCAGGGAGACGTTGGCGCCGGACTCGAACAGCGCGACGGCGTCCTCCGGGTCGTCGACCAGGCCCTCGAACGCGGCGGCGCCCATCAGCGCGCCGCGCATCGGGCCGGACGCGCGCTCCCACGTGATCGGCGGTCCGGCGTGCAGGAACTCGCCGCGCTGCAGGCCGAGCACCTCCGAGGCCGGGGCGACGTCGACCAGGGTGGCGGTGACGTCGAGCATTGCGGCCAGTGCCTGCTCGTTGGCGGTACGCCGGCGCGGGTCCGCCGCGACGTCCGCCAGGTCGGCCTCGGTGCCCACCATCGGCGGGCGCCAGTCGACGCGGGTGACGGGCACGGCCTGCTCGGCGACCGCGTCGGCCAGCAGGTCGGCGCCGACGTTGACGACGGTGTTCGGGGTGGTCATCGCAGGCCTCCGGCGAGCTCGAGGGCGCGGCGGGTGGCGCCGGCGTTGGACAGGTGGACCTCGGCGCCGGCGTCGGCGAGCGCACGCACCTGGCGCTCGCGGTCCTGCGGGTCGGCGTCGGTGCCGACGACCGCGACCACGACCGGCTTGTCGAGGCCGCTGATCGCGGCCGCGAGCCGCGACGCGGGATCTGGCTCGGCGCCGTGGCCGAGCACCACGTCGAGCAGCAGCACGCCGGTCTCGGGGTCGGCGGCGGCGCGGGCGAGGTGCTCCAGGCGCAGCGTCGGGTCGATCATCGGGTGGGCGCGCCCGGCCGTGTAGGCGTCGTCGCCGAAGTCGACGAACGTGTGAGGGTCGCCGGCGATCAGCTGGGCCTCGCTCTTCAGCGTGCCGCCGACGAACAGGCCGCGGACCAGCCCGGCCCGGGGCGAGGCCGAGCCCACGACCGGCCACGCCGGCACCTCCCGGCCGAGGCGACGCAGCACCGACTCGGCGGCGGCGGTGAGGTCGGGCCGGCCGGCCCCGAGGAGCGCGTGCTCGACCGGCGTGGACAGGCTGCCGGCGTACTCCTCGATCTCGGCCGCCACGTCGTCGGCCGGCGGCTTGGACACCAGCACGATCAGCTCGACGGCGGGATCCTCGTCGAGGCGGCGCAGCGCCTCGCGGGTGGCGAGGCCGCGGACCTCGGCGGACAGGTCGCGGCCGCCGACGCCGAGCGCGGAGGTGACGCCGACGCCCGCGCGGTCGAGCAGCGCGAGCAGCTGCTGGCAGCCGGTGCCCGACGCGGCGACGATGCCGACCGGGCCGGGGGAGACGGTGTTGGCGAAGCCGAGGCCGAGGCCGCCGACCACGGCGGTGCCGCAGTCCGGCCCCATCACCAGCACGCCACGCTCGGCGGCCGCGCGCTTGAGCGCGATCTCCTGCTCCAGCGGCACGTTGTCGCTGAACACCATCACGTCGTTGCCCGCGTCGACGGCGTCCATCGCCTCGACGAACGCGTTCGCGCCGGGCACCGAGATCAGCGCCATGGCGCCGGACCCGCGCTTCAGCGCGCTCGCCGTCGTCCGGGGCGGCGCGATGGCGCTGGTGGACTCGTCGCGTCGGTTGGCGTCGCGCAGCGCCTGCTCGACGCCGGCCAGGGCCCCGGCGAGCGCGCTCGCGTCGTCGAGCCGGAGCGCGACGACCATGTCGTTGGGCGTGGCCTCGGCCGGGATGTCGAAGCCCATCTCGGCGAGCACGTCGACGTTCAGCGGGGTGGCCATCGCGACCTGGGCGGCGTCCACACCGGGCAGGCCCTGCACGGTGCGGCTGACCTGGAGGAGCGTCACCGAGTCGGCGTACGCGCCGGGTCGGAGCTCGACGTGGGTCGTCATGCGGCGACTCCTTGGAGGTGGGTGAGGGCGAGCCGGGCGCCGTGCAGCATCCCGGCTCCGGACGTGTGGCCGACCGCGGCCAGGGCGGCGGTGCGGTCGGGGTCGTCGGTGGCGGCGACCCAGGCGGCGAACTCCGGGATGACCTCGCCGTGCATCGCGCAGTCGAGCAGCGTCGCGGACAGCAGGGTGGTGCGGCCGAGGTGCGCGCGGACCGCGGCGTCGACGTCCGGGGTCTCGACGCCGGCCGCGCGGTGGATCGCGAGCCAGCCGCAGATCACGTCGTCGCCGAGGGGGGTGAGCCCGTCGCCGCGGCCGACCATCCGCGCGACGTCGTCGGGGCCGAGGTCGCTCGGCACCGAGCCGACGTGCTCGGTCACCGCGGCCGGGGGGACAGCCTGCAAGGTGCCCGAGCACGCCGTGTCCGGAAGACGCGGGACGCGGACGTCCACGATCCTGCCGATGCTCAGCGCGGCGCCGTCGAGGTGCAGCACTCCCTGTCGAAGGTACGCCGCATCTGCGCCCGACGGTGCCGAGTCGCCACCGAGGTGATCGGATCGTGACCGGAGCGCGCACGGGACGGCGGTGGCGCGCGGCCCGACGACGCCCACGCAGCGGCCCGCGACCTCGACGTACACCGCGTCGCGGCCGCGGTGCAGCACCCGGACCGGTCCGTCGGGCTGCGCGCGCAGGTGCTCGCGCACCCGGGCCGGCGCGCTGACGGGGATCACCTTCCTCACGCTATCGACCGCCCATTACGTTTGCCGATGTGACGTTGTGCCAACGCAGTGGGCAGGGGAGTGCAAGTGTTGACAACCGGTGACCGGGAGGAGCGCGCGATCGCCGCGCTCGCTCGTGTGGACGCGCTGCACACCGGACTGACCCAGATCGTCCTGGAGGGTGGCGACCTCGGCGGCATCGCCGCGGAGGTCGCGCGCGTGCTCGGCGTCGGCGTGGCGTTCACCTCGACCGACGGCCGCGAGCGGGCCGCCGCGCTGGCCGAGGACCACCGCGCGCTGCTGGCCGCGGGCGACCTCCTCGACCCGACCGGCCGGATCCGCGTGGAGCGGATCGACCAGGCGGTGGGTGGCGGGCCGGCGCACGTGTCGCGGGTCGCGGCGGGCGGCACCGACCTCGCCCGGCTGGTGTGCGTGCGGGCGGACGGCCCGTGGACGGCCGACGACGTGCACGCCCTCGAGCGTGCCGCCGCCGTGGCGGCGCTGCTCATCACGCGCGAGGAGGCGGTCACCGCCGTCGAGAACAAGTACCGCGGCGACTTCCTGCGCGACCTGCTGCTGCGCCGCGCGGTCGACCCGGCGTACGTCGCCGAGCACGCGGACACGTTCGGCTGGGACCTGACCCGTCCGGTGGTGGTCGTCGCCGCCGAGCTCGACCCGACCGACGAGCCCGCCTCGAGCACGCAGCGCCGGGCCTGGCAGGAGCGGTTCTCGGCCGCGTGGCGTCAGGTGGTCGCGCCGGGCGTCGCGACCGTGGACTTCTCGACGGAGGTCGTGACCCTCCTGCCCGCGGACCAGGAGGTCGCCCGCGTCGTGCAGGCGGTCGCCGGCGACAAGGGCGGTGGGCGCCGGCCGTTCTCCGTCGGGGTCAGCCGGGTCGCAGAGTCACTCGACCAGCTGCCCGACGCGTACGCCCAGGCGCGCCGGGCCGTCGAGGTCGGGCGCCGGGTGAACGGCGGCGGCTCGACGACGTTCTTCGACCAGCTCGGCCTGCACCGGGTGATCGCGCTGATCCCCGACGGGCCCGAGGGCAATGGCGAGCTGCGCGCCTTCGTGCACGACGTGCTCGGCCCGCTCGCCGACGACACGACCGAGGCCGCGGACCTGCGCGAGACGCTGCAGGTGCTGCTGGACACGAACTTCAACGTCGCGGAGGCCGCGCGGCTGCAGTTCTTCCACTACAACACGATGCGCTACCGGGTCTCGAAGCTGGAGCGCCTGCTGGGTCCGCTGTCGACCGACTCGCACCTCCGGCTGGACGTCGCGGTCGCCCTCCGTGTCCACGAGATCACCGGTTGATGACGCCGGGATTTCGGTCTCGCGCCTGACGCGACGCGCCCACAACTGGTGCCAGTCGGTGCGGCGTTCCTTCGGCATTTGTCGCCGTCGTGGGTGTGTCATGGGCCTCACTAGTTTGTGGTGCCTCGGGCCCGTCCTGACACCGAAAGGGTGCAGTCATGTCGATGTTCAAGTGGGAAGTGGTCGATCCCAAGCCAGGTGAAGCCGTAGCCCCGGACCAGCGCCTCGCGTGGGGCAAGACCGTCGGTATCGGAGCCCAGCACGTCGTCGCCATGTTCGGCGCGACCTTCGTCTTCCCGATCATCATGGGTCTCGACGCGAACCTCGCGATCATGATGAGCGGTATCGCGACGATCTGCTTCCTGCTCATCGTGAAGGGCACGGTGCCCAGCTACCTCGGCACGTCGGCGTCCTTCGTCGGCGGTGCCACCGCGATCTACACCTACAGCGGCTCCGGCGGCCCCGGTGGACCCCAGGACGTCACCGGCGCGATCCTCGTCTCCGGCGTCATCCTCGCGCTCGTCGGCGTGATCATCCACTTCCTGGGCGCCGACGTCGTCAACGCGGTGCTCCCGCCGGTGGTCACCGGTGCCGTCGTCATGATCATCGGCTTCAACCTGGCCGGCGTCGCCACCAGCACCTACATGCCGGCGGACCGGTGGATGGCACTGATCACGATGACCGCGGTCATCGTGATGGCCGTCGGTCTCAGGGGCTTCCTGGGCCGGATCGCGATCTTCCTCGGCCTGATCTTCGGCTACCTGCTCTCGTGGGTCTTCGACGCCATCGGCGTCGGCGGGGTCGCGGGCGACCGGGTCAACTGGGACGGCGTGAAGGACGCGCCGTGGTTCGGTCTGCCGGACAAGACCGTCGCCGGCCTCGTCGGCAACCAGTCGCCCTTCGGCGGTGCCAACAACATGGACCAGGTCGGCTGGCACCTCCCGAGCTTCTCGGTCACGTTCACGCTGCTCGCACTTCCGGCAGTCATCGCGCTTGTCGCCGAGAACATGGGCCACGTCAAGGCCGTCGCCGGCATGACCGGACGCGACCTCGACCCGGTGATGGGCCGGGCGATCGCCGCCGACGGTGTCGGCACCGTCGTCGCCAGCTCGGTCGGTGGCTCGCCGACCACGACGTACGCCGAGAACATCGGGGTCATGGCCGCGACCCGGGTCTACTCGACCGCCGCCTACTTCGTGGCCGCGATCGTGGCGATCCTGCTGGGCTTCGTCCCGAAGTTCGGTCAGGTCGTCTACGCCACCCCCGGCGGTGTCATCGGCGGCATCACGCTGGTGCTCTACGGCATGATCGGCCTGCTCGGCGCGAAGATCTGGGTCGAGAACAGGGTGAACTTCGCCGACCCGATCAACCTGGTGCCGATCTCGGCCGGTCTGATCCTCGCCATCGGGTACGGCACGACCGGGTTCTTCGAGATCACCAAGGACTTCCAGCTCGGCGGCATCGCGCTCGGCACGATCGTCGTGATCGTCGGTTACCACCTGGCGCGCCTGGTCGCTCCGAAGGGCGGCGACGGCACGATGCTGTCGGTCGGCAGCCCGGGTGCGCACGTCGAGGACCACGCGGCGCCGCACCACCACGGCGAAGACCCCAAGCACAAGCACTGATTGACTAGGGAATCGTGAAGCCAGCACCGTTCGACTACCGCCGGCCAGGGACGCTCGCAGAGGCGGTCGCCGCCCTGGCCGGCGAGCCGGACGCCAAGGTGCTGGCCGGCGGCCAGAGCCTGGTCCCGTTGCTGTCGATGCGGCTCGCGGCGCCGTCGCTGCTCGTCGACATCAACGGGGTCTCGGGCCTGGACCGCATCGAGGTCACCGAGGGCGGCTGCCGGGTGGGTGCGCTCGCCCGGCACGCCGCCGTCCTGGCCTCCGAGGACGTCCGGCGGGTGCAGCCGCTCGTTCCGATGGCGCTCGCGCACGTCGCCCACGCGACGATCCGCAACCGCGGCACCACCGTCGGCTCGATCGTGCACGCCGACGCCGCGGCCGAGATGCCGATGGTGCTCTCGCTGCTCGGCGGCCACGTCGAGGTCGAGGGTCCGGCCGGGCGCCGCACGATCCACGCCGACGACCTGTACGTCGGCCCGCTCGAGTCCTCGCTCGCGCACGACGAGATCGCGGTGTCCGCGTTCTTCCCCGCACTCGCGCCCGGCGCCGGTGTCGGATTCGAGGAGATCGCGCGCCGGCACGGGGACTACGCGCTGGTCGGCGTCGCGGCGCTGGCCCACGGGGACTCCCTGAAGGTCGGCTACCTCTCCGTCAGCGACGTACCCACCGTGGTCGACCTCTCCGGCGTCGCCGACGCCGACCTCGGTGAGGCGGCCCTCGAGAAGCTGGAGCCGATGGGCGACATCCACGCGAGTGCGGCGTACCGCGCCCAGCTCGTGCGCGTGCTCACCGAGCGCGTGGTCCGATCGGCCCGGGAGGCAGCATGAGCGAGGAGCTCCACGACGTACGCCTGACGGTGAACGGCGCCACCCACGACATCCGGGTGCCCGCGCGGCGGCTGCTGTCCGACGCCCTGCGCCACGACCTGAAGCTGACCGGCACCCACGTCGGCTGTGAGCACGGCGTGTGCGGCGCGTGCACGATCCTGGTCGACGGCGAGCCGATGCGCTCGTGCCTGATGTTCGCGGTCTCCGCGGTCGACCACGAGCTCACCACGGTCGAGGGCCTCGCCGACGAGGACGGCACGCTCAGCCCGGTGCAGCAGGCGTTCGCGGAGTGCCACGGCCTCCAGTGCGGCTTCTGCACCCCGGGCTTCCTCACCACGATCACCGCCGGGTTGAAGGCGAACCCGCACCCCACGCACGAGGAGGCCCGCGACATGATCGCTGGGAACCTGTGCCGGTGCACGGGCTACCAGAACATCGTGAAGGCGGTCGAGCGAGCGGCTGAGCTCTCATGACCACCAAGCTGATGGGCCAGGGCGTCCAGCGCGTCGAGGACCAGCGGTTCCTCCGCGGCCAGGGCCGCTACGTCGACGACGTCGCGGTGGAGCAGGACCTCCTGCACGCCGCGGTGCTCCGCTCGCCCCACGCGCACGCCCGCATCCTCGACATCGACGTGACCGACGTGCTCGACGTCGAGGGCGTCCACCTCGTCTACACCTACGACGACCTCACCGGCCCGATGGCCGAGCCGCTGCCCCTGCTGATCCCGCACCCGGCGCTCACCGAGGGCCGCACTCAGTACGCGCTGGCGAAGGACGAGGTGAACTACGTCGGCGAGGCCATCGCGTTCGTGGTCGCCGAGGATCGCTACGTCGCCGAGGACGCGGTCTCGAAGATCCGCGTGCAGTACGAGTTCCTGCCGGCCGTCGTGGGTGTCGACGCCGCGCGTGAGGCGAAGAACCTCGTGCACGCTGACGTCCCCGGCAACGTCGCGGCGAAGCTGGAGCAGAACGTCGGCGATGCGGTCGCCGCGATCGCCGCGGCGCCGCACCGGCTCGAGCTCGACCTCACGATCGAGCGCGGCGCCTGCACGCCGATGGAGGGGCGCGGCACCGTCGCCCGCTGGGACCCCGACCTCAACCGGCTGCAGCTGTGGACCTCGACGCAGAGCTCCACCGGCGTGCGCGCCGCCGTCGCGGTGAAGCTGGGCCTCGACCTCGGCCAGGTCGACGTGATCACGCCCGACGTCGGCGGCGGCTTCGGCGTGAAGATCAACCACCCGTGGCCCGAGGAGCTCCTGGTCCCGATGGCGGCCCGTGCGCTCGGGCGGACCGTGAAGTTCACCGAGGACCGGCGCGAGCATTTCATCTCGTCCGCCCACGAGCGCGGCCAGGTCCAGCACATCGAGGTCGGCTTCGACGACGACGGCCGGCTGCTCGGGCTGAACGTCGAGTTCTGGCACGACCACGGGGCCTACATCCCGTACGGCCTGATCGTCCCGATCATCACCTCCACCCAGCTGCTCGGTCCCTACAAGCCGCAGAACTACCGCGTCTACTTCGAGTCGCTCTACACCAACACCGTGATGGTCACGCCGTACCGCGGTGCCGGGCGGCCGCAGGGCTGCTACGCGATGGAGCGGACCATGGACGCGATCGCGAAGTACCTCGGCAAGGACCGCGCGGAGGTGCGCGCCACCAACTTCATCCAGCCCGACGAGTTCCCGTACGACCAGGGGCTGATCTTCCAGGACGGCCGTGAGCTGGAGTACGACTCCGGCGACTACCCGGCGTCCCTGGTGAAGATCAAGGAGCTGGTCGGGTGGGACGAGTTCCCGGCGTTCAAGGCGGAGATGGCCGCCGAGGGGCGGCGGGTCGGCATCGGGCTGGCCTGCTACGTCGAGGGCACCGGCGTCGGTCCCTACGAGGGCGCGCACGTGCACATCGAGACCACCGGCAAGGTCAAGGTCGCGACCGGCCTCACCACGCAGGGTCAGGGGCACGCCACCGTCTTCGCGCAGCTGGTCGCCGACGAGCTCGGCGTGAAGTTCGAGGACGTCGAGGTCGTCACCGGCGACACCCGGCGGATGCCGTACGCCGTCGGCACGTTCGCCTCCCGCGCCGCGGTGATGAGCGGCTCGGCGATCCACCTCGCGGCCAAGCGGGCCAAGGAGAAGGCGCTCAAGATCGCGGGGGAGGCGCTCGAGGCGGACCCCGCCGACCTGCAGATCGTCGACGGCGTCGTGTCCGTCAAGGGCTCGCCCGGCTCGTCGATCGACCTCGGCACGGTGTCGGTGCTGTCGAACCCGCTGCGCTACGCCTTCGACGAGGCGTCCAAGGCCGCGACCCAGTTCTCCGTGGGCGATCCCGGCAAGCCGCCGGTGCCCGAGGACGAGGAGCCCGGCCTCGAGGGTCGCGACTTCTACTCGCCCGAGCGGGCGACGTTCGCGTCCGGCATGCACGCGGTGATCGTGGAGACCGACCCGGACACCGCGGAGATCACGATCCTCAAGTACGCCGTCGTCCACGACTGCGGCAACCTGATCAACCCGATGATCGTCGAGGGCCAGATCCACGGCGGTGTGGCGCAGGGCGTGGGCGGCGCGCTGTACGAGCGGATGGCGTACGACGAGTCCGGGCAGCTGCTCAACGCGTCGTTCATGGACTACCTGATGCCGTACGTCACCGAGGTGCCGGACGGCATCGACATCGACCACCTCGAGACGCCGTCCCCGCTGAACCCGCTCGGCATCAAGGGCGCCGGCGAGGCCGGCGTGATCCCCTCGGCCGCGGTGTTCGCCGCCGCCATCGAGGACGCCGAAGACATCGTGATCACCGCGATGCCGATCTCGCCGTCCGAGCTGTACGCACTTCGCCAATCGCAAGGCCTGGAGAACTCATGAACATCGTCGGCTCCAACATCGTCCCGTACCCGGTCGAGATGGTCTGGGACGCGATCCTCGACCCACGGGTGCTGGTTTCGACGATCCCGGGCTGCGACCGGTTGGTCGCGACCGGCGAGAACTCCTACGACATGACCGTCACCGCCGGCGTCGCCGCGATCAAGGGCACCTATCTCGGCTCCTGCGAGCTCTCCGACCTGAAGGAGAACGAGTCGCTGGTCATGAAGCTGACCGGTGCCGGCGCCCCCGGCACCATCGACGCCACCGTGAAGGTGTTCTTCGGCGAGGCAGAGCCGGGCGTGACCCGCATCGACTACGACGCGGACGCGGTCGTGGGCGGCATGGTCGGCGGTGTCGGGCAGCGGATGCTGACCAGCGTCTCGAAGCGGATGGCCGGGGACTTCTTCGGCAACGTCGCGCAGGCGATCGGCCAGGGTCCCGGCCCGTCCGGGGTCGAGACCGCCGAGACCCCGGGAGCACCCCAGGCGTTCACCGCCCCGGCCCGGCCGGCGCTCGGCTCGTCGTCCGACTTCGTGAAGGGCATCGCCGTCGGTGCCGGCCTGGTCGTGCTCGGCGTCGTCGTCGGGCGGCTCTTCGGCCGGCCATGACGGGGTTGCGCGGCGCAGGTTTCCCCGGCCCCCCGGGGAAACCTGACGTTCTGGGGCGAAGCATCACCCGAGAACGTCAGGCATTCCCCGAGATGTCCGGCGAGGACCGACCATGAGGGACCTGAACGTCGACTCGACCGCGCGCGACCAGGCCGCCGCCGTACGTCGCCGCGAGATCTCGGCACGCGAGCTGCTCGACCTGCACCTGGAGCGGATCGCCGAGCGCAACCCACAGCTGAACGCGATCGTCTCGCTCGACGAGGACCGCGCCCGCGAGGGCGCCGCGGCCGCGGACCAGGCGCTGGCGACCGGGGCCGAGATCGGCCCGCTGCACGGGCTGCCGTTCGCGTTCAAGGACACCCATGCCGTCGCGGGATGGCGCACGACGTACGGCTCCCCGCTCTTCCGCGACCACGTGCCCGACGCCGACGAGCTGATCGTCGAACGGGTGCGGCGCGCCGGCGTGGTGCCGATCGGGAAGTCGAACGTGCCGGAGTTCGCGGCCGGGTCGCACACGTTCAACACCGTCTTCGGCACGACGCTGAACCCGGTCGACCCGGCGCGGTCCGCCGGTGGCTCGTCGGGCGGCGCGGCGTGCGCGCTGGCGTCCGGGATGGTGCCGCTCGCGGACGGCTCCGACATGGGTGGGTCGCTGCGCAACCCGGCGTCGTTCTGCGGCGTGGTGGGCCTGCGTCCGTCGTTGGGCCGGGTGCCGGAGTGGCCGCTGTACAACCAGTGGGAGACCACGTCGGTCGGTGGCCCGATGGCCCGCAACGTCGGCGACCTCGCGCTGCTGCTGTCGGTGCTGGCCGGACCGGACCCCCGCGCTCCGCAGGCACTGCGCGAGCCGGGCTCGTCGTTCGCGTCGCTCGTCCCGCTCTCGCTGGCCGGGCTCCGCGTCGCGCTGTCGGTCGACCTCGGCGGGGCGTTCGAGGTCGACGACGAGGTGGCGTCGGTGGTGGCGTCGGCCGCCTCGCTGTTCGACCGCGTCTCCGACGCGCACCCCGTCCTGGCCGAGGCCGACGACACGTTCCGCACCCTGCGCGCCTGGCACTTCCAGGCGAAGCTCGGTCCGCTGCTGGCCGAGCACCCCGACGCGTTCAAGCCGTCGCTGGCCGACAACATCCGGGCGGGGGAGACGCTGACCGGCGCCGACGTCGCCCGCGCCTACCACCAGCGCACGATGCTGGCGGAGCGGATGCGGGAGTTCTTCGAGACCCACGACGTGCTCGTGCTCCCGGTCTCGCAGGTGCCGCCGTTCCCCGCCGACCAGGAGTTCCCGACCGCGATCAACGGTCGGCCGATGCAGACCTACCTCGACTGGATGCGCGCGGCCTACTTCATCACCGTCACCGGCTGCCCGGCGATCTCGGTGCCGTTCGGGCACACGTCGGACGGGCTCCCGGTCGGCATCCAGATCGTCGCAGCGCACGGCCGCGACCGGTTCCTCCTCGAGGTGGCGGCGGCCGTCGAGCTAGCGGTCCAGGAACGCCGCTAGACCCTCGAGCGCCCGGTCGACGTCGGTGTCGTCGACGTACGGCGCGAGCCCGAGGCGCAGGGCGTTCTCGTCCTCGAGCCCGAGTCGGCGGAACCCCTCGTAGGCGTAGAACGAGCCGGCCGGCGCGAGGACCCCGCGCTCGGCGAGGAAGCGGTACGCGTCCTTGGTCTCTCGCCCGGGGAAGGTCAGCAGCAGCGTGGGCGTCCGGTCGGCTGCGCGGGAGTGCACGACCACGCCAGGGTCCAGGCCGTCCTCGAGCCGCGTCCGCAGGCGCAGCTCGTGCTCGTCGACCGCGTGCAGCGACGTGCGGAGCCGCTCGCGGCGAGAGGTCGCGTCGCCGGGCGCGATGGCGGCGAGGAAGTCCACGGTCGCGGTCGCGCCGGCCATGATCTCGTACGGCAGGGTCCCGAGCTCGAACCGTTCGGGCACCGCATCGGTCGACGGCACCAGCTTGTCGTTGCGCAGTGTCGCGAGGAGCTCGGGCGCCGCGCCGAGGACGCCGCAGTGCGGGCCGAGGAACTTGTACGGCGAGCACACGAAGTAGTCCGCGCCGAGCTCGGTGACGTCGACGAACCCGTGTGCTGCGAGGTGCACGGCGTCGACGAACACCTGCGCGCCGACCGCGTGCGCGGCGTCCGCGATCCGTCGTACCGGCGGTTTCGTGCCGATCAGGTTGGACGCACCGGTGATCGCGACCAGGCGCGTACGCGGGTCGAGCTGCGCCTCCTCCAGCTCGCCGGTCTCGGGGTCGAAGTCGAGCCAGTGCACCGTGACGCCCTGCTGCTCCGCGGCCTGGACCCACGGGCGGACGTTGGAGTCGTGGTCGAGCCGGCTCACGACGATCACGTCGCCCGACCGCCAGTCCTTGGCGATCGCGCGGGAGAAGTCGTAGATCAGCTGGGTGGCGCTGCGTCCGTAGACGATGCCGCCCGCCGGCACGCCGAGCAGGTCGGCGTACGCGCTGCGGAACGCGGCGACCGCGGCGTCGGCGTTCGACTCGGACGGGGAGCCGGTGCCGCGGTTCGACAACGGGCCGGTGAGGGTGGCGGCGATGGCCGCGCCGACCTGGCGCGGGGTCTGGGTGCCGGCGGGGGAGTCGAAGTGGGCGGTGCCCGAGTCCAGGGACGGGAAGTGGCTGCGGAGCTCGGTCACGTCGTAGGTCATGGGTCCATCCTCGGGGTCTGCTCGCCGGCCTCGACGGCGAACGGCAGCGTGTTCTGCGCCGGCGCCACCGGGCAGGTGGCGAAGTCGGTGTAGGCGCACGGCATGTTGTGGGCGCGGTTGAAGTCGAGCTCGACCGCGCCGTCGTCGTCCGGCACCTCGGTCAGCAGCTGGCGCATCGCGGCGTACGTCGTCACGCCCGACGTCGCGTCGCGGAACAGGATCCACAGCCGGCCGTCGTCCTCGACCTCCGCGACCAGCCGGTGCTCGCTGCCGTCGTGCTCGAAGACCACCTCGTGTCCCTCGTGGCGGGCGGGGACCACCCAGGCGGCGTCCGGCGGGAAGCACGGCGTCCCCTGGTACCGGCGCAGGTGGGGCGAGCTCGGCTGCCGTGGCCGCACGATGGTCCGACCGTCCCGGTCGGCCACCTCGACCGTCGTGTCGCCGAGCGTCAGCCGCACCCCGTCCTCGTCGACGTCACCGAGGTGCTGCCCGTCGAGGACCGGGCCGTGGTCGTCGCGGCGCCACTCACCCGGGACGCCGTCGAAGCGCTGCGGCTCCTCGGTCAGCCAGTGGATCCCGGTGACGGCCAGCCACCCCTGCGGGCTGCGCAGCCGCTGCTCGCGCGCGTCGCGCCAGGCGTGCCAGTCCTCCTCGAAGCCCATCTCAGGCGCCGGTGCGATGGACGACCCACACGTTCGGCTCGACGTACGTCGCCACCCCGTGCTCCAGGTCGCAGTGCACCGGGGACAGCGCCTTCGGCACGTGCACCGGGCCGCTGCGGTCGAACGGCAGCCCGGTCCACTCGCGCCACTCCTCGACGGTGCCGGGGATGACCATCGAGCGCGGCGCGACCTTGGCGATCCGCCCGCCGGCGCGCACGTGCACCCGCAGCCACGGGTCGACCGGCAGGCCGTCCTCGCGGACACGGAATGCGTACGTCGACATCGGCTCGTGGATGTCGGTCTTGCCGTTGGGACGCACCGGCGCCACCAGCTCGGCGAACCCGTGCCGCTTGGCGTTGTCCCGCATCGCCGTCACCATCTGGCTGGACAGACCGGCGCCCTGCAGGTCGGGCCGCACCGCGATCTCGATCGCGGAGATCGCGTCCGGTCGGTCGCCGCGCAGGCTGGTCAGCAGCCCGCTGCGGATCGCGAAGTCCCACCCGTTGTCGGGAAGCTCGTCGTCGCCCCGCGTGAACGGCACCGAGTACGCACACGCCACGACCTCGCCCGCCTCGTCCTGCGCCACGAGCACGTACGCGGCGAACCGCGTCTCGACGTTGCCGTAGTACAGCCCGCCGATCGGGTCGTTCGTCATGAACGTCGGCCACGAGTTGGGCATGGCCCACATCGCGTCGACGAGGTCCGGACGGTCGGCGAGGACGGAGATCGTGAGCTGCACCCGCACATCCTGCCGCGCAGGGTCGCACCGGTCTCTGGGTTTTCGTGCAATAGTTAGGCTTGTGCCTAACTATCAGGCGGAGCTGGACGCCGTCCTCCGCGCCCTGGCGGATCCGACGCGTCGCGCCGTCGTGGAGCGGCTGTCGGTGTCGCCGGCCGTCGTCTCCGAGCTGGCGGCGCCGTTCTCGATGGCGCTGCCGTCGCTGATGCAGCACCTCCGCGTGCTGGAGGACGCCGGCGTCGTCTCGTCCGAGAAGCACGGCCGGGTGCGGACGGTGAGCCTGCGACCGGGCGCGCTCGACGTGCTGCACCTGTGGCTCGGCGAGCAGCGCACCCCTGCAGAACGGCAAGCCGACCGACTCGGCATCCACCTGGCCCGCACCGGATCGAAGGACTCCTGACATGACGCGCGTTCGGATCGACCTCTTCAGCTCGCTCGACGGTTGCACCTCGGCCGGCGACGGACCGGAGAACCCGATGGGTGAGGACTGGGGACCGATCACCGCCGCCTACGTCGCGACCCGCACCATGAAGGAGCGGGTGTTCGGCGACACCAGTGGCGCCGGCACGACCGGGATCGACGACGCCTACGCCACGGCCTTCTTCACCGGCATCGGCGCCGAGATCATGGGGGCGGCGATGTTCGGCCTGCACACGTTCCCCGACGATCCCGACTGGAAGGGGTGGTGGGGCGACGAGCCGCCCTTCGGCTTCCCGGTCTTCGTGCTGACAAGCACGGCGCCCCGTCCCGACATCGCGATGCAGGGCGGGACGACGTTCCGCTTCCGCGACGGGCGGATCGAGGACGTGCTCGCCGAGGCGAGCGAGGCCGCCGGCGGTCTCGACATACGCGTCGGAGGTGGCATCCGCACCGCCCGCGCGTTTCTGCGCGCCGGGCTCGTGGACGACCTGCACGTCGCGATCGCGCCGGTCGTGCTCGATCGCGGGCACCGCGTCTGGGAGGACCTGCGTGGGCTCGAGCAGACGCACCGCATGACGACCGAGGTCGCTGAGAGCGGCACGCTCCACGTCACCTTCACGCGCTAGGACCGCACCGATGACTCTCGAACGTCGCCTGGCTCATGCCGGCTTCACCCTCAGCCGCACCTATCCGGTGCCGGTCGAGCGGGTCTGGAGCGCCTTCGCCGAGGAGGACCAGAAGCGGGCGTGGTACGGCGACGCCGACGCCTTCGTCCGTGGTGAGTGGGCGTTCGACTTCCGCGTCGGCGGCCGCGACGTGGCCGAGGGCGCGTTCCACGACGGACCTGTCTCGCGGTACGTCGCGACCTACACCGACATCGTGGAGCACGAACGCATCGTCACGTCGTACGACATGTGGCTCGACGGCGCCCACATGTCGACGTCGGTCGCGTCGTTCGAGTTCGAGCCCGCCGACGACGGCACCGTGTTCACTCACACCGAGCACGGCGTCTTCCTCGACCAGTACTGGGCCGAGGGCCCCGGCCGTGAGGCCGGCAGCCGCGGGCTCCTCGACCTCCTGGCGGCGCACCTGGCCTGATCAGATCTCCGAGACGATGGCCTCCCAGAGGTGACCGTCGGGGTCGGTGAAGGTCGCGGTGTAGCCCCACGGCTTCTGCTCGGGCGCTGAGACGACCACGCCGCCGGCCGCCTCGACGCGACCGACGATGCCGTCCACCTCGCCGGGGGAGTCGACCTGCAGGCTGAGCAGGCACTCGGAGATCGTGGAGTCTGCGGTGGTTCGGCCGCTGGTGACCCAGCCGAACCCGCCGGTCGGGATGTACATCACCGCGGTCAGCTCGTTCAGCTGCACCCGCAGCGGTTCAGGCACCCCGTCGTCGGCCAGCTCCCCTGGCGTCTCGAAGCCGAGCGTCCGGGCGAACGCGTACGCACGTCCGCGGTCGGCGGTGGGCAGGGCGATGACGGTGCGATAGGACGACATGGTCGTTTGACCGCGCGCGCGCGCGCCGTACTCATCGGCCCCGCGGCTGCCGCACTGCCGTCGTCGCCCTCGCCGTCCTGCTCGTCGCCGGCATCGCCGGCAGGCGGCGATGAGACGCGACTCGAGCCGCGTTCCATGTCAGGTTGTGGCCGCGAGTGACGTCATCATGGCGAGTTGGTAGGTCCACCACGACGTCAGGTCATCGACCCACTCCACCGGAATGAGGTCGTGCTGGACCTGCACGGTGGTCCACGGTTGTCCCTGCTCGTCCTTGGTTTGGGTGAAGGTGGCGGTGACGGTGGTGTCCTCGACGAGCAGGGGGACCAGATTGGCGATCCACCTGCCGTTCGGGCCTGGGCCGGGGACCATCCACGCCCATTGGCTCACCCACGAGCGTGGACTGTCGTCGGCGACCCGGACAACCCGGATCACGCCGTTGGCACCGGTCAGCTGGTCGGGGTGGCCTCCGCCAGCGGCGCAGTAGTTGGCGGCGCCGAGCTGGTCCCAGCCGGGGCCGGCCATGAAGCTCCACGTCGGGACGTGTCGAGAGAGTGTTGGCCCATACTTGAGGTACTTCGAGACCTTCCTGCGGGTGCCTGGTACGACACCCTCGAGCGTGATCGCGCTGACGGTCCCTGACAGGTGTCTGGCGCCGGGGCCGCCGTCGGCGTCGTGGCCGATACGCGCGGCTGCCGCCAACCCGACCTTGGTGCCTTCGACCTCGGGGTAGGTGCGTGGGCCGGCGAGCTGCGCAGCGGCCCAGCTGCTGGTGTCCCGGACGATGACAGGGGCTGTTGGGTCAGTCGGTAGGGCCGGCCATGCCTGGACGAGGTAGTGCTCGACTGGTTCGGTGCTCTCGGCGCCGGGCTCGTCCTGGTCGTCGTAGTCGTCGTCGAGCTCTGGGTCGACTCGGCCGCGGGCACAGACCCGGATTCGGTAGGAGCCGGGGTCGGTAGTCAATGAGGTGGACGGTTCATGGTTGACCAGCTCTGCGACGAGGAGACCGCTGGTGCAGGTCAGGGTGATCTCGACGACGTCCTCCCAGGAAGGGTCGTCCGGAGGTGGGGTGTCGTGGACCTGGGTGGTGACGCTGAAAGGCCCCCACTGGTCACCGGTGTTCACCCACACGTCGCCGACCTGGTCGACATCGGTAGGGATGGTGACCAGAGTGCTGCCGTCCCACGGGCTGCCGACGACGGTGCCGGCCTCGCCACGGATCACGAAGGTGTGCTCGTCGGAGCCGAGCTCAACGGAGCTGGAGGCGACGATCATCGAACCGCGCGCTGCGTCTTCGCAGCCTCAGCAAGCGAACGAACCATGCGCGCATGATGCCAGGACGCCGCGTTCCCCGTGATGCCAGACTGCGTCCGTGAACGACACTCGGGACACGGCGGCTCCGGAGGCGGGGCGAAAGCAGGCGCCCGTCAGCGCGGTGTCGAGGCGGGCGCGCTGTCCTGTACGGGCCCGGCTCGCCGATCCGCGGCGCCGGCTGTGGTGTTCATCCTTCTTTGCGGACTCTGCTGGCTCGCCTGGTGGTGGGCCCATCCGGCCCTGTTCGGGCCTCCCGGCAACGCAGTCGGCACGCAGAGCACCGTCGGAACGCCGGTCAATGTCTCCATCACCTTCCCGGGTGCCCCCGCAGGCGTGGATGAGGTGACCATCGAGGACATCGCGGCGAACGTCGCCGAGAACACGTCCGGAGCAACGATCAGCTTTTCCGTGTGCACGATGGATCCGGCGCAAGGCGTGATGGGCACGTACGAAGGCGATCTCCACGACGTCTGTCTTGATGTCAGCCCAACGACCGACGCGCGACTCTCGGATTCCGACTACGTCATGATGACCACCGTGGCCACCCAGGCCGGCGTGCTGGATGTGCCGAGCTTCGACTTCACCTACCGATACGGGTGGGAACGGCTCTTCCGGCGCGGCACAGAGGAGACGGCTATCCGCGTCACCGTCACCGTCCCCTGATGCGCCGCGCTCGGGCGCGGTCGACCAGATCATCCAGAGGTCGAAGGACGTCAGCTGGCGCCGCTGCATCGCTACGCTCCAAGGCGCCGTGCATCGGTAAGCGGCGCACCCAACGCGGCAGATGCGGATGCTTTGACTCAGGGCCTGTACACGACGGTGAACCGCTCAGGAACTTCACGCTGGAGTCGCGCGACCAGCAGCCGCGCCTCAGCGTCGAGCCGGATCCGACGTTCTTCACGCTGCGCTGCGATGAGTGTTTCGCCCATGCGATCGGCGTTCCAGTCCCTGCCCCAAGCAGCGATGTCCTCAACCAGTCCACGGCTGAGGCCGAGAGCGCGATTCAGCCACTCAGGTTCTTCGGGAAGTAGTCCCTCGTCGCTCCAGAGAGGCACGGTGACGGTGTCCTCAGGCATGAAGGTGATGACGGTTCCGCTGACTTCACAGGACTCGGGCTCGTCATCTGAGCCACCGCCCACCTCGGCTGACCAGTACGAACCGTGGGGGTGGTCGCCGAAGTATATCGGCGGTGCTTCACGGTCGTCGGCCACGAACTCATTGCACCACGGCACGCCCGCTCATCGGCAGATCCGGGCGTCCTGCAGGGGTCGTGGGGCGCGCCGGGGCGCCTGGCGGCCCGGGCGGAGTGGCGGAGGCTTGGCGGCCTCCGGGGTGGTGGATGGTACCGGTTGTTTGGTTTTCGAATACCGGGTTACGGCGGTCTGGGGTCACCGGAAGGTGGTTGCGGTGGCTGGTCGGCTTGCGGGTTCGTCGTGGTCGACCGTTGTGGTCACCGTTGAAAGACCTATTGGCGTCGATGGAAGATGACGGTGCCGTTGGGCTGGTAGGTCGTCTCGTAGCTGCTGTCGTGGGCTCGTTGGTGGTGCCAGTGGCAGAGAGTCACGCCGTCCTTGACGTTCGTCGCACCGCCGTCGGTCCAGCGGGTCTTGTGGTGGGCGTGGAGGCTGTGGGTGCGGTCGCAGCCGTCGGCGCGGCAGCCTCGGTCGCGGGCGATCATGCCGAGTCGCATGGCGCGGGTGTGGAACCGCCGGCCGCGGCCGACATCGAGAATCTCGGAGTCGCCGCCGAGGACGACGGGGATGACCTCGGCCTCGCAGAGCAGGCGGCGGGCGGCGCCGGGGCTGATCTTCTCGCCGGTGTCGAGGACGCCGGCCTTCTCGACGCGTCCCATCAGGGAGTCCTCGTCGATGAGGACGAGGAGGGTAGCGGTGAGTCCGCCGGTCCTCGGGAGCTTGTTGTCGGGGTAGGCGGCGATGAAGTCGCACAGCGCCTGGCCGAGCCGTTCGGGAGTCGGGCGGGGTTCGGGGTCCTTCTTGTTGGTGATCGCGGCGAGGAGGATCTTGCGCAGGTGGGCGCCGGCGACGGTGGGGATGGTGAACCGGCCGTGGGTCTTGCCGTGCCCGTCGTCGTACATGCTCAGGTGGCAGGCCTTGGCTGCTGCCTTCTCCTCGGCTTCGAGGATCGCTGCCTCGCGGGCGTCGGCCTCGTCGGGGGCGACGATCTCGAACAGCCGCTTGCCCAGCACGCGTAGGGCTTTCGCGTCGTGGTGGGCTGCCTCAGCCAGCAGATGTGCCTCCGAGCGATCGGTGTCGGCGTCGGCAGGCAGCAGGTCGACCGCGTGCACGATCACCCGCGCCTGCTCCAGCAGCACGTCCCCGCGCGCGAGGGCGTCTCGCGTCATGGGATGGGCCTCGAGAGCGTGGCCGAGCTTCACCGTGCCGGCGGCTGCTGCCCGCGTGGTGTGGGTGGTGTGCGCCAGCCAGCTCGCCGCGCTGGATGCGCCGACCTCCTGACCGATATGGAGGTCGTCGGCGTGCGCGGCAACGCGGGCCTTGAGCTCGGCCAGCCTCGCCTCCGCACGGGTCAGTGCCACGAGGGTGGCGGCGGTCGCGGCGGCATCCATGGACCACACCGAGGAGTCGGTGACGGTGTCGAGGTCGGCGTGGACGTGCGCGACCGCCACCGACACTCGGTGCCTGGGAGTGGTGATCGCGCTCATGACCCCAGGCAACGCCGCCCCACCGACAACCAGCCCACCCCCACGATCAGCCTGTGCACATCGCTGTCTCAACCCTCGATGTGGACGAAAGCTGGTGCCGAAAGCCGGGAAGCAGCGCGAGCCGTGCCATTCCGGACCGCGGGTCTCCGGGTCGATGTGGGGCTCGCCGGCCTGCGCGGCCGTCCGCACGAGACCGGCGTGGCCGTCCTCGACCGGACCGGGGACGGCGCGCTCCACCACGCACGCCGTACCCCTCTCCCTGCGGTCAGGCAGTCAGTGCGCGACGACGATGTCGATGCGCTCGATGCGCTCGCCGTCGAGCACGAACCGGTAGTCCAGGTCCGCGGTCCCACCTGGGAAGTCGCCCTCGAGGTGGTGGCCGACCACCCAGGTCTCGCCGTCGCGACGTACGCCGGTGATCTCGGTGATGACGGTGAACTCCGCCCCCGCCTCGGTGACGAAACGCCGGAGGCCGTCCTCGCCACTGAAGGACTCCCCGACGTCGGAGATGACGGCTCCAGGGCTCAGCACGGCCAGGGCGGCGTCGGCGTCGCGAGCCCCCTGGGCGTCCAGGTAGGCGCGGATCGGGGTGGGCAGCTGGGCGGTGAGGGTGTCGTTGTCCATGTGCTCGAGCCTGGGCACTCGGGCGGCGCGAGAGTCAAGGACTGGTATCTCCCCCAGGGGGAGAGTCCAGACTTCACCCATGTTGGCGATCGGTGAGTTCTCGCGCTTGACGCACCTCAGCATCCGCACGCTGCGGCGCTACCACGAGGGAGGTCTGCTCGAGCCGGAGCTGGTGGATGCGTCCAGCGGCTACCGCTACTACTCGGCCGACCAGATCCCCACGGCGCAGGTGATCCACCGGCTGCGCGAGCTCGACGTCCCCCTCGCGGACGTACGACGCATTCTCGGTGCCTCCGACCCCGACCAGCGAGCGGCGCTGGTCGCCGAGCACCTCGTGCGCCTGGAGGCCGAGCTGGCGCGCACCCGCGTGGCGGTCAGCTCGTTGCGACGGTTGCTGGCGCCGGACCCCCCGCCCCTGCAGGTCGAGCTGCGCGCGGAGCCCGAGGTGACCGTCGCCGCCGTCGAGGACGAGGTGGACGCCGACGACGTCGGCACCTGGTTCGCCGGGGCGATGGCCGAGCTGGACGCAGCCCTCGGCCCGCCGACCGACGCGGGACCGCCCGGCGGCCTCTACGACAACGGGCTCTTCGAGCACGGACACGGGCGCCTCCTGCTCTACCGGCCCTCCGCCGAGCCTCCCCGACGCGGACGTGTCCGCCCGGTCCGGCTGCCCGCCGTCGAGCTCGCCGTCACCACCCACCACGGCGAGCACGACGGCGCCGACGTGACCTACGGCCAGCTCGGCTCCTGGGTCGTCGCCAACGCCCTGACCGTGGCGGGGCCCGTGCGCGAGCGCTACCTCGTCGGTCCGCGTGACACCGATGACAGCGCCGCGTGGCGCACCGAGATCGGCTGGCCGGTGTTTCGCGTGGGCACTGACCTGCCCTGACCCGCGCACCGAGACAGTGCGTGCGCGATCCCCAACCGTCGCGGCCGGCCACAGGTTGTGGAGAACCTGTGGGAAACAGCGGGGCGGGTTGTGGAGTACTGGGGTCGAACCTGTGCGCAACGGGCGAATTCCGGTGGAACCAGAAGAATGTTCCGAGAAGCCCTTGCGGGCCGGTTCGCCGAGGGCATAGAACTTCCCCCACGCAGTCCGGGCAACCGGGAGGCGGGACGACTCGGAGACGAGGATCCACACGCACCGCGCCAGCTTGCTGGAGCGAGGCGCAGCGGCTGGGTGACGAGGCCGCTGGGACCCACGGGGAAGAGCGCGTCGACCGGAAGCGTCACCGGTACCGGTCACCCGAAGGGCCCTTGCGACTCATACTCGCAAGGGCCCTTCACTCATTTCCGGGTGTGCCGCGGGACAGGCCGACGACGACCCAATCCCGCTCAACCATGGGGAAAAGTCGTCGCTCGTTGTGGATAGGCGACCTCGATCTGTGGAGCACCGGGCGAATTTCGGTGGAACTCGAAGAATGTTTCCCGAACCCCTTGCGCGGCCTGTTCCCGAGGGCATAGAACTTCTCCCACGAGATCCCGCAAGGGAGATCGGGACAGCTCGGAGACGAGGGTCCAGACGGTGCAGAACCAGCTTGCTGGGGACGCACCGCGGCGGCAGGGTGACGAGGCCGCCGGGGCCGGAGTGGACGAGATGTCGATCGGGAGCGTCACCAGTACCGGTCACCTGAAGGGCCCTTGGAACTCATACTTCCGAGGGCCCTTCGCCCATTTCCGAGCCCGATGCGGCGGACCCGCCGGTAACCGCGACACTGGTCCCGTGGAGATGTACACGGTCGTGCACGCGGTGGTCGCGCCGCTGTCGAAGGCGATCTGGCGCCCGACGGTCACCGGCATGGAGAACCTCCCGCGCACCGGCCCGGTGATCCTGGCCAGCAACCACCTGAGCTTCGCCGACAGCCTGGTGATCCCGATCGTGGCACCCCGCAAGGTCGCGTTCCTCGCCAAGTCCGACTACTTCACCGGCACCGGCGTGAAGGGCGCGCTGTCTCGCGCCTGGTTCGAGGGGCTCGGGATGCTGCCGGTCGACCGCGACGACAGCAAGGCCGCCCTGGACAGCCTCGACACCGCCCTCGGCGTCCTGGGCCGGGGTGAGGCGTTCGGCATCTACCCCGAGGGCACCCGCTCGCGCGACGGTCGGCTCTACCGCGGCCGCACCGGCGTCGCGCACCTGGCTCTGACGGCCGGCTGCCCGGTCGTCCCCGTCGGGCTGTCCGGCACCGAGAAGCTCCAGCCCGTCGGCGCCCGGTTCCCCAAGGTCGTTCCCGTCACCGTCACCTTCGGCGAGCCCATCGAGGTGGCCGGCAGGTTCGAGGGGATGGCGCTCGGCAAGGCCCGCCGCGAGCTCACCGACGAGATCATGCGGGCGATCCAGGCGATCACCGGCCAGGAGGAAGCCGGGGTCTACAACGACCGCGCGCCCGACGCCTGAGTGGCACCATGGCGTCATGACCACCGGACGCGACTACACCCGGCTGCCGGAGCCGGTGACCCTGGACAGCACCGTCACCGGCAAGGACGACCGGCCGCAGCAGGACCCTGACGACCTGCGCAGCGTCGAGCAGCTGCTCGGCATCACCGAGAACTGACCCCCGCGCGCCGGACGTCGGGCCGCTGGCCTCAGTGCGCAGGCTGCTCGGCCTGGGCGCGGTCGGCCCGCTCCCGGGTGACCTCGGCCCACGGGCTCCACAGGAACCAGCGGGGCAGCGCGGAGAGCAGCCGGGGCAGCCCCGCGACCTCGATGCGGCCGTCGGCGACGGCCTCCTGCCAGGTGGAGTAGCCCTGGAAGACCTCGGCGAACGTGGCGGTGGTGGCGGTCGCGACGACGTCGACGTCGAAGCCCGGGTGCACCATGCACACCGACACCTCCTGGCGGTCGAGGACCAGCCAGATGGTCTGCGCGGCCGGCTCGGTGTGCCGCCACTCGATCACCGTGCGCTGTGGCGGGAAGCGGGTCGGGTCGACGCGGCGGTGCATCCACCACATCAGCGTCGTCGGCGGCACGTCCTGGGGGCGCATGTCGTCGAAGAGCCACTCGATCGCCCAGCGGCCGAAGCTGTCGATCACCCGCTCGAGGTCCCGGCCCGCCGGGGTGAGGTGGTACTCGTTGCCCCGACCGGTCGGCGAGGGCCAGGTCTCCACCACACCGTTCTTCTCCAGGTGCCGCAGGCGCTGCACCAGCAGCGACCGCGAGATGCCGGGCAGGCCACGGGCGATGTCGTTGAACCGGGTGTTGCCGAGCACCAGCTCGCGCACGATCATCGGCGTCCAGCGGTCGGCGACGACCTCGGCCGCCATCTGGACCGGGCAGAAGTCACCGTAGTCGGGCATGTTCCATGGTGGCCCACAGCGACCGGCAGCGGTAGTCGCGAATCTGTACCACCCAGGTCGCAAACCTGCACTAGTGGGCGAGGGCGCCTCGGCCCAGCCTGGATCCATGACCACACTGACACAGCCCACCACCGTGAACCTGACCGCCCGGGCCGCGGCCATCGGACCCCAGCTCGCCGAGCACGCCGCGCGGCACGACGCCGAGGGCACCTTCGTCACCGAGGCGTACGACGCCCTCCGTGACGCCGGCCTGCTCACCGCGGCCGTGCCCGTCGAGCTCGGCGGGAATGGCGCGACGATCGCCGAGCTCACCGCCCTGCAGCGCGAGCTCGCCCACCACTGCGGCTCGACGGCCCTGGCGAGCTCGATGCACCAGCACGTCGTCGCGTTCACCGCCTGGCGGTACCGCCGCGGGCTGCCGGGCGCGGAGGCGACCCTGCGCCGCGTGGCCGAGGAGGGCATCCTGCTCGTCTCCACCGGCGGCGGCGACTACACCCACCCGCACGGCGAGGCCGTCAAGGTCGACGGCGGCTATCGCGTGAGCGGCACGAAGCGGTTCGCGAGCCAGTCGCGCCACGGCACCGTCCTGTCGACGATGTTCGCCGTCGCCGACCCCGAGCAGGGCCGACGGGTGCTCAACATGGCCGTCCCGGTCGCCTCGGAGGGCGTGACGGTCACCGACAGCTGGAACACGCTCGGCATGCGCGGCACGGCGAGCAACGACATCGAGATCGAGGACGTCTTCGTGCCCGACGAGCGGGTCCTCGCGAACCGGCCCTTCGGCGTCGTCGACGGTCCGCTGCAGGTGATCTCGAGCATCGCCTTCCCGATCATCAGCGGCGTCTACCTCGGCGTGGCGGAGGCGGCGTACGCCGAGGCGCGCGCCGCGGCCGCCCGCAAGTCCGGCAACGTGCTCGTGCAGCGCCAGCTCGGGCGGATGAAGCACGCGCTGCAGGTGGCGTCCTGGTCGCTGGACGGCGCCCTCGCGGCGGTCGGCGACGACCCGGTGCCGTCCCACGACACCTACGTCGCGGTGATGATCGCCAAGGCGGAGGTCGCCCGCGCCGGCCTCGAGGTCTGTGACCTCGCGATGGACGTCGTCGGCGGTCCGGGCTTCTTCCGCGGCTCGGTCGTCGAGCGTGCGTACCGCGACATCCGCGCGGCGAAGTTCCACCCGCTGACTCCGGAGGCCACTCTCGTCGAGACCGGGCGCTTCGAGCTGGGTGAGTCCGGGCTGTTGCAGTGACGGCGCCTCCTGGCGAGGGCCTGTACTCCGTTCTCGCGACCGTGGGCGTCGTGCACGTCTCCCGGAGCGACCCTCCTGGCAGAGATTGCCGGAGCATCGAGCGCCCGTCGGCAACCTCTGCCGTGGCTCGGTGACCCCGGGGACGGTTGAATCGGGGGCATGTCAGGGCAGCGACGCATCCGGATCGGCATCGACACCGGCGGGACGTTCACCGACGTCGTCGCCTTCGACGAGGACAGCGGCGAGCTGGTCACCACCAAGACCCCGTCGACGCCGAGCAACCCCGCCGACGGGTTCCTCGCCGGCATCGACAAGGTCCTCGGCCTGCTCGGCGCGACCGGCGCCGACATCGACGCGGTCAGCCACGGCACGACCGTCGCGACCAACCAGCTGCTCGAGGGCAAGGTCGACCGGCTCGGGTTCATCACGAACACCGGCTACGAGGCCATGCTCGAGATCGCCCGCCAGTCCGTGCCCGACGGCTACGGCAACAGCTACTTCTGGGTGAAGCCCGACCGGATCGTCCCGCGCGACCTCGTGAAGGGCGTCGAGGGCCGCCTCGACGTCGACGGCGACGAGGTCCGCCCGTTCGACGAGGACGGCGCCCGCGCCGTTGCCCGCTGGTTCAAGGCGCAGGGCATCACGACCCTCGGCGTCTGCTTCCTGCACGCCTACGCCAACCCCGTCCACGAGGAGCGGATGCGGGCGATCCTCACCGAGGAGCACCCGGACGCGATCGTGTCGCTCTCCAGCGAGGTGCTGCGCGAGTACCGCGAGTACGAGCGCGCCATGACCACCCTCGTCGACGCGGCCGTCAAGCCGCGCCTGTCGGCGTACGTCAACAACATCAAGGCGCGGCTCACGGCGTACGACGACCGCACCATCCCCTTCTACGTGATGAAGTCCAACGGCGGGGTGCTGTCGGCCGACGAGGTCGTGCACCAGCCGATCACCACCGTGCTGTCCGGACCCGCCGCCGGCGCGCTCGGCGCCGCGCTGATCGGCAAGGTCGCCGGGTTCGACAAGATCCTCACCAGCGACGGTGGTGGTACGTCGACCGACGTGTCGGTCGTGATCGACGGCGAGCCCACGCTGACGACCGAGGGGTCGGTGGGCGCGTTCCCCAGCAAGATCCCGATGATCGACGTGGTCACCGTCGGCGCGGGCGGCGGCTCGATCGCGTGGCTCAGCCCCGAGGGCACCCTCAAGGTCGGCCCGCAGTCGGCCGGCGCCGACCCGGGCCCGATCTGCTACGGCAAGGGCGGCACCGAGGTCACCATCACCGACGCCCACGTCTACCTCGGCCGGATCCCTCCGCACCTGCTCGGCGGCGAGATCCCGCTCGACGTCGACGCCGCGACGACCGGCATCGAGGCGCTCGCCGGGAAGCTCGGCCTGTCTCCGGAGGCGTGCGCCACCGGCATCCTCGAGATCTCCGCGTGGAACCAGGCCAACGCGCTGCGCCAGGTCACGGTCAAGCGCGGCCTCGACGTCCGCGACTTCACGCTCACCACGTTCGGTGGCTCGGGCTCGCTGCTGCTGTGCCGGCTGATGGACGTGCTCGGCATCCCGACCGTGCTGGTCCCGCCGAACCCCGGCAACGTCTCGGCGTTCGGGCTGCTCACCGTCGACGTGAAGAACGACTACGTCCGCACCCACGTGACGCTGGCCGACAAGCTCGACCCGGCCGCGGTCGCCGGCATCTACGACGAGCTCACCGCGCAGGCCGCCGAGGCGCTGGCCAAGGAGGGCTTCGACCCGAGCGAGCACCAGTTCGTGCGTACGGCGGACCTGCGCTACTTCGGCCAGGCCTTCGAAGTGCGGGTGCCCGTCGGCGCCGGTGCCCTCGACCCGGCCGCGGTCGCCGACGCGTTCCACGCCGAGCACAAGGCGCTCTACGGCTACGACTTCTCCGGCGACGACAGCCAGCAGGTCGAGTGGGTGAACCTCCGCGTCTCCGGCATCGGTCCGATCCAGCGCCCGGAGATCAAGCGCCACGATGGTGGTTTCGAGGCTCGCTCCGCTCGCACCTCAACCACCGTGCGGCCCGTCTGCTTCGAGGCCGCCGACGGCTACGTCGAGACACCGCTGTACCAACGCAGCGACCTGCCACCCGGGTCGACGCTGACCGGCCCGGTGATCGTCGAGGAGTTCGGCTCCACGGTGCCGATCCACCCCGGCTTCGACGTACGCGTCGACGAGTACCTGAACCTGATCGTGACGAGGAGCCAGGCATGAGCCGCCGTGCACCGACCCAGTTCCCGTTCGGCCACCTGACCGCGGACGCCGGCGCGAGCGCCGACCCGGTGCTCGTCGAGATCGTCCAGGGCTCGCTGGCCAGCGTCGAGATGGAGGTCGAGACCGCGATCGGGCGGACCAGCCGCAGCCCGATGATCCGCGACGCCCACGACTTCCGCGCGGGCATCCACGACCGGCTGCTGCGCAAGCTCACCGGCCGGTCGTACTCCGCGCTCGTGCACCCCGTCGCCCGCGACTTCCCGATCGAGGAGATGCGCGAGGGCGACGTCTTCTTCCACAACGACGTCTACCGCTCCGAGGGCGGCATCGGGCACCTGCCCGACCTGTGCGTCACCGTCCCCGTGTTCAGCGGCGGCAAGGTGGTCGCGTTCGTCCAGGCCTTCGGCCACCACGACGACATCGGCGGAGCCGTGCCCGGCTCCATGCCCTCCAACGCGACCAGCGTGTTCGAGGAGGGCCTGATGGTCCCCCCGATCCGACTGTGGGACGCCGGCGTTCCGAACAGGGCCGCGCTCTCGATCATGACCCGCAACTCCCGGATGCCGGAGTCCCTGGCCGCCGACCTCGACGCCGAGTGCTCCGCCTGCCTGATGGGTGCCCGCCGGCTCGGCGAGCTGTTCGACCGGTACGGCACCGACACCGTCGAGTCCTGCTTCGACGCGATCATCAGCCGGACCACCGAGACCTACCGCCGCGAGATCCTCAGCCAGATCCCGGTCGGCTCGTGGGTGTGGGAGGACTACGCCGAGCACGACGGCGTCGACGAGCCGATGCTGCACACGCAGCGGATCACGCTGACCCGCACGCCGTCCGACGACCCCGACGGCGAGCGGCTGGTCCTCGACTTCGACGGCACCAGCCCGCAGGCCAAGGGCCCGATCAACCACTGCGGCGACTACAGCGACGGCGTCTTCCTCAAGAAGTGGCTCGCGCCGATCCTGCGCAACCTCGCCGACAGCCCCGAGCGGATGGCCGAGCTCGACGTCAACGAGGGCATCGTGCCGCTCATCGAGATGCGGTTCCCCGAGCCCGGGACCCTGCTGACACCGGTGTTCCCGGCGCCGACCAACGCGCGCACGTTCGTGATCCTGCGGCTGCTCGGCGTGCTCGCCGGCGTGGTCGCGAAGGCCGTCGACGGCCGGATGCCGGCCGACCAGGAGACCATCCGCTACACCGGCGTGTACGGCGAGGACCTCGAGGGCCGGCCGTACCTCATGCGCGAGGTCCTCGGCGGCGGTTCGGGCGGTCGCTACTACGCGGACGGCGAGGACACCATCCACGTCGTCCCCGACTCCCGGAACCTGCCGACCGAGTTCACCGAGGCGCGCTTCCCGTTCCGCGTCGAGTCGCTGTCGCTGGCGATGGACAGCGGGGGAGCCGGCCAGTTCCGCGGCGGCCTCGGCTACGAGAAGCACATCCGGATGCTCAAGGACGGCCACTTCATGTCCATCGCGGACCGGTCGATCCTGGCCTGCTGGGGCGTGAAGGGCGGCCACGCCGGCAAGCCGTTCGAGGTCACCATCGACCCGGGCGGCCCGAACGAGCGCGAGGTCGACGCCCTCGCCGACGCCGAGCCGATCAAGGCCGGCGAGGTCGTCCGCATCCGCACCACCGGCGGCGGCGGCTGGGGCAACCCGCTCGACCGCGACCCCGCCCTCGTCGTCCGCGACGTCGTGTGGCGCAAGGTCTCGCCGGAGGCCGCGCTCGCCGACTACGGCGTCGTCCTGACCGGCGACCTCGACGACGACTCGCTGTCGTACGACGAGGCCGCGACCCGGGCCGAGCGCCAGGGCCGCCCGGAGCCGAGCGAGGCGTTCTTCGACCGCGGCCCGGGCTACGCCCGGCTCGCCGACGGAGCGGCCTACGCCGAGGTCGACCTGGTCTGAGGTACCAGCCAGTCCGCGTCGGGATCGAGCTCGGGCTCGGCCGCGCGGGCCGGGCGGGCCGGGCGGAACCGCGTCCAGCCCAGCGCCAGCAGGGCGCCGGCGACCAGGCCGCCGAGTCCCCACCACGCACCGGACACCCGGTCCGCGGGCTCGGCGGGTGCGGCGGCAGGCTCCGGCGTCTCGACCGGCGTCTCGACCGGCGCCGGCTCCGGGACGCTGGCCGCGGGCAGCAGCCGCTCGAGCAGGAACGCGAGCTCCATGCCTCGCTGCGGCTGGTGCCAGACGACCGGGCTGCCGGAGATCTCGCCGGTCTCGTGGTCCATCACCTGGGTCGCGATCCACGGGCCGCCCTCGGCGTCGAGGTAGATCCGGTCGATGCGCCACGGGTCGACGTCGTGGATGAGCCAGGTGGCGGTGATGGCGGAGCCGCTCGCGTGCGTCCCGCCCGCGTCCTCGGGGATGGTCTCGTTGATGCCCACGAGCTCGCCGAGCAGGTCGTAGTCGGACTCGGTGTAGGACAGCGACGCGGGCCGGCTGTCACCGGGCGCGGTCAGCGTGACGCTGGTCGGCCCGCCCGCCGATGCGGGCACCGCGAGCGCGACGGCGGAGACAGCAGCACAGACGGCTGCGGCGATACGTGCACGGACGATGGTCATGCTGGCGGTACACCGCCGTCAGCCGAGAGGTTCCGCCGACTCCGCGATCTCGATCGCCGTCCGCAGGTCGACCTCGCCCTCGAGCCGCAGCGTCGTGGCGCCGGCAGGCCAGATCAGCGTGTGGCCGGCGAGCCGGGGCGCGTGCGCCTCGGGGTCGCCCAGGACCCAGACCTCGTGGGGGTCGTCGAACCACAGGGCACCGCCCCCGGACACCGTCACGAACGTGACGTCGGGAGCGCGCTTGGCCATCGAGAAGTCGAGCCGCCCGTCGAGCTGGTCGAGCCGCACGACGCCGTCCTCGGTCGTCCAGCTCATCGACACGATCCGGCGGTCGGGCGAGACCTCGACGCCGTCGGGCTCGCCCAGCGCCGTCAACGTGTGGACCGGGAAGTCGACCGCGACGGGCGCGTCGCCCGTGACGCCGGTGGGCGGCGGTGCCGACCCCTGGTCGGAGCCGCCGATCTCGACCCGCACGCCACCGAAGCCGAACCAGTCCGCGACCGCCGCGCGCACCGGCGGCGCGGCCAGCAGCGCCAGCAGGATCGCCGTCACCACGAGCGCGACGACCCGGCGCTGCCGGGTCCACCACGACGGTCGCGGGGGAGCGGTCACCCGCCGCAGCACGGCCGCGGCCAGCTCGTCCGACGGCGGGGGTACGTCGGCCACGCGTCCCAGCGCGACCAGGTCGCGCACCAGCGCGTCGTCAGCCATCGACGGCCACCTCCTCGCGGAGCCTCGCGAGAGCGCGGCTCAGCCGGGACTTCACGGTGCCGCGCGGCCAGCCCAGCACCGCCGCGGTCTCCGCCTCGTCGAGGTCGAGCAGGTAGCGGCAGGTGACCACCTGCCGGTGCGCGGGTGACAGGACCGCGAGCCCGCGGACCAGGGCGTCCTGACGCTCCCGCGACAGCGTCGCCTCGGCGGGGTCGTCGGGCCGGGCGAGGAGCAGCGGCTCGGCCTCCGCCCAGGACCGCCGCTCCCGGGCGGTCCGGCGGCCCGCGCCGCGGTGCAGGTTGCGGGTCTCGTTGGCGACGATCCTCAGCAGCCACGGGCGGAACGGCGCGCCCGGCCGGAAGCTCCCCAGGGCGCCGTACGCCTTCACGAACGCCTCCTGCACCACGTCCTCCGCATCTCCTCCGGCACCGAGGAGTGCCGCGGTGCGGATCGCCACCGGGGCATGCCGACGCACCAGCTCCGCGTACGCGTCACGGTCGCCGTCGCGCACCCGGGCCAGTACGTCGGCGTCGTCCAGGCCGGTGTCCAGGGTCGAGTCCTTCTGTCGGTCGAACCTGTGTACACCACCGCGGCCGGCGAGGTTCCCGGCTGCCGCCCGTCTAGATTCGCCCCATGACGCGGATCGTTGTTGTCGGCGGGAACGGCAAGACCGGTCGAGCCGTGCGCGCGGCCGTGCCCGACGCCCGCGCCGTCGGCCGCGCCGACTGGCCCGACCTCGCCACCGCGCTCGAGGACTGCGACGCGGTGTACCTCGTCGCCCCGAACCTGCACCCCGACGAGCCGGCGTACGTCGACGAGGTGGTGCGGGCCTGCGCCGCGGCCGGCGTCCGGCGGCTCGTCTACCACTCGGTCGCGTCGCCGTACGTGCCCGCGATGCCGCACCACCTCGGGAAGGCGGTGTCCGAGGACCGGGTCCGGCGGTCCGCCCTGGCCTGGACGATCCTCCAGCCCGGCGCGTACCTGCAGAACCTCGACCTGAGCGGGCCGACGCTGGACGTGCCGTACGACGTGGACGCCCGGTTCGGGTTCCTCGACCTCGCCGACCTCGGCGCGGCCGCGGCCAGGGTGCTGCTGGACGACGGCCACGACGGCGCGACGTACGAGCTCGCGAGCCGGCAGGCGACGGTGGCGGAGCTCGCCGCGGAGGCCGGCATCGTGGCCCGCAGGGTCCCCGACCCGGGGACGCACCCGTGGCTGAGCGCGATGTTCGCCTACTACGACCGACACGGCCTGCCGGTGGGCACGCTGCCGTTGCGCGCGCTGCTCGGCTGACGCGAGGCTGTGCAGGTGCGTCGCGTCCTCGTCCTGACCCTGGCCCTGGCCCTGGGTCTTTGCCTGGCGCTCGCCGGCTGCTCCGACGACGCGGCGAGGAAGGCGGACGTGGCCTGCAACGGGCACGAGGAGCTGTGCGACCGGGCGTACGACGAGGTCGCCTACCCAGCCACGCACAACTCGATGTCGGCCGCGGCCGAGCCCGGCTGGTTCTTCCCCGAGCAGCCCGACGGCATCATCGCCCAGCTCGACCACGGGATCCGGGTGCTGCTGATCGACACCTGGTACGGCCAGCCGACCGACCGCCGCGGCATCGTGGCCACCGCGGACAAGAGCCGGGCCGAGGCGATCGAGCAGGCCCGGCAGGACTTCGGGCGGCGCGCGGTCGACGCCGCGCTGCGGGCTCGGCGGGCGGCCGGGCTCGCGCCGACCGGCGAGGTGCGGCCCTACCTCTGCCACGCGATGTGCGAGCTCGGGTCGACGTCGTGGGCGCGCAGCCTGCGTGCCACCAAGGACTGGCTGGACGCCCACCCGCGCGAGGTCGTCACGCTGTTCGTGCAGGACGAGGTCACGCCGGCCGACACCGCGCGGGTCATCGAGCAGGCGGGGTTGCAGCCCTACGTGTACACGCCCGAGGAGGACGGCACCTGGCCGACGCTGGGGGAGATGGTCGACGACGGGACCCGGCTCGTGGTGCTGATGGAGAACCACGGCGGCGGCGAGCTGCTGCCGTGGCTGATCCCGGGCTTCGACGTCGTGCAGGACACGCCGTACCGGTTCCGGAGCCCGGCGGACTTCACCTGCGCCGAGAACCGCGGCGACCCCGACGCGTCGCTGTTCCTCGTCAACCACTGGATCGACGACTGGCGCAACGTCCCGCAGAACTCCGCGATCGTCAACGCCCGCGCGGTGCTGCTGCCGCGCCTGCGGGAGTGCGAGGAGGAGCGGGGCCAGCTGCCGAACTTCGTGGCGGTCGACTACTACGACCGGGGCGACCTGCTGGACGTGGTCGACGAGCTCAACGGGCTGGACTAGCCCGCTTCGGGGGAGGCGAGCACCGGGGTGAGCCGCTAGTCATGGACCATGGCCGACCACGTCACCGGGGTGCGGGACCCGTCGCTGGCCGACGCCCTCGTGCCGCTGGCGGTGCTGGCTGTCCTGATCGCGGGGTCGCTCGCGCTGTACGGACTCGACGCGCTCGACGGCCCGATCCAGGTCGCGCTGCTGCTGTGCTGCGGGGTGGCGGCGCTGATCGCGATGCGGAACGGGCACCCGTTCACCGCGGTCCAGGAGGCGGGTCGCGGTGCGGTCGCGTCGGTGACCAGCGCGGTCTTCATCCTGTTCGCGGTCGGCGCGCTGATCGGCGTCTGGAACCTGAGCGGCACCATCCCGACCCTCGTCTACTACGGCATCCAGGTGCTCTCGCCGGAGTGGTTCTACGCCGCCACCGCGGTGATCTGCGGGATCGTCGCGCTGAGCATCGGCAGCTCGTGGACGACCGCGGCCACCATCGGGGTCGGCCTCGTCGGGATCGCCACGCTGATCGGGGTCTCGCCGGCGATCACCGCCGGCGCGGTCATCTCGGGCGCCTACCTCGGTGACAAGACGTCGCCGCTGTCGGAGACCACGGTCCTCACCGCGCAGATCGTCGGTGTCGACGTGCACGAGCACATCAAGCGGCAGGTCTGGACCTCGGTCCCGGCGTTCGGCGTCGCGATGGTCGTCTTCGTCGTGCTGAGCCTCACCGGGTCCGTGACGGTCTCCGATGCCGTGGTCTCCTCGGAGCTGGACGACCTCGACCAGGTCTTCTGGATCACGCCGCTCGCGCTGCTCCCGCTGGTGCTGCTGGCGGTGCTGTCGATCAAGAAGGTCCCGGCGTCGTTGGCGCTGATCGCGTCGACGCTGTTCGCCGGCGTGCTCGGCGCCTTCCTCCAGCCCGACGTGTACGCCGACTTCGTCGCCGGGTCCGGCAACGTGGTCGCCGAGTCGGTCAAGGCGGTGTGGACCGCGATGGCGAACGGCTTCTCGATCGACACCGGGATCGCCGACGTCGACCGGCTGCTGTCGCGCGGTGGCATGGACAGCATGCTGCTCACGATCTGGCTGATCCTCGGGGCGGTCACGTTCGGCGCGATGCTCGAGGAGTTCGGCCTGATCAGCCGGCTGGTGGACCCGATGATCGCGGCGGCCACCACGACCGGCCGGCTGTTCCTCACGGTCTTCGCCTGCGCCTTCGGCCTCAACGTCGTCGCCGGCGACCAGTACATCGCGCTGGTGCTGCCCAGCCGCATCTTCAAGGCCGAGTTCGCGCGGCGCGGGCTGGCGCCGACCAACCTGTCGCGGCTGGCCGCCGACAGCGGCACCGTCACGTCACCCCTGGTCCCGTGGAACTCGTGCGGAGCCTTCATGGGTGCCACGCTGGGCGTGTCCACGTTGCTCTACCTGCCGTACGCCGTCTTCTGCTACGCCAGTCCAGCGCTGAGCGTGCTCTACGGCTTCACCGGCTTCAAGATCGAGAAGACGGACCCGACCGACGTCGAGGAGACCCGATGAGCACTGAGACCGACGCAGCTCCCGCCGGTGGCGCCGTCGCGAAGATGAGCGTCCCGACGCTCACCGCCATGGTGGTCGGCGGCATGGTCGGCGCGGGCGTGTTCTCGCTCCCAGCCCGCTTCGGCGTCGCGACCGGCATCCTGGGGTCGCTGATCGCGTGGGCGGTCGCCGGCGCCGGCATGCTGATGCTGGCGTTCGTGTTCCAGAACCTCGCGATCCGCAAGCCCGACCTCGACTCCGGCGTCTTCATCTACGCGAAGGCCGGGTTCGGCGACTACGCCGGCTTCAACTCCGCGATCGGCTTCTGGGCCAGCTCGATCGCCGGCAACACCTTCTACTGGGTGTTCATCGGCGCCACCCTCGGCGCGTTCTTCGACGGCTTCGGGGACGGCGACACCGTCCTCGCCATCGCGCTGGCCACCGTCGGCGTCTGGACGTTCCACTACCTCATCGCGCGAGGGGTCCGCGACGCGGCGGTGATCAACCGGATCGTCACGGTCTTCAAGATCATCCCGATCCTGGTGTTCATCGTCGTGCTGTTCGTGAACTTCGACGCCGGAGTCTTCTCCGACAACTGGACGGCGTACGGGTACGGCGACCTGGGCGATCTCAACGAGCAGGTCCGCAACACCATGCTGATCACGACGTTCGTCTTCATCGGCATCGAGGGCGCGAGCGTCTACTCGCGGTACGCCCAGAAGCGCGAGGACGTCGGCAAGGCCACGGTGATGGGCTTCCTGAGCGTGCTCTCGATCTTCGCGCTCGTGACCCTGTCGAGCTACTCCGTCGTGCCGCAGCCCGAGCTGGCGGCCACCCGGCAGCCGTCGATGGTCGGCGTCTTCGAGTCGGTCGTGGGGGACTGGGGCGAGTGGTTCATCAGCATCGCCGTGATCGTGTCGGTGCTCGGCGCCTACCTCGCGTGGACGCTGATGGCGGCCGAGGTCATGTTCATCCCCGCCCGGCAGGACGACTTCCCGGAGTTCCTGGGCCGGGAGAACGCGGCGGGCACCCCGATCACCGCGTTGGTGGTCACCTCGCTCGCGGTCCAGGGGATGCTGGCGCTCACGCTGTTCGTCACGGACGCGCTGAACTTCATGCTCGACCTGTCGACCAGCCTGGCGCTGCTGCCGTACCTGCTGGCCGCCGCCTACGCCCTCAAGCTCGGCCTCACCGGCGAGGCCTACGAGGGGGTGCCCGCCGGCGTGCGGCGCAAGGAGACGATCGTGGCCGGCGTCGCGGTGGCGTACACGATCTTCCTGTTCGACGCCGCGGGCATGAAGTTCGTGCTGCTGATGACGGTGCTGCTCGCGCCGGCGTCGCTGCTGTACGTCAAGGCGCGCAGCGAGCACGGGCGCCGGCTGTTCACCCCGGCCGAGATCGGCCTGTGCGTCCTCATCGTCGCCGGCGGCGTCTTCGGCGCCGTCGGCCTCTGGACCGGAACCATCACCCTGTGAAAGGAAGTTCCACATGAGCGTCTCCTCGACGTACGGCGTGCACTCGGAGGTCGGCAAGCTCCGCAAGGTGCTGGTCTGCGCCCCCGGCCTCGCCCATCGCCGACTCACCCCGAGCAACAACGACGAGCTGTTGTTCGACGACGTGATGTGGGTCGAGAACGCCCAGCGCGACCACGCGGACTTCGTCAACAAGATGACCCAGCGTGGCGTCGAGGTCGTGGAGCTGCACGACCTGCTCGCGCAGACGCTCGGGGTGCCCGGCGCCAAGGACTGGATCCTCGATCGCAAGATCGTGCCCAACCAGGTCGGGCTGGGGCTGGTCGACGACACCCGCGGCTACCTCGAGGGCCTGGAGGAGCGGAGGCTCGCGGAGTTCCTCATTGGCGGGCTCGCGACCACCGACCTGCCCGACGACTTCCGTTCGGACTACGTGAACCTCGCGCGCGAGTCGACCGGCGCGCGGGAGTACCTCATGCCGCCGCTGCCGAACACGCTCTACACCCGGGACACCACGTGCTGGCTGTACGGCGGGCTCACGATGAACCCGCTCTACTGGGCGGCTCGCAAGGAGGAGACGCTGCTCTACAAGGCGATCTACCAGTTCCACCCCGACTTCGTGGGGTCGACCGTCTGGTGGGGCGACGCGGAGCAGGAGTGGGGACAGGCCAGCTTCGAGGGTGGCGACGTGATGCCGGTCGGCAACGGCGTCGTGCTCGTCGGGATGAGCGAGCGGACGTCGCGCCAGGCGATCACCCAGGTGGCCAAGGCTCTGTTCGACCAGGGCGCGGCCACCCGGGTGATCGTGGCCGGGATGCCCAAGCTGCGCGCGGCGATGCACCTCGACACGGTCTTCACGTTCGTCGACCGCGACATCGTGACGCTCTACCCCACGATCATGGACGCGGTGCACACGTTCACGCTGATGCCGTCGGACACGGCGCCCGGGGTCGAGGTGCGCGACGAGGGCTCGGCGCGGTTCGTCGACGTCGTCGCCCGCGAGCTCGGTCTCCCGTCGATCCAGGTCATCGACACCGGGGGTGACGTCTACCAGTCGGAGCGCCAGCAGTGGGACAGCGGCAACAACGCGGTCGCGCTCGAGCCCGGCGTGGTGTTCACCTACGACCGCAACACGCTCACGAACACACTGCTGCGCAAGGCCGGGGTCGAGGTCATCACGATCGTGGGCGCCGAGCTCGGCCGTGGCCGCGGCGGCGGGCACTGCATGACCTGCCCGATCATCCGGGAGCCGGTGGAGTTCTGAGTCGGTCCTGGTGGGTCCGCCTCGCCCTCCTGGCGGTCGCGGCCCTCGTCACGTACATCGTCGTCCAGCTCGTGGGGAAGGTCGACTGGGGCGAGGTCCGGGCCGCCCTGGGGCACCTGGACTGGTGGCAGGCGCCGGTCCTCTTCGCCGTGCTGGTGGTCCGGCAGGTGCTCAACGCGCTGCCGTTGTCGCTCTACATCCCGGGCGTCTCGCCGTTGCGCGCCGCCCAGAACGACCAGGTCGCGATCCTGATGTCCACGATCGCGCCGCCGCCGAGCGACATCGCGCTGCGGATGGCGATGTTCTCGTCGTGGGGCGTGCCGGTCGCGAAGGGCATGGCCGGCACGATCATGAACACGCTGACGTTCTACATCGTCCGCTTCGGTGCTCCGGCCGTCGGCTTCGTGCTGCTGGCGATCGTCGGCGGTGAGCTGGGCTACCGCCTCGCCGACCTCGTCAGCATCGCGATCTCGGCGGGCATCCTGACCGGGCTGCTGCTCGTGGTCCGCAGCGACGGCCTGGCCCGCGTGGTGGGCACCAGGGCGGGCAGGGTGGCGCGCCGGGTCCGCCGTACCGTCGACCCGGCCGCGTGGGCCGAGGCCTGCGTGCGCTTCCGCGGCGACGTCGCGGCTCGGTTCCGGTACGGCTTCCCGCGCTCGCTGCTCGCCCTGGCCGGGATGCTGGCGGTCGACCTCACCCTGCTCGTGATGTGCCTGCGGTTCGTCGGGCTGAGCTCGAGCGAGGTGGGGGCGGCGGAGATCGCGGTGGCGTACCTGTTCGCCTACCCGTTCACGATCTTCCCGGCCAGCGGCATCGGCATCGTGGACGCGCTGATCCTCGCCGCGATCGTGCAGTCCGCCGGGCTCGAGGCCGAGGCCGCCGCGGTGGCCGGGCTCGTCGTGTGGCGCGTCTTCACGCTGGGCGGGCCGCTGGCGCTGGGCGCGGTCTCGCTCGCCGCGTGGCGGCGGACCGAGCCCGCCGCCACCGCGGACGCCTAGCTGCTCTGCTGGGGGAGCTGCGGGATCAGCCAGTTGAGGAACGAGTCCTGGCTGCGGGTCTGGATGTAGATCCGGCCGGGGCCGGTCGCGTCGACCACGAAGCCCTCGCCCGAGAAGAACGTCGACTTCCAGTTGCCGACCTTGCGCACGGCGTAGTTCACGCCCTCGGTCCACGCGACCATGTGGCCGGTGTCGACCGTGTAGGTCTGGCCCGGCTGCAGGTCGATCGCGTGGATCGCGCCGTAGCTCGACAGCACGATGTCGCCCTGGCCGCTGACGCGCAGCATGAACAGGCCCTCGCGCGAGAAGAACGTCTTCGAGCCGCCCCACTTCGAGTCCACCTCGAGGCCCTGCGAGGACGCGAGGTACGACCCGGACTGCACGAACAGCGTCCCGTTGATCGGCCACGCCACCACGTCGCCCGCGAGCGGCGGCGCGAGCCACAGCTCGGCGCCGTCCACCTGCCCGGTGAACGTGTTCATGAAGAACGACTCGCCACCGAGCACCGAGCGGCGCAGCCCCTTGAGCACACCGCCCTGCGTCGTGGTCTCCATCGCCACGCCCGGGGACATCGCGAGCATCGCGCCCGCCTCCGCCCGGACGACCTCGCCGGCGCTGAGGACGACCTTCGCGGTGGCATAGGCCGGGCCGTACATGATCTCGGTCTGCATCGACTCTCCTGGTGACTGGCCCGAGGCGGATGTTCACGGTTCGAGTGCCGAGCCTAGCGAGACGACGTACGCTCCGGACCCATGCGGACCCTGCTCGGTACCCTGCTTGGTGCACTGGTCGTCGCCACCCTCGGCATCACCCTGCTCGCGGTGGCTCCGGCCGGTGCGAGCACCTACCGCGGCGACTGCATCGAGACCCCCGGGCACCTGAAGGTCCGCCAGGTCCGCGACGGCGACCGGCTGGGGGTGACCCTGCGCGCCACCGGGATGCCGCACCGGCGCTGGAGCGGCAGCGCCCACGTCCTGTACGGCGGCATGCAGAGCTCCGGGGGCCAGCAGGACCAGTTCGGTGTCAGCACGCCGCGCGGGCGGGCCCGGCACACGTCGGTGCTCGACGTGCCGAACGGCTTCTCGTCGTCCGGCGTGATGCTGACCGCCGCGACCGGCCAGACCCGGCCCTCGTGCTCGATCGACGCGGCGTTCGCCCGGCGCTCGGCGTCGGTCAGCATGTACCACGCCCGCTTCCAGGCGACCGCGTACCGCGGCCGGGTGCACGTGGAGTACGCCGGTTACACCTGTCAGGGCGACTCCACGTGGCGCGCGAAGGTCGTCGTCCGCTGGCGCGACCACACGATCACGTCGGGCCTGGGCCGCGACGAGTGCCTCAACGGCGTCGTCACGCTGACCCGCGCGCTGCCCGGCGGGCGGCTGCCGCGCTCGGTCTCCCTGGTCGCCCGCGGCGACGACGGCTACGTCTGGCGGGCGTCGTACGCGCTCGGCTGACAGACTCGGGGTCGTGACGCTCTCCGAGACCGATCTCGACCACCTGCGGCACTGCGTGGAGCTGGCGCGCGAGGCGCTCGACGACGGCGACGAGCCGTTCGGCTCGGTGCTCGTGTCCGGCTCCGGTGAGGTGCTGTACGCCGACCGCAACCGGGTCAAGGACGGCGACCAGACCCGGCACCCGGAGTTCGACATCGCCCGCTGGGCGGGCGAGAACCTGCCCCAGGAGGACCGCGCGGCCTGCACCGTCTACACCTCCGGCGAGCACTGCGCGATGTGCTCGGCGGCGCACGCGTGGGTCGGCCTCGGGCGGATCGTGTACGCCGCCTCCACGGAGCAGCTGGTCGGGTGGCTGGCCGAGTGGGGGATCGCGCCCGGGCCGGTGCGGCCGCTGGCGGTGCGCGACGTCGCGCCCGGCGTACCCGTCGACGGCCCGGCGCCCGAGCTCGAGGCCGAGGTCCGCGCGCTGCACGCCCGGCTGCACGGAGTGGGCTCATGACCCGACCGGCGCTGGCCGAGGCGCTGGACCTGCAGCCGCACCCCGAGGGCGGGTGGTACCGGCAGACCTGGGCGTCGCCGGAGTCGGTGACGCTGCCCGACGGGCGGGTGCGGCCGACCGCGACGCTGATCTACTTCCTGCTCCCGGCGGGGGAGTCCTCCGCCTGGCACCGGGTCTCCTCCGACGAGGTGTGGCTGGCCCACCACGGCGCGGTGACCCTCGAGCTCGGCGGGGTCGGCGACCGACCGGGCGAGGTGACCGCGGTGTCGGTCGACCTCGTCGAGCCGCAGCTGCTGGTGCCGGCCGGCACCTGGCAGCGCACGCTTCCCGCGCCGGCGGACGCACTCGTCAGCTGCCTGGTGTCACCGGGCTTCGACTTCGACGACTTCGAGATGGCATGAAGACCCTCATCACCGGCGGCACCCGCGGGATCGGCGCAGCGACCGCGCTGCGGCTGGCGCGCGACGGCCACGACCTGGTGCTCGGCTACGCGCGCGACGACCGGGCCGCCGAGGAGGCCCGGCTGGCCGTCGAGGACGCCGGCGGGCACTGCACGGTCGTGCGCACCGACCTGACCGACCCCGCGGGCGTCGACCGGCTGTTCGCGGCGGCCGGCCCGGTCACGGGCGTCGTCAACAACGCCGGCGCCACGCTGCACATCGGGAAGCTCGCCGAGACGCCCCCCGACGTGATCGCCGCGACCGTCGACCTCAACCTCACCTCCGCGCTCCTCGTCGCCCGCGCGGCGGTCCGCGCCATGGGGACGTCGTACGGCGGCAGCGGCGGCGTGCTCGTCAACGTCAGCTCCGGCGCCGCGACCCTGGGCTCGGCGAACGAGTACGTCCAGTACGCCGCGTCCAAGGCCGGCGTCGACACGCTCACCGTCGGGCTCGCGCAGGAGGTGGCCGGCGACGGCATCCGCGTGGTCGGCGTCGCGCCCGGGATCGTGCGCACCTCGATCCACGCCGACGCCGGCGAACCCGGCCGGATCGACCGGGTCGGGCCGCTGGTCCCGCTCGGCCGGGCCGGGGAGCCCGGCGAGGTGGCCGACGCGATCGCCTGGCTGATGAGCGACGAGGCGTCGTACGTCACCGGCACGACGCTGCGGGTGGCCGGAGGACGATGACGGCGTCGGCGGCGTTCTCTTGGCAACTCCTGCCGAAGATGCGCGCCTGCGCGGTCACTAGGTTCGGAGCATGAGGGTCCTGCTCGCGCTCGGTGGCAACGCCATGACGAACGCAGGCCGGGCCCGCCCGGAGGACCAGATCGGCGCCGCCGAGGTCGCGATGGCCGCCGTCGCCTCGATGCTCGAGCAGGACGTCGACGTGGTCATCACGCACGGCAACGGTCCCCAGGTCGGCAACCTGCTGGTCAAGAACGAGGTCGCCGCCGCCGTCGTCCCGCCGGTGCCGCTCGACTGGTGCGGCGCACAGACGCAGGGGACGCTCGGCTTCGTGCTGATGGACGCGCTCGACGTCGAGCTGGCCCGCCGCGGCGTCGACCGGCGTACGGCGGCGGTGGTGACCCGCGCCCTCGTCGACGCCGCCGACAGCGGCTTCGCGAAGCCGACCAAGCCGATCGGCCGCTTCCTGCCCGCCGACGAGGCCGCGGTGATGCAGGAGCACGGTCAGGTCTGGGAGGACCGCGGCGAGAAGGGCTGGCGGCGCGTGGTCGCCTCGCCCGAGCCGCTCGAGATCCTCGACGCGGCCGCGGTGCGCGCGCTGGTCGACGCCGGCTTCGTCGTGATCGCCAACGGCGGTGGAGGCATCCCCGTGGTCCGCGACCCCGACGGCCGGCTGCGCGGCGTGGAGGCCGTGATCGACAAGGACCTCGGCGCCGCGCTGCTCGCGCGCACGGTCGCCGCGGACGTGCTGGTGATCGGCACCGACGTGCCGAACGCCGTGCTGCGCTACGGGACCCCCGAGGCCGAGTCCCTCGGCGCCGTGACGGTCGCGGAGCTGCGCGGCTACGCCGCCGAGGGGCACTTCGCCAGCGGCTCGATGGGACCCAAGGTGGACGCCGCCTGCCGGTTCGTCGAGCAGGGCGGCACCCGCGCCGTCATCACCGACCTCGACCACCTCGCCGCAGCCATCGCCGGAGACGCCGGCACCGTCGTCGTACCCACCTAGAGCCCGACTAGCAGAAGGAACGTCATGCCCGACGCCATCGAAGTCCGCAAGGTCCCGATCCACTCCGTCGCCGACGCCAGCGAGCTCGCGAAGCTCATCGACGACGGCGTGATGCAGGCCGACCGCGTCATCGCGATCATCGGCAAGACCGAGGGCAACGGCGGCGTCAACGACTACACGCGGATCATCGCCGACCGCGCGTTCCGCGAGGTGCTGGTCGAGAAGGGCGCCGACGCCGAGGCCGTGAAGCAGGTCCCGATCGTGTGGTCGGGCGGCACCGACGGCGTGATCAGCCCGCACGCCACGATCTTCGCGACCGTCCCGCCCGAGCACGTCGTACCGACCGACGAGCCGCGGCTCACCGTCGGCTTCGCGATGAGCGAGGTGCTGATGCCCGAGGACATCGGCCGGACCGCGATGGTCACGAAGGTCGCCGACGCCGTGAAGGTCGCGATGGAGCGGGCCGGGATCACCGACCCGGCCGACGTGCACTACGTGCAGACCAAGACGCCGCTGCTGACCGTGCACACGATCCGCGACGCGAAGTCGCGCGGCAAGACCGTGTGGACCGAGCACACCCACGAGTCGATGGACCTCTCCAACGGCTGCACGGCGCTGGGGATCGCGGTCGCCCTCGGCGAGATCGAGATGCCGACCGACGCCGACGTCATGCACAACCGCTCGCTGTACTCCTCGGTCGCCTCCTGCTCCTCCGGCGTCGAGCTCGACCAGGCGCAGGTCGTCGTGGTCGGCAACGCGCCGGGTGTCGGCGGCCGCTACCGGATCGGCCACTCGGTGATGAACGACGCCCTCGACGCCGACGGCATCTGGGACGCGATCCGCTCCGCCGGCCTCGACCTCCCCGAGCGCCCGCACCCCTCCGACCTCGACGGCCGGCTGGTCAACGTGTTCCTCAAGTGCGAGGTGTCGCAGGACGGCGTCGTCCGCGGCCGCCGCAACGCGATGCTCGACGACTCCGACGTGCACTGGCACCGCCAGATCAAGTCCGCGGTCGGTGGCGTGACCGCCGCGGTCACCGGCGACCCGGCCGTCTTCGTGTCGGTCTCCGCCGCCCACCAGGGCCCCGACGGTGGCGGCCCGGTGGCGGCGATCGTCGACCTGGGCTGAGGCTGCTGCAGGTTTCCCCGGTGGGCCGGGGAAACCTGACCTTATGGGCCGAAACTTCACCCCAGAACGTCAGGGATTGCCCGAGAAGTCCGAGCTCAGACGAAGTGGAACACCCGCTGGCCGGGCCCGGGCACGCCGTCCGGCCCCGGCCACCGGGAGACGCCGACCCGGAAGCCGGACGGGTCGCTGACGAACACGACCTCCTCGAAGCCCGCGTCGAGGAAGAGCCCGCGCACCAGCTCCGCCGGGTCTCCCTCGTACGACGTGGGGTCGCGCGGCACGTTGTTGCCGCGCGTCCAGACGACGTGACCGCCGGCCACCAGGAGCGAGGGCGTGGCGGCGACGGTCCGCGCGATGTCGTCGTCCGTGACGTTGCCGAAGATCCCGCACTCGAGGAGGACGTCGACAGGCGCGACGTCGGCGTACGACGCGGTGGTGCCGGCATCGGCGGTCCGCACCTCGATCCCCGCCGGGGCGTTCGCCCGGGCACGGGCAGCCAGCTCGGGGTCCAGCTCGACGAGCACCCCGGTGACCGAGGCGTCGGACGCGCGGACGACGGGCAGCGTGTCGCGGCCGTCACCGGCGCAGAGGCTCAGCAGCCGGACCGGCCCCTCGGCCGCGGCCAGCAGCCCCTGCAGGGCGCCACGCACCACGGTCAGCCGCTTCGAGAGCGACGAGTCCGGGTCGTCGTAGTGCTCGTGCCACTGCTGCCAGTCGCGGCTCACGACTCCAGCCACTCCCGGATCGACGCATCGTGCTGGCCCAGCGTCGGGGGAGCGAGGTGCGTCGAGCGCCCGCCGGAGTAGGGGTTGTCGTCGAAGCGGATCGGCGACCCCGGCAGCTCGAGACGACCCTTGGTGGCGTGCTCGACGTCGATCACGAGCCCCTGCGACCGCGTCTGGTCCCAGGTGTAGACGGCGTCCATCGACCGCACCATGCCCGACGGGACGCCGGCCGCCGAGAGCAGCTCCAGCCAGTGCTCGGCCGGCTGGTCGGCGAACAGCCCCTCGATGCGCTCGATCAGCGCGCCCCGGTTGGCGACGCGCAGCGCGTTCGTCGCGAACGCCGCCTCGGCCGGGTCCCAGCCGAAGGCGTTGCACAGCGCGCGCCACAGGCCCTCCGAGCCGCACGCAATCTGCACGGGCGCCGTGCCCGTCGCGAACATGCCGTACGGCGAGATCGACGGGTGGTGGTCGCCGGCCAGGCCGGGCACCTCGCCGCCGACCGTCCACCGCGTGCCCTGGTAGGCGTGCACGCCGACCATCCCGGCCAGCAGCGACGTGCGGACCACGCGGCCCCGGCCGGTGCGGTTCCGCTCGTGCAGCGCGGCGACCACGCCGTACGCGCCGTACATCCCGGCCACCAGGTCGGCGATCGGCACGCCGACCTTGGTCGGCTGCTCGGTGCCGGTGATCGACATCAGCCCGCCCTCGCCCTGCGCGATCTGGTCGTAGCCCGAGCGCGACGCCTCCGGGCCGTCGTGCCCGAAGCCGGTGATCGACAGCACCACCAGCCGGGGGTTGAGCTCGTGCAGCCGCTCGACCGAGAAGCCGAGCCGGTCGAGGACGCCGACGCGGAAGTTCTCCATCAGCACGTCGGCGCGCTCGACCAGGCGCGCCAGCACGTCCTGGTCGGCCTCGGACTTGAGGTCGAGGACGATCGACTCCTTGTTGCGGTTGGCCGACATGAAGTACGTCGACTCGCGGTCGTCGCCCTCGCCGAGGAACGGCGGGCCCCACCCGCGGCTGTCGTCGCCGGAGGGCGACTCGACCTTGATCACGCGCGCGCCCATGTCGCCGAGCATCATCGCGGCGTGCGGGCCGGCGAGCGCGCGGGTCAGGTCGAGCACGAGTACGTCGGACAGGGGGCCTTCGGTCATGTGCGCACGCTACTGAGGCGCACCGACGCCGCCTATGGCGAGAGGTGCCAACGCGGGCAGCTCACGACTGCCACATCCACTCCATCTCCGTGACCGTCCGGTCGCGGGTCTCCTGCCCGGCCAGCAGCTGCACCACGTGCAGCGCGAGGTCCACGCCGGCCGACACCCCGGCCGAGGTCAGGATCGTCTCGCTGCTGCGCACGAACCGCTGCCCACGGACCACCTTGGTCGTCGGCGACACGGCGGCCAGCTCGTCGAACGCGTCGTGGTGGGTGGTCGCCGGCTTCCCAGCGAGCAGCCCGGCCGCGCCGAGCACCAGTGCGCCGGTGCACACCGACAGCAGCAGCTCGGCCTCGGCGGCCCGCTCGCGCAGCCACGCCAGCACCCGCTCGTCCGTCATCAGCGCGCGCGACCCGGCGCCGCCGGGCACGACCACGAGGTCGGGGATCGGCGCGCCCGCGATCGCGTACGTCGGCAGCACGGTGAACCCGCCACGACCTGCGACCGGATCCCCGGTGACGCCGACCGAGTGCACCGAGAACGGGTTGCCCTCGCCCAGCTCCCCGGCCACGTTGAAGACCTCGTAGGGCCCGGCGAAGTCGAGCACCTCCATGTCGTCGAAGGCGAGGATGGCGACAGTGCGTTGGCTCACGAGGGCCATTGTCGAGCCATGTCGGCGCCAGGTGGTTGGCTAGCCCACATGACGGCCACCCCGACGACGTACCGCCTGGTGCGGCCCGACGTCACGGTCGCCGTGCCCGAGCTCGACGAGCACCAGCGCCGGGTCGTCGACCACGCGGGTGGGCCGCTGCTCGTGCTCGCCGGCCCCGGCACGGGCAAGACCACGACCCTGGTCGAGGCGATCGTCGACCGGATCGAGCAGCGCGGCGCCAAGCCCGACGAGATCCTCGCGCTCACGTTCTCCCGCAAGGCCGCCGAGCAGCTGCGCGACCGGGTCACCGCCCGGCTCGGCCGCACCATGTCGACCACGCTGAGCTCGACGTTCCACTCGTTCGCCTACGCGCTGATCCGGCGCTACTCGCCCGCCGAGCTCTACGAGGCGCCGCTGCGGCTGCTGTCCGCGCCCGAGCAGGACGTCGTGCTCCGCGAGCTGCTCACCGACCACCCCGAGTCCGTCGTCTGGCCCGAGTCGCTGGCCAGCGCCCTCGGCACCCGCGGCTTCGCCCGCGAGGTCCACACCGTGCTGTCCCGCGCCCGCGAGAAGGGCCTCGACGGCATGGCCCTGAAGGCGCTCGGCGAGGCCGAGGGCCTGCCGGAGTACGTCGCCGCCGGGCTGTTCCTCGACCAGTACCTCACCAACCTCGACTCCCAGGGCGCGACCGACTACGCCGACCTGATCCGCCGCGCCACCATCGAGGCCGAGGCGCACCGCGACGAGCTGCGTGCGCAGATCAGTGCGGTGTTCGTCGACGAGTACCAGGACACCGACCCCGGCCAGGTCGCGCTGCTGCGTGCGCTCGCGGGTGACGGCCGCGACCTGGTGGTGGTCGGCGACCCCCACCAGTCGATCTACGGCTTCCGGGGCGCGGAGGTGCGCGGCATCCTCGACTTCCCGACCGAGTTCCCGCGTGCCGACGGCGCGCCCGCCGACGTGGTCGCGCTGCGCACCACCCGGCGGTTCGGGCCGCGACTGCTGGTCGCCTCGCAGCGGGTCGCCGGCCGGCTCGCGCTGCCCGGCACGATCCCCGCCGAGGCGCGCGCGGCGTTCCTCGCGCCCGAGGCCGAGCCGAACGACCTCGGCGACGGCCGGGTGCTGGTCCGCACCTTCGACACCGAGCGTGCCGAGGCCGAGCACCTCGCCGACCTGCTGCGCCGCGCCCACCTCGAGGACTCCATCCCCTGGGACCAGATGGCGGTCCTGGTCCGCTCGGGGCGGGCGTCGATCCCGCCGCTGCGCCGAGCGCTCGGGGCGGCCGGCGTCCCCGTCGAGGTCGCGAGCGACGAGGTGCCGCTGGTCCGCGACCCTGCCGTCCTGCCGCTGATCGATGCGCTCCGCGCCGTGGTCAACCTCGACAACGACGACATCGACCACGTCGACCACATCGACCCGGCGCGCGCGGAGGCGCTGCTGCTCGGGCCGCTCGGTGGGCTCGACGCAGGCGACGTACGCCGCCTCGCCCGGCGGTTGCGGATCCGGGAGAAGGAGCAGAGCAAGGCCGAGGGCCGCACCCCGCGCACGTCGCGGGAGCTGGTCCGCTCGGCGATCGTCACCCCGGGGTTCCTCGACGGCCTCGACGGCCCCGAGGTGGTGCGCGCCCGGGCGCTCGCCCAGCTGCTCGTCGACGCCCGCGACGACATGCGAGGGGGAGCCTCGGCCGAGGAGCTGCTCTGGACGCTGTGGTCACGGACCGGCTGGCCGGCCCGGCTGCGCCGCTCGGTCGACCTCGGCGGGGGCGCAGCCCGCCGCGCGCACCGCGACCTCGACTCCGTGTGCGCGCTGTTCGACGTCGCCGCGCGGGCCGAGGAGCAGCGCGACCACGTCGGCGTGCGCGCTTTCCTCGCCACGCTGGTGCAGCAGCAGATCCCCGCGGACACCCTGGCCGAGCGTGGCGCCCGCGGCTCCGCCGTGCGCCTGCTGACCGCGCACCGCGCCAAGGGGCTCGAGTGGCGCCTGGTCGTGGTCGCGCACGTGCAGCAGGAGGGCTGGCCCGACCTGCGGCGCCGCTCGACGCTGCTCCAGGCCGACCGGATCGGCGAGCACGGCGTGGTCCCGCCGGTGTCCGCGCGCGAGCTGCTGATGGAGGAGCGCCGGCTGTTCTACGTCGCCTGCACCCGCGCGCGCCAGCGGCTGGTCGTCACCGCGGTCGCGTCCGCCGAGGACGACGGCGAGCAGCCGTCCCGGTTCCTCGACGAGCTCGGCGTCACCGTCGAGCGGGTCGTGGGCCGCCCACCCCGGCCGCTGTCCCTCGCGGGGCTGGTCGCCGAGCTCCGGCGCACCGTCGCCGACCCCGACACCACCGAGCCGCTGCGCGAGGCGGCCGCTCGGCGGCTTGCCCGGCTCGCCCCCGAGGTCCGCATCGCCGACCCGTCGTCGTGGTGGGGCACCCGGGCGGCCACCCGCTCCGTGCAGCCGGTCCGCGACCCCGACCAGCCGGTGCCGGTGTCGGCGAGCGTGCTGGAGTCGATGGCGGTCTGCCCGACCCAGTGGTTCCTCGAGCGCGAGGCCGGCGGCATCTCCCGGGCCCACCAGTCCGCGAACCTCGGCGAGCTCCTGCACGCGCTCGCCCAGCGGGTCGCCACCGGCGAGGTCGAGCCCGCCCTCGACGTGCTGATGGAGCACGTCGACGCCGTGTGGGACCGGCTCGACTTCCGCACCCCCTGGTCGAAGCTGCGCGAGCACGAGCGAGTCCGCGCGGCCCTCGGCCGCTTCCTGCAGTGGCACCTGGCGAACCCGCGCCGACTCCTCGACACGGAGTCCGCGTTCACGACCGTCGTCCAGCTCGAGAACGGCGAGCACGTGAAGCTCACCGGGTACGCCGACCGCCTCGAGGTCGACGCCGACGGCAACGTCGTGGTCGTCGACCTCAAGACCGGCCGCACCAAGCCCAGCAACAAGGCCGTCGAGAGCCACGTCCAGCTGGGCCTCTACCAGTACGCCGTCGACCACGGCGCGGTCGACGAGCTGGTGCCCGGGGCGCAGGCGGGCGGCGCCGAGCTGGTCCAGCTCGGGCTCACCGACGGCGGCGAGACCGCGGTCGTCCAGGCCCAGGACGTCCAGGCCGAGGACGGACCGGCCCGCGACGAGCTCCGCGCCCGGCTCGGTCACGCGGCGTCGCTGCTGCGCACCGAGACCTTCCCGGCGGTCGCCGGCCAGCACTGCCGCGACTGCACGTTCGTTCCGATCTGCCCGATCAAGAGCGCGGGGCCGGTGACCAGCCAGTGATCCGCCGCATCGACAGCCCCGAGGACCTCCAGGAGGTCATGGGCACGCCGTACGCCCCGAGCGACCAGCAGTGGGCCGCGATCTCCGCGCCCCTCGAGCCGGCGGTCGTGATCGCCGGAGCCGGCTCCGGCAAGACCACGCTGATGGCCGCGCGGGTGGTCTACCTCGTGGTCACCGGCCAGGTGCGGCCCGACGAGGTGCTCGGCCTGACGTTCACCACCAAGGCCGCCAGCGAGCTGCGCCGCAAGATCCGCGAGGCGCTCGCCGCCGCGGGCGCGCTGGAGCAGCCGGAGGACGGTGAGGACGTCCTGGAGCCGACGGTCGCGACGTACAACGCCTACGCCGCCGGGCTGCTCACCGACCACGGCCTGCGGATCGGGCACGAGCCCGACACCCGGGTGATCACCGACGCCGCGCGCTACCAGCTCGGCGCGCGGGCGGTCGACCGCTACACCGGCGACGTGCGGCACCTCTCCGACCACCCGGAGACCGTGATCCAGAACCTCCTCGCCCTCGACAGCGCGATGAGCGAGCACCTCGTCGGCCCCGACGACGTGCGCGCGGTCGACGACGATGCGCGGGCCGGGTTCGTGCGGGCGCTCGAGGAGGAGGTCGCGGGCAAGAACCGCGTCACCTACCGCGAGGCCGTCGAGAAGGCGATCTCCGCGATCGACCGGCGCGCCGAGCTGCTCGGCCTGGTCGAGGCCTACCGCCGGCTCAAGCGCGACCTCGGCCTGATGGACTTCTCCGACCAGATCGAGCTCGGCGCCCGGCTCGCCCGGGAGCAGCCGGACGTCGGCGCGCTGGAGCAGACCCGCTTCAAGGTGGTGCTCCTCGACGAGTACCAAGACACCTCCGTCGCCCAGGCCGTGATGCTCTCGCGGCTGTTCGGCGACGGTCACCCCGTCACCGCGGTCGGCGACCCCAACCAGGCGATCTACGGCTGGCGCGGTGCGTCGGTGTCCAACATCCTCAACTTCGCCGACACCTTCCCCTCGGGCAGCGGCCGCCCGGTCCCGACGTACCCCCTGACCGTCAACCGCCGCTCGGACGCCCGGATCCTCGAGGTCGCCAACCGGCTGGCCGCCCCGCTGTACGCCAAGTACGGCCAGGTCGAGCCGCTGGTCGCCAAGCCCGAGGCGGAGACCGGCTCGGTGACCGCGCGGGTCTTCGAGACGCACGCCGACGAGCTCGCCTGGCTGGTCGACGCCGTGAAGGAGTCGCACGACGGCTCGTGGGCGAAGATCGGCGTGCTCACCCGCGACAACGCGCACGCCGAGGACGTCTTCGACGCGCTGACCAGCGCCGGCATCCCGGTCGAGATCGTCGGCCTGTCCGGGCTGCTCCGGCTGCCCGAGGTCGCGGAGATCGTCGCGACCCTGCACCTGCTGCACGACGTCACCGCCAACGCCGCCCTGCTCACGCTGCTGACCGGCCCCCGCTGGGCGATCGGCCCGCGCGACCTGCGGCTGCTCAGCCGCCGGGCCGTGGAGATCTCCGGCCGTCTGGGCCGCGGCGCGGCGCCGGAGTCCGTGACCGAGCACCTGCTCGAGATCGCCGACGGCATCGACCCGGCCGAGATCCCGTCCCTCGACGACGCGCTCGCCGACCCCGGGGACCATCCCTACTCGCCCGAGGCGCTCGAGCGCTTCGCCCTGCTCTCCGCCGAGCTCCGCACCCTGCGCACGTACGTCGGGGAGCCGCTGCTCGACATCGTGCGCCGGATCATCGACACCAGCGGCACCGACGTCGAGCTCGCCTCGGCGGTCAGCCCGGCGGCGTCGGCGCGGCGCGACAACCTCGATCTGTTCGTGAAGGCGGTGGCGGACTTCCAGGCCGTCGACGGCGACGTCACCCTCCCGGCGCTGCTGGCCTACCTCACCGCCGAGGACGACCAGGGCAACGGCCTCGACGTGGCGACCCCGACCGAGGCCGACTCGGTCAAGCTGCTCACCGTCCACCGCTCCAAGGGCCTCGAGTGGGACTTCGTCTTCCTGGTCGGCGTCTGCGAGACCCGGTTCCCGTCCAACCGTTCCCGCACGCTGTGGACGTCGTCGCCGGCGATCCTCCCGGCGCCGTTGCGCGGCGACGCCGCCGACCTCCCGCAGCTCGCCGGCCACGACAAGGCCGCCCTCGACGCCTACCGCGCCGCCACCCGCGACCACGACGCCGAGGAGGAGCTGCGCCTCGGGTACGTCGCGTTCACCCGCGCGGCCCGGCGCCTGTTCGTGTCCTCCTACCTCTGGAGCCCGCGCGCGACGCCGTTCGGCCCGTCGGCGTACCAGCTCGTGGTCCGCGACCAGCTCGACGACTGGGGCGAGCCGGTCGCGGACTGGCTCGACAAGCCCGAGAAGGGCGCCGCGAACCCGTACGACGCCGTCGACCCGTCCCGTCCGTGGCCGCCGACCGGCACCGGGCGTGAGGCCGCGCTGCGCATCGAGGCCGCGCGACGGGTGGTCGAGGCCGACCCGGAGGCGGTCGACGCCGGGCTGGACATGATCGAGGCCGCGCGGGTCGCGGAGTGGGACGCCGAGCTGGACCGGCTGCTCGCCGAGGCGCGCCGAGACCGCAGCTCCGACGTCGCCGTACCCCTCCCGTCGAGCCTCTCGGCCACCGCGCTCGGCCGGCTGCGCGACGACCCCGAGACGTTCGCCCGCGAGCTGGCCCGGCCGATGCCGCGGCCACCGTCGTCGGCGGCGCGGTTCGGCACCCGCTTCCACGCGTGGGTGGAGGCGCGGTTCGGCCAGCAGGACCTCTTCGACTACGGCGACCTGCCCGGTCGCGGAGACGCGGGCATCGACGACGACACCGACCTGAAGGACCTCATCGCGACGTTCGAGTCCGGGCCGTTCGCGAGCCGGGTGCCCCATCAGGTCGAGGCGCCGTTCGCGCTCGTGCTCGGTGGCCAGGTCGTGCGTGGCCGGATCGACGCGGTGTACGTCGACGGTGACGACCACCTCGTCGTCGACTGGAAGACCAACCGGTCCGCGACCGCCGACCCGCTCCAGCTGTCGATCTACCGGCTGGCGTGGGCCGAGCTGCACGACGTGCCGCTCGACCGGGTGCGCGCGGCGTTCTATTACGTGCGCACCGGCGAGGTCGTCGAGCCCACCGACCTGCCGGACCGTCAGGCGCTGGAGGCGCTGCTCGCGCTCTGAGCGAGCCAGCGGGCGACGCCGGTGGCGGCAGCCCGGCCGGCGCGGTTCGCGCCGATCGTGCTCGCCGACGGGCCGTAGCCCACCAGCTGCACGCGCGGGTCCGCGACCGCGGTGGTCCCGGCCCGGTCGAGCTGGATGCCGCCGTGCTCGGAGCGCAGGTGCAGGGGAGCGAGGTGGGCGATCGCGGGCCGGAACCCGGTCGCCCAGAGGATCACGTCGGCGGGCCACAGCGACCCGTCCGGCATCCGCACGCCGTCGGGCTCGATCGCTGTGAACATCGGGTGGCGTCGGTAGGCGCCCAGCTGCTCCGCCGCCCGCTCCTGGTCGCGCAGCGCCAGTCCGGTCACGCTGACGACGCTCGCCGGCGGAAGACCGCGGCGTACCCGCTCCTCCACGAGCGCCACCGCCTCGCGCCCGGCCTCGGGCGTGAACTCGTCGGTGCGCCACACCGGCTCGCGCCGGGTGACCCAGAGGGTGTCGGCGGCGACCGGGGCGATCTCGCCGAGCAGCTGCACGCCCGACGCGCCCCCGCCGACGACCACGACGCGCAAGCCGTGGAAGTGGGCAGGACCGGGGTAGCCGACGGTGTGCAGCTGCTCGCCGCGGAAGGTCTCGATGCCGGGGTAGTACGGCACGTGCGGCTGGGTCCAGGTGCCGGTCGCGTTCACGATCGTGCGCGTCGTCCAGCTCCGCTCACCGGCGTGCACGACCAGCAGCTCGCCGGCCGGCTCGACCCGGTCGACCCGCACCGGACGCAGCACGGGCAGCCGGTGCGCGCGCTCGTAGGCGCCGAAGTACGCCGGCACCACGGCGTTCGCCCGGCCGGCCTCGTCGGCGGGGGAGTCGGAGTCGGGGAGGGACGCGATCCCGTGCACGTCGCGCATGGTCAGCGAGTCCCAGCGGTGCTGCCACGCGCCACCGGGTGCCGCGTCGGCGTCGAGCACGACGTGCGCGATCCCGCGCCGCGTGAGGTGGTACGACGCCGACAGCCCGGCCTGCCCGGCACCGATCACCACCGCGTCGAGGATCTCCACGTCGGCAGAACGCTGTCGGGGCGCGGGTTTAGTCCGTGACGGTGGTCCCAGCCGTGAGCGCCATCTCGACCATCTCGCCGAACGTCTGCTCGCGCTCCTGAGAGGTGGTCTCCTCGCCGGTGACCAGGTGGTCGGAGACCGTGCAGATCGCCAGCGCCCTGCGGCCGTGCTGGGCAGCGAGGGTGTAGAGGGCGCTGGCCTCCATCTCGACGGCGAGCACGCCGTACTCGACCATCCGGGCGGCCAGCTCGGGACGCGCCGCGTAGAACGAGTCGCTGCTGTAGATCAGCCCGACGTGCACCCCGTCGCGGCCCTCCGCGGCGTCGTACGCCGCACGCAGCAGCCCGAAGTCGGCGACCGGGGCGTAGTCGAGGCCCTCGAACCGGATCCGGTTCATCGACGAGTCCGTGCAGGCGCCGGACGCGATCACGAGGTCGCGGATCGCGACCTTCTCGCTCATCCCGCCGCACGAGCCGACCCGGATGACCGACTGCACGTCGTACTCGGTGAAGAGCTCGTGGACGTAGATCGCGAGCGACGGCTGGCCCATGCCGGAGCCCTGGACCGACACCCGGTGGCCGTTCCATGTGCCGGTGTAGCCGTACATCCCGCGCACCTCGTTGTAGAGCGTCGCGTCCTCGAGGAAGGTCTCGGCGATCCACTTCGCCCGCAGCGGGTCGCCGGGCAGCAGGACCAGCGGGGCGATGTCCCCGGGGCGGGCGCCGATGTGCGTGCTCATGGCGCCCACCCTAGGGACTGGCGGTCAGCCGCTGACGCCCACCAGCTCGTTGGGCACCTCGGGCAGCGTCAGCGTCCGCACCACCTCGAGCCGGTCGAGGTCGACGACGTGGATCTCCCGGGTCGCCGGCTCCGTGACGTACGCCGTCCCGTCGACCACCTCGAGCGTCGGGCGCGGCTGCTCCCAGTCGAGCGGTTCGCGCCACGGCGCGACCACCGTGAGCGAGGAGCGCACCGCGGCCCGGCGCACGTCGATCACGCGCAGCGCGCCGTCGGTGCCGAGCACCAGCCCGTCGCCCTCGGGCGTACGGCCGAGCGAGCGGAACGAGTAGCTCGCGGGCAGGTCGACCAGGCGCAGCGAGGCGTCGGTCGTGTCGATGACGCTGACCCGGGTCGGGCGCTCGAGCGCCGCGTCGGGGTCGACCTTGTAGTCGCCGAGGACGTACGCCGACTCGTCGTGGCCGGCCTGGTTGCCGATCCGGCCGTACGCGTCCGGTGCGTCCACCTTGGTGATCTCGGTGCCGTCGACGACGAGCACGCCGTCCTCGCACCCCACGACCGCGACCTCACCTGCGAACGCCTCGCCGTGCACGCCCGGGCACTCGTCGCTGGACGCGAGCTGCTCGCCGTCCGCGGTGACGACGGTGATGCTCGACCGCTCCTCGCTCGTGCCGAGCGTGTGCAGCCAGCCACCGTCGTGCGTGCGGGCCGCGACGCCGTGGTGCGGGTCCGGCGTCGTCGCCGTCTCGGTCTCCAGCTCGTCGGGCTCGTCGAGCTCGTGGGACTCGAAGGACGTCATCGTGCCGGTGCCGTCGTCGAAGAGCGTGGTCCAGCCGTGGTGGACGACCACGTGGCCGGGCTCCTCGGCGGGCACCGTGAAGTCGAGCAGCGCCGGGTCGTCGGCGTAGGAATGGCCGTGGTCGCCGTGGTCGGACGTCCAGGACCCGAGGTCGAGCGCCGTGAACCCGCCCGCCGCGCTGACGAAGGCGTGCCGGTCGTCGCCCGCGGGGTTGACCCGCAGGAAGCCCCCGAGCGGCTCGTCGAGCAGCACCTCGCCGTCCGATGCGCGGACGACGAGCACGCCGCCGTCGTACGTCACCGCGAGGCGCGGCTCCGGTGCGTCGACGGACTGGACGGACGGCGCCTCGGGCGTCGACGACGGCTGCTCGGCGGCGGGTGAGTCGTCGTTCGCGCAGCCCGTGAGGGCGGTGAGCGCGAGGGCGACGAGGACGGGAGTACGGCGGAAGACGTGTCGTGACATGACCATGATTCTCATTGCAAATGAGAATCATTGTCAACAACGAGGTCGCTCGGCGTGCCGCTCCGCATGGCGCATAGCCTGCACTCGTGAGGTACCAGCACGAGCGCCTGTCCGCGAACCCGCACGACCGCGCCGGCGCCTACCGCGCTGACGACGCCTGGCTCGCCGCGCGGTGGGCCGACCCGGAGTCGCGGGTGCTGGTCGTCGCCGGCACGCGCGTGCGGCCGGTGGCCGGCGCGCTCGACTGGGTCGCGCCGGCGGAGGCGCCGGACGGCCTCCGGGTGCTGCTGGGTGAGCACGACGGTCGCGCGTGGTTCGCGGTGATCGTCGACGCCGAGATCTCCAAGGCCGGCGGCGACTGGACGCCGCTGCGCGGGCTCCTGCCGTTCCTCGCCGACGACGCGCTCGCCGGCGCGCCGCTGGTCTTCCACGCGCTCGGCCTCGCCGAGTGGCTGTGGGTCACCCGCTTCTGCCCGCGCTGCGGCGAGCCCCTCGCGCCGCGCGCGGCCGGGCACGAGCTGGTCTGCGAGAACGGCCATGTGCAGTTCCCGCGCACCGACCCCGCGGTCATCATGATCGTCACCTCGGGAGAGCCGGGCGCCGAGGACGAGCGCTGCCTGCTCGGGCGCCAGGCGGTCTGGCCCGAGGGTCGCTACTCCACGCTGGCCGGCTTCTGCGAGCCGGGGGAGACGCTCGAGGACGCCGTACGCCGCGAGGTGCTCGAGGAGTCGGGCGTCGTGGTCGGTGACGTGGAGTACTTCGGCAACCAGCCCTGGCCGCTCCCGGCCAGCCTGATGCTGGGCATGGTCGGGCGCGCGACCAGCACCGAGATCGCGGTCGACAACGACGAGCTCGAGGACGCGCGCTGGTTCACGCGCGCGGAGATGAAGGAGCTCGCCGAGGCCGGCACCCTGCTGCTCCCGCGCGGCGTATCGATCAGTCGCTCACTCGTGGAGCACTGGTACGGCGGGGAGCTGCCCGGCGAGTGGTGAGGCCGGACTTCTCGGCCTTTCCTGGAACTTCTCAGCCGTTGCAACACCCAGGAAGTGACGGATTCCCCGGTGCACCGGGGAATCCGTCACCAGCGCTCAGCCAGCCAGAGCGGCCAGCTTCTCCTTGACCTGCGCCAGCGACGGGTTCGTCTGCGCGGTGCCGTCGGAGTAGACCAGCGTGGGGACGGTCTGGTTGCCGTTGTTGACCGACTCCACCAGCTTGGCGGCCTCCGGCTGCTGCTCGATGTCGACGATGTCGAACGTGATGCCCTCGCGGTCGAGCTGGCCCTTGAGGCGGTGGCAGTAGCCACACCACGGGGTCGAGTACATCGTGAAGGAACCGTGCATCGGGACTGTCGCCTCCGGCGTCTAGGGTTTGGAAAGGTCTCGCCGACTCAACCATCGCTCACGAGGAGTTGTTCCCCCGACATGCCCGACGCCCACCCCCTGCTCGATGCGCTCGACCCCGAGCAGCGGCGGGTCGCCGAGGCGTTGCGCGGGCCGGTCCGCGTGCTCGCGGGAGCCGGGACCGGCAAGACCCGGGCGATCACCCACCGGATCGCGTACGGCGTCGCCACCGGCATCTACGCCCCGACCGAGATCCTCGCGGTCACGTTCACCACGCGCGCGGCCGGCGAGATGCGCGCCCGGCTGCGCGCCCTCGGCGCGGGGCCGGTCCAGGCGCGCACGTTCCACTCGGCGGCACTGCGTCAGCTGCGCTACTTCTGGCCGCAGGCGCACGGCACCGAGCTGCCCACGCTGATCGAGTCGAAGATCGGCCTGCTCGCCACCGCGGCCCGCCGGCAGCGGCTCTCCGCGGACCAGGCACTGCTGCGCGACCTGGCCTCCGAGGTCGAGTGGGCCAAGGTCAGCAACGTGCACCCTGACGACTACGCCCGGGTCGCCGCCCAGCGTGGCCGCAGCGTCACCGGGCAGGACCACGAGACCGTCGGCCGGGTGTTCAGCAGCTACGAGGACGTCAAGCGCGGCCAGGGCCGGATGGACATGGAGGACGTACTGCTCCTGACCGCGGGCATGCTCGCCGACGACGAGCGGATCGCGGCGCAGGTGCGCCGCCAGTACAAGTGGTTCGTCGTCGACGAGTACCAGGACGTCTCGCCGCTGCAGTCCGCGCTGCTCGACCTCTGGCTCGGTGGCCGCGACGAGATCTGCGTCGTCGGCGACCCCGCGCAGACCATCTACTCCTTCGCCGGGGCCAACGCCGACTACCTGCGCGACTTCCCCCGCAAGCACGCCAACACCACCTCCGTCGAGCTGGTCCGCAACTACCGCTCCACGCCCGAGGTCGTCGAGGCCGCGAACACCCTGCTCGCGGGGTCGCTCAGCCAAGGTGTGGAGCTGCGTGCCCAGCGCCCGTCCGGCCCGACCGTCAGCTACACCCCGCGCTCCGACGAGGTCGCCGAGGCCGAGGCGGTGGCCGCCGCGATCCTGCGGCTGCGCGACGCCGGCCGCAGCCTCGGCCAGGTGGCGGTGCTGTTCCGGATCAACGCCCAGTCGGAGTCGTTCGAGGAGGCGCTGTCGGCGCGCGGCATCCCGTACGTCGTCCGCGGCGCGGCCCGGTTCTTCGACCGGCCGGAGGTCCGTGAGGCGGTCACCCGGCTCCGCGGCGCCGCTCGCTCCGGCGAGGCCGGCGACGACGCGGCGAGCATCCCGGGTGCTGTGGCGGCGATCCTGGCCGGCATGGGCTGGACCGCCGAGGCGCCGACCACGCGCGGCCAGACCCGCGACCGCTGGGAGTCCTGGCAGGCGCTGGTCGACCAGGCGATCGAGTTCGCGAGCCACGACGGCGCGACGCTCAACGGCTTCGTCGACGACCTCGACCGGCGCGCGGCCGAGCAGCACGCCCCGGTCGCCGACGGCGTCACCCTGGCGACGTTCCACGCCGCCAAGGGCCTCGAGTGGGACTCCGTGTTCCTCTGCGGCCTGCAGGACGGCACCCTCCCGATCACCTACGCCGACACCCCGGCCGCGATCGAGGAGGAGCGCCGGCTCCTGTACGTCGGCATGACCCGGGCGCGGGTGGACCTCGCGCTGTCCTGGTCGCTGGCGCGCAACCCGGGCGGACGCCCCAACCGCAAGCCGTCCCGGTTCCTCGACCCGCTGCTGCCCCAGGAGGTCCTGGCCGCCCGCGAGCAGCCCCGCACCCGCAAGGTCGCCGGCTGCCGCGAGTGCGGCCGGCCGCTGTCGACCGGCGCGGAGAAGAAGCGCGGGCGCTGCGCGGACTGCCCGGCGTCGTACGACGAGGAGCTGTTCGACCGGCTGCGCGAGTGGCGCAAGGAGCGGGCGGGGGAGGAGAGCGTGCCGGCGTTCGTGGTCTTCACCGACGCGACGCTGCAGCTGATCGCCGAGCACAAGCCGCGCACCCCCGACGCCCTGCTGCGCATCAGCGGTATAGGCCGGTCGAAGCTCGAGAAGTACGGCGACGAGGTGCTGAGCGTGGTCGGCTGAGCCGGTCGCGAAAAAAATCGAGAAATACCCACTAAATCGTTTGCCCATTACAGCGGGTCCACGATAGTTTTCCGCAAGCAACAGAAACAGCGCACACGATCTTGGCAGGATCGGCGCCCTACTACTGAAGGAGGTGGCACCAATGAACAGCACCAAGACCTGGATGACGGCTCAGACCCCGTCGGCCTTTGGCATGCCCATTTGCGGCCACGCCTTCACGGTGTCCGCCCGCGCAGCCGAGGCCGGCAACGCCGCCACGACGAAGCTCGTCATGCGCGACCGCGTTGCGGTGATCGCTGACTCGTTCGGCGATGACAACCGGGGTCTCGCCCAGTCCTACGTCCCGGGGACCAGTGCCTGGAGTCCACCGACCTGTTGAGAACCAACAGCTCGGCAGCCTCCAGGCCGCGGAACCCGAAAACCGGGATCCGCGGCCTTTGTGTTTCTCAAGGCACGGATCTTCAACCCGAACCGCACCACCACCAGCGATCAGGTCAGGAGAGGAGGTGAAACATGACCATCAGCGAGCTCGTTCGCACCGATGGCACTGCCGAGGTCACCCTGGGCCAGCTGCACGACCAGGCGGGTCAGGTCGACGACGACCTGCTCCCGTGCCGGGCCAACAACCCGGAGCTCTGGTTCGCAGAGTCCCCGGCCGACGTGGAGAACGCCAAGGCGCTGTGCCAGGCCTGTCCGGTCCAGGCCCTGTGCCTCGACGGTGCCCTCGAACGCCGTGAGCCCTGGGGAGTCTGGGGAGGCCAGCTCTTCCTCCAGGGCGTGGTGATCCCCCGGAAGCGTCCCCGGGGCCGCCCCCGCAAGAACCAGGCAGCCGCCTGATCCAGCACCACCGACCAACCTCTTCGACAACGACGTCAAAGGAACCGAGATGAACCTCAACACCCAGTACCTCGCTCGCGCGGAGCAGACCGCTCGCCTGCGCGAGGCCGAGCAGTGCCGACCGGGTCGCCGGCTGGCCGGTGCGATCCGCACCAGCCGTCAGGCCGAGCGACTCGCTCAGCAGGCCCGCCTCGCTCTCGCTCGCACCTTCTGAGCGCAGCACCGAACAACGAAAGCTCATCTGATGAAGACCATCGTGACCACGAACCCGAACGGAACGAACGACATGAACTTGATGCACGAAGATCTGGCCCGCGCGCAAATGTCCATGCGCCTGGGAGAGGCGCAGGAGCTCCAGCTGGGTCGCCGGCTGGCCACGGCTCGTCGACTCAGCCGCAAGGCCGAGCAGGCGGCACAGCAGGCGCGTCTGGCTCTGGCGCGCGCTCTGATCACGAACCAACCACCCCTCACCTGATCGCGGGTGACTGAACCCGGGAGCCGGGCACGAGACCACAGGTCCCGTGCCCGGCTCTCGGCATTTCGACGGCCGCGCTGGCTACCCTGGAGCGGTGGGCATGATCTGCGACTTCTGCGGCCGCCAGGAATCCGACGACGCCGCGACCCTGACGTGGACGACCGCCGTCGAGAACGGCCGCAAGCGCGCCTACTGCGACGACTGCTCGCGAGCCAACCTGCGCGCGATGGAGGGCAAGCTCGACAGCGAGTTCTGGTGAACCTCCCGGCTCAACCCACCAGCCCCTCGGCCCAGGAGCAGCCGCAGTGCGGGTGCCGCAGCCACGAGTCCGTGCGCGGTGCCAGGTCCGGGCCGATCGTCACGGTGGCGGACCAGGTCGACGGCCGGCCGCCCTCGGCATAGCTGAGCACGTCCCGCACCGCCCACGCGGCGACCAGGGCCGTCAGCCCGGCGTCGTGCGCCTCGCCCGCCAGGCCGCCGACCTGCTCGACCACCACGGCCCGGCGCGGGTCGTGCTGGCCCCGGTGCGCGTCGACGCAGCGCAGGCAGGCCGTCCAGCCCGGAACGACGAACGGCCCGACCGTGAAGCCGGACGGCGCCGCGCCGACGACCACGTGCGTCCGGCCGTCGCGCAGGTGGGTGTCCACGTCGGTGCGCCGGGGTTCGCCGTCGGCGACCACCAGCGCGACCTCGGCGTCCTCCGCCGCGACCACCTCGCCGCCGGCCGCCCGCAGGATCCGGACCGCCTCGGCCGCGGTGACGCCACCGCCCTCGACCGCGACCCGGACGGCTCCGCGGCGGACCACGGGCTCGACCAGCAGCCCGGCACGGTGCAGGTCGGCCAGCGCGCGGTGCGCGGCCGGCGAGTCCGGGCGGGCGGGCCGCCCGGAGACCAGGTCGTCGAGGAGGCGACGTACGTCGGGCTGGTCGGGCAGGACCACGCGCCACGGTGGGTCCACGCCGACCTGGAGGTGGTCGTCGTCGCGGCGCACCACGTGCAGCCCGGGCCGGAGGCGGGGATGGCTCATGGGTGCCGTCTACCCAGCGCGGAGCACCCGGTTCCGGTCGTCCACAGCCGGAGAGGAAATGACGACGGCGCCCTCCCGTGCGGGAGGGCGCCGTCGTACTGGCTCAGTTTGGCGTTACGCGGATGTGCGTCAGGCCTTGCCGAGGATGCGGTTGAGGTTCGTGCCGCAGACCGGGCAGACGGCCTTGGCCATCCGGGTGCCCTTGTCGTTGACCTTGACCTCGCCCTCAGCCTCGCGCTTCTCCTTGCACTTCACGCAGTAGAACTCGCCGCTCCAGGTCTCCGCCATGACGGCCTCCTTGCCTAATCATTTTCATCGGTCGTCGCGACGGGGAAGGGGGGAAGACCCGTCGGAGTACGACAGCGGGTGCTGCCGAACCGACTCGACCCTACGTCACGTGCGCCTGAGCGTGCGTCAGGCGCACCGTGAGCCGTGAATCCGCTCACGGCGGGGCGAAACCCGGTTCAGTACCTTGACCCCATGACTACCGGCCCTCACCTGCGCGTCGACCGCCCCTCCGAGGGGGTCGTCCTGCTCACCCTCGACAACCCCGACCAGCGCAACGCGATGTCGGACGAGATGACCACGTCGTGGGTCGCGGCGGTCGACGAGCTGGCCGGGGACCGCTCGGTCCGGGCGGTGGTCGTCACCGGTGCCGGCTCGGCGTTCTGCTCGGGCGGCAACACCTCGTGGATCGCCAGCGAGCCGGACGCGTCGGTCGACCACCTGCGCACCCGGATGATCGCGTTCTACCGGGCCTGGCTGTCGATCCGTCGGCTCGAGGTGCCCACGATCGCGGCGGTCAACGGTGCGGCGATCGGGGCCGGCCTGTGCCTGGCCCTGGCCTGCGACCTGCGGTACGCCGCCACCGGCGCCAAGCTGGGCGTGCCGTTCGTGAAGCTCGGGATGCACCCGGGCATGGCCGCGACCCACCTGCTGCCGAACGTGGTCGGTCCCGCACACGCGCGCGACCTGCTGCTCACGGGCCGCGTCGTCGACGCGGACGAGGCGCTGCGGCTCGGCCTCGTGTCGCAGGTGCACGCGCCGGAGACGTTCCTCGACACCGTGCTCGAGACGGCCGCCGGCATCGCCGCGACCGCGCCGATCCCGAGCCGGCTGACCAAGCTCGCGCTGACCGACGGCGGGCACGCGGACTTCGAGGCCGCGATCCAGTGGGAGGCGATGGCGCAGCCGATCACGCTGGCGACCGCGGACCTGCAGGAGGGCATCCGGGCCGCCCAGGAGAAGCGGGCTCCGGTCTTCACGGGGCGCTGAGTCCGTCCGCTGCGAGGATCTGGCCGACGATCGCGTGCACCCGTGCGCGGGTGCTGTCGTCGTCGCGCCAGTGCAGCCGCCGGCCGAGGTCGGTGACCGTGGAGATCGCGGCCATCGCCAGGAACCGCGCCTCGGCGGGCCCGAGGTCCGGCAGGGTCCCGCGCAGCAGCGTCACCCACAGCGCGACGTGGTCGCGCTGCAGCGCGCGCAGCCGTGCCTGGTCGGCCGCGGGGAGCGTGGCGACGTTGGCGTAGTAGACCGACATCTGCTCCTGGTGGGAGAACGAGTGGGCGACGTACGCCCGGGCGAGCCGGTCGAGGGCGACGCCGGGCGGCGCGCCCCGGATGCCGGCCGCCTCGACCGCGGCGTCGAGGTCTCGTGATGCGACCAGGCACGCCTCGAGCAGCACCTCGGCCTTGCTGCGGAAGTGCCGGTAGAAGCCGGAGGTCGTGAGGCCCGCCTCCGCCGCGATCGCCTCGATCGTGACCTCGGCGAACCCCTCCGCGTGGAACTGGTGGACCGCCGACTCGAGCACGGCGGTACGCCGGGGGACCCGACGCGCAGCCGGCGCCGTCGGCAAGGGGTCGCCGGTCGACCGCTGCGGTGGCACGTCGGTGTGCACGACGCGGGTCGCGGTGTCGGCGACCATCCGGGTCAGTCGGGTGATCGGCAGTGACGTGCGGTGGGCGGTGATGCTGGCGACGACGCTCAGGGCGCCGGAGCTCAGCAGGTCGACGTCGGCGGGCGGGTCGTCGGGTCGCACGGTGCGGACGCCGGTCGCGACCCGCTCGATCATCTCCTCGAACTGCCGGCGCACCGCCTCGCGGTCGGCCGGCTCGAGGTAGCGCCCCTCCCAGCGGTAGATGCCGCCGGCGCGCCGCTGACCCGCGGTGACGCGGGCCAGGGTGGCGAAGACGTCGTGCAGGTGCGCGGTCGCGACCACGGGGTCCGCGAGGTCCGCACCCAGGGGCGCGGCTGCCCACTCGTCGAGGAGCCGGCCGCTGAGCGACGTCGCGCAGGTGGCGAACAGCGCGTACTTGCTGGGGAAGTGGCGGTAGAGGGCAGGGCCCGAGACGCCCACCGCGGCGGCGATCTCCTCCATGCCGACGTGGTGGTAGCCGCGCTCGGCGAAGGCCTCGCCGGCCGCGGCCAGGATCAGCTGCTTGCGGTTGCGCGGCCGGACGGCGACGCGTTGCGCACCTGCCACGGGCCCCTGCCTCTCCGCTGTCGCCGACGTGGATGGTCGTTAACTTATCTGTGAATCTCGATTAACAAAATCCTTGCAAATGGCCAGCCGTCCCGGGCATGCTGTGCCGCACGTCACGTCAGGAGACGCGAGAGGGAGTGCGATGGAGCTGACCGCGAGGCAGCGGGCGAACCTGGCCCTGATCTGCGACACGTTCGCCCCTGGCGACGGCGACCGGCTCCCGTCCGCGAGCGCGCTCGGCGCGGTCGAGGTCGTCGAGGGACTGGCCGCCCACAACCCGCGCGCCGCCGAGTTCGAGCAGCTGGCCCGGCTGCTCTCGGCGTGGGACTCGCGCACGCTCGGTGTCCTGCTCGGCTTCGGTCCGCGCCGGTTCTCCCGGCTGGGCCAGGATCAGCGCGAGGCCGCGCTGATCGGCCTCTCGGACTCGCGGCTGTCCCAGAAGCGGGCGCTGTTCCAGGCGCTCAAGGGCGCGGCGACGCTGGCCTACTACATGACGCCCGGCCCCACCGGTCACTCGCCGCTGTGGGACGCGATCGGCTACTCGGGCCCGCTCGGGCCGCTCGACACCGCGCCGGCGCCCGCGCTGCAGCCGGTCACGCCCACCGCTCCGCTCGAGCTGGCGTGCGACGTAGTCGTCGTCGGCTCCGGTGCCGGTGGGGGGACGGCGGCTGCGGTGCTCGCCGCGGCCGGGCACTCCGTCGTGGTGCTGGAGAAGGGTGGCTACTACGACGACCGCGACTTCGACGGCGGAGAGCTCAGCGGCATGTCACGGCTCTACGCGCCCGGCCCGTCGGCCACGGTCGAGGGGCAGCTCAGCCTGCTCACCGCCCAGTGTCTCGGCGGGGGCACGGTCGTGAACTACTCGACCTGCTTCCGCACGCCCGACGACGTCCGGTCCGAGTGGGCGGGGCTGGGGGTGCCTCAGTTCGCGACCGAGGAGTTCGACCGGTCCCTCGACGCCGTGTGGGACCGGCTGCGGGTCAACGGCGACCACAGCCAGATCTCCTCGCGCGACAAGATCATGGAGGCCGGGCTGGAGAAGCTCGGCTGGCACGTCGACTCCCTCGACCGCAACGTCGTCGGCTGCGACACCGGCGCCGAGTGCGGCCGGTGTGGTCTCGGCTGCCGGATCGGCGCCAAGCAGTCGGTCACCAAGACCTGGCTCGAGGACGCCGAGCGGCACGGGGCACGGCTGGTCACCGGCGTCGACGTACGCACCATCACGCGCAGCGGCGGGAAGGCCGATGGCGTCGAGGGACGTACGGCGGACGGGCACCCGGTCCGCGTGCGCGCCCGGGCCGTGGTGGTCGCGGGCGGCACCATCCAGACGCCGGCGCTGCTGCGACGTTCCGGGCTGGGCAACCCCAACATCGGCAAGCACCTGCGCCTGCACCCGGCGACAGCGGTGTGGGCCGACTTCGACGAGCGCGTCGCTCCCTGGGAGGGCGCGATGCAGAGCCGGTACTCGCGCGAGCACGCCGACCTCGACGGTTCCGGCTACGGCGTCGTGTACGAGACCGCCGCGGCCAACCCCGCCCTCGCGGTCGCGTTCATGTCCTGGCGGGGCGCGGCTCAGCACCGCGAGCGGATGTTGCGCCTGGCGAACCTCAGCAGCGTCGGCGTGATCACCCGGGACCAGGACTCGGGGGAGGTGCGGGTCGGCAAGGACGGCGAGCCGGTCGTGAGCTACCGGCTCTCCGGCCGCGACGAGCGGAGGCTGCGGGCCGGTGTCGCCGGCGCGGCGCGGATCCTCGAGGCCGCCGGTGCGCGCAGCCTCTTCTCCGGCCACCAGGCCGGGGTGACCTGGACCCGCGACCGCGACGGCGGCGTCGAGGAGTTCATCGACCGCTGCGACCGAGCGGGGTACGGCCCGGGCCGCTGCGCGATGGCGGCTCTGCACCTCATGGGGTCGGCGCGGATGGGCGGCGACTCCGCCACCAGCGCGACCGACCCCGACGGCGTCACGTGGGACGACCCGAACGTCGTCGTCGCGGACGCGTCCAGCTTCCCCACTGCCTCGGGAGTGAACCCGATGGTCTCGATCGAGGCCATCGCCCACATGAACGCCTCGCGCCTCGCCGCGCGGCTCTGACACACCACCAAGAAGAGAGGTCTCCATGCGAACCAGGCACTCCCTGTGGCGCTCCGTCGTCGTGTCGTCGGCGGTGGCGCTCGCCCTCGCCGGCTGCGCGTCGGACAGCGGCGGCGACAGCGGCGACGACGATCCGGACGCCGCGGCGCCGTCGACGTCCGCGGCCGCCGAGCTCGACGGCCCGCCGGTCAAGGTCGGCTTCCTGAACCCCTCGGGCGGTCCCGTCCCGCAGCCCGGCGCCGACACCGGCGCCACCGCCGCGGTCGACTACGTCAACGGCCAGCTCGGCGGCATCGGCGGACGCCCGCTGGAGCTGGTGTCGTGCGACACCGACACCACGCCGGAGTCTGCGACCTCGTGCGCGAACACGTTCGTGGAGGAGGGCGTCGTCGCGGTCATGGACGGCTTCAACCTCTCGTCCAGCGCCACCCTGCCGGTGCTCAGCTCGGCGAAGATCCCGCTCGTCGGCATGATCGCGTTCGACTCGGTGACGGGCTCGGCGGCCGAGGACCGCGTGTACTTCGCGGCCCCGCAGGCGTCGTTCCTCGTCGGCGCTATGCAGGCCTTCAAGGAGGCCGGCAAGGACTCGGTGGTGCTGGCGCTCGTCGACACCCCGTCGTCGCACCAGACCATCGACACGCTCCTCCCGGCGCTGGCCGGCGCGCTGGAGATGGACGCCTCCGGCGTCTACTTCTCGCCGACGAACCCCAACTTCACCGCGCTCGCGGCGACGATCGCCAAGGACGACCCGGACGTCGGCGGCCTGATGGCCTCGCCGAACGAGGCCGCCTGCACCGCCCTGGTCCAGGCGCTGCGCCAGCAGCAGTACGACGGCACGATCTTCACCGCGGCCTGCACCGACTACATCGAGGCGGCTCCGGCCGACGCGGCCGGCGGCGCGCTCTACTCCTCGACCTGGCTCCCGGACGCGATGGACTACGCGCCCGAGGACGTCAAGGCCGACCTGGAGATCGCCCAGCAGGCGATCGAGGGTGTCGACGGCGGCACCGGGGGCTTCTACGCGTACGCCGAGTTCGCCCAGATCGTCACGTTCGCGAAGGCTCTCGACGGCGTCCAGGGCGAGCTCACCGGCGAGACCGTGCTGACGACGCTCAAGGGACTGAAGGACTTCCCGAGCTTCCTCGGCCCGGACATCACGTGCGGCAGCAAGACGTCACCGAACTGCACCACGGAGATGCTGTTGTTCGACGTCCAGGAAGACGGCTCGATCAAGCCGGCCGGCGACGGGTTCCTGACGCCCGTGCCGGAGATCCTGGCCCAGATCCCCGGCGCGACCTGACGTGGACCAGCTGGTCCTGTTCGTCAGCCTCGGCTTCACCGTCGGCGCCGTGTACGCCGTGATCGGCTCCTCGCTGGTCGCGATCCACAGCGCCACCGGTGTGCTCAACTTCGCCCAGGGCTCGGTGGCCCTGTGGGGAGTCTGGGTCGCCGCCGAGCTCGGCACGACCGGCACCCTGGTCCTGCCCGTCGGTGAGCTCCGGCTCACCGACGGGCCGGCCCCGGTGCCGACGACTGTCGCGCTCGGCGTCGTGAGCTCGACGGTGCTCGCGCTGCTGATGCACCTGCTGGTGCTCCGGCCGCTGCGGGCCGCGCCCGCGCTGTCCCAGGTGGCCGCGTCGGTCGGCGTCATGCTGCTCGTCGCGAGCCTCGTGCCGCTGCGCTTCGACGTGACCACGACGGTCGCGCGGCCGATCCTCGCCGACGACTCGGTGACGATCCTCGGGGCCGAGGTCGCGGTGGCGAACCTGGTGATGCTCGGCCTCGCGGTCGGGGTCGCGCTGCTGCTGGCCGGCTACCTGCGCTTCACCCGCTGGGGCACCGCGACCCGCGCCAGTGCGGAGGACGAGGAAGCGGTGCTGCTGACCGGCTACTCGCCGGACCGGCTGGCCGCCGTCGTCTGGCTGGTCACCGGTGCGGCGACCGGGCTCATCGCCGTGGTCGGCTCCCCGTCGATCGGCCTGGACCCGCTGGCGTACACGTTCTACGTGCTGCCGGGACTGGCCGCGGCCCTCGTCGCGCGGCTCACGTCGGTGCTCGTCGCCTGCGTCGCCGGGCTCGCGATCGGCTCGTTCCAGTCCCTCCTGCTGATGTTCAGCACCTACGACTTCTGGCCGGTCTGGGCGCAGGCGGGGTTCGGCGACACGGTGCCGTTCCTCGTGGTGGTCGTCGCGCTCTTCGTCAACGGCAAGAGCCTGCCCGAGCGGGGCGGCGTCGTGAGCGGCCGGATGCCTCCGGTGCACCCGCCCACGATGCGCGCGCTCCCGGCGTTCCTCACCCTGGCCGGGGTCGTCGCCGCCATCGTGCTGACCGAGGGCAGCTGGCGCTTCGGCGTGGTCACCTCGGTGATCATGGCGCTGATCGCGCTCTCGCTGGTGGTCCTCACCGGCTACCTCGGCCAGATCTCGCTCGCGGCGATGGCGTTCGCAGGCACCGGCGGCTTCCTGCTCTCCCGGGTGACCAGCGAGTGGGGCATCGGCTTCCCGCTCTCCCTGCTGCTGCCGGCCCTGGGTGCCACCGCGCTCGGGATCGTCGTCGGCATCCCCGCGCTGCGGATCCGCGGCGCCCACCTCGCGGTCGTGACGCTCGCCGGCGCGCTGGCGATCCAGAACTTCGTGTTCGGCAACCCCGCGCTCACGCCGTACGAGGGCAACCTGATCGCCGACCCGACGATCGGCGGTCTCGACCTCGGCGTCCGGGACGGCACCAACCTGACGACCGTCCGGTTCGCGTTCATGGTGGTCGTGGTGGTCGGCGCGCTGACGTGGCTGACCGCGCGACTGATGAGCGGCCGCACCGGACGCGCGTTCCTCGCCGTCCGTTCGAACGAGCGCGCCGCCGCGGCGGCCGGCATCAACGTGGCCGCGACCAAGCTGCTCGGCTTCGGGATCTCGGCGTTCCTCGCCGGGATCGGTGGTTGCCTGATCGGCTACAGCCGGGGCCAGCTCTCGGTCGAGTCGTTCAGCATCCTCGTCGGGCTGGCGCTGCTGTGCACGGTGTACGTCGCCGGCATCACCGGCATCACCGGGGCGCTGCTGGCCGGGCTGCTCGCGCCCCTCGGCGTCGCCGAGACGTTCCTGGAGTCGAGCCTGGGGCTGGGCGAGTACTACAACCTGATCGCCGCGATCGCCCTGGTCGTCACCGCGGTCCTCAACCCGGTCGGCATCACCGGCAGCGTCCGCGCCGCCGTCGCCCACGCCCGCAGCAGGAGGCACCATGTCCTCGCAGCCTGACCCCGTCCTGCGCACCCGCGGTCTCACGGTCCGCTACGGCGGCGTCACCGCCAACGACTCCGTCGACCTCGAGGTCCACCGCGGCCAGGTGGTCGGCCTGATCGGCCCCAACGGCGCCGGCAAGACGACGTACGTCGACGCCGTCACCGGGTTCGCCCGGTCCAGCGGCGAGGTCTGGCTCGCCGGCAGGCGCATCGACGCGATGCCCGCGCACCGGCGCCGCCGGGCCGGTCTGGCCCGCACCTGGCAGGCCGGTGAGCTCTTCGGCGACCTCAGCGTGACGGAGAACCTCGCCGTGGTCGCTCAGGGTGGTGGCCTGCGCGGCCTCGCCGCCGACACGTTCCGGCGACGGGCTGCGCGCGCGCCGCACGACCCGGTGCTCGACGAGCTCGGCCTGGCCGAGGACGCCCACCGGCGCCCAGACGCGCTCAGCCTCGGCCGGCAGAAGCTCGTCGGTGTCGCGCGGGCGCTGGCCGGCGAGAGCCACGTGCTGCTGCTGGACGAGCCGGCCGCCGGCCTGGACACGCACGAGAGCCTGGCATTCGGTGCGGAGGTCCGGCGGATGGCGGACCGCGGCTCGGCGATCCTGCTCATCGACCACGACATGAACCTCGTGCTCGGGACCTGCGACCGCATCTACGTCCTCGACTTCGGCCGCGTGATCGCCTGCGGCACCCCGGACGAGGTGCGGCACGATCCCGCGGTCGTCGCGGCGTACCTCGGCGCGGAGGTGGCGCCATGACGGTGCTGGAGCTCCGCGGCGTGACGGCCGGCTACGGGTCCGCCGCCGCAGTACGCGACCTCGACCTCACGGTCGCGGCCGGTGAGGTGGTCGCCCTGCTCGGCCCGAACGGCGCGGGCAAGACGACGACGCTCAGGGCGGCCGTCGGTCTGATCCGGCCGCGCTCAGGCGAGGTGCTCGCCCTCGGCCGCGCGGTCGACCGCCGCGTCGACCGAACGGCGCGCCACGGCGTCGTCCTCGTGCCCGACTCGCGGGCGATCTTCTCCGGGCTCTCGGTCCGCGACAACCTGCGGCTGGCGGCGCGCCGGAGCGGTCCACGGTGGGACTCCGCCCTCGAACGGCTCCCGCGGCTCGCGCCGCTCGTGGACCGTCGGGTCGGCCTTCTCTCCGGGGGAGAGCAGCAGATGCTGGCGCTCGCCAAGGCGCTGCTGATGCAGCCGCGGGTGCTGCTCGTCGACGAGCTGAGCATGGGACTGGCGCCGGTCGCCGTCCAGGAGCTGCTCCCCGTCGTGCGTGGGCTCGCCGCCGACCTCGGCGTCGGGGTGCTCCTCGTCGAGCAGCACGTCGACCTCGCCCTCGGCGTCTCCGACCGCGGCCTGGTGCTGCACCACGGGCGCGCGGTGCTGGAGGCGCCTGCCGCCGAGCTGCTGGCCGACCGCGACGCCGTGCACCGCGCCTACTTCGGCGCCGACGAGAGGAACGACTGATGGACTTCGACCTGCCCGAGACCGCGGTCGCCGTGCGCGAGGGCGTGGCCGCGGTCGCGGCGAAGTACGACCACGCGTACTGGTCGCGCTGCGACGAGGAGCACCGGTTCCCCACCGAGGCCTGGCGCGACCTGGCCGACGGCGGCTGGGTCGGGCTCTGCGTGCCGGAGGAGTACGGCGGTGGAGGAGCCGGCATGCTCGAGCTGGCCGTGGCGTGCGAGACCCTCGCGGCGTCCGGTGGCACCGCCGGCACGTTCCTCTACATCCTGACGCCGGGTTTCGGCGCGACGACCCTGACCCGGCACGGCACCGAGGAGCAGCGCCGACGGATCCTGCCGGGCGTCGCCACCGGGGAGACCCAGTTCTGCATGGCGCTCACGGAGCCGGACGCCGGCTCGAACGCGATCGAGATCGCCACCACGGCACGCGTCGACGGCGACGAGCTGGTGCTGCGCGGTCAGAAGGTCTGGATCTCCGGTGTCGAGAACGCCGCCTGGATGCTGGTGGTCGCCCGCTCCACCCCGGCCTTCGAGGCGCGCGAGCGGCTCGGCTCGCGCACCGCCGGCTTCACGATCGCGCTCGTCGACGTGCCGGAGGCGCTGGCGGCCGGCACCCTCAGCTACACGCCGATCCCCAAGCTGGGCGGCAACATCGTGACGTCGAGCCAGGTCTTCCTCGACGACGTGCGGGTGCCGCTGGCGAACGTCGTCGGTGAGGTCGACCACGGCTTCTCGGTCCTGTGGGACGTGCTCAACCCCGAGCGCATCCTCGCCGCGGCCGGCGGCGTCGGGGGCGCCGAGGCCGCGCTGCAGCTCGCCGTCGAGTACGCCGGCGAGCGCGAGGTCTTCGGCCGACCGATCGGCGCCAACCAGGGCATCGCGTTCCCGCTCGCGCAGGTCAAGGCGAAGGTCGAGCTGGCCCGGCTGATGACCTACAACGCCGCCTGGCTCTTCGACCAGGGACGGCCGTGCGGCAACGAGACCAGCATCGCGAAGCTCACCGCTGCCCAGGTCGCCTGGGAGGCGGCCGACCGCGCGTTCCAGACCTTCGGCGGGATGGCGTACTCCAAGGAGTACCCCGTCGAGCGGCTGTTCCGTGACAGCCGGATCGGGAAGAACATCCCGGTCTCCGAGGAGCTCGTCCTCGCCCACATCGGCACCCAGATGCTGGGCCTGCCGCGCAGCTACTAAGGAGAGAGCCATGACCGACGTCCTCGCCCAGCGCGCCGAGATCGAGCGGCAGATCGAGGGACTGACCCTGCCGGTGACCCTGAAGCGGGTCGTCGCCGAACGCGGCGACCGGCCGGCCTACTCCGACAAGGTCGGCATCGACGGCGCGGGCTGGCGCACGGTCAGCTGGCGGGAGTACGACGCGCTCGTGCACGACGTGGCCGCCGGACTGGTCGAGCGCGGTGTCGCGCGCGGCGACACGCTCGCGATCATGGCGTCGAGCCGGATCGAGCACGTGGTGGTGGACATGGCCGCGGTGCACGCCGGGGCGACGCCGATGTCGGTCTACGCCACGCTGTCGCCCGAGCAGGTGACGTTCGTCGCCGGCCACGCGGCGCCGAGCGTCGTCGTGCTCGAGGGCGCCGACCAGCTCGCGCGCTGGCGCCCGGCCCTCGACGCCTCGGCCAGCGTGCACACCGTCGTCCTGCTCGACGAGTCGGCCGTGCCGGCGGGGGAGAGGTACGTCGCCTGGTCGGCGCTCGTCGAGCTCGGCCGGGCCGCCGGCTCCGACCGGCTCGCGGAGCGCGTCGCCGCCGTACGCCCGGCCGACCCGGTCACGATCCTCTACACCTCGGGCACCACCGGGAACCCCAAGGGCGTGGTGCTGACCCACCGCAACGTGCTGTTCGAGGCGCACTCGTCGCTGCGCACCGCGGCGCCCGAGGGCGACCTGGTGTGGATCTCGTACCTGCCGCTCGCGCACATCGCCGAGCGGCTGCTCGGGATGTACATCCCGCAGGTGGTGGGCGGCCACGTCCACCTGGTCGCGGACCCGTCCCAGCTGGTCGGGGCCCTGGCCGAGGTGCACCCGACGCGGTTCTTCGGCGTCCCGCGGGTGTGGGAGAAGATCCAGACCGGCCTCGGCGCGCGACTGGCCGCCGAGCCGGATGAGGCCACGCGGGCCGCGGTCACGGCGGCGATGGCGGTCGGCCTCGAGTACGTCGAGGCGCAGGAGTTCGGCCGGCGGCCGTCGGCGGAGCTCGCCGAGCGCTTCGCCGCCGCCGACGCCCAGGTGCTCCGGCCGATGCGGGCCCTGCTCGGTCTCGACCGGGTCGAGTGGGCGACGTCCGCCGCGGCCCCGATGCCGTTGGAGACCGCGCGGTTCTTCGCCGGCCTCGGGATGCGGATCTACGACGTCTACGGGATGACGGAGACCACCGCGGCGGTCACCGCCTGTGGGCCGGAGCAGTTCCGGCTCGGCACGGTCGGCAGGCCGCTGGCCGGGATCGAGGTCCGGCTGGCCGCGGACGGCGAGATCCTCGCCCGCGGCCCCGTGACGACGCCCGGCTACTTCCGCCAGGACGACGCCACCGCCGCGCTGGTCGATGCGGACGGCTGGGTGCACACCGGTGACATCGGCGAGCTCGACGAGGACGGGTTCTTGAAGGTCGTCGACCGCAAGAAGGAAATGATCATCACGTCGTCGGGCAAGAACATCGCTCCCTCCAACGTCGAGAACCTCCTCAAGGAGTCGCCGGTCATCGGCCACGCGCTGGTGTTCGGCGAGGCCCGGCCGTACTGCGTCGCCGTGCTCACCCTCGACGGCGAGGTCGCCCCGGTGGTCGCGCAGCGACTCGGCATCGAGGCCGGGTCGCTGGCCGAGCTCGCGCAGCACCCCGCCATCCGCGCGCTGGCGCAGGACGCCGTCGACCGGGCCAACGCGCGCCTCTCGCGCCCCGAGCAGGTCAAGGCCTTCGAGCTGCTGCCGGTCGAGTGGAGCGCCGAGTCCGAGGAGCTCACCCCTACGCTCAAGCTGAAGCGACGCGTCGTGCACACGAAGTACGCCGACGTGCTCGACCGCCTCTACGCAGGAGCCTGAATGGAGCCCACGCTGCTGAGCCGCCGGCTGGCCGCGCTGCGCCGGATGGACGACGTACCCGCCGAGGACCTCGACGCCCTCTGGGCCGACTGCACGCCGGTCCGCAGCGCCGACATCCTCGGCTCGTGGGTCGGCTCGGACTTCGACACCGACCACCCGGTGCACGCGATGCTCACCGCCTCGGGCTGGCACGGCAAGCGCTTCGACTCGGTCCGCGTCGCGCACCCGCTCATCTGTCGCGCCGACGACGGCAGCCTCTTCTCGAACGAGGAGCTCGGCCGCGGCCTGGCGTCGCTGTGGGACGTCGAGTTCCGCGGTGAGGTGACCGCGTCGATGGTCTACGACGGCCAGCCCGTGATCGACCACTTCAAGGCCGTGGACGCCGGCACCCCGCCCCACGTCCTGCTCGGCGTGATGAACGGCAAGGGCGTGCGTCACGAGGGCCGGCACTACTACTTCGTGCTGGAGCGCGAGGCCTGAGGCAGCGCAGAGAAAGAGAGGCCCCCGGTTCGCCAGCCGGACACTTGCCTTCCCCTTGCGAGTGTCCTTCGGCGGCCCAGGGGCCTCGTCTGCGCGCAAACCTAGGAGCGCGGGGGTGCGCCGGTCAACGTGCGGTCGTCACAGCCTGTGGACAACCCTGTGGACAAACTTGTGGAGTACGCCGCCGACCGGTGGAGGAACCCGGTCCGGGGCGGGATCAGGCTGTGGACGAGCCGTGAACCAGGACGACGTACCCGGCGCTGACCAGCAAGAATGGCTGTCCACCGGGTGTGGAGAAAAGAAACCCACCACGAGTTCGGGAGGTCATCGGCGTGTCGCCCCAGGTCGAGGAGCAGTACGACGGCGGACCGGTCGCGGCGCTGCGCCGGATCGCCTTCCTGCTCGAGCGCGGCCGCGAGGACACCTACAAGGTCAAGGCGTTCCGCGGCGCGGCCGCGGCGATCCTCCCGCTGCCGCCTGAGCAGGTCGCCGCGGCGGTCGAGGACGGCACGCTCACGGACCTGCCCGGCGTGGGCGCCAGCTCGGCGAAGGTGATCACGGCGGCGGTGCGCGGCGAGATGCCGGCCCGGCTCGCCGAGCTCGAGCGCGAGCACGGCGGCCCCCTCGCCGCCGGCGGCGCCGACCTGCGCGCGGCGCTGCGCGGCGACCTGCACTCGCACTCCGACTGGTCCGACGGCGGATCGCCGATCGAGGAGATGGCGTTCACCGCGATGGAGCTCGGGCACGACTACCTGGTGCTCACCGACCACTCGCCCCGGCTGACGGTCGCGCGCGGGCTGAGCCCGGAGCGGCTGACCCGCCAGCTCGGCGTCGTCGACGCCGTCAACGAGCACCTCACCGCCGGGGGAGCCGGCGACTTCATGCTGCTCAAGGGCATCGAGGTCGACATCCTCGACGACGGTGGGCTCGACCAGGAGGACGAGCTGCTCGCGCGGCTCGACGTCCGGGTCGCGAGCGTGCACTCGAAGCTGAAGATGGACGCACCCGACATGACCAGGCGGATGGTCGCCGCGGTGCAGAACCCGTTCACCAACGTGCTGGGCCACTGCACCGGACGGATGGTGATGGGCAACCGCGGCACCCGGCCGCCGTCGCGGTTCGACGCGAAGGCGGTCTTCCAGGCCTGCGTCGACCACGACGTGGCGGTCGAGATCAACTCCCGGCCCGAGCGCCGCGACCCGCCGACCGAGCTCCTCGAGCTCGCCCGCGACCTGGGCTGCGTCTTCTCCATCGACAGCGACGCGCACGCTCCGGGCCAGCTCGACTTCCAGGTCTACGGCTGCGAGCGGGCCGAGGAGGCCGGGATCCCGGCCGAGCGCATCGTCAACACCTGGCCGCGGGAGCGCCTGCTTGCTTGGGCGAAGAAGTAGCGTGCTGCCATGACCCAGCCGCAGGTGGAGGTACGGCGCTCGAAGCGGCGCCGTCGTACCGTCTCGGCCTACCGCGACGGCGACCGCGTCGTGGTGATGATCCCCGCCTCCCTGTCCCGCAAGGAGGAGGCGGAGTGGGTCGAGACCATGCTCGCGCGGCTGGAGCGCTCCGAGCGCCGCCGCAAGCCGAGCGACGCCGACCTGATGCGCCGCGCCACCGAGCTCAGCGACAAGTACCTCGGCGGGCTCGCGGTGCCGGAGACCGTGCGCTGGGTCGACAACCAGCGGTCGCGGTGGGGCTCCTGCACGCCGGGTGACCGGACCATCCGGCTCTCGTCACGGCTGCAGGGCATGCCCGGCTGGGTCGTCGACTACGTGCTCGTGCACGAGCTCGCCCACCTGCTCGAGCCCGGTCACGACGCGAAGTTCTGGGCCTGGGTCGACCGCTACCCGCAGGCGGAGCGGGCCAAGGGCTACCTGATCGGCTGGTCCGCGGCGGCCAAGGTCGACCCGCCGCCCTTCGAGCTCGACTGAGCTCTCTCGCGGGCGAGCGCGACCGCCTCGACGAGGTCCGGCTCGGGGTCGGGGAGTGCGTCCACCGGCCACCAGCGCACGTCGAGCGACTCCTCGCTGACCGCGTGCTCCGCGCCCTCTGGCGCGATGGCCAGGAACCGGACGTCGAGGTGGTGCACGTCCCCGGCGGGGCCGCAGAACGGTACGGCGTGCTCGCTGAGCTGGACCGGCTCGGGATCGAGCTCCAGCCCGGCCAGGCCGGACTCCTCGGTGGCCTCGCGCAGCGCGGCGCCGGCGACGGTGGCGTCGCCGGGCTCGCAGTGGCCGCCGAACTGGAACCACCGGTGCGCCTTGGCGTGCAGCGTCAGGAGCACGGCAGTGCCGTCACCGTTGAGCACCACGGTGCTGGCGGTGACGTGGTCGGGGCGGCAGGACCGCTGCATCCCGTCGGGGTGGGCGCGCAGGTGCGCGACGTACCGCTCCCGGAGCCGTTCCTGCCCGTCGTGCGGCGCGCGCCAGCCCTCGAGGACGGCGAGCGCGTCGTCGTGGAGCGTCACTCGGTCGGGCCGTCGAGGAGCTTCTTCAGCTCCGCGTCGAAGTCCGCGTCGTCCAGCGCGGGCAGCGCCGTGGCGTCCTCGCGGAAGCCCAGCGGGTCGTCGAGGTCGGCGGCGGTCGGCAGCAGGTGCGGATGCATCCAGACGCCGTCGCGGGCCTCGGTGCCCTGCCGGGTGCGCAGCGAGCCCCACAGCGTGGAGGCGTCGCGCAGCCGGCGCGGGCGCAGCTCGAGCCCGACCAGGGTCGCGAACGTCTGCTCGGCCGGCCCGCCGGCCGCGCGCCGGCGCCGGAACGCCTCCTGCAGCTTCGCCGCCGCGGGCATCCGCTCGGCGGTGGCCTGGCCGACGACCTCGTCGACCCAGCCCTCGACCAGGGCGAGGGTCACCTCGAGCCGCTGCAGCGCCGCGTCCTGCGCCGCGGACCGGGGGAGGTCGAACATCCCGCCGTCCAGCAGCGCCTGCATCGACTCCGGGTTGGTCGGGTCGATGCCCTGCATCTGCTCCTCGATCTTCGCCTGCAGGCCCTGGGCGTTGACCTCGATCCCGCGGGCGTACTCCGCGACCGCGTCGATCAGGTGCTCGCGCAGCCACGGCACGTGGGCGAACAGGCGCTGGTGCGCGGCCTCGCGCAGCGCGAGGTAGAGCAGCACGTCGTCCTCGGTCACGTCGAGGCCGGCGGCGAACTCCGCGACGTTCGTCCAGACGATCGCGGCCTGGCCGGGCGCGGCCAGCGGGAGGCCGATGTCGGAGACGCTGAGGACCTCCGAGGCGAGGCCGCCGAGGCCCGAGCCGACCTGGGAGGCCAGCATCCCGCCGACCGCCTTGCCGAGGATGCCCAGCAGCGGGCCGGCCATGGTGGCCTCCTCGGGCAGCGCGCCGCCGAGTGCCTGGACCGACGACTCCGCGATCGGCTCGACGAGCACCTTCCACACGTCGGTGGTGCCGACGACCCACTCGGCGCGGCTCCACGCCGCGGCCGAGGTGACGCCGGACGGGAACTCCGTGGTCGTGTCGAGCCAGTGGTCGGCGAGCCGGACCGCGTCGGCGACCGCGTCCTTCTGCTTCTGCGTCGGCGACGGGTCGGGGGACTGGGCGACGACCTTGCGCGCGGTGTCGAGCACGAAGTCCCAGTTCACCGGGCCGTCGTGCGGCTGCATCAGGAACTGGAGCTGGCTGAAGAGCTGGTTGAGGTCGGGCATGCCCGGTGTCGCGCCCGCGGGTCCGGCGGCGAACGCGCCGAAGATCTGCTCGAACGGCGTGCCCTTGAACGGGTTCTTCCCCTCGTCGGGCGTCTCGCCCGGCTGCTCACTCATGTCCTCCACGGTACGCCGGTGGGCCTAGGCTCGGGGCGTGACCTCCGCCGTACGACTCGTGGACCTACGAGACACGCCGCTCGACGTCAGCGAGGTCGTCGCCGCCCTCGACGACGACGCCTCGGGCGGCCTGACGCTGTTCGTCGGGCGGGTGCGCGACCACGACGGCGGCAAGGGCGTCGACGGCCTCGACTACTCCGCCCATCCGACGGCGCTGGACCGGATGCGGGAGATCTGCGAGCAGGTCGCCGCGACGTACGACGTGCACGGGATCGCGGCCGTCCACCGGGTCGGCACCCTGGCGATCGGCGACATCGCCGTGATCGTCGCGACCACCACCGCGCATCGTGGTGAGGCGTTCGACGCGTCGCGCGCGCTGATCGACACCCTCAAGGCCGAGGTGCCGATCTGGAAGCACCAGCGCTTCGCCGACGGCTCCGAGGAGTGGGTCGGCACCCCCTGAGGCGAGCCTCCCCGGAGCCGGGCCGCGGCGCGCCTAGCCTGGGGCCGTGGAGATCCTGCTCTGGCTCGTGCCGTCGGTCGTCGTCACGGTGCTGGCGATGCTCTGGGTCGGCTGGCTGGGACGGGAGGGCCGCGGTGAGGTCGAGCGCGACGTCGCGGTACGCCGCCTCGCGTCCGCCCTCGAGCCGGACACCCGCCGGCGTCGCCGCCGGCCGGCGCCCGGGTACGCCGTGACCAAGCCGGACCCCGACCGCTCCACCGGTATCGCCGTACGGCCCTCCCGGCGAGCGTCCTAGGACTGATCTGACACTCTTGGCGCCATGACGCAGCGGACCGTGGCCGGGGTGCTGGCCGTCCCGTTGCTCATCGGGCTGTGGCTGGCCGCCGCCCTGCACCCGCTCCCGTACGTCACCTACGAGCCCGGTCTGACCCTCGACGTCCTCGGCACCAACGACCAGGGCGACGAGATCATCGAGGTGTCCGGCCACGACGTCTACCGCGACGACGGCCAGCTCCGGATGACCACGGTCTACGTGTCCCAGCCGCTGCCGAAGGGCTCCAACAACCTCTTCGAGCTGATGTACGACTGGGTCAGCGACGAGGACGCCGTCTACCCGTACGACGCTGTCTACCGCGAGGACGAGACCGTCGAGCAGAACCGCGAGGAGGGCGCGGCGGAGATGACGTCCTCCCAGGACGCCGCCACCGCCGCCGCGCTGGAGGAGCTCGGGTACGACGTCACCCACCCGGCCGTCGTGGGCGTCGTCGCGGACGCGCCGGCCGACGGCGAGCTCGAGAACGGCGACGTGATCTTGGAGGTCGACGACACCGAGGTCGCCGACACCGCGGCGGTGGCCGAGGCCGTGGCCGCGGCCCCGGAGGGCGAGCCCGTCGACTTCCTGGTGCTGCGCGACGACCAGCGCATCGAGGTCCCGGTGACCCCCGAGGTCGCCGACGGCCGGCCGCAGGTCGGCATCCAGCTCGGCACCGTGGTGACCCCGGACCTCCCGGTCGACGTCACCATCAACATCGACCAGGGCATCGGCGGCCCGAGCGCCGGGCTGATGTTCTCCCTCGGCATCTACGACACGCTCACGCCCGGGTCCCTGACGGGCGGTCAGGTCGTCGCCGGTACGGGGACCCTCGACGCCACCGGCACCGTGGGCCCGATCGGCGGCATCCAGCAGAAGATCGTCGGCGCCCGCGACGCCGGAGCCCAGCTGTTCCTCGTCCCGCCCGACAACTGCGACCAGGCCGTGCTCGCGCCCAACGACGACATGCGGCTGGTCCGGGCGCCCACCATGCACAGCGCCCGCGAGTCGATCGAGGCGTGGGTCGACGACCACGACGCCGACCTCCCGAGCTGCGAGAAGGGCGACGCATGAGCGACTTCGACGAGATCCTCGACGTGGACCCGGCGCTGGCCGCTGCCGTCCTCGAGATCGAGGGCCACGTCGCCGCCGAGGGCTGGGACCGGCCGGCGCGCCTCTACGCGCTCGTGGACACCGCCCAGCTCGTCCGCCGCGAGCCCGCGCTCGCCTCTGCGATGGGCCTCGACGCCGCCTCCGCGCAGGGCTCGCTCACCCCGGTCGAGCAGGACCAGCTCGCTCCGGACCAGCCGCTCGAGGTCGTGCTCGAGTCGATCGTGTGGCCCGAGGACGTCGCCGGCTGCGCCGCCGTGGTCGAGCGACTGGTGCTGCCGCCGGACGCCGACGCGCACATCCCGGAGGACCAGGCGGCCGCCGAGGAGTTCGCCCGCGAGCACCCGGACCGCCAGGAGGTCCGCATCGTCGCGGGCGCAACCCGCGCGGGCGCAACCTACTGTGCCCTACGTTTGCGGTCACACGACGACGACCAGTCCGTCGTAGGTGGGGGCGACCTCGTGCCGGCCCTGCTGCAGCTGCTGCGTGCGACGTTGGAAGAGCCCGGAGCCGGGCACGAGAGGGAGAACGAGGAATGAGCGAGCTGTTCGACCAGGAGTCGCGGGACAACCAACCCCCGCCCCGGTCCGGGTCGCGGCGCTCCCGCGCGCTGATCATCACCGCGGTCGTGCTGGTGATCGGGTTCCTGTTCCTGAGCACCTTCGCCGGGCTCTACACCGACCGCCTCTGGTACAAGGACGGCGGCTACGCCGAGGTCTTCAGCACCCTGGTGTGGACCAAGACGCTGCTGTTCGCGGTCTTCGGCGCCGTGATGGCGATCGTCGTCGGCGTCAACATCTACCTGGCCTACCGCTTCCGCCCGTTCTTCCGTCCGAACTCGCCCGAGCAGAACGGGCTGGACCGCTACCGCGAGGCGATCTCGCCGATCCGCACCTGGCTGCTCATCGGCATCTCGCTGGTGCTGGGCGCGTTCGCCGGCAGCTCCGCGATCGGGCAGTGGCGCTCCTACCTGCTGTGGCGCAACGGCGTGCCGTTCGGCAGCGAGGACGAGTGGTTCAACAAGGACATCGGCTTCTACGTCTTCGACCTGCCGTGGCTGCACTTCCTCGTCGACTTCACGATGGCCGTGCTCGTCGTCGCGCTGCTGGCATCGGCGCTGGTGCACTACCTGTACGGCGGTATCCGGCTGCAGACCGCCCGCGACCGGCTCTCCGGCGCGGCGCAGGTGCAGCTCTCGGTGCTGCTCGGCCTGTTCGTGCTGGCGAAGGCGGCCGACTACTGGCTGGACCGCTTCGACCTGGTCACCCAGGGCGGACCGTTGTTCACCGGCATGGGCTACACCGACCACAACGCGGTGCTGCCCGCCAAGAACATCCTGCTCGGCATCTCGGTGATCTGCGCGATCCTCTTCTTCGTCAACGTGTGGCGCCGTACCTGGCTGCTGCCGTCGGTCGGCCTCGCGCTGCTCGCGGTGTCGGCGATCCTGCTCGGCCTGATCTGGCCGGGAATCGTGCAGCAGTTCCAGGTCAAGCCGTCGGAGGCGGACAAGGAGCAGCAGTACATCGCCGCGAACATCGACGCGACCCGCATGGCGTACGACATCGAGGACGTCGAGGTGCAGCAGTACACCAAGCGCGCGGTCGCCTCGAGCGACGAGCTCGCCTCGCTGGTCGCCGAGACGAGGTCGGTGCCGCTGGTCGACCCGCAGCTGGTGCGGGAGACGTTCGAGCAGAACCAGCAGGTGCTCGCGTACTACTCCGTCGCCAACGTGCTCGACGTCGACCGCTACGAGGTCGACGGCGTCGACCGCGCCCTCGTGCTCGGCGTCCGCGAGCTCAACCAGGACGACATCAGCGAGGGCAACAAGAACTGGAACAACCTGCACACGGTCTACACCCACGGCAACGGCATCATCGCGGCCTACGCGAACCAGCGCCCGGCCGACGACGGCCCGGAGCAGACCGACACCCAGTGGGCCCAGGGACTGCAGAGCGCCGACCAGAACTCGCTGACCGAGCTCGGCACCGGGCCGTACCAGACCCAGGTCTACTTCGGTGAGCAGAGCCCCGAGTACTCCGTCGTCGGCAAGGAGCCGGGCGGCACGGACGTCGAGCTGGACCTGCGCACCACCGAGCCCACGGGGGAGACCGACACCGAGGGTGAGAGCGACGGTGAGACCGAGGGCGAGACCGGCGACAGCGAGGCGGAGACCTTCACGACGTACGAGGGCGAGGGCGGCGTCCCGGTCGGCAGCTTCTTCAACAAGCTGATGTACGCCGTGAAGTTCGGCGAGCCGAACTTCCTGCTCGCGGACCGCGTGAACTCCAACAGCGAGGTCATCTACAACCGCCACCCGCGCGAGCGGGTCGAGAAGGTCGCGCCCTGGCTGACCATCGACGACGACGCCTACCCCGCGATCGTGGACGGCAAGATCGTCTGGATCCTCGACGGCTACACCACCACCGACCGGTTCCCGAGTGCGGAGAAGGAGTCGTTCGACGACATGACCGACGACTCCCTCCAGGCCAACACCGGCCTGGCGACGCTGCCGACCGACGAGATCAACTACATGCGCAACGCGGTGAAGGCGACCGTCGACGCGTACGACGGCACGGTGACGCTCTACGAGTGGGACGAGGAGGACCCGATCCTCCAGGCGTGGAGCAGCGCGTTCCCCGGGACCGTGCAGCCGAAGTCGGCGATCTCCGACGACCTCATGGCGCACCTGCGCTACCCCGAGGACATGTTCAAGGTGCAGCGCTACCAGTACGCGCGCTACCACGTGACCGACCCGGTGGACTTCTACAACGGCAACAACCGGTGGCAGGTCCCCGAGGACCCGAACTCGCCCGACCACCTGCAACCGCCGTACCGGATGTTCGTGAACCAGGGTGGTGGGACCGGCGCCGCCGTCGACGACGTGTGGTCGCTGACCTCGAACTTCGTGCCGTACTCCAAGAACAACCTGGCGGCCTTCGTGTCCGTCTCCTCCGACGCCACCGACGAGGAGAACTACGGCAAGATCAACGTCCTCCAGCTCGCCGACACCGACACCCCTGCCCAGGGGCCGGGCCTCATCGCGAACGAGTTCGCCGGTGACCCGGACGTCCGCGCGGCGCTGCTGCCGTTCCAGACCGGCGGCAACCCGCCGCTGTACGGCAACCTGCTGACGCTTCCCGTCGACGACGGCCTGATCTACATCGAGCCGATCTACGCCGCGCGCGCCGGCACCACCGGTGGCTACCCGATCCTGCAGTACGTGCTGGTGTCCTACGGCGGCAACGTCGGCATCGGCGCCACGTTGACCGAGGCCCTCGGCGACGCCCTCGGGGCCAGCCCGTTCACCCCGGGCACCGAGGAGCCGGGCGGCGAGGACCCCGGCACCGAGGAGCCGGGCGACGGCGAGCAGGTCCCGGTCCCGGACCAGATCCGCGACCTGCTGCTCGAGGCCCAAGCGGCGTTCAATGACGCCGACGAGGCCCAGCGCGCGGGCGACACCGTCGAGTGGGCCAGGTTGATGGAAGAGGGGAAGGCCAAGGTCGCCGAGGCCGTCCGGCTCTCCGGCACGCTGCCGGAGAACCAGGACCCGTCGGGCGGCGCCAGCGACGAACCGACCCCCTCGGAGTCGGCCGACCCCGAGTCCTGACCCCCCGGATTTGGCCCGCCCGACCCCGCCCGGTAGGGTTGGTCTCACCGACGCGGGGTGGAGCAGCTCGGTAGCTCGCTGGGCTCATAACCCAGAGGTCGCAGGTTCAAATCCTGCCCCCGCTACTGAAAAGTGGCCTCTGACCTGCAGAAACGCAGGTCAGAGGCCACTCGTATTTTGAACCGTTTCCGCTTATGTCGCGGATTGATGACCCAAAAACTCGGCGGATGCTGGCCCAGCGTGGCGAACTGCGCGGTGATGGCTGGCGATGTCCACCCCGATGCCTGGGTCTGAGTCAGCCGCACTGAGGCGGCGTCGCCTTCCAGAGGATCAGTGACCGTCCTGGTGGCCGTCTCCGTGATCGGTTTCGATCTCGTCGGCGGGCACTTCGGGATCCGTGGAAAGGTCGAGCGTGACGCTGCCGTCTTCGGCGTCGTTCGGGAGCGGGGAGAAGCTCACGCCGTTGGGCTTGTCTCCGACGGGGATTCGGGCCACGACCTCGAGTTTCTGGAGGTCCAGGACGGCGACGTCGTCGCCGTAGATGTTGGTGACGTAGGCGTGCTGGCTCGAGGGGTCGACGACGACGCCGTGGGAGCCCTGTCCGGTCTCGACGGTTGCGGTCACGGTGAACGTCTTGATGTCGATCACCGAGACGGCGGTCCCGGGCGAGTCTTCGGTGCCCTGGTTGGCGACGAGGAGGTAGCGGTTGTCGCCGCTGACATAGGTCTGGATGGGGCCGTCTCCGACTGCGACCGTGCCGACCAGCTTGCGCGACGTCATGTCGACCTTGGCGACGGCGTCCTCGCCGTTCAGGGAGGCGTAGACGAACCGGCCGTCGGGGGAGAAGGCGACTTGCGCGGGGGCCTTCCCGACTTCGACGTCTGTGACCAGCTGGTTGGTCCGGGTGTCGATGACGCTGAGCGTGGTGTCGGCGACGTTCGCCACGACAAGCCAGCGGCCGTCCGGGCTGGGTCGGAGGCCGTGCGGGCCCTGGCCCACCTTGATGGTGTCGATGGCCTTCATGGTGGACGCGTCGATGACGGAGACGGTGTCGTCCGCGCCGTTCGTGGTGTACGCGGTTGCCCCGTCCGGGGAGACCACGACATGGGCTGGTGCCGAGCCGGTCGGGACCACACCGTGCAGGTCCAAGCTCCCCGCGGACAGCATCGCGGCGTATCCGTCGTGGCCACTCACCGTCCACACCGACGCACCGTCGGGAGACACCTGCACGTTGTGCGGCCCTTTGACGCCGGCGACGGTGGTCACGACCCGGTTGGTGGCGGCGTCGATTGCCGTGAGCGAGTCGCCGCCCTCGTTGGCGATCCAGACGGTGCCCTCCACCATGCCGCGGTGGCCGGCGAGAGCGGCCGCCGTCGAGCCCTCGTCGGCGCGGTCGTCATAGCCGTTGAGCGCCGCCAGGCCACCCGCGGCGGCAAGCACGGCCAACGCACCGGCGGAGAGAGCAACGACGCGCATCCGCCGGCTCCACCCGTGCCGATCCTTCGGGAGCTGCGCAGAAGCCGCATCGGGACCGGTGCCGGATGTTGAGCTCATGGGCGAACCTTTCGTATAGACGACGTCGGCCCGGTGGGGACCGCGCCATCACCCTCGCCGCTTGACCCAGACGGATCGCCGGTGGTTTCGATGAAGAACCGATGAAGGCCGATCACATGACTGGACAGTGGTCGAGCCGCATAGTCAGATCGAGGTGGGAGGCCGCCCGCGTGCATGAAGGAAGGACTCCACGGTGAACCTGATCCATCGCGTCTACTGCCGATCCCGGATCTGGCGCGCCCAGGTGAGAGCGCTGCTGCCATGGGCGTTGGACGGCATCTCCCTCGAGCGAGCGTCCGTCCTGGAGCTCGGGCCGGGCCCGGGACTGACCACAGACTGGCTGGTGCAGCAGGTGGGATCGCTGACGTGCCTGGATTACGACGCAGCCGATGCCACGGCGCTCGCACGAAGACACCCGGGGGTGGACGTGCGACATGGTGACCCGACGGCGCTTCCATTGGCGTCAGGCTCGTTCGACGCGGTGGTCTGCTTCACGATGCTGCATCACCTGCCCACGGCGGCGGCGTAGGATCGCCTGTACGCCGAAGCCGGCCGGGTCCTGCGCCCGAACGGCAGGTTGGCGGGCTCGGACAGCCGGTGGGGTCCGCTGTTCGCGCTGGCACACATCGGCGACACCTGCACCTTGGTCGACCCGGAGGAACTGCCGGCACGGCTGAAGGCTGCCGGGTTCGGTCTCGTCGAGACCGACACGCGACGGGACGCGTTCCGGTTCCGGGCGCAAGTCCGCTGATGACGACTGCCGACCCTGCGGCAGCACGGCCTAGGTGGACGCTGGCCGTGGGGTGAATCGCTCGGGCTTGGTGACAAATTCCCGTCGGCAGGCGTCAGAGCAGAACCACCACTGCTCGCCGCGCCAGCTCGCGTGGGGTCCGTTCGGCTCGACCTGCATGCGGCAGACGGGATCGACGGCAAGCGCGGCGACGTGGCGGAACTGCCCGTCCTCCAACCAGAGCACGCGGTCGGCGATCTCTCGGAGTCGATCGTCGTGGCTCACGATGACGATCGAGCGGCTGTCCTCGTCAGCGAGCTGGCGCAGCAGCCGGGCGAGGTCTCGGCCGCGAGAGGCGTCGAGGTTGGCGGTGGGTTCGTCCGCGAGCAGAACGGGTGGGTCATTGGCGAGCGCGCGTGCGACTGCGACGCGCTGTTGTTCGCCGCCGGACATCTGGGAGGGCCGCGCCGCTGCCCGGTGGGCAAGGCCGACGCGCTCGAGCAGCTGGGTGGCGCGGTGGCGGGCGGCGGATCCGGTGGTGCCGGCGAGATTGGCGGCAACTGCGATGTTCTCGGTGGCCGTGAGTGCGTCCAAGAGGGCGTAGTCCTGGAAGATGAACCCGAAGGTGCGCGACCGCAGCACAGGGAGCTCCTTCTCACGCGCCGCGGCGATGTCCACGTCGACGCCATCACGGCTGGTGACGGTGATGGAGCCTGCGCTCGGACGCAGCAGTGCGCCGAGCATCAGCAGCAAGGTGGTCTTGCCCGATCCGGACGGCCCCATCACGAGGAGCACTTCCCCGGCGGCGAGGTCGAGGTCGACTGCTCGCACGGCATCCACGGCGGTCTCGCCCGCCCCGTACGTCTTCGTGAGCCCTCGAACGGTCAGCACCCCGGACCTGGTCGATTCACCGTGGGGCCTGTTGTTGCCCGGTGACCGGAGCACTGGGTCGGGGACCGAGGCATTGCCGGAGGTGGTGGGGGCGTTGGTATTCATCGTGTCTCCCGGAAGGCGGTTGCCGCGTCGAGCGCGGCAATGCGGCGCAGCGGCCACAGGGCGGCGATGAGGCCGACCAGGAGCGCTGTGGTGGTGGTCTGTGCGACGGCGGCGGTGGTGATGGAGATCTGGACCGCTGGAGCGGCGAGTGGCAGCAACCACGCCAGCCCCAGCGCGGCTGTGGTGGCGACGGTGGAGGCGAGTACGACGGTGAGCAGCACCTGCATCGCCACCGCTGCCGCGAGCCGAGGTGTGCGGACGCCGAGAGCCTTGAGGACGGCGAAGTCCCGCAGCCTGTTCAAGGTGGCCGTCATCAGTCCCAGGGCGATGACGGCGAGCGCGATGACGAGCCCGATGGAGGACATCAGCCGGAGCAGGTCAGCGCTCATATCGGTGACGATGCGGGCTTCGGAGTCGGCGAACTGCTCGCGGGTCTGGGCCGTGACGCCACCGACTTCGGCCTCGATCCGGTCCGTGACCGCTTCTGGGTCGGCGCCTGGGTCCAGCCCGGTGAGGACGTACGAAACGCGGTCGTCGTGGATCCGGCCGAACTCGCTGAGCTCGACGAAGACGGTGGTGTTGGTGATGCTGCTGCCGCCGGTGGAGAAGCCGACAGCGCGCAGGGACGTGCCCATGACCGTGAACTGGTCGCCGACCTGGACTCCGAGCTGTTTGGCTGCCTGCTCGTCCAGGACGGCCTCGCCGGCGGCCGGTGTGCGGCCGGCCACGAGGCGTGTGGGGCCGCCCCGGCGGGTGCGGGTGTCGTAGCCGATGAGGTAGGACAGCTGCCGGCCCTGTGGTCCGGCTACCGAGCCGGAGGCGAACGCGATCGGTGCGGCCCAGGCAACTCCCGGTATGTCGGCGACGCGCTCGGGGGTGTCCGCGGGGAGCGTCGAGGCGGACATGTGCATGGTGCGGACCCCGGCCTGGGAGACGAACACGTCGGCCGGGGAGGTGCGGATGTAGTAGGTGACGCGGTCGACGGCCCCGGCGAAGATGCCGCCGAGGACGAGGACCAGTAGCAGGGAGGCGGCCACGCCGAGGACGGTCAGCGTGGCGCGGCGGCGGTCGGCGAACAGGAAGCGGCGCCCCACGGGCACGGCTCCTGTCGCGAGGGCGCGTCGTGGGTGATCGGATCGCGGCGGAGTTGGTTGCGTGATGGTGGTCATCGTCCGCTCCGGAATGCGGAAGCTGCGTCGAGCCGGTTGAGTCGGCGTGCCGGTAGCCATGCGGCGAGTAGTGCCATCGTGACCGCTGCGGCGGCGGTCTGGGCGATGGTGCCGGAGGTGAGCAGCACCGGGAATGCGGGTCGCCACCAGGCGAGGACTTCCCGGGTGATGATCAGCAGGACGATCGCGGCCAGTGTGCCGAGCACCGTCAGTGCCACGGTCTCGGTCACCGCGATTCGGCGAAGCCGGCCGGGCGTGGCGCCGAGGGCCTTGAGGACGCCCAGGTCCCGCTGTTGTTCGGTGACTCGGGTGTAGGCCACGAGCGCGACGATCAGGGTGCCGGCTGCGAAGGCCACGCCCACCATGAGCCGTACCGGCGAGCCGTAGATGTCGGTCGCCAGTCGCAGGGACGCCTCCCGCAGTTCGGCAGGAGTGCGCACGGTGTACCCCTCGTCACGCAGCTGCGCTGCTACGGCATCGGGGTCCGCGGTCGTGACCAGCACCGCTCCGGTGGTGCCGGTAGCCCGCAGCATCTGGTCCATCCCGGCCGTGGTGGTGAACAGCAGCGGGGTCATGAACAGTGCGGTGTCGTCGGTGAGGCCGACCACCCGCATCGGGTGTCCGAGAATGGGCAGCCGATCGCCGATGGCGAAGTCGTGTTGTTCGGCCCACAAAGCATCGATGGCCACCTCGTCGGGGGCTTCGGGGGCACGGCCATCGGTGAAGGCCCAGGGGCCACCGAGCCCGCTGCCGGGTTCGTAGGCGACCGCGGCCACGGCAGCCTTGCCGTGCGACAGCTCGAGGATCTGATACATGCCGCGCAGCGGCGCGGCTCGTGTCACGCCAGGGGCCTGGGCGATGGCGTCCACGGCCGGCGCCGGCAGAGCGCCGGGGTCGGCGAAGAGGTTGCGCGTTCCGGCCGGGACGACGACCAGGTCGGCACCGAGGTGGTCGTCGTAGGTGGTGACGCGGTCCTGGACGCCGACCCAGAGTCCGGCCAGCAGCAGCATGAGCATCAGGGCGAGCCCGATCCCGGCGGCTCCGGCGGCGGTGCGGAACGGATGCGTCGTGAGAAACCGGCGGGTGACCGGGACCGAGGCTTCAACCCTGGCCTTCATGTGGCTCACTTCCGTTTGCCGAGCGTGGCTCGACGTTCGTGCTACTTGTGGCCGTGACCGCCGTGCCCGCCGGGCATGGCGAACATCATGGCCGCCATCATCGCGGTGCACAGCAGAGCCGTGACGATGATGCCGGAACCTGCTACGCCGGTGAGGAAGAGCAGGCCGGCGATGGCGAGCATGGGGATGCAGCAGACGATCATCATCAGCCCGTGACCACCGTGCGCTCCGTGGGCGCCGCCGTCGGTCTCCTGTCCGGCGTGGTGGGGCTCGGTGGGTGTCGAGGGCTCTGGCTGGTAGGGCCATTGCTGGGAGTCGCGGAGGGATTCGCGGTCCATGCCGTTCGGGGTGCTCATGACGTCCTACCCTTCAGGGATGCGGGCACGTGGCCGAGCTTGGCGTAGAGCGGGCAGTGTCCGAGCGCTCCGGTGACGACCAGGTCGAGGCCTGCCAGTACGAGTAGCAGCTCGAGGACGACCGCCAAGGTGGAGGCGGCGCCGCCCAGCAGGAACGCGCCGGCGATCGCGGCGAGACCGCCGATGGCGACGCGAGCGACGCGTTCGGCGGGGGTGATGTTGATGCTCCAACGGTTACTCATGACTTCCTCCAACTTCGGTGGACCGCTGGTCTCCTCGGTCCACTTCGAGGGTCTCGCCGCGGGGTGAAGGTGACCGGCGCCGTCTTGTGAAGGTTCGCTGAAGAACCACGTGGCGTCGAAGTGCTCGGAGGGGCTGAAGGGCGGCGAGTCACCGCGGCGGCCACATGTCAGGTGGGAGGGAGGGTGGGTGCGGCGTTGAGGTCCAGGTGGCTGGCGCAGCAGGCAGGGAGCTCTTCTCGCAGCAGGTCCACGGTTCGGGTCGCCTTCTCGAGGAAGTCGCCGGTGGATGGGATGACGTGGCGATGGGGGTGGCGCTGCCAGGCCTCCAGGATGCGGGCGTCGACATCGGCCGCACGGAGGGCCGTCTCGGTCCGCAGCGGGTTCTGGTGGTTGTAGCCCTGGTCCGCGGTTGGCGTGCGTAGATGCAGCACTGTGTCGTACCGATGCAGCTCGGTGTCCAGCGTGGTGGCCGTCGAGGTCCAGAAGTCGCCCGGTGGCCCGGGCCAGTACGCGAGCCCGTCGACTGTGCCGCGGTCGCACAGCACGATTGCCGGATTGTGGGCGTCCCCGGTCGCCTCGAGTTCCTTCTGAACGTGGAAGATCGCCCGTTGCGCCGCGCGTCGACACTCCGCGTCGTCGTCGCGCGGGAACCCGCCACCGAAGACGATTCCTGCCGATTCCGGCAGGATCTTGACGTGTCGGCACAGCGAGCGGCGTACGAGTTCCAGGACGGCCGTCTTGCCCGCGCCCGGCCCGCCGGTGAGCAGAACCCGGCGGGGTACATGTGGGTGGTCGCACTCGCACTCGGCCATGACGCGCCTCCTTACGGGACGGGGAGGCGATCCGCAGCGTTGTGGCCGAGCCCCCACTTCTCCATCAGCGCGAGGACAGCGAGTCCCTCGTCGTGGATCTGCGCGTGGCGCAGCACCTGCCAGTGTGCGTGGAGATAGGCCTGGAGGTACTCCACGACGTGGTTCATGGGCACGGTTGTCCACGGATTGTGAGGTTCTACCTGGCCCGGTGTGCCGCCGAAGGCCACCACCCGGATCTCATGGCCGGCCCTGGTGGCTGCGCGGCCATGGTCGAGCAACCGACGCGAGACGTCTCGGGCCTCCTCGGCGGGGCAGCACCCGAACCGCGCGAGCGCGACCTCTAGTGTCGCCGGGTCGCGCAGAGCCGGGTTCAGTCGCGCACGACCTTCTTTGACCTCGCCGACGATCATGTCGGCTCGGCCAGTCGGCGCGCCGAGGGCCGGGTCGACCTCGGAGCTCAGGCGCTGGGGCACGGTTCCTGAGCGCCCGTGGATCAGGTCGTGGCCGGCACCGGGAAGGCGATAGGCCAGGACGTCGAGATCGGTGACGGTGCGCACCTGGCCGGCGCGCAGACTCTCCAGGACCGGGTGCTCGACGACGGTGAAGTAGCCATTGACGTGCAGGTAGGCCTGCACCAGGGCCACTGCGGTGTCCATGGGGACCTCCTCGGTGACTCGTGCCGTTGTCGTGAGGGCTCGTCAGTCGTGGTGGCCCTCGTGCTCGTCAGGGTCTGGGGTCTGCACGGGGGTGCGGTCCCGGTCCTGACTCGGATCGTCGTTGCTGATGGCCGGGCCGATGACGAACGCCGAGAGCGAGAACATCAGCGCGAACACGCCCAGAGCGAGGGCGGGGGCCTTCCAGGAGCCGAAGCGCCGGTAGAGGCGCCGAAGCAGGGGCAGGGAGAACACCAATCCCAGTACGGCGAACAGGACGTTGCCGGTGGCGCCGGTCACCAGTACCGCTCCTCCGAGGAGCCCGACGTGGTGCAGCAGGTGGGGAAGGAGGCCCATGATGCCGCCCACCACAGCGGTCACCGCACTCCAAGCGGTGGCCAGGACGCCCCGCCTCTGCGAAGTCTGGTTGGGGGTGCTTTCGGCGCGGGACTCGTCGAGGCGGTCGTCCGCTACCTCCCCGGCGGCAGCGTGGTGGTCGGACATCGTCACTCCTGTGCCTGGTAGGAAAGCGTGGTCATCATGCCGGTCTCGGCGTGGTAGATGTTGTGGCAGTGGGTCGCCCACTGTCCTGGGTTATCGGCTTCGAGGTCGACGTCGAGGGTCGCCATGGGGCGCACGATGACCGTGTCCTTGCGGGCTCCGCCGCCCCTCAGCGCGAAGGTGTGGCCGTGCGCGTGCATGGGGTGGAACATCATCGACTGGTTGACGAAGCGCAGCCGGACCCGCTCACCCTGAATCAACCGCAACGGGTCGGTGTCGGGGAAGGTCTTGCCGTTGATGGTCCAGCGGTAGGGCGCCATGGTGCCGCCCAGGACCAGGTCGTGGGTTCGGTCGGCCGACCGTCGGTCCAGGCGGGCCGACTCGACCGCCGACAGCGCCGTGCCGAGCAGTACCTTGCCCGACAGTTCGCGGACCTTGACGTCAGCCGTGGGCGGGCGACCGGCGCCGGTGCGGATCACAGCCAGCGCCTGGCCCTGTTTGCCCTCGGCCGAGGCAACCAACTCGAACACGCCGTCGCCGAAGGTGACGGTGGCGTCGAAGCGCTCGCCCATCCCGATCAGTAGCGCGTCGGTGGGCACCGGCACGACGGGGAAGCCGTCGCTGTGCGTGACGGTCATGCGGTGCCCACCGACGGCGACCCGGAACGCCGTGTCCGAGCCGGCGTTGACGAAGCGGATCCGAACGCGTTGACCCGGCTTAGCCGACAGCGTCGCCGGATCGGCGGCTGTCCGGCCGTTGAGCAGGTAGTACGGGTAGGTGATATCCCCGGCACCACCGAGCAGGGGCGACCGCATGACCTCCATCCCACCCATAGAGCCCATCGAGCCGTGGTCCATCCCCTCCATGCCCGTGCCGCCCATGTCGTGCATGCCGCCCATGGAGTCGTCGCCGCCGGCTTGTTGCAGGTCGGAAAGGACCTGGTCCGGGGTGCGGCCCGTCCCGTCGACCCAGTCGTCCAGGACGACGATCCACTCGGCGTCGTACTCACCGGGCTCCTGAGGGTCGTCGACGACCAGGACGCCGTACAGGCCGCGGTCCAGCTGAACTCCGGAGTGCGGGTGGTAGAAGTACGTGCCCGGGTGAGGTGCGGTGAACTCGTAGCGGAACGTCTCTCCCACGGCGATCGGATCTTGGGTGAGTCCGGGCACGCCGTCCATGTCGTTGCGCAGTGCGAGGCCGTGCCAGTGCACGCTCGTGGCGTCCGGGAGCTGGTTGGCGACGTCGACCCGGAGCACGTCTCCGGCGTCGACGCGGAGCAGCGGTCCCGGCGCGGTGTCGCCGTACGCCCACGTGCTCACGGTCTGGCCACCCAGGTCGAGGGTCACCGGCTGGGCCGTGAGGCGCGCGGTGACCACCCGAGCTCCGGGCTTCCGGCGCGCCGCCTCCGCCGCTGCTACCGCGTCGGCGGCGGGCCCGACCGCTGTGCCAGTGGACCGATTGCAAGCGGCGAGGCCGCCGAGGGCGGCCACGCCTGCGAGCCCGGCGGCCCCGCGAAGGACGGCGCGACGAGTGATCTCGGACAAGTGGGGGCTCCTGACTCAGGTTCGGCGAGAGGCGAGATGTGCGAGGCGGGAAGGGGCGAGCGGCTAGTGCACCGAGGCACGCAGCACACTGCTGCGGGCGTGGTACTCGTCTTCGTCGATCTCGCCTCGGGCGAACCGCTCGTCGAGGATCTGCATCGGGTCGCGGCGGTCCGGGGTGGACCCACCGGGGCGCTGCGTGCGGAACAGGGCGAGAACGGCAAAGACCACCAACGCCCAGAACGCGACCATGGCCACGGTCATGATGATCCAACCGCCCCAACCCATGCCGTCGTGGTACCAGCCCATCATCGTCCTCAGCTCCTTCGCTTGGCTTGGTGACTCCCACGATTGCCCGGACACCACTGTGTCCCGGTCGCGTTCATGTGAAGGTTCGCTGAAGAACGTGCCCTCGCCGGTGCTGACCTACGGCTGGCCGGGCAGCGGACTGAGACCATGGCGGGTATGGGCGAGGACGTCATGGACGAGAAGGCCGGCTCACCGGCAGGGGGTACCGCGGGTGGCCGCCCCCGAACCGGTCTCCGGGCGATGGTGGTCGAAGACGAGACGCAGCTGGCCGGACTCATCGGCAGCTACCTCGAGCGCGACGGCTTCGAGGTGGCGGTGGTTCATGACGGGCTCGAGGCGGTGGAGGCCGCCCGCGCCGTCGACCCGGACGTCGTGGTGCTGGACCTGGGTCTGCCCAGCCTGGACGGAATGGAGGTCTGTCGGCAGCTGCGCACCTTCTCCGATGCCTACGTGGTGATGCTGACCGCACGCAGCGAAGAGGTCGACACGCTCATCGGGCTCTCGGTGGGGGCTGATGACTACCTGACCAAACCGTTCAGCCCCCGGATCCTGATGGCCCGGATCCAGGCCATGCTTCGCAGGCCCCGTCCATCGGGAGCCTCGTCCGATGCCTTGGAAGGTGCTCGCACCTTCGGTGCCCTGGTCATCGATCCGCTGGGACGCGACGTATGGCTCGAGGAGGAACCAGTGGCGCTGACGCGCACCGAGTTCGACCTCCTCGCCGCCCTGTCCGAGCGACCCAGGATGGCGTTCAGTCGGCGCCAGCTCATCGACGCCGTCTGGGGACCCTCGTGGGTCGGTGACGAGCACCTGGTCGACGTGCACGTCGGCCACCTGCGCCGCAAGCTGGACGACGACGCCACTCAGGCCCGATTCATCCGGACCGTCCGTGGCGTCGGCTACCGGATGGGCACAGGGCAGTGACCAGCCCCCCACTCCTGGCGGACACGGTCCGTGCCCGGCCGCGGTTCGCCACTCGGCTCCTGGTCGCCCAGGCCCTGGTGCTGGTGGCCGGCGCCCTGACCACTTGGTTGGTCGCCTCCGTCGTCGGACCCAGCATCTTCAGCGACCACCTCCAGCAGGCCGGCGACACCCACACCGCCGAGGAGACTCGTCACGTGGAGGAGGCCTTCGCCTCGGCGCTGGTCCTTTCGGTCTCTCTGGCGCTGCTCGCCTCGGTCCTCGCGGCGCTGGCGGTCTCGTGGTACTTCAGCCGCCGGGTGCAGCGCTCGATCGGCAACGTGGCCGCCGCCGCAGCGGACATCGCCGCCGGACGGTACGACGCCCGGGTGCCCGACCCGGGACTGGGCGGCGAGTTCGCCTCCCTCGCACTGACCTACAACCGCCTCGCGGAGAGGCTCGAAGCGACCGAGTCGACTCGACGCAGCATGCTGGCCGACCTGGCCCACGAGATGCGCACGCCCCTGGCCACGATCGACGCGCACCTCGAGGCCGTCGAGGACGGCATCCGAGCCCTGGACGACGACACGCTCGGGGTGATCCGCGGCTCGACGGGCCGCCTGCGGCGCCTCGCCGAGGACATGTCCGCCGTCTCCCAGGCAGAGGAGGGGATCGACGTGACGCTGCGACCGATGGCCGCCGCTGACGTGGCTGCCGCGGCCGCCGACGTCGCCCGCGACCGGTACGCCGCCAAGGGGGTAGACCTGCGCACCGAGCTCGCCGATGCCGGCCAGGTCCGCGTCGACGCCGACCGGTTCGGACAGGTGCTCGGCAACCTGCTCGACAACGCCCTGCGCCACACTCCGGCGGGCGGGACCGTGACCCTGGGCTGCCGACGGATCGACCAGTGGGTGGAGTACCGCGTCGCCGACACCGGCCAGGGGGTGGCAGCCGAGCACCTGCCGCACCTGTTCGACCGGTTCTACCGTGCCGACTCCGCCCGCGACCGTGGCCATGGCGGCTCAGGCATCGGGCTGGCCATCGCCCGCGCCCTCGTCGAGGCACATGGCGGCGGTATCTCGGTGACCAGCGCCGGACCCGGACTCGGGGCCACGTTCACGGTACGGCTACCTGGCCTCCGGTAGGGCCTTCGGGCCCGGACATCCGGGGCCAATCGCCGGGCATCTTCAGCGAACCTTCACACAACCTCGCCACTTTTCCCCGAGCACCCCGTCGACGCTGGACCGTGTCGAACCAGCGCGCACGAGGGGAAGCCATGTCATCACCCACGCCGGCATTCGAGCCGCTCCGGATCACCGTCGTGGACAACGAGGCCTGCCACTTCTGCGAGGACGCCCAGCGGGCGCTTGCGACGCTGGCAGCCAGCTACCCGCTCGCGGTCGACACGGTAGCTGTGCGCAGCGAGGCCGGCCAGGCGCTGATGGCACGCCACCGCGCGCCGATGAGCCCCCTGGTTCTCCTCGACGGCACCTTCTTCAGCAGCGGACGTCTGCCACGACGCAAACTGGAGAAGCTCCTCAAGAGCAGGTACGGCGACGCACCGAGCACCGCCTCCGCGGCGAGGGGGGCCAACCATGGGTGACCTGCTGACAACTGGCTCGGTCCTCGCCGCGTTCTTCGCCGGAGGCGTCGCCCTGTTCGCACCGTGTTGCATCGTCTTCCTCGCCCCGTCCTATCTGGCGGTGGCGGTGAAGAATCGGCGGTGGCGACTGCTGCCGCTGACCTTCGTGTTCGCCGCCGGCCTCGCGCTCGTGCTCGTGCCGATCACGCTGGGCATGAGCCTGGTGGCCTCGACCATCGCGAACTACCACGCACCGCTGTACTACGCCGGCGGAGCATTGATGCTCGCGTTGGCGGGGCTCAGCCTGTCCGGTCGGATGGTCAGCCTGCCGTCCTTCCTGCGAGCCCCCGACACCACTCGCGGGGACTCGGCCAGCTTCTTCGCCCTCGGCGTCTTCTCCGGAATCGCCAGCTCCTGCTGCGCCCCGGTGCTCGCCGGGGTGATGACACTGTCCGCCCTGTCCGGTTCCGCTGTCGGCGGAGTGACGCTGGGACTGGCCTACACCTTCGGCATGGTGTTCCCGCTGTTCGTGATGGCCCTGTTCTGGGACCGCTTCCGGCTCGGCGAGCGGCGCTTCCTGCAGGCCAGGCCGGTCCGGCTGCGGCTGGCCGGCAAGGTGCTGGCCACCAACACCATCAACATCGCGGTCGCCGTCGCGTTCACGGTCATGGGTGGCTTCGTCATCTACCTGGCCAACACCGGCCAGATGACCGGTGGCCCCGGATTCCAGGTCTCCATCGGCAAGGGGCTGTCCGAGGTCCTCGCCCGCATCGAGACCTGGACCGACCCGGTCCCCGAGCCGGTGCTCGGACTCGCCGTGCTGGCCCTCGCCGCAGTCTTCGTCATCGCCACCCTGCGTGACCGACACCGACCGGACGCATCGACCGACGCGGACCCCGACGAGGATCCCGCCTGCCACGGCCCGGGCGTCGGCGCCCACCCCGACAACCACAGCTGACCCGGACCCTGGAGGAAACATCATGTCGCACAAGGCCGCCGAGCAAACCCGTAACGAACGCCGTCAGTGCGCGGAACAGGCCGCGCGGGCATCCGGTCGTCGCCGCCGCCTGCGCATCATGATCGGCACGGCCAGTGCATTGGCTCTGGTCGCCGCGGTGACAGCCATGATGCTCACCTCGCGCCCCGAGTCCTCCGACGCGATCCGCACCGCCCCCGAATTCACCCTCACCGACACCGGCGGCTCCGAACACACCCTGGCTCAACACCGCGGCGAGAACGTGCTCCTGTACTTCTCCGAGGGCGCCGGGTGCCAGTCCTGCATCGTCCAGATGGGCGAGATCGAGAAGCAAGCGGCAGCCTTCCAGAAGCTCGACGTCACCGTGCTGCCGATCGTGATGAACACCCGCGAGCAGATCACCGCCGACATGACCGCCAGCGGAGTCACCACACCGTTCCTGCTCGACGACGGCACGGTCTCCGAGGCCTACGGAACCCTCGGCAAAGGCATGCATGCCGGACTGCCCGGGCACAGCTTCGTGCTCATCGACAGGCAGGGCCGACAGCGCTGGTACGGCGAATACCCCTCCATGTGGCTGGCACCCCAGGACCTGCTCGACGAGATCCGCAGCAACCTCAGCGCCTGACCACCGAGGCAGAGCCGATCTCGATGAAGGTTCGATGAAGGTCTCTCCGGCCACCTTGTGGGAGTACCCCATGGGGGTATAGTCAACTGCGAAGGCAGACACCCCGTCCGGGTACAGGCAGAGGAGGGTCGCGATGGCAGCCGAACCGGGATACCTCACCGAGAAGCAGGCAGTGCTGACCCGGCTGCGCCGCATCGAGGGCCAGATTCGCGGCCTGCAGCGCCTGGTGGACGAGGAGCAGTACTGCATCGACATCCTCACCCAGGTCTCGGCGGCGACGAAGGCCCTCGAAGGCGTGGCGCTCGTTCTCCTCGACCAGCACCTCGAGCACTGCCTGACCCACGCCACCGACCCCGCCGAGGCCCAACAGAAGCTCAACGAGGCCTCCGCAGCGATCCGACGACTCGTCCGCTCATGACCGACCCGACCAACGAAGGAGCACCCATGCCCGCCCCACACACCAGCCACGAACTCCAGTTGGCCGACAGCCCCCCGAACGGCGGTGGCTGCGGCTGCGGAGGATGCGGCTGCGGCTCCAACACCGAGACCGGTAGTTCCACCGGCACCAGGATCGAATCGACCGCCACCGCCGCAACGAAGGGAAACGAAATGACCACGACCAGCTACGACGTGACGGGGATGACCTGCGGCCACTGCGCCAGCGCCGTCACCAGCGAGCTCAAGAGCCTGGACGGCGTCAGCGACGTCTCCGTCGACCTCGTCGCCGGCGGGACCTCGTCGGTCACCGTGACCAGCGCCCAGCCCCTCGATCGGGCGCAGGTCGCCGCAGCCCTCGACGAGGCCGGCGACTACCACCTCGCCTGACGGGCCAGGTCCCTCACGTCCGAAGCGCGATCCATCCCCCAGGAGGCACAGTCATGACCCAGCAGACCACCGCGTCCGACACCGTCAACGACATCGAGCTCGCCATCGGTGGGATGACGTGCGCCTCCTGCGCCGCGCGGATCGAGAAGAAGCTGAACAAGCTCGACGGCGTCAGCGCCACGGTCAACTACGCCACCGAGAAGGCCAAGGTCAGCTACCCGACAAACCTTAGCCCCGACGACCTCGTCACGGTGGTGGAGGCCACCGGCTACACCGCGACTGTGCCGGCCCGGGCGCCCAGCGGTGACGAGGGCGTGGCCACCACCGAGCCGGACGATCGGGACCGCGAGGCCGCGGGGTGGTGGCAGCGCCTGGTGGTATCGGCCGTGCTGACGGTGCCGGTGCTGGCCATGTCGATGGTCCCGGCGCTGCAGTTCGACAACTGGCAGTGGATCTCGCTGACCCTGGCCTCACCCGTCGTGGTCTGGGGTGCCTGGCCGTTCCACCGAGCCGCGGTGACCAACGCCCGTCACGGCGCCGCCACCATGGACACCCTGATCTCGGTCGGCGTCACCGCCGCCTGGCTGTGGTCGCTGTGGGCACTGCTGTTCACCCACGCCGGGATGACCGGGATGCGGATGCCGTTCGACCTCTTCCCCGACGGCGAGGCGGACGTCCACATCTACCTCGAAGTGGCGGCCGCGGTCACCACCTTCATCATCGCCGGCCGCTACTTCGAGGCCCGCGCCAAGCGCCAGTCCGGTGCGGCGTTGCGCGCCCTGCTCGACATGGGCGCCAAGGACGTCGCCGTCCTCCGTGGCGGCGCAGAGGTGCGCGTGCCCGTGAGCCAGCTGGCGGTCGGGGACCGGTTCATCGTGCGTCCGGGGGAGAAGGTCGCCACCGACGGTGTCGTCGAGGACGGCACGTCGGCCGTCGACGCCTCCATGCTCACCGGAGAACCAGTCCCGGTCGAGGTGGGCCCTGGCGATGTCGTCGTGGGCGCGACCGTGAACGCCGGCGGCCGGCTGGTGGTCCGGGCCACCCGCGTCGGAGCCGACACCCAGCTGGCCCAGATGGCACGGCTGGTCGAGGATGCCCAGAACGGGAAGGCTCAGGTCCAGCGCCTCGCAGACCGGGTGTCGGCGGTCTTCGTTCCCATCGTGATCGCCCTCTCACTGGCCACACTCGCCGGTTGGCTGCTGACCGGCCACAGCGTCACCGCGGCGTTTACCGCCGCAGTGGCGGTCCTGATCATCGCCTGCCCCTGCGCCCTCGGGCTGGCCACACCCACCGCACTGCTCGTCGGCACCGGCCGCGGCGCCCAGCTCGGCGTGCTCATCAAGGGCCCCGAGGTGCTCGAGTCCACCCGGATCGTCGACACCATCGTCCTGGACAAGACCGGCACTGTGACCACCGGGCGCATGGAGCTGATCGCCGCCGAGCCCACCGAAGGTGTCGACACCGACGACCTGCTCCGGCTGGTCGGCGCTCTCGAGAACGCCTCGGAACACCCGATCGGTCAAGCTATCGCCACCGGCGCCAGCCAACGCCTCGACGCGCAGCTGCCTGACGTCGAGGGATTCACCTCGACCCAAGGCCTCGGCGTCGCCGGGGTGGTCGACGGCCACGCGGTCGTGGCGGGTCGGCCCGGCTGGCTCGCCCAGGAGTGGAGCCAGCCCCTCGCCCCGCGCCTGGCACAGGTGGTCGATGCGGCCGAGCAGGAAGGCCGGACCGTGATCGCCGCCGGCTGGGACGGCGCAACCCGCGGCGTGCTGGTCGTCTCCGACGCCATCAAGCCCACCAGTGCCCAGGCCGTGGCCGAGCTCAAGGAGCTCGGACTCAGGCCGGTGCTGCTCACCGGAGACAACGAACGCGCCGCCCGCGCGGTCGCCGCCGAGGTGGGCATCGACGAGGTCATCGCCGAGGTCCTTCCGGCCGACAAGGTCGCCGTCGTCGAACGTCTCCAGCGTGAGGGCCGGACGGTGGCGATGGTCGGGGACGGCGTCAACGACGCCGCCGCACTGGCGACCTCCGACTTGGGCATCGCTATGGGCACCGGCACCGACGTGGCCATCGAGGCGTCCGACCTCACCTTAGTTCGCGGCGACCTGCGCGCGGCCGTCGACGCGATCCGGTTGTCCCGCCGCACCTTGCGGACGATCAAGGGCAACCTGTTCTGGGCCTTCGCCTACAACGTCGCGGCGCTGCCTCTGGCCGCGCTCGGCTTGCTCAACCCGCTGATCGCCGGTGCCGCGATGGCGTTCTCCTCGGTGTTCGTGGTGTCCAACAGCCTGCGGCTGCGTCGGTTCCAGGCCGTCTCCACGCAATCGACCGAGGCGCCACACCTCGAGCACGACTCGACCAGGACCAACCCTTCCAAGGTGGAGGCAGGACGATGACCACCCACCAGCACCCCGCCGGCCGCCACGACGCGGACGCGCACCGTGACGGCGCCGCCACCGCTGTCCTCGAGGTTTCCGGCGTTCAATGGGCGACCAGCAAGAACGTCGCGGAGGCGGTGCTGTCACGCCAGCTTGGCGTGCTCTCCGTCGACGCCAACCCGGTCGCCCAGACCGCCACCGTCACCTACGACCCGAACCGCACCAGCATCAGCGAGCTGCGGGACTGGGTCCGGGAGTGCGGCTTCCACTGCGCCGGGCAGTCTGTCCCCAGTCACGTGTGCGACCCGATGCTCGAACCAGGTCATGACCACCACGCTGGCCACGCTCAGCAGGCCGCGCATGGCGAGCATGGCGAGCACGACCCGCATGACAGCCACGACAAACACGCCGGCCCCGCCGGCCCGGCATCGCCCGTCTCGTCACCGCACGACGCGATGGGCCACGGCGGACACGGCTCGATGTCGATGGCCGACATGGTCCGCGACATGCGCAACCGGTTCCTGGTCGCCGTGCTGCTCGCCGTACCCGTCTCTCTGTACTCGCCGATGGGGCGCGACATGCTCGGCTTCGACGCGGCCGCCCCGTTCGGGATGCGCGATGACATTTTCGCCCTGATCCTGTCGCTGCCGGTCATCTTCTACTCCGCCTGGATCTTCTTCGACGGCGCCTGGCGAGCACTCCGAGCCAGGACCCTGGACATGATGGTGCTGGTGGCCGTAGCGGTCGGCGCCGGCTGGCTCTACTCCCTCGGAATCACCCTCACCGGTGGCGGCGAGGTCTTCTACGAGGCCGCGGTCATGCTCACCGCATTCGTGCTGCTCGGCCACTGGTTCGAGATGCGAGCACGAGGCGGCGCCAACGACGCCATCCGCACCTTGCTGGACCTGGCCCCTCCGATGGCGACCGTGCTCCGCGAGGGCGAACCCGTCGAGGTCCCCACCTCTGAGGTCCAGGTCGACGACCTGCTCCTCATACGGCCCGGGGCGAAGATCGCCACCGACGGCACCGTCGAAGAGGGCGAGTCGGAGGTCGACGAGTCCATGGTCACCGGCGAGAGCCTCCCGGTGCACAAGGCACCCGGCGACCAGGTCATCGGCGCTACTGTCAACGCCAGCGGCACTCTTCGAGTGCGCGCCACGAAGGTGGGTGCCGACACCGCACTGGCCCAGATCGTCGCACTGGTGCAGCAGGCCCAGAACTCCAAGGCTCCCGGACAACGGCTCGCCGACAAGGCCGCGTTCTGGCTGGTCCTGGTCGCCCTCGTCGGAGGAGTCGGGACCTTCCTGGTCTGGCTGGCGGCCGGCGCGAGCGTGCAGACCGCGCTGCTGTTCGCCATCACGGTCGTCGTCATCACCTGCCCCGACGCCCTCGGCCTGGCCACCCCGACGGCGATCATGGTGGGGTCCGGTCTCGGGGCGAAGCGCGGGATCCTGTTCAAGAACGCGACCGCGATCGAGTCCTCCGCGCGCATCGACACCGTCGTGTTCGACAAGACCGGCACTCTCACCAAGGGCGAACCCGAGGTCACCGACGTAGTGGTCGGCGACTTCGATCACGACCGGGTGCTGGCCCTCGCCGGTGCCCTCGAGCGCGAGTCCGAGCACCCGCTCGCCCACGCCGTCGTGCGGTACGTCGACGCCACCGATGTCCCGCGCCTGCGTGCCACCGGGTTCCGCAACGTCACCGGCATCGGCGCCCTCGCCGAGGTCGACGGCCACCAGGTGGCTATCGGCAACCGACGCCTCATGGAGTCGGGGGGCATCACCATCGGTGATCTCGGCGCGCGGCGCGACGAGATCGCCTCCGGAGGCCGCACGGCGGTTTTCGTCGCCGTCGACGGTCGAGCCGTCGCCGTGCTCGGCATTGCCGACGCGGTCCGCGAGACCTCGGCTGCCGCGATCGCGGCGCTCCACCAGGCGGGCATCAGGGTGGCCATGCTGACCGGCGACAACCGCGCCACTGCCGAGCGGATCGCCGAGGAACTGGGAATCGACGACGTCATCGCCGAGGTGCTGCCCGAGGACAAGGCGCACCAGGTTCAGCAGCTGCAGGCGCAGGGCCGCACCGTGGCAATGGTGGGCGACGGCGTCAACGACTCGCCCTCGCTCGTGCAGGCAGACGTCGGGATCGCAGTCGGCGCGGGCACTGACGTCGCGATCGAAGCCGCGGACGTCGTCCTCATGCGGTCCGACCCGCTGGACGTGCCGGTGGCGCTGACGATCGGCCGGGGCACGCTGCGCAAGATGCGCCAGAACCTCGGCTGGGCGGTGGGCTACAACGCGATCGCGCTCCCCATCGCGGCAGGCGTGTTCGAGCCCGCCTTCGGCTTGGTGCTGAGGCCGGAGGTCGCGGCTTTGTCGATGTCGGGGTCCAGCTTCTTGGTGGCGGTCAACGCGCTGTTGCTGAAGCGGCTTCGGCTGCCGGTTCAGCCGGTCGCCTCGTCGGATTCAACGGCTTCGATGGGAGCTGTGGAGCACGCGGGGCATGAGTAGGGGTGTCATCGCCAAGGTCCTTGGGTTGGGATTCAGCATCTGCTCGGGGCCGTGAGGGCCAGGCTCCTCTATGGACCCCCGCACGTCTCCGGTCCGACCAGAAGGTGGATCAGTGCCCGACGAGGTCCACGCGGGCGGGCCACGGGTTTGGTTTGCAGCCGTCCAGGCCCTTGGTCTGTTGCAGCATCACTGGCGCGATCTCGCCAGGTCCGGGACAGCCGACGTGGGGATAGCCCAAGGCGTGGCCCGTCTCGTGGTTGATGACGTAGCGTCGATATGCCACAAGGTCACCGGCGTAGCCGTCTGCACCGAACTGCCACCGCCAGGCGTTGAGGACGACGTCGTCACCGTTGCGGCAGGACAGCCGTCCGTCGGTGTCGAGTGGTGCACAGAGTTGATCGGCCGTCTCCGGGGTGGCCAGGACGATGCGGAGGTCGGCATGGCCTTCGACGCGGACGAGCGTGTGTCGCGTCGCCCAGCCGCGCTGATCAGACAGGGTGGCTTCGACCAGCCGCGCCACATCCACGGTGCTGAAGGGCAGGCCCTGCTCGACCTCGACCCGGTAGGTCACCCCGTCCTGCGGCCCGAGCAGTGATGCGGCGGCGACTTCGAAGGTGCCGGGGCCGCGTTCCGGAATTTGAGTGGCGGGGGAGGGGGGCCCACTCGGATCTGGGTCACGATCTCGACCGACCGCGACCTCACCGTCTGGTCGCTCGCCCTTGAGAGTCGGGTCAGGGTGCGGCGCGGACGGTGGCGGGGACGCAACTGTAGTGTGGCGGCCCGCCTCCCCGGTGTTCGTTGCGCCGGGGATGAGGAACGCGGCGGGCACAGCCACGGCGGCGGTCGTTGCCAGCACCGCCAGGCCGGTGAGCCCTCTCGTGGCACGCCGCGGCGCGCGATGGGAACCCGCGCGTCGATGCGTGGCTCTGCGGTTACTCATCGTCCCTGGACGATCACAGGACGCGGGTCCATGTGTCGCCGTCATCGGTGGACCGGTAGACGGCCGTTTCGGTCGCGGCGAACCAGCCCTGGGCGCTGATGGTGAATGCGGCCGGTTGGCCCTCGATTGAGCCGACCTCGCGCCAGGTTCGGCCGGTGTCGGTGCTGACCCGGACGACGCCGTCGGGGTCGATACCGGCCAGGTTCCCGTCCGGAGTGGTGTCGAGGTACATCGTGCTCGGACCGCCGAGTTCTCGGGTCTCCCCGGAGATGGCGTCGATGCTGTGGAGTTGGCCGTTGCCGTCGGTCGCGATCAGCGCGACGCTCCCATCGACCGCCGCGACGCTGATCAGCGGACCTTGGAACACCTCGTCGAAGTTCTTCCGGTCCACGGTTCGCAGCAGGCGGCCGGAGGTCGCGTCGTATGCGTAGAGGGCGTCGCCGGCGGGTTCGAGGATGTGAAAGTCCGCCTCGCCCTGGAGGGCGAGGGCCGTCCACGTCTCTCCGGCGTCGGTGGACTCGATCAGGCCCAGGTGAGCGGGCAGGTCCTCGCGGAGGTCCGGGTGGCCGCTGCCGAGGAAGTGGCCCGGGCCGACGACGGTGAACGCCATCGTGTCCTGATACCGGTCTGCGACCCGGCTCGGCTGGCCGCTCTGGTCGACGTGGAACAGGCCGAAGTGGGTGGCGACGTAGAGGCTGTCGTCGGCCGGGTCGACGCCGAGACCGTGGATGTGGCCGACGCTCGTTTCCTCATCGGCGGGCGGTGTTGTCGCTGGGGTGTCCTTGGCGCAGCCGCCCGAGAGGAGCGCGGCGCCGAGGAGGATGCCTGTGAGGGCGATGTGGGGTCGGTACATGAGGGCGGCTCCGAGGTGAGGATGGGTGCCGGGCAGGCGCACTAGCTTTGTCCTGCCCGGCACCAGGGACGAGATTAGGACTTCAGCAGGTCCTGCATTGTCTGGATCTCCTCCGCCTGTGTCGTCTCGATCTCCTTGGCCATGTCGACGGCATCGGGGAACTCGCCCTCGGACTGCTCGGTCTTGGCCATCTCGATCGCACCCTCGTGGTGCTCGATCATCATGGTGAGGAACATCTGGTCGAACTCCGCGCCGGAGGCCGCCTCGAGGTCGGCCATCTCGTCCTCGGTCATCATTCCGCCCATGTCGTCGGACGACATGTCGCCGTGATCCATGCCCGACATGCCCTCATCGGGGACGTCCTCGCCCCAGGACTCCAGCCAGCCGGTCAGAGTCTCGATCTCGGGGCCTTGGGCTGCCTCGATGTCGGTGGCGAGGTCCTTGACCTCCTGGCTTTCAGCGCGTGATTCGGCGAGGTCGGCCATCTCGATGGCCTGCTGGTGGTGGGGGATCATCTCCTGGGCGAAGGTGACGTCGGCGTCGTTGTGCCCGCCAGCGGTGTCAGTGTCGTCTTCGTTGCCACAGGCGGTGAGGGTGAACAGCGAGGCCGTCACGACGGCGGTGATCAGCGACTTGCGCATGAGTGTTTCTCCATCTGTGTGATCAGTGTCTGGGGAGGCGAAAGCCCCGAGTCGCCCGGGTCGGGCGCTCGTGGCGGACGCCTGTCAGCAGCGGATCACACAGAGCATGCGGAGGCCTGGCGGGTCACGGTCTCGCCCGATGAGCCGCAAGGGCTGCCACGCGGGCAGCATGGTGCGGGCGATGCGGACGCCGCGACGTGCGAGCAGCAGGGCGATCCCCAGCAGTAGGAGGCCGGCCAGCACGGCTAGGCAGAGCCCAAGAAGCCCCGCACCGTTCTCGCCGACGGGCTCCTCAGAGCTCATTCCCGCTGGGTGGCCCGCGACGATCGGTTCGGGGGTATCCGGCTCATTGGCAGCCGGCCCGGAGTGGTCATGGCTGATGGCGCCGCTCGCGGCGATCATGGCGATTGCGCTCTGGGATGTGGCTCCCACGGAGTGAGCGCCGGTGTGGGAGCCCCAGCCGTGCATCGACAGAAGGCCGAACAGTGCGACGGCAACCGCGACCAGCGCGTAGCGCGGCCCGCGTGTCCCGGTCGGTGCTCGGAGATCCTGCATGAGCTCGATCTTAGGCAGCCGCTGGTGCATGGTCGTGGGGCGGTTACGGTCGAGGTCACCATTCCAATCCGAAGGCGCAGGGAGATGGATCAGCACCGGATCTGCCGGGGCGGTGTTCCGATTGGGCCGGAGGAGATCCGAATCCGGCCTCATGGTGAAGCGCGGAGTCGACACAGGTCGAGATCTCATCCGCATACCCGTGCCGGAAGCTCCCGAACGCGCCGCCCTTCGGCTCGACCTGGGAACTCCCGACCCAGGTCGTGACTCCGGTCAGCCAGCCGCCGTACCGTGCGGCCGCCAACGCGCTGAGGAATTGCGTCACAAGCCTGGACCCACCGGAACGGCGCTTGGAGGTGTGGCCCACAGGGCGGCGTGGCGTGCAAGGGAACTACAACATTGAGCCCAAGTCGGACCCTACGGTGGGGTAGGCGGCTGTCGCGGACTTCAGTTGACGGGTGGTGAGGCCGACCTTGATGGCCAGGCCGAGAGTGTTGATCAGCTCCCCGTACTCGTGTCCTAGCAGGTGGGCTCCGACGACCTGGTCGGTTGACTGGTCGATGAGGATCTTCGTCGCAGCGGTGGTTGCGCCGATCCGGTAGTTGGAGTACCAGCCGCTGGTGTCGGAGTAGCGGATGGCGAGATCGATGCCCTCCTGGCGGGCTTCGGATTCCAGCATGCCGACGCGGGTGAGTTCAGGGATGGTGAAGACCGCCGTGGGCACGCCGGCGTAGTCCGGGGTCGTGGTGGTGCCCTTGATCATGTTGGAGGCGGCGACCTTGGCCTCCGAAACCGCGACCGGTGTGAGCGGCATCCCGGCGGTGTCAGCGGAGTCGCCTGCGGCCCAGACGGCCGGGTTGGTCGTGCTTTGGAGGTAGTCGGCGACGTGGATGCCGTGCTCGCCCCATTCGACCCCGGCGGCGTCGAGGCCGAGGTCTGCCAGGTCCGCGACTCGGCCGGCGCCGTGGACGACGAGGTCGGTCTCGATGGTCTCCTGGGCGCCGTCGTGCTCGAGTGCGACTCGGTAGCCGGTGTCGGACTGGTGCAGGTTCACGACGCTGGTGCGTCGGCGCAGGTCGATGCCGACTTCCCGGCCGTGGTCGACCAGGAGCTCGACGAGGTCGGGGTCGAAGCCCTTCAATGGACGCTCGCCGCGGTCGATGATCGTTGCTGCGCTGCCGGCGCGTGCGGCTATGTGGGCGAACTCGAATGAGATGAAGCCGCCTCCGACGAACAGGATCCGAGAAGGCAGTTCCTCGAGATCCAGGAAGTCGGTGCTGTCGATCAGATGCTGGTGGCCCGGGAACTCCAGGGGACGTGGTCGCGCACCGGTGGCGACCAGGAGGCGGTCGGCGTCGTAGACGGTGCCGTCGATCTCGAGCTGGCGAGGACCGGTAAACCTCGCCCGGCCGTGCAGGGTGGTGACGCCGCTGCGGGTCAGGCCGTCCTCCATGCTCTGGGGGACCGGGTCGGTGAAGCCGTGTTTGTGCTTCATCAAGTCCGCCCAGTTGATCGACAACCCGTCGCTGTTGATGCCCTTGCCGCTCAGCAGGCGGGCACTCTCGATGACCTCGGCGCCGCGTCGCAGGATCTTCTTGGGATCGCAGCCCCGCAAGGCGCACGTGCCGCCGTAAGGGAGTGAGTCGACGATGGCCACTTCCCACCCTTGGGCTGCGCACTTGTTCGCGGCGGCGACTCCGGCCATGCCGGCGCCGATCACGATCAGGTCGAAGTGCTGGCTCATGCGGTGTTCTCCTTGACTGTCAGGTCGGTGGAGCTGTCAGCGTTCTGTGCGGGTGAGGTGTCCGTGTGCACGGTCGGTCTCGGGCTATGGCTCGGACGATTGCGTCGCCGGCCTCGGACCCACCGTGCCCATCCGGGCAGCGGCGAGCACGAGCCCAGATCAGCACCCAGTTCTGCAGGGACCAGCTGGCGATGGCGCCGGCGATCCCCAGCGACAACAGGACCGGCAGGCCGCAGCAGAGGCCGATGGCGTCGGCCGTTGCCGCGATGGGGCCGATGGTGGTGATGCGGTCACGCATCGGCCAGGACCGCCCGTAGTTGCTCGAGGGTCGGTGCGCCTTGGAATCCATCCGGCGTGCGGTAGCGGCGGCAGGTCAGGCCGACCTCGGAGTCGGGCTCGGCGAAGACGTCGACGCCGTCGACCTGGATGCTCGGGGAGCCGTGGAAGCCGGTGCGCTCGGCCTCCGCCGGAGTCTCGACAAGATGGCGAGTCAAGCGGACGTCGCCGCGCTCCGACGCAACGACGCGGAGTCGTTCGTCCGCCACCTTCCAATTCGGGCAGTCCTCGAAGTAGAGCAGCGTGATGTCCATAGCCGTCACGTTAAACCTTGATCCATGGTGCAAGGTCAAGCGTAAAGTGAGACCATGCGCATTGGAGAGGCTGCCGAGGCGGCGGGCGTAGCGGCACAGACCATCCGCTTCTACGAGCGGCGTGGCCTGCTTCCCCAGCCACCGCGGGGTCCCAACGGTTACCGGGACTACGACGCCTCGGTCCTCAACCGGCTCGCATTTATCCGCAGCGGCCAGGCGGCTGGTCTCACCCTGGTCGAGGTGGCCAGCATCCTCGAGCTGCGTCGAGACGGCGCCGTCCCGTGCTCGCACGTCCAATCCCTGCTCGTGACCAAGCGGGAAGGCATCCGGGCCCGGCAACGCGAGCTCGCCGCGCTCGAAGCGGAGATTGAGGGGCTCATCAGCCGCAGTGACCGGCTTGATCCTGCTGACTGCACCGACACCAAGATCTGTCACATCATCGTGCGAGACACGTGAGGCAAGGGTCGAGGTTGTAGGGCGGGGAGTTCGCAGGTGTCCATCATGGCGGCAGTGACGCCTGCATCCGGGGGACGTCGGTGATCGTCCCGTTGACGTCGGCGGTGGGCTGCGCGCCAGGGTGCGAGCGGCCTGGCAGCTGTAGGGGCCGCAGGCACCCAGATGAAGCACTTCGTCCACTACTGCGCCGTCGCCTCGTAATGGTGTGCGCTGCGAGGTGCCTGGACGGGCAACCACCACTTGGCCGCCGCTCGACCAACCGCCGTTCGGCCGCACCAGTGGGTCCGACTGCGATTCGAGCCACGCCGCGCTTATGTCCCGAAAACGTCAGCGCAAGCCGTCTGATCTGAGCACATAGCGTCAAGAAGATCTGGATTCGGCGCGCTGGGTTTTGCGCGTCTGCGCAGGTCAGAGCACACATCGGCAAGTGCGGTCAAAGGATCCAGCGGCGGAACGCACACACGCTGGAGGTCCAGAGGTCGCAGGTTCAAATCCTGCCCCCGCTACAGAGAAATCCTGCGATCGCCGGATTGAGACAAAAGCCGCCCAGACTCATCTGGGCGGCTTTTGTCGTCTTCAGCTCTCCAACGGGGACTCAGCCCTCCCGGCCACGGTGGCAGGTTGTACGTGACACGCAGCAGTGTCGAGGCGTACAACGCAAGCTACCCGGCGCCGGCGGACGATGGGGCCGGCGGCACAGCTGGCCAGCTCCTTGTTCCGGCTGGCGATGCCCGCAGGTTGCTGGGGCTGACGCGACACGAAGCTACGTGGCTCGGAGCGGTTCGTCAGCTGGGTGTGGTTGTGCGCGGCCGGCATCAGTACGTGACCCTCGCCAGCGCTCTGGTGTTCGCGCCGGAGCCCGCGATGAGAGAAGCGCTGACCGCTGCGGCAACAAGCAGCTAGAACCGAGACCCTGTGAACGCCCATCCGAAACTCGTTCAGTTTCCGCACCGCACGAGCAATGTCCTCCGGAAGGTCGTTCGTCACGGTGCATGGTCGCAGATGTTCGTTTGTCGGCACGAGCGGACGCCTGATTCGCGGCTACAGAGTGCGCCTGCGTCCGGGTAACCGGGCGACTGTCGATGCTGAGCGGAGGCTCGTAGAAGGCGGTTGGGTAGGTCAGGTCCCGGGTAGACACAATCGCAAGAACCTACTCGGGGGTGTGGAACGTGATGGGAATGTGGAGTGAGTGGCGGGGACCGCGCAGCGGGTGGTCACGCTCGACGAAGATCGTGGCGTTTGTCGCGTCTGCGGTGATCGCCATTGTTTCGGTTATCGCCATCGGGTATGTCGAGGAGCGTGCATCTGCGGCGACGCCCGTGAACGCACGCTCGGCCTCGGTAACCGCGGTTGCGCTTGGTACCGCGCCGGATCCGGAACGTCGTTGTGTCCCCCCTAGCGGCGGTGACCGGACCTGTGAGTCTTGGGCCAGGAGGCAGGTTCAGAAGTTCAAGAACGGTCGGACCGGGAACTCCGCGGGCATACAGAAGAAGCTCATGCCGAAGAAGAAGTGGAACCGCCTCATGCGCGACGCGGTGAAGCGGTACCAGAAGCACCACCCCGAGCAGTTCCGCGGCCAACCGCGCAGCTGGAGCCAGCCGCGCGGGTGGGGCGACTGGTGCCCCGTGTGCGACTACTTCTTCGAGGCCGAACGGTGCATGTCTACTGGCTTGCATCCGGCCGGTTGTGCCGAGGCAAAAGAGGATTCTGAGGAGATCCACCGCATCGGTGAGAAGGTCGCCAAGTTCACCCTCGTCTGCGGCGGGGGCGCGGTCATGGGTGCAGGCTTGGGTCGAAGCCCGTTGGGTGCGATCTTCGGTGGTTTCCTCATCTGCGGCTGGGGCAAGGCTGCCGAGAATGCCTACGCCGCGAATTGCCATTCTCCCCGGTCCGGATTCATGGCGGTGCGAGAACCCGTCTGCTGACGGCTTGAGGCTCGGCGAAGTGGCGTAGGGCGGCTTTGAATCGCCGAGAGGTCGCTGCGTCTGGTGGTTGGTCACACGTCGGCGGGTGGGGCTGTGTGCGGTTCTGGACTCACGGATGATGTGTCGTTTGGTGGGTCCTCGCCAGCCATCACTGCACGGAGGCGGTCGACGCCTAGGCGGAGGTACTCCTTTGTGAGCGGGGCAACGGCAGCGAGGCTGTCGAGATCAGTGGTCAGCACGGCGATGATGCTGTTCTTTACCCGCGCCACCGACATCGCGATCGAGAACTGCAGGCCCTGGTCCCGGAACCTGAAGGAACCTTCGGCGTACAGGTTCGCTTGCTCATCGACGTTGCCGTCGGCAACGCGCTCGTCGAGATTCACGGAGAGGTCGACGGCGATTCCGTTCTCGGCGCGCTTGTCGACCTTTTGACAGCTCGCGAATGTACTCGCGAAGCGCCGCATGAAGGACGTGGCTTGCTCGAGAGTGCCGAAGCTGAGCACGCCATTGATGACATCAGGCACCCCGGCCGTCGTCTGCGGCATGAACGCAAACTGCGCTTTGGCATCTACGCCTTGAACATCCTTGTCGAAGTCTGAGATTGCCTCCAGACACCCGAGCGGTGGACTTTCACCAGTCCCGTCCTCGTCGGGCGCGTCCTCGTATCCTTCGCCCAGATTCTCGGCGGTGAGTAGGGCGTCGCGCGCTTCTTGGACAGTGAGCTGGCGCGGTGAGGAATCCAGCGAGCTGTCCTGCGATCCTGGGCTTGCACTCGGGGTGACTGGTGGAGGTTCGTCGTTGTCCCAGCAGCCAGTCAGCAAGGTGGCTGCGATGACCCACGTCGCGATCCACCGGAGGGACCTCATGGAACGAACGCAACGAAGCCAGGTATCCGTGACCGAACCATCAGCGCGCCTCCATCCCGAGCGTGGCAGTCGTCGCGAAGAGGGTAGCGGCTCGCAGTCGCTTTCCAGAGCGCTCCAGAGGCTGCTCTGCTCGTTGCTGCGCTCGAGCGGTGCAGGCGCGGGAAGGGTCGCCGATGAGTTGCTCCTGGAGACCGACTAGAGCCGCCGCAGGTGTCGCACTCTTTGGTGTGGTGAGGGCGTTCGCGCTCGGAGAGGAACGTCAACCGATGGTTTCTGCGAGGACGTCACCGACTCGCGTCCACTCCGACGTGTTCGAGGCTGTGAAGGCGGCTGGGCAGGTCACCGGCCGCAGCGCATCGCAGCAGATCAGGACCGTAGACCTGGCGACTTCGAGATGGCCGGCGGTGTCTCGCAGGCTCAAACCTTCTCTGTATAGATCCTCGATCGCTGCCTGCTGGCGAAGGCTCAATCGGGTGTGAGGGCCTCTCGCAGGTCCGGGACCGACGCAGCGGCGACCCTGGTGGCCACTCACCCGTTCGGGTGGGTTTGGAATCGCGGATTTCGCTCAACAATCCGGTCATGCCCGCTGGCGTCGCCAAGGTGGCGGTGCTGAGCCCGCACCCGGTGGTGGTCGAGGGATTCACGGCGATGCTGAGTCGCTACCACGACCGGGTCGAGGTGATCGACCTGCCTACCTCCTTCGATGATCTCGAGCCCGACGTCGTGCTGTACGACGTCGCGGCGCTCGCCGACGGTGACGGCGTCGAGCTCGACGAGCTCGTGAAGAGGACGGCGAGCGTCGTGCTCGCGATCGAGCGCCCGCTCCGTCCGGACCTCCTCGGCCGCGCGTTGTCGCGGGGCGTGGACGGTTTCTTCTCCGCAGCGGCCACGGAGGAGGAGCTGGTGGCCGCCGTCGAGTCCGCCCTGACCGGGTGGCAGGCCGGTGACCCCGGCCCGGACCCGGTCGTCGGCTCGAGCACGTCCGAGCAGCGCTCGCACCGCCTGGGAACCGACGTGGGGCTGACCCCGCGGGAGATGCGGATCCTCGAGCTGATCGCCCAGGGCCTGAGCAACGACCAGATCGCCGCCCAGGAGTTCATCAGCATCAACACCGTCAAGAGCAGCATCCGCGTCGCCTACCGCAAGATCGACGTGCACACCCGCCCCCAGGCCGTGGCCTGGGCCGTCCGGCACGGGGTCGGGACGGACATCGAGCGGTGACGACGTAGGCTGGACCGGTGTCCAGCCAGCCGTCCGTCCTGCCGCAGCGCGGGCTCAACGAGCGTCAGGTCGAAACCGTCGAGCGCCTGTTCGCGTCGGCGCGCACGCTGCTCGACGAGGCGGCGTACGACGACATCTCGATCCGGCTCGTCGCGTCGGGCGCCGGGGTCTCGGCGGCCACGGCCTACACCTACTTCTCCTCGAAGGACCATCTCTTCGCCACGCTCTACTGGCGCCACCTCGCGGACGCCGGGCGGCCGGAGCTGACCGGCGGACCCACCGACCGGCTGCGGCAGACCGTGCGGCACCTCGCGGACACCGCCGCCGCGGGGCCGATGCTGTCGGCGGCCGCGACCAAGAGCCTGCTGGCGTCCGACCCGGACGTCGAGCGGGTCCGGCGCGCGGTCGGCCAGCACTGGTACGCGCTGTTCAGCGAGGCGCTCGGCGAGCACGCGGAGCCCACCTTGATCCGGACACTCACGTTCATGTTCTCCGGGGCCCTGATCGAGGCCGGCGTCGGCATGATCGAGTACGCCGACCTCGGGCGCGAGCTCGAGGGCGCGGTCGCGCTGCTCACCCGCGACGGCGCCTGATCCGCCTCAGGGGGACGCGGGCTCGCGGAAACCCTGGAGGCTGCGGGGGATCGGCAGGTCCGCGCTGGTCGCGAAGCCCGGGGGAGCGGCGTGGACGTGCGGGATCGCGTTCACGACCTGCATCGCGGTGGCGACGCTCGCCGCGCGGACGTGCTCGGCGAGGGTCCGCGGCTCGGTGAGGCTGGCGAGCGTCATGAGGTGCGCGGAGACCGAGGGGTCGCCCTCGAGCTGGAGCGTCCACCCGTGCTGGGCTGCCGGCCAGTCCGCGGTGGTCGGTCCGACCGTCCACATGCAGTCGATCTCGACCCGGTCGGCACCACCCGAGCGGCCGACCCAGCGCCACCGCTGGGCGTTGACGGTGCCGGGCTCGATGACCCGGTCGAAGACCGGGACCCGTTCCCCGGCCACGACGACCTCGTGCTCCGTCACGACCTCGTCGAGGTCCGCGCCGAGTGCATCGCCGAGCAGCCACACCTGCTGCCGGAACAGGTCGGCGTTGAAGGCCAGCAGCTCGCTGGCCGACTCCGAGACCTCCTCGGGCGGCCGGCCGAAGCGCATCGCGTCGAACGTGATGCTGGTGCTCTCGTAGACCGACCAGTCGGCGCGCTCGGTGAGCGTGACCCGGCGCAGGTGGCGTACGAGGCCCGAGAGCGCGAGCGGTACGGCGGCGCTGAAGTTGCCCGGGTTGAGGCCGGAACCGTGCAGCGTGGACCCTCCCGCGACGGCGGCGTCGAGCAGGCGGGAGCGGTCGGGCTCGGCCATCCGCGCGGGATGGAACGCGAAGGCGGTGGTCACGACGTCCACCCCTGCGCGGAGCAGGCCGCAGACCTCGTCGACCGACGGCGTGCGCGGTGTGTAGACGACGACGTCGGGACGGGCCGCGAGCAGCTCCTCGACCGAGACCGTCGTGACGACGCCGTTGCCGGCGGTCGCGCCCGCCTTGTCGGGCGAGTGGACCTTGACGGCCACCAGCTCGAGTCCCGGCGCGTTCAGGATCCCCGCCAGCGACTCGCGGCCGACGGCGCCGAGCGCCCACTGCGCGACGCGGACGGCACGAGGCCCCGCCCCGTGCACAACGCGCACGGAGCGGGGCCTCGTCAGGTCGTGCGTCAGGCCGCGCGCCGGCGGCGGCGCATCAGCAGCAGGCCCGCGACCAGGCACAGGGCGCCGGCGACGTAGAAGACGATCGGCAGGATGGTCGTCACCAGGTTGAGCAGCTGGATGTTCGACTTCGCGTCGTCGACCTTCTGCGCGTACTCGGCGTCGGTGAACTCGAAGTCCAGGTTCAGCACGAGCGTGTCGCCGCCGAGGAGTCGCTCCTGGTGCTCCTTCTTGCCGACGATCGAGCCCGTGACCGGGTCGACGTACCAGGTGGCCTGGTTGATGTAGGTGCCCGGGATGTCGGGGAGGATGTTCACGTCCTCGGCCGTCACGTCGGTCTCGAAGACGTAGACGTCGAGGCCCTTGAGCGTCGACTCCTCGACGAACTTCGCCTCGACCGAGTCGCCGACGACGCCGTCCCACATCTCGTAGGACTTCTTCTCCACGTCGAACGGCCACTTGTTAATCAGGCCCGTGTGGGGGATCGCGTCCTCGCCGACGTACTCGACGTCGTTGACGGCCTCGCCGGTACGGCGGTCGGTCGCGTAGCGGTCGAGGTCGGCGGTGACGAGGCGGCCCTCGGGGTCCTCGGCGTCGACGCAGCCGTCGAGCTCGCCCTCGTCGCGCAGGAGGCAGGTGTACTCGTCGTAGACCGCGACGTCGTCGTCGGACTTGTCCGTGTCGGACGTGGTGCCCTGGTAGACCCGGATGTCGACCTGCTCGAGGTTGCTCGGCTCGGCGAAGTTGGCCGGAAGCAGGGCGACGCCCTCGAGCTCGGTCACCTCGTCGGTGTCGATCGGAGCCCGCTTCAGCTGGTCGGGCGCCCAGATCTGGAAGAGAAGGCCCGCGACGACGAGGAAGGCCGCCAGGCCGATCAGGACGAATCCCAGCCAGCCGCTGCGCTTCTTGGGTCGGGTCTCGCTGGGCGCTCCGTCGGCGCTCCGGCTCTGCGTGGTGGTCATGTCTCCCTTTCGCCGTATCGCGCTCGCCGGTCACCCCGGGCGCGCATGGGAGGTCGCTCGATCAGTCCTGCGTGTACGCAGGAAAGAACGCCCCTCCCGCGGCAGAGGGTAGACGTGTGTCTGAGCGGAGGTCCAGCACTCACGGGTAACAATTTGGCGTGTCGCTCGGAGCCTCCCGGTCGGGCGCGCGAGCGCCTCCGCCACGCCTGCCCGAGCCCTGTCCAGACCTATTGACTCTCGTCTGGACACCTGTTTAGATCCGTCACGCGGTGACGGAGGTCACCCTGGGCCGAATTGGGAGGGGTCCGGCACTTCCGCGCGGGGGTGGACGGACGGCTATTTCTCTCACCGGTGTCGGCTCTCCAGATCTGGACTGGTACCAACCCGCTGCGGCGGTCCGAGCTCACCAGGAGAGAAATGAAGCAAGTTGGGAACCGACGCGGTCGGCTGGCCGCGATCGCGCTGATCGGGGTGGCGTCCCTGACGCTCGCCAGCTGCGCGAGCAGCGACGGCGACAGCGAGGGTGGCACCGGGGACAGCAAGGAGACCACCGACCTCGGCGAGAAGAACCCCGCCACGGGCGAGCCGGTCAAGATCGGCGTCACCGCCGACGAGCCCGACGACGCGCGCCTCACCGGCTACCGGGCGACCACCGAGTACATCAACGAGTACCTCGGCGGCCTCAACGGACACCCGATCGAGCTCGTCGAGTGCGCGACCAAGAACACGCCCGCCGGTGGTACGGCGTGCGGTGTCCAGTTCGGCCAGGAGGACGTGGCCGCGGTCCTGGCCCCGAACATCGGAGTCTCGCTCAGCGTCTACAAGCCGCTCGAGGGCTCCGGGATCCCGTACATCACCCAGCTCACCGCCGACGTGGACGTGCTGGGCAGCGACGAGGCCTTCGTGCTCTTCAACCCGCTCGGCCTGGGCAGCGCGACGATCGCCGTCGCCAAGGACGAGGGCGTGAAGAGCGCCGCGTTCGTCATGCCCGACCTGCCGTCGACGACCGGTCCGGTCAAGGAGCTGGCAGAGCCGCAGTACGAGGCCGCCGGCCTCGAGCTCGCCATCGTGCCGATCCCGTTGCAGGTGGCCGACCCGACCGCCGCGATCCAGCAGGCCATCAGCGACGGCGCCGGCCAGCTGGTCTTCTTCGGCGAGACCGAGTTCGTCACGACGGGCATCAAGACCGCGAAGCAGCTCGGCTTCGACGGGCCGCTGATCACGCAGGTCAGCGGGTTCCCCGAGGACCAGATCGCGTCGATCCCCGGTGGCCTCGAGGGTGTCATCGTCCTCGGCAGCACCACGCTCGACGAGTCCGACGAGGACCGGAAGCTCTACAACACCGTCGTGGAGACCTACGCGGACGGAGCGCCGGTGGACGACATCTTCACGACCGCCGCCTTCCAGGTGGAGCTCGCGCTGCAGAAGGCGCTGGCGCTCACCCCGGACTCGGGTGCTGACGCTGCGTCGGTCATGGACGCCCTGCAGAACATGGACCGTCCGGTCCCGCTCCCGCTCGGTGGCGGCATGACGTTCCAGTGCGGTGCCGACGTCATCGCGGTGCTGCCGGGTGTCTGCGTGGCGACGACCCTCCGCTCCAACCTGGACGCCGACGGCAACGCGGTCTCCGAGGAAGTCCTCACCAGCGCCGACGCGATGTGACGACCCCTGTGCACCGGTGGGATCGGCGGACGCTGATCCCACCGGTGCCGGTCGACCGCGCACCCAGCTCGCCCTCCGGCCCGGCCTGACTACTCGAGGTATCCATGGACCAGCATCTCGTCTTCCTGCTCTTCGGCCTGGCGAACGGGGCCATCTACGCCGCGTTGGCCCTGACGCTGGTCGTGACCTACCGCAGCAGCGGTGTCATCAACTTCGCGACCGGCGGCCTCGCGGCGCTCGGGGCGTACACGTACGCGTTCCTGCGCCGCGGTGAGCTCCTGATCCCGATCCCCGGCCTGCCGAAGACCGTGGACCTCGGGTCCGAGCTGACGTTCTGGGGCGCCGCCGCCATCTCGGTGGTCATCACCTCGCTCTTCGGCCTGCTCCTGTACGTCCTGGTCTTCCGGCCGTTGCGCGACGTGCCTCCGGTCGGCAAGGCGGTCGCGTCCATCGGCGTGATGCTGATGCTCTCGGGCCTCTACACGGTCCGGCTCGGCGACACGGGCATCACGACCGAGCCGATCCTGCCGGTCGAGTCGTGGAAGATCGCCGGGGCCAACGTCACCAGCGATCGCGTGTGGTTCGCGATCGTCATCCTCGGCATCACGATCGCGCTCGCCGCGTCGTTCAAGTTCACCCGGTTCGGCCTGCTCACCCGGGCGGCCGCCGAGAGCGAGAAGGGCGCGTACGTCAGCGGCATCCAGCCGGACCGGATCGCGGCCGTGAACTGGATGATCAGCGGCGCGGTCGCCGCTGTCGCCGGCATCCTGATCGCCCCGATCGTGCCGCTGACGCCGAACCTCTTCACGCTGCTGATCGTGCCGGCGCTCGCGGCGGCGGTGATCGGCAACTTCCAGCGCCTGCTCCCGGCCGTGATCGCCGGTCTCGTGATCGGCATGGTCCAGAGCGAGCTGACCTACCTCAAGGGCCAGCACGACTGGCTGCCCACGTCGGGCCGCGACGAGATGCTCGTCCTGCTGCTGATCCTCATCGTGCTCGTGGTCCGCGCCAAGCCACTGCCCAGCCGCGGGGTCGTGGTTCGGCCGGCACTCGGCCGCGCGCCGCGACCGCGGTCGATCCTCCTGCCCACCGTCGTCGGGACGCTGCTGGGCACCGTCGGGGTGCTGACTCTGTCCGGCGACTGGCTGATCGCGCTCATCAGCGGCTTTATTTTCTCGGTCATCGGCCTCTCGCTGGTGATCGTCACCGGGTACGCCGGGCAGATCTCCCTCGCCCAGCTGACCCTGGCCGGTGTCGCCGGGTTCGCCATGGGCCGGCTCATCGACGGCGGCGTACCGTTCCCGGTCGCGCCCATCCTCGCGGCGCTGATCGCGGCCGCGATCGGTGTTGTCGTCGGCCTGCCGGCGCTGCGGATCCGGGGCCTTCCGGTCGCGGTCGTCACGCTCGCCACGGCGGTCGCGATCGAGGCGTTCTGGTTCCACAACCTCGACTTCGTGAGCGTGTCCGGGCAGGACATCGACGGTCCCACGATCTTCGGCATCGACCTCAGCGCGCGGGTGGGCTTCGAGTACCCGCGCAAGGAGTTCGCCTTCCTCTGCCTCGCGGTGCTGGTCGCCGTGGCCGTGAGCGTCGCGAAGCTGCGCACGTCGCGGCTCGGGTCGCAGATGCTGGCGGTCCGCGCCAACGAGAAGGCTGCGGCCGGCGCGGGCATCCCGGTGGTGCGCGTCAAGATCATCGCGTTCGCGATGGGTGCGTTCACCGCCGGCCTCGGGGGCTCCATGCTCAGCTACTTCCAGGCCAACATCACCTTCATCACGTTCTCGGTGTTCCTCGGCCTGACGGTGTTCGCCACGACGTACCTCGCCGGCATCACCAGCGTGTCCGGGGGCGTGCTCTCGGGAGTGGTGGGCGCCGGGGGCCTGCTCGCGCTCGGCATCAACGAGGGCCTGGGCTTCGGCGGCGACCTGTACCCGGTCCTCTCCGGCTTCGGCCTGGTGACGATCCTGATGACGCAGCCGGAGGGCATCGTCGGGCCGTTCCACAACTGGCTCGACGCGCGCCGGCGCGCCAAGATCGCCGACCAGCAGGCGGTCGCCGTCCAGGCACTCGAGGGACACCTCGAGCCGCAGGACCCGCTGCCCGGTGGCGACGTCGTCCTGCGGGCGCGCGACGTCCAGGTGCGCTACGGCGGTGTCGTGGCCGTGGACGGCGTCGACCTCGAGGTCCGCGAGGGGACCATCGTCGGCCTGATCGGTCCGAACGGTGCCGGTAAGACCACGCTGCTGGACGCGATGAGCGGCTTCACCCGCTCCACCGGGGCGGTCGAGCTCCTCGGCAACGACCTGTCCTCGCTCAAGCCGCACCAGCGCGTGCGCGCGTCGATGGGGCGCACGTTCCAGCACACCGAGCTTTACGAGGACCTGTCGGTCACCGAGAACATCGTGGTCGGCGCGGCCGCGGCGCAGGGCCGGGAGCCGAAGGGACTCGACGAGACCCTCGAGCTGCTGGGGCTCAGTGACGTCGCCGAGGTGCCGGTCGCCGAGCTGTCGCAGGGCCGCCGCCAGCTCGTCTCGATCGGGCGCGCCCTGATCGGCAACCCGCGGGTGCTGCTGCTCGACGAGCCCGCGGGAGGTCTCGACAGTCGCGAGAGCCAGTGGCTCGGACAGCGGCTGCGCACCCTGCGCGACAGTGGCGTGACGATCCTGCTCATCGACCACGACATGCACCTGGTCCTCAACCTGTGCGACGACATCTACGTGCTCAACTTCGGCAAGGTGATCGCGCACGGGGTGCCGGCGCAGATCCGTGCCGACCGCGCGGTCGCCGACGCCTACCTCGGCACCACCCACGCCGACCAGGAGGTCGTGTCATGACGATCACCCAGCCGCTCGACGCGCAGGCCGTTTCGGCCAGTCCGGTGTTCGTCTGTGACGGTGTCCAGGCGGGCTACGGCAAGGTCAACGTGGTGCACCGCTTCGACCTCGAGGCCGCCGCGGGCAGCGTGATCGCCGTGCTCGGGCCCAACGGCTCGGGCAAGACCACCCTGCTCACCACGCTCGCGGGACTGCTGCCGGCGCAGGCGGGCACCGTCACGATCGACGGCCAACCGTTGAAGAACGGCCGGCCCGGCATCGCCGCCCGACGCGGGCTCGTCCTCGTGCCCGACGACCGCGCCCTGTTCACCGGCCTGACCGTCGACGAGAACCTCAAGGCCGCGCGTGGCAAGCATGCGACCACCGTGGACCAGGCCTTCGACCGGTTCCCGGCTCTCGCCAAGCGCCGCAAGATCAACGCCGGCGACCTCTCGGGCGGTGAGCAGCAGATGCTCGCCGTCGCGCGGGCGCTGATGCAGGAGCCCCGCGTGCTGCTCATCGACGAGATGAGCATGGGCCTGGCGCCGGTCATCGTCGAGGAGCTCATGCCGATGGTCCGCAAGATCGCGGACGAGACAGGTGCGGTCGTGGTGCTCGTCGAGCAGCACGTCCAGCTCGCCCTCGAGGTGGCCGACCGGGCGATGGTGCTGGTCCACGGAGAGATCGTGCTCGACCGGCCCGCCGACGAGCTCGCGAAGCAGACCGCGGTGCTGGAGGCGGCGTACCTCGGCGACGTCGAGAGCGCGACGGCCGGCTCCGAGGAGAAGGCCCCGGCCTCGGAATGAGCAGTCGGGCGCGGCGTCCTGGACGACGCCTCGACCTCGACGTCCCGAGCGTGCTCGTCGACACCGCCGAGCGGATGTTCGGCGAGGGTGGCGTGGACGCGGTGTCCGTGCGCGCGGTCGCTCGGGACGCGGGCGTCGCTCCCGCCGCGGTGTTCTACCACTTCGCGAGCAAGGAGGACCTGGTCTCGGCGGTCGTCGACCGGCGCGGGCGCGCGGTCAGCGAGGAGATGCGGTCGAACCTCGTCGCGCTCGCCGACTCGCGGGAGAAGCCCACGGTGCGCGCCGTCATCGACGCGGTGCTGCTGCCGCTCGTGCACGTGATCGACGACGACCCGGTCTCCGGACTGAACTGGATGAAGGTCGTCGACTGGCTCGGGGTCACGCGCGACGCGGCCTTCTACGAGGAGCAGGACATCGAGCCGGGCATCACCGCGCTGTTCGCCACCTGCGTGCGCCGCGCCACCGGGCGCAAGAGCCAGAAGATCGGGCGGCGGTACGGCATCGCGATGTTCGGCATGCTGCACGCCCTCGCCCGCGCCGACCTCTACGGGTACGGCGGCGCGGTGGGTCCCTCGGGCCTCGACAAGGACTGGGTCGAGCAGCTCGCGGTCTTCACCGCCGGGGGCCTGGAGGCTCCCTGACGCCTGTCGGTGGGCCGTGCTTCGATCGAGGCATGGACACCGAGAGCGTGGCCCGCCCGGCTGGGGGAGCAGCGGCGCTGCTCGCCCTGCACGACGCCCCGGGCTTCGTGCTCCCGAACGCCTGGGACGCCGGCTCCGCCCGGATCCTCGAGCGCGTGGGCTTCCCGGCCGTCGCCACGACGAGCGCCGGCATCGCCTGGGCCCGCGGAGTCCCGGACGGCGGAGCCATGGCCCGCGACGTGATGCTCGACGAGGTCGCCAGGATCGTCGCCGCCGTGCGGGTCCCGGTCACGGCGGACCTCGAGTCCGGCTACGACGACGTCCACGCCACGGTCACCCGGGCCCTCGAGGCCGGCGCCGTCGGCGGCAACCTCGAGGACGCCGCGGGCGGTGTGCTGTTCGGGCTCGACGAGTCCGTCGAGCGGGTGGCCGGCGCGCGGGCCGCTGCGCCGCGCGGCGCCTTCGTGCTCAACGCCCGCACCGACACCTACCTCGCGGGGTCGGCCGGCGACCCGTTCGACGAGACCGTCGAGCGGGCAGTCCGGTACGCCCAGGCCGGGGCGGACTGCGTGTTCGTGCCCGGCGTCGCCGACGACGACACGATCAGACGGCTCGTCACCGCGATCCCCGCGCCGCTCAACGTGGTCGCCGGCCTGGCGAGCACGACCGACGCGCCCACCCTGTTCTCGCTCGGGGTGCGGCGAGTCAGCGTCGGTGGCAGCATCGCCCGCGCCGCGCTGAGCCTGGTGGAACGCGCCGGTCGGGAGCTCCTCGCGACCGGCACCCTCGAGTTCCTGGACGGTGCGCTGAGCTACGCCGAGACCCAGGAGCGGTTCTCTCCCTCGCCGGCCGGTTAGCCGGCCAGCCGGCCGAACGCGCTGCGGTGGAAGACCAGCGGCTGCCCGGCCGAGTGCTGCACGGCGTGGAGCTGGAGCAGCACGATGAGGTGGTCACCCGCCTCGACCTCGCGGTAGATCGTGCAGTCGAAGCGGGCCAGTCCCTCGTCGAGGGTGACCGCGCCGTCGTCGGAGCTGCTCAGCCCGATCCCGTCGAAGCGCTCGTCGACCGGACCGGCGAGCTGGCGGCACACCTCGTCGTGGTGCTCGGCGAGGATCGTCACCCCGAGGTGGGCGCTGCGGCGCAGGTCGGGCCAGGTCTTCGAGGTCTTGGCCACCGAGATCGAGACCAGGGGCGGATCCAGGCTGACCGAGGTGAACGACGACGCGGCGAGCCCGACGAGGCGGCCGTCGACGTTCGCGGCCACCGCCACGACGCCCGAGGGGAAGATCCCGAACGCGTCGCGGAGCCGGCGCGGGTCGAGGTCCTGGTTGGTCTTCAGGCCGTCCGGCGCCGTCGTCATGCGAGCGCCCCCTGGGTCGCCTCGAGCAGCGCGCGGACAGCGGGCGCGGTGTCGTGCAGCCAGTCGTCGTACGCCGACGGGTCGTCGTAGCGGCTGTCGAGGACGAACAGCCCGCGACCCGGCACGGTGCCGCCGATCTCGGTGAGCAGCGGGCGGAGGGTGAGCTCGGGAGCGAGCGCGTGTGCCGGGCTGCCACCCAGCATCAGGGGGACGGCGATCCCGCTGAGCCCGGTGCGGGCGGCGAACCGGTCCAGGAAGAGCTTGAGCAGCCCGGTGTAGGCGCCCTTGTACGTCGGCGAGCCGACCACCACGAGGTCGGCATCGCCGACACCGGCGACCAGGCCGGCCACCTCGGGGGAGGACCAGTCGAGCAGGGCGGGGCCGACCGTCGCGAGGTCCACCACCAGGCCCGGATCCGCGCCCGTCAGCTCGCGGGTCAAATGGATCGTGGCGGCCAGGGTGCGGCTCTCCGGCTTGGGGTTGCCGACGACGACCGCCGTCCTGATGTCCTTCATGTGGCCTACCTCTCGTGGGGTTTCCCGAGACGTTTCCTTGCGCCTCGATTAAACAGTAGTAAGTTACTCGACTAAATCTAGAAAAGCCACGAGAGGAACACCACGATGAGTCGACAGCTCCGCCTCAATGCCTTCCTGCACGACACCGGTCACCACGAGGCGTCCTGGCGTCACCCCGACTCCTCCGTGGAGCGGATCGGCGACGTCACCTGGTGGCAGGGCCTGGCTCGCAAGGCCGAGGAGGCCAAGCTGGACGCGGTGTTCCTGGCCGACGGCCCCGCCTGGTGGGGCACCGGCCACCGCCCGGCGAACCAGTTCGAGCCGATCACGCTGCTGACCGCGCTGGCCGCGGCCACCGAGCGGATCGGCCTGATCGCCACCGCGTCGACGACGTTCTACGAGCCCTACAACCTGGCCCGGCTCTTCGCCTCGCTCGACCAGATCTCCGGAGGCCGCGCCGGCTGGAACATCGTGACGACGTTCAGCGAGGAGGCCGCCCACAACTTCGGTCTCGACGGGGTCCCGAGCAACGAGGAGCGCTACGAGCGCGCCCAGGAGTTCGTCGACGTCGTCGACAAGCTGTGGGACAGCTGGGAGGACGACGCCGTGCTCGCGGACCGGGAGTCGGGCGTGCACACGCTCGAGGGCAAGGTCCACCGGATCGACCACCGGGGCACGTATCTCAACGTGCGCGGCCCGTTCAGCGCACCGCGCCCGCCGCAGGGTCGTCCGGTGCACATCCAGGCCGGCTCCTCCAACCACGGCCGGGCGTTCGCCGCCCGCAACGCCGAGGCGATCTTCACCGCGCACCAGACCCTCGGCGACGCCCAGGCGTTCTACGCCGACATCAAGGCGCAGGCGCTGAGCTTCGGCCGCAACCCCCGCGAGGTGCTGGTGCTCCCGGGCATCAGCCCGTTCATCGGCGACACCCCGGCCGAGGCCGAGGAGAAGTTTCGCTACTTCAACGAGCTCACCGTTCCCGAGTACGGCCTCAAGCAGCTCGAGGGGTTCGCCGGCGTCTCGCTGCGCCACCTCGACCTCGACGAGCCGGTGCCGGCGGAGCTCTTCGGCGGCGCCGGGAACGTCCTCGACAACGAGCGCAGCCGCAAGCAGGTCGTCGCCAACATCGTCGAGCGCGAGAACCCGACGGTCCGCCAGCTGCTGCACCGGCTCGCCGGCGGCCGCGGTCACAACGTCGTGCACGGCACCCCGGTGCAGGTCGCGGACACCATCCAGGAGTGGTTCGAGCAGGGTGCGGCGGACGGCTTCAACGTGATGCCGCCGCTCTACCCGCAGCTGCTCGACGACTTCACGTCGAAGGTCGTGCCGATCCTCCAGGACCGCGGCCTGTTCCGGACCGAGTACGACGGCACGACCCTCCGTGAGCACTACGGCCTGCCCCGCCCCGAGAGCCAGTACGCGACGCCGCTTCCCGCCGCCGCCAACGCCTGACCGACCCCGAACCAGGAGCCCCCATGCACAACCACCGACTCAGGCGTCTCGCCGCCGGTCTCGTCACGATCATCGCCGCCAGCTCTCTGGTCGCCTGCAGCTCCGCCGCGGGCGAGGGCGGGAGCGGCGGTGAGACGACCACGATCCGCTACCAGTCGTACGCCGGGTCCGTCGACGTGCTGCAGCTCGCGGCCGCGCTGGGCTACCTCGACGGCCTCGAGCTCGAGAAGGTAGGCGACGTCACCGGCGGTCCGCAGAGCGTCCAGGCGCTGACCAGCCGCCAGATCGACATCAGCTCGTCGGCGTTCTTCGGCGCGATCGCCCAGGTCGTCGCGAGCGGCGCTCCGATCAAGGCGGTCGTGTCGTCGTACGGCTCGAACGACAAGATCAGCTCCGCGATCGTCACGCTGGACGGCTCGCCGATCAAGGACGCGGAGGACCTCGTCGGCAAGAAGGTCGCGGTCAACACCCTCGGCGCGAACGCCGAGGCGATCCTCGACACCTGGCTCGAGGAGAGCGGCCTCAGCGAGGACGAGATCAAGCAGGTCACGCTCGTGCCGCTCCCGCCGCTCAACACGATCCAGGCGCTGCAGCAGGGCCAGGTCGACGCCGCGTCGATCGGCAGCGGCCAGATCCAGGCGACCGAGTCGACCGGCGTGAAGCTGCAGACCCTCGTCAAGGACACCGACGTGGTCGGCCCGTACAACGGCGGCGGCATGGTGATGACCGAGGAGTTCTTGGAGCGCAACCCGGACACGTCCGAGAAGCTCGTCACCGGGATCGCCAAGGCGGTCGCGTACATCGAGTCGCACAGTCGTGACGAGGTGCTGGAGGTCTACCTCCCCTGGCTGGAGGAGAACGGGTACGAGGGTTACGTCGAGGCGGTCGAGCAGAACTGGGCCGGCAGCACCGGTGTCGCCACCAAGGACACCGCCGAGATCTCCGACGAGGACATCTCGCTGTGGCTCGACTGGCTGGCCGGTCGCGGTGACGTCGACCCGTCGCAGATCTCGGCGAGCGACGTCTACACCAACGAGTACAACGGCCTCGCGAACGGAGGCTCCTGATGAGCGCCCTGATCGAGCTCGAGCGCGTCGGGCGGACCTTCCCGGTCCGCAGCGACACCGACAAGCGGATCCACGACTTCGTCGCGCTGGAGGACGTCGACCTGACCATCGGCGCGGGTGAGTTCGTGACCCTGGTGGGCCCGTCGGGCTGCGGCAAGTCCACGATCCTGGACCTGGTCGCCGGTCTCGCGGAGCCGACGTCCGGCACCGTCAGCATCGGGGGCCGGCCGATCACCGGTCCCGGCCTGGACCGCAGCGTGGTGTTCCAGCAGTACACCCTGCTCCCGTGGCGGACCGCCCAGGGCAACATCGAGCTCGCGCTCGAGGCGAAGGGTGGGCTGAACAAGGCCGAGCGCGCCAGCCAGGCGGAGGAGTACCTGCGCCTGGTCGGGCTCGCCGACTTCGCCAACCGGCTGCCGGGCGAGCTGTCCGGCGGCATGAAGCAGCGGGTCGCGATCGCCCGGAGCCTGTCGGTCCAGCCGGAGGTGCTGCTCATGGACGAGCCGTTCGGTGCGCTCGACGCGCAGACCCGCGAGCTGCTCCAGGAGGAGCTGCTGGGGATCTGGGAGCGGACCGGGACGACGGTCCTGTTCATCACCCACGACATCGACGAGGCCGTGTTCCTCGGTCAGCGGGTCGCGGTGATGAGCGCGCGGCCGGGCCGGATCCGCGAGGTCGTCGACATCCGGCTCGACCGGTCGGGTGCTGGAGACCATGACATTCGGGGAGACATTCGGGGAGACATCCGAGGCACGCAGGCGTTCGCCGGGTACCGCCACCGGATCTGGAACCTGCTGCGCGAGCGGTCCGCCGGGTCGGTCGGGCGTCGTGAGGGGGTGGCTTCGGTTGCCTAGCACCCTGCTCGACGAGCGCACCGAGGCCGAGCTCAACCCGCGCCAACGTCAGGCGGCGCGCGCGATCGGCGTGTCGACGTACGCGACGAAGGCCGGGCGGGTGGGTCGTGGCCTGCTCGGCATCGCGATCCTCGCCCTGGTGTGGGAGTTCTTCCCGCGCCTCGGTGTCGTCGACCCCTACTTCCTGCCGCCGCTGCACACCGTGCTCCAGGCGTGGTGGGACCTGGCGAGCGGTGGCGAGCTCTGGGTACACGTCAAGGCCAGCCTGAGCCGCTCGGTGGTGGGCTTCGGCCTGGCGACCGTGGTCGCGATCCCGCTCGGCGCCGCGATCGCGTGGTACCGGCCGATCCGGGAGATCCTCACCCCGCCGCTCGAGATGTTCCGCAACACGGCGGCCCTCGCGCTGCTGCCGGCGTTCACGCTGATCCTCGGGATCGGCGAGACCTCGAAGATCGCGATCGTCACCTACGCCTGCTTCTTCCCGATCCTGCTCAGCACGGTCAGCGGGGTGGCGACCGTCGACCCGCAGCTGCTGCGCTCGGCGAAGGTGCTGGGCCTCAGTCCGGTGGCGACGTTCCGCAAGGTCGTGTTCCCCGCGGCGGTGCCGACGATCTTCACCGGCATCCGGATCTCGGGCGCCGCGGCGATCCTCGTGCTGATCGCCGCCGAGCTGGTCGGCGCCACGGAGGGACTGGGATTCCTCATCAACTACACACAGATGAACTTCCTGATCCCGCAGATGTACGCCGCGATCCTCACCACGACCCTGCTGGGGCTGACCGTCAACTACGGCCTGGTCGCCGTGGAGCGCCGCTTCTCGCGGTGGCGCACCTAGGCGAGCTAGCGCGCGAGGTCGCGCAGCACCCGTTGGCTGGCCAGCTTCCCGGGCGAGCCGATCACGCACCCGCCGGGATGGGTGCCGGAGCCACACTGGTAGTAGCCGTCGATCGGTGTGGCGTACTGGCTCCATCCCGGCGCGGGGCGGAAGAAGTACATCTGCGGGGCGAGGAACTCGCCGGCGAAGATGTTGCCCTCCGTCAGCCCGGTGCGCGCCTCGATGTCGACCGGCGTCACGACCTCGCGGTGCAGCACGAGGTCGCCGAACCCCGGGAAGTGCGACTCGAGCACGGCCTGCGCCTGGTCGCCGAACGCCTCGCGCTCGGTCTCCCAGTCGCTGCCGCGCAGCTCGTACGGCGCGTACTGCACGAAGCACGACATGACGTGCTTGCCCGGCGGCGCCATGTCGGGGTCGACGACGGACTGGATCGCACCGTCGATGAACGGCTGCTCGGAGTACCAGCCGTACTTCGCGGCGTCGAAGGCCTTCTCGACGTACTCGATCGTCGGGCCGATGTTGAGGAAGCCGCCGTAGTGGTCGACGGTGTCCTTCAGCGCCGGGAACACCGGGAGGCCGTCGAGGGCGAAGTTCACCTTCGCCGAGACGCCGCGGAACTTCATCCGGCGGACGTTGTCGACCAGGTCGAGCGGGAGCTCGCGCGGCTCGACGAGCTCGAGGAAGGTGCGCCGGGGGTCGAGCGCCGAGACCACGACGGGCGCACGGAACTCGGTGCCGTCCTCGAGCGCGACGCCGACCGCGCGGCCGTCCGTGGTGATCACGGACGTCACGGGTGCGGCCAGGCGGATCTCGGCGCCGTACGCCTGGGCGGCCCGGGCCAGCACCTGAGTGAAGCCGCCGTTGCCGCCCTTGTGGAACGCCCACGAGCCGAGGTGGCCGTCGTGCTCACCCATCTTGTGGAACAGCAGCACCAGCCCGGAGCCGGGCGACATCGGCCCGACCTTGGAGCCGATGATGGAGGAGGAGGCGTGGTAGCCCTTGATCGCCTCGTGCTCGAAGTAGTCGTCGAGCCAGTCCTGGGCGCTGCCGGTCAGCAGCCGGACGGTGTCGTGCATGGTCTTGCGGTCGATCCCGCCCAGGTGGTCCAGCAGCCACTTCACGTCGACCGCGTCCTCGGGGTCGGTGCCCCACAGGTTCGGCGGCGGGCTGTCGAACAACGGACGGATCGCCTGACAGACGCGGTCGAGGTCGCGGTGGTAGCGCTCGTAGGCGTCCGCGTCGCGCGGCGAGTGCCGCCGGACCTCCTGGAGGTTCTGCGCGTGGTCGTCGCCGAACAGGAGGTAGTCGCCGTCGCCGGTCGGGTGGAACGACGAGGGCATCATCAGCGGCAGGAAGCCGTGCTTCACGAGGTCGAGCTCGTGGATGATCTCGGGCCGCAGCAGGCTGAGGGCGTACGAGAAGGTCGTGAAGCTGAAGCCCGGCATCAGCTCCTCGGTGATCGCGGCACCACCGACCAGGTCGTTCTTCTCCAGCACCAGCGTGCGCAGCCCCGCCTTCGCGAGGTACGCCGCGTGGGTGAGCCCGTTGTGGCCTCCGCCGACGACGATCGCGTCGTACTCATGCCTGGAATGGGGGGAACTCATGACTTCTTCCTGTCGGGCTCGAAGAACGGCATCGGCGTCGTGGCGATCCGCACCGTGGTGTTGTGGTGGTTGACGGCGAGCTCGAGCCGCAGCTCGGTCCCGGCGGCGGCGAGGTCGGGCCGCACCCGGGCGATGCCGATGTGGCGCTGGAGCACGGGGGAGTAGACGAAGCTCGTGCAGTAGCCGACTTCGGTGCCGCCCTCGTCGAGGATCATCGACTCGTACGGCAGCGGATGCGGAGACTTGGGCGGGAACAGCCCCGCCTCCCGGTAGAGCCGGTCCCAGTCGTCGGCGTCGACGACGATGCCGGTGGTCGCCCAGCGCGAGGTGCCGTCGACGAGCTCGCGGCGGATCGCCTCGGATCCCACGAAGCGGCGTGAGCCGTCGCGCACACCGCGGAGCATCCAGCCGAGTCCGAGCTCCTTCGGCGTCACGCAGTCCGCGTCGCTGAGCGTGAGCCGCGCGTCGTGCCACTCCACGTCGACCAGCGGGAGCCCGGCCTCGATGCGCAGCGTCATCAGCGCCTCCTCACCGAACGGCCGGATGCTGTGCGGGCGGCCGGCATCGAGCACGGCGTCGAGCACGTCGACCGCGTCGTCGGCGGCCACGGTGATCTCGAAGCCGAGGTCGCCGGTGTAGCCGGTGCGGGACAGGGTCACGGCGGCGCCGGCCAGCTTCGCCGGTACGTGGTCGAAGTAGCCCAGGGTCTCGGCCTCCGGCGCCACCGTGGCCAGCGCCGCGCGCGAGCGCGGGCCCTGGACGGCGAGCATGCCGTACGCCTCGGTGACGTCCTCGAGCTCGACGCGCAGACCGGTCGCGAGCTCCTGGAACCACGACAGCGCCGGTCGGCCGGCGGTGAGCAGGAACTCGTCGGTCGCGTGCCGGAACACCACGCCGTCGTGCATGACGTAGCCGCGGTCGTCGCACCAGGCCGTGTAGTGGGCCTGGCCGGGCCGGCAGGTCCGGATGTCGCGCACCAGGGCGCCGGACAGCAGCTTCTCGGCGTCCGGTCCGGTGACGGCGTACTTGTAGAGCGGGGAGGTGTCGAAGACGCCGACGCCGTTGCGGACGGCGAAGTACTCGTGCTTGGGGGCGTGGCTGTAGCGCAGCGGCGAGAGCGTGCCCTGCCAGTGCGTGAACAGGTGCTGGTCGTTGAGCTCGCTGAGCCGCGGGTGGAACGGCGTCGTCCTGATCATGAGTCCCTCTCTGGCCCGGGGCGCCAGCATATTCAGAGGGCGGAGCGGGGCGTCGAGGAAAGTCCGGCGTTCTCGGGACGAAGAGTGTCCGGTACGACCAGGATGGGCCGGGCTCGGACGTTCCCGGGTCCACGACCCGAGAACGAGGAGCCCCACGTGCCACACCCGATCACCGGACGACGTCTCTCGAGCGCAGCCGTCGCGGCGCTCGCGTTGGCGGGCATCGCCGTCACCGCCACGGCCTCCGCGCCGCTCGCGCGCGTCGGGGGCGACCGGACGATCAACGCCTGCTACCGGCCCTCGGACGGCTCGCTGCGACTGGTGACCGACCGGGCCGGCAGCTGCAGTGCCGCGGAGCGTCCGCTGACCTGGAACACCAAGGGGCCGCGCGGGGCCGCGGGAGCGACCGGGGCGACCGGGGCCACGGGTGAGCAGGGTCCGGCGGGACCCACCGGCGCGACGGGTGCCGCGGGCGTGGCCGGTCCGGCCGGTCCGGCTGGTGCCACGGGTGCGACGGGTGCCACGGGTGCGACCGGTGCTGCCGGGCCCAACCCCTGGTCCGCGATCACCGTGTGGGACGAGGACGTCGACTACCTCGCCGGCCCGCCGTCCGACGTCGTCGCCTACGACGGCGGTGCCTACGTCGCGATCGACGACAGCGCCGGCGTCGAGCCGGGGACCGATCCGGCTCGGTGGATCCAGGTCGCCCGACCCGGAGCCGCTGGCCCTCAGGGCATCCCCGGCGCCGTCGGGGCGACGGGCGCGACCGGGGCCACGGGTGCGACGGGTGCCACGGGTGCGACCGGGCCGCAGGGCACCACTGGCCCGCAAGGTCCCGCCGGACCTCAGGGCCCAGCCGGGCCCCAGGGTCCGTCGGGTGCCGTGGCCGGGTACGGGGACGGCAGCGCTGGTGCGCTCACGGTCGCTCCGGGTGCGACCCTCGACCTGGGGGCGTCGGTCTACCGCAACCCGCAGTTCACCTCGATCCTCGTCCAGGCCGGCGGCACCTTGAAGGTGCCGAGCGGCACCGTCCTGCGTGCCACCGGTGACATCACGATCAACGGAACCGTCACCGTGCTCCCCGGTGCGCAGACGCAGCCGGGCGGGCCGGCCCAGCCCGGCGTCGGCCTGGCCGCGGCGACCGCCGGCTTCGGCGGGGTCGGGCTGGGATCGTCCTTCCAGGCCGCTCTCGTCGGTCCGGGGCTGCTGGGCGGCGGGTCGGGCGCCCGGGGCACCGGCTCTCCGGACGGCTCGTCCTCGGATCCCCGTGGTGCCGGCGGCGGCTCGCTGACACTCGCCGCGTCCGGCACGGTGACCGTGGCGGTGGGCGGCGCGATCATGGCGAACGGCGAGAACGGTGCGCCCACCCCGGCCTCCGGGCTCCTCCCCGGCGCCGGCGGCGGCGCCGGCGGCGTGGTCCGGATCATCGCGAAGGGCGCGATCAACGTCCGCGGCACCGTGGCCGCCAACGGCGGCTCGGGTTCCAGCGGAGTCTCGACGGTGGCCAACCAGGTCGCCGGCGGTGGCGGTGGGGGCGGTGGCGGCATCGTGCACCTCTACGCGCCGTCGACGCCCTCGGTCACCGGCTCCATCCTGGTCAACGGAGGTGCCGGCGGCTGGTCCGGTGGGACCGGGGCGTCGGTGACTCCGGGCTTCGGCGGGGGTGGCGCCGGGGGCAACGGCGGCGGCTCCGACGCCGGCAACGGCGGCGCCGGCTCAGTCGGCTTCTCCGTCGTCACCGTCCTGTCGGCACCGGAAGTCCTGCTCGGCATGGGATGACCTCACCCCCGCACGTGTGGCGCCGCTGGTGACCGGGCAGGGTGCGGTGATGAACCGCTCCCACGTGCTCGCCCTGGTCCAGGCCGGCGGCGCCGGTGGCCGGATGGACGTCCTGACGCGGGAGCGGGCCAAGCCCACGCTGCCGTTCGCCGGGACCTTCCAGCTGGTCGACTTCCCCCTCTCCAACCTCGCGAACAGCGGGATCACCGACGTCTGGATGTCGGTGCAGTTCCAGGGCGCCGGGCTGGGGGAGGGGGTCGCGAACGGCAGGCCGTGGGACCTCGACCGCAACCGGGGCGGCCTGCGCCTGCTGATGCCGCAGCAGGGCACCGGCAGCACGGACGAGGAGGGGTTCGCCAAGGGCAACGCCGACGAGCTGTACCGCTTCCGCGACCAGGTCGTCGACGACGCCCCCGAGGTGCTGGTCGTGCTGAGCGCCGACCATGTGTACCGCTTCGACGTCAACGAGGCGCTGGAGACCCATCGCCGCAAGGGCGCGGAGTGCACGATCGTCACCACCACGATCCCGGTCGAGGAGGCGAGCGACCACGCCACGGTGGTCGCGAACCGGCAGGGCCGGGTCACGGACTTCGCGTACAAGCCGGACAAGCCGGCCACGGGGACCGTGGCGACCGAGATCTTCCTGTACGACCCGGCCGTGCTGGTGCCCGTGCTCGAGGAGCTGCACCGCGAGCTCGGCGCCGACGCCGACGAAGGCGACAGCGGCCTCGGGGACTACGGCGAGCACCTCGTGCCGCGGCTCGTCGAGCGCGGGAAGACCTACGTGCACCAGATGACCGGCTACTGGAAGGACCTCGGTCAGCCGGCGAAGTACCTCGCCGCACACCACGACGTCCTCACCGACGACCTCGGTGTCCTGGGCGACCTGGACTGGCCGATCCTGAGCCACCAGCAGCAGCGGCCCGCAGCCCGGGTCCTGGACGGCGGCCGGGTCAGCGACAGCCTGCTGAGCCCGGGGTCGTGCGTGAGCGGGACGGTGATCCGCAGCGTCATCGGGCCGGGCGCCGTGGTCGAGGAGGGTGCGCTCGTGCGCGACAGCGTGGTCTTCCGCGACAGCGTCGTCCGCGCCGGTGCCCGGATCGACTGGGCGATCGTCGACCAGGACTGCGAGATCGGCCCGGATGCGGGGGTGGGTTCGCCGGACACCGACCCGGACGACTCCGACGCGATCGTCCTGATCGGGCGCGGCTCGACGGTCGGGCGGGACGTGACGCTCCCCGAGGGCGCCCGGCTGGAGCCCGGGAGCAGCGCCTGACCCGCCGGAGCGGTCAGCGGGTCCGGCGCGCGCGGCGGTACGCCGGCTCCCGCAGCCGGACGACGGCGTCGTACTGCTCGAGGCCGGGGACCCGGTGCAGCAGCGGGTCATAGGACAGCTCGTCGCCGTCGCCCTGGCGCTCGCCGAGGTGCAGGGTCGCGAAGCCGGTCCACCCGCTGGTGGGACGCGCCCAGGAGAGCTCGAAGGTCGTCGCGCCGGTGCCGTCCGCGCGCAGCAACAGCGCCCCGGTGGGTGTGCGGTAGGGCAGCAGCGTCGTCATCGCGCGGCGAGGATCGCGGGTGGCGGTCAGCAGGTAGCGAGTCAGGCGGCGGGTGCCGGTGTTGGCGAAGAGCAGGTCCGCCGGTCCGCTCGTCAGGTCGACGCGCACGGCGAGCCCGTGGATGTCGGGCAGCGCGTCGGGCAGGCCGACCGCGCGCGAGAGCCGGACCGTGACGTCGTCGGTGCCCGGCTCGTCGAGCCAGCCCACCCCGGTCGGCTCGGCGCTGCCGCGGCGGACCAGCGAGCCGTCGAAGACCTGGCCCGAGGGGTGCAGGGGCTTGGCGGTGGACCGCGCAGCGGCGAGGGCGTGGGTCGCGGTGGCGAGCGCACCACCCGCGAGCCGGGAGAGTTCGGGCATGGCCGAGCGGTACCCGGTGGCAGGCTGTCGTATCGGTGCCGTCTCGTTCGTGGTGATGGTGAGAGGCGGTCACCGAGGTCGCCCGCGACGGAGGAGAAGCACCATGACGCACTACCTGTTGAGCGTGCACGGCCCGGCCGAGCGCAACGAGTTCGGCAACTACGGCTCGAAGGAGGAGATGGAGCAGGCGTTCGCGGACACCAGCGCCTTCAACGAGAAGCTTCGCGCCGAGGGCTACTGGGTCTTCGGCGGCGGCCTGCTGGAAGCCTCGTCCGCGACGGTCGTCGACGGCCAGGGGGAGCAGCCGCTGTTCACCGACGGCCCCTACCTCGAGACCAAGGAGTTCATCGGTGGCTTCTGGGTCATCGAGGCGCCTGACCTCGATCGCGCCCTCGCGCTCGCCGCGGAGGGGTCGAAGGCCTGCCGGGGCAAGGTCGAGGTGCGTCCGTTCGAGGGCCTGGCTTGAGCCATCGCGAGGTCGCCGAGCGCGCGTCGACCTGACCCCGCCGCGGCCGGGACGAGGATCGGCCGGCGGCGTCGGTCGCCCGGCTGGACACCTGGTGGCCGTGATCTACGCTGCCGATCATGCACCGGATCTTCACCACCAGCGTCGCCTCGGTCTATCCGCACTACGTGGCCAAGGTCGAGCGGAAGGGCCGCACCCAGGCCGAGCTGGACGAGGTGATCGAGTGGCTGACCGGGTTCGACGAGGCCGCGCTCCGCAAGCACCTCGCCGACGAGACGACGTTCGAGGACTTCTTCGCTGACGCCGACCTCAACCCGAACGTCGGGCTGATCACCGGTTCGGTGTGCGGGGTGAAGGTGCAGGAGGTCGAGGACCCGCTGATGCGGCAGATCCGCTACCTCGACAAGCTCGTCGACGAGCTCGCCCGGGGCAAGGCGATGGAGAAGGTCCTGCGCGGGTGATCGGTTCCCTCAAGGTCGCGGTCGGCACGCTGACCGCGATCCCTGTCGGCGCTGCCGCGGTCACGCCCACGACCGCGCGCGGGGCGATGCTGCTGGCTCCGGTGGCCGCCGCGCCGCTCGGGGCCTTGGTGGCGCTCGTGGGCTGGGCCGGGGCGGAGCTCTCCCTCCCCGCGCTCGCGGTGGCCTTCCTCGCCGTCGGCGCCCTCGCCGCGGGGAGCCGCGCGCTGCACCTCGACGGCCTCTCCGACGTCGCGGACGGGCTGACCGCCAGCTACGACCGCGAGCGGTCGCTGGCGGTCATGAAGGGCGGCACGGCCGGGCCGGCCGGCGTTGTCGCCGTCGTGGTCGTGCTCGGCGTCCAGGCCACCGCGCTCGCGGCGTACGAGGACTGGCTGCTCGCCGGTGCGCTGGTGTGCGCCTCCCGCGCCGCGCTCTGGATCACCTGTGCCCGTGGGGTTCCGGCCGCTCGGCGCGACGGTCTGGGCAGCGCGTTCACCTCGACCGTCCCGCGCACCGTCGTGGTCGCGGGATGGCTCGTCCTCGCTGCCCTCGCCGCCCTGGTCGACCCGTGGCGCGGACCGCTGACGGTCCTCGCCGCCGCGCTGGTGGTGGTGGCACTGGTCGCCCGCGCCGTACGTCGCTTCGGCGGTGTCACCGGTGACGTCTTCGGCGCCGCGATCGAGCTCGCGCTCGCCGTGCTGCTGCTGGGATTCGCCCCGGTCGCGGGCGTGTGAGAACCTGACGTTGAACTGAGGATCTCAGCTTCCGGACGAGACGCGCCGTACCCGCCGCCAAGACGACGCACCCGGGAGATCGACGTGTTCGAACAGATCATTCAGGTGGCCGGCTCGCTACTCATCCTCGTGGCCTTCGTGGCCGCGCAGAAGGGCCGGATGGGCACCTCCTCCGTGCCCTATCTCGCGCTGAACCTGGTGGGGTCCGCGGTCCTCGCGGTCCTGGCCGCCCTGCACCTCCAGTACGGCTTCCTGCTGCTCGAGGGCGTGTGGGCGTGCGTCTCCGCCGCGGGTCTCGTCGCGGTGCTGCGGGGACGGACGCCGGTCGGTGCGCACGGCGCTATTGACGCCGGCGGAAGGTGACCTCGCCGTCCGGGTGGTAGGTGGTGGCGTAGGCGGGGTCGTGTGCCCGCTGGTGGTGCCAGTGGCACAGCGTGAGATGGGCCTCGAGAGCATGGCCGAGCTTCACCGTGCCGGCCGCTGCTGCCCGCGTGGTGTGGGTGGTGTGCGCCCACCACGCGGCCGCGGACGAGGCACCGACCTCCTGCCCGACGTGCAGGTCGTCCGCGTGTGCCGCGACCCGGGCGGTCAGCTCGGCCACCTGGGCAGCCAGGTACGTCAGCTCGGTGTCGGGGTGTGGTCAGTGCCGTCATGCCTTTAGGCCACGCGGGCCCACCGACAACCAGCCCCCGCACCAGAACCGGTTGTGGACATCGACGTCGGAAGCCGTGGTGTGGACAGGAGGTGGTCTCGAGACCGGCGCCGGGGCGCCTTCCTCGACCACCGGGCCGCACCTAGTCCGACGCGGCCGCGCAGGAGGTGCTGTCGTAGCCGCCGGCGGGGAGCCACTCCTCGAGCAGCGGCTGCGCGCGGTGGCGTCCGAGGTTCCACTCCAGCCAGTCGTCGTCCTCGAGCTCGTGGCCGGAGAGGGCGCACCCGACGACGTCGTCGGGGAGCGTGGCGAGGACGGGGACGGCGTCGGCGGAGAGCTGCTGGAGGTAGAACCAGTCGACCTTGCCGGTGTCCTCGTAGCGGTCGACGTTGTGCTGGGCGACCCAGGCGTCCGGGTTGATCGCGGCGAGCAGCAGCAGCGACGTCGCGCCGCTGAGCAGCGCGGTGCGCGGCAGCCAGGTGGCGTCGAGCCGCACGCCCGCGGCGAGCACGCCGAGGACGAGCAGCCCCAGCCAGGCCTCGAAGACGTCGACGAGCAGCCGCAGCTGGGTGAAGCCGTACGCCTCCTGGTAGACGTGCATCCGGTAGAGCGCGGAGGCGACCACGACCAGCGTGAGGACGCAGAGCAGGCCGAGCGAACCGCGCAGCCAGGCCAGGTCGGCGGACGTCTCGCGCGGTGCCTTCCGCGCGGCCGCCCACACGACCAGCAGGGTGAGCGCGGTGGCGACCGTGAGCTGGCCGAAGCCCTGGTGCACGTACTCCGCGTAGGTGAGCCCGGTGGTGCTCTCGACGTACCCGTGCCCACCGAAGATCACCGACGCCTGCGCCGCGAGGAAGACCACGAACACCGCGTCCACCAGCAGCACCGGCACCAGCCACTCGTAGCGGTGGGCGACCGGCCGCGCCGTCGCGCCGGTCGGCTCGACCCGCGGCGGGTTGAGTGCCACGTACGTCGCAGCGAGCACCACGCCGCCGACCGCCACCGCGACGAACGCCCGCAGCACGAACGAGCCGAGGTCGAGGTCGGGCACCAGCGCGCTCACCCACTCGGCGAAGATCGCGTCGGCGGAGGCGAACAGCAGGCCGAACACCGCGACGCCCAGCAGCGACAGCAGGCCGGTGCGCACCGCCGAGGCGCTCGACCCGTGCCCGCTCACGCCGCGCGCGGACCTGGCCAGCCAGGGCAGACCGCGCAGCGCCGCCAGCGGCCAGGCGATCCCCGCGAGGACGAACGCCGGGAGGGTCCGGCCGTTCACGAGCGCGGCGACGCAGAGCGCTCCTCCGGCCATGAGGCACAGGACCACGATCCACTCGGCGTCGCGGAGGAAGGTCGTCGCCGCGAGCAGCACGCAGAGCCCGGCGCAGGCGAGCGTGAACGGCGAGCGCCGGTTGACGCTGAAGCCGAGGATCACGCCCCCGGCGGCGAGCAGCACCAGGAAGGTCCCGATGCCGAGGCCCCGGAACGGCAGGATCAGCGCGGCCAGCACCCCGACGCCGAAACAGGCCAGCACGGCGCGCACGTTCCCGGGAACGCCGGCGTCCGGCCAGAACCGGCCGAACAGCGAGTCCATGGCCGGCTCGGGGGCCGGGACCGGGGGGAGGGTGGGCGCCGGGACGACCGGCGTGGGCTGGGTCATGAGGGGCTCCTCGATGTCGGTGGGGAAGTCCACGCGCATGCGCGCTCCGGTGCTCGGGGGCTCGGGGTCGACGACGTGGATGACGCCCCCGTGCAGGTCCGTGACCCAGCGGGCGATCGCGAGCCCGAGACCGGTGCCGCCACCGCCCTCGGTGTCCGTGAGGGTCCCGAACCGCTCGAAGATCCGCTCGCGGTGGGCGGCCGGGATGCCTGGCCCGTCGTCGGCGACCTCGAGCCGCCACCCGTCGGAGGTCGCCGCGGCGCTGACCCGGACGACGCCGCCGGTGGGACTGTGCCGCGACGCGTTGTCGAGCAGGTTGGTGACCAGCTGGAGCAGCCGGGCGGGGTCGGCGACGACCCCCAGGGTCGGCGGGGTCACGCGGACGTCGTACCGCACGTCCCGGCCGGTGGCCCGGGCCTCAGCCACCGCCTCCTCGAGCAGCACCACCACCGGCACCTCCGCGGTGGACAGCTGGGTCTCGCCGGCGTCGACCCGGGCGAGGTCGAGGAGGTCGGAGGCCAGTGCAGACAGGCGTTCTGCCTGGGCGAGCGCGGTCCGGAGGGTCGCGGGATCCGGCTCGGCGACGCCGTCGGCGAGGTTCTCGAGCACGGCGCACAGGGCGGCGAGGGGGGTGCGCAGCTCGTGGCTGACGTTCGCCACCAGCTCGCGCCGTTGACGGTCCACCGCACCCAGGTCCTCGGCCATGCTGTTGAACGCCCGCGCCAGCTGGCCGACCTCGTCGCTCGACGTCGCGGTCACGCGGGTGGAGTAGTCACCGCGGGCCATCCGCTGGGCCGCGGCGGTCATCTCCCGCAGCGGCGAGGTCATCCCGACGGCGAGGAGCTGGGTCACGCCGAGCGCGAGGGCCACGGTGACCGGCAGGCTGAGCCAGTACGGGACCCCGCCGGCGGCCCCGATCGCGGCGACGACCCAGGCGACGGTCACGCTGGCCGCGACCAACAGCCCGAGCTTCACCTTGACCGAGGTGACCTGGTCGAGCACCCCGCTCACGCCGTGCCGCCCGGCTCGAGGGCGTACCCGACGCCGTGCACGGTGCGGACCCGGTCGGCGCCGATCTTGGCGCGCAGCGCCTTCACGTGGCTGTCGACGGTCCGGGTGCCGGCAGCTCCGGGCCAGCCCCAGACCTCGCTGTAGAGCTCCTCCCGGGTGATCACCACGCCCGGGTTCGCGGCCAGGCGGGCCAGCAGGTCGAACTCGGTCGGGGTCAGGTGCACCTCGGCGTCCGCGACCCAGACCCTGCGGGCGGGTCCGTCGAAGCGGATGTCGCCGAGGTCGTGGACCGGGCGCGCGGCGAGCTCGGCCGCGCGTTCCACCCGCCGCAGCAGGGCGGCCACCCGGGCCACCAGCTCCCGCATCCGGAACGGCTTGGTGAGGTAGTCGTCCGCCCCGACGCCGAGCCCGACGAGGATGTCGGCTTCGTCGTCGCGCGCGGTGAGCATCAGCACCGGCACCGGTCGCTCGGCCTGGATCCGCCGGCACACCTCGTGGCCGTCGAAGCCGGGCAGCATCACGTCGAGCACGACGAGGTCCGGCGTCGTCTCGGCGCACCGGGCGACCGCGGTCGGTCCGTCGAAAGCCTGCACGACGTCGTACCCGGATCCGCGCAACCGGTCCGTGACCGCTTGGTTGATGACCGGCTCGTCCTCGACGACCAGGATCGTTGCTGCCATGGCACCGAGCCTAGAAGCGGGGTCCGCCAGGTTTCGGGGACGACTCGTGGAGGTTCTGTGGAGATCCACCACCATGCAGAACGTACTTGTATTCAATACAGGCTTGTTCCACACTCACAGGATGACCACGACCGCCCGGCGCACGTACGACGCGTCGCGGCGCCGGGCGATGGCGGCGACCAACCGCGCGGCCGTGCTCGAGGCCGCCGCTGAGCTGTTCGCGACCCGTGGCTGGGCGGCAGGGATGCGTGACGTCGCGCGGCTCGCGCAGGTGTCGGTCGAGACCGTCTACGCCACGGCAGGATCCAAGGCAGAGCTGCTGCTCCAGGTGGTCGAGCTCGGCTCGGCTGGGGAGCGGGTCGACTGGGCCGCGCTCGCCCGGGGAGACCGGGACCAGCGGATGGCTGACCTCACCCGGTGGGTCACGGAGTCGCACCAGGCCGTCGCCGAGCTCAGCCGCACCTTCGCGCACGCCGCGAGCGCCGACCCGGCGCTCGCCGGGCACTGGGAGGAGTACGACGCCGGGCAGCGCGCCCGGTTCGCGGCCGGCGCGCGCTACGTCCTCGGCCGCCGCCCGTCGCAGGACCTCGTGGACGGCCTCTGGGCGCTCGGCAGCGCCGAGGTGTACCTCCGGCTCACCGAGACCGCCGGCTGGAGCCCGGAGAAGTACCGGCGCTGGCTGACCGAGCGGGTCGACCAGCTGTTCCCGTAGCGCTCAGCGCATCCAGCCGGGGTTCGCCGGGAGCTCCGGCCGGTCGGGTCGGATCTTGCGGTAGGCGCGCAGGACGCCGGACAGCTGGGACGGCGTCGCACCGTGCATGATCATGCTGTCGACGCCGGTGGCCTCGAACTGCGCGACCATCTGCTCGGCGCACGAGCGCTCGTCGCCGGTGATCGCGGCGGCGAGCCACTCGGCAGGGATCACCTCGTCCCGCAGGTACTCGAGGTCCTCGACCGTGCCCACCGTGTCGAACGCCCCCTGGGACGACGTGACCCTCGGGTCCTCGCGGAACCGCTGCAGGGCAGCGGGGTCCCACCCGTTCGCGGCGACCAGCGTGTCGCCGTACCCCTGGAGGTACGTCGCCAGCCGCCCGACGGTCTTGCGCAACCGGGTCTGCTCGTCGATGGCGTCGTCGATCACCGCGGTGCACGCCCACACCCGGACCGCCGCCGGGTCGCGGCCGGCCTCCTCGGCGGCGCGGCGTACCGTCGCGACCGACCGCGCGACCGCCTCGTCGGACATGTAGGTGTGCAGCACCACCGCGTCGGCGATCCGGCCGGCCAGCTCCACCGACTTCGGGCCGATCGAGACCATCAGGATCGGGATGTGCTCGTCGAGCGGGCTGACCGTGAACAGGTACGGGTACTCGCCGGCCGGTCCGGAGTGACCGAACTGCTCGCCGCGCCAGAGCCGGCGCAGGATCTCGAACGAGTCGGTGAGCTGCGCGTTGGTGATCCGGGGGATCCCCATCAGGTCGAACAGCGGCGCGAACCCGCGCCCGAGCCCGAGCGCGAACCGGCCCCCGCTGGCGCGGTGCGCGGTCGCGGCCATCGTCGCGGTGACCAGCGGGTGCCGGGTGTTGTGGTTCGTCGCCGCGGTGGCGATGCCGAGCCGGGTGGTCGCCGCGACGGCCATGCCGGCCATCACGGCGGCGTCCTTGAAGTTGAAGCGCTCGGACAGGAAGACCGATCCGAGGCCGAGGTGCTCGGCCTGACGGACCTCGCCGATCAGGTCGGCGGGGTTGTCGGAGTGGCCGGCCAGGCCGTAGAAGCCGAGCTCGGGGAACTCCGGGGTGTCCGACATCGATCCTCCAGCGGGTGCGTGGGCCGCAGACACTTCTACCGCGCCGGTCCGGCGTTGCGCCAGGATTCGTCCGAAATTCAACTGCTTGACGTACGCTCGCCCTGGGCTCGGGACCTGCAACGTCGAACCACGGATGTCGATTGGACGTAAGCCGGTGGAAACCGCACCCACGGACTGGCGGGTCTGCCCGCCTGTCGAGCTCACCGACCTGCTGCAGCACGCGGCCGAGGCCTTCTCCGACCAGGGTTTCCACGGCACGTCCGTGCGCGACATCGCCGGCCGGGTCGGGGTCACGGTTCCGGCGTTGTACTACCACCACGAGAACAAGGAAGCGATCCTGCTCGCGGTGCTCCAGTCGACGATGGCCGACCTGCTGCCGCGGGGTGAGGCTGCCGTCGCCGACGGCAACGGTGACCCGGTCGTCGAGCTCGCGAACCTCGTCGAGTCGCACGTCCTGCACCTCGCGTCCCGCGCCCGGTTCGTGGCCCTCGACTCCGAGACCCGCTACCTCAGCCCGCAGGCGCGCAACGAGTACATCGAGCTGCGCCGCGCGCTCGAGCTGATGATGCGCCGGGTGGTCGAGCGGGGCGTCGGACGCGGCGTGTTCCACGCCGTCGACGTGGCGCTCACGACCCGGGCGCTCCTCGGGATGCTTCAGGCGATCCCGCGTTGGTACCGGGAGTCGGGCGAGCTGGGCCCGAGGCAGCTGGCGCAGCGCTACATCGAGATGTCGCTGGCCCTGCTCGGCATGCCGCCGGACGAGTGCGCCCGGGTCAGCGCTTCCGCGCGATGACGTGCAGCTGGGAGCCGAAGCGGCGGTAGGGCTCCCGACGACCCGCCTCGACCTCGGCGGCCAGGCAGGCGGCGAGCGTGTCCGGGTCCGGTGGTGCGCCTGCCGGGACGCCGTCGGTCAGCACCCGCACGCCGTACCAGCCCTCGACGTCGAGCCCGAGCTCGTCGCACCAGTCGAGGACGTCGGCGAGGCGGTGCGCCGTCGCCGACGCGCCCAGCTCGTTGGTGTACGTCGTGGCGTCGTACGCCGCGAGCGCTGCGGGCCAGTCGCCGCGGACACCGGGGCGGAACGCCAGGGCGTCGCCGTTGCGCACCGTGAACGACACCAGCCCCCCGGCGCGGACGAGGCCGCCGAGCGTGGCGAGCGCGGCCCGCGCATCGGGGAGGTACATCAGCAGGCCGTGGGCACAGACCAGGTCGAACGCCCGACCGTCGAGGAGCCGCTCCAGGTCCGCCAGCGACCCGGGCACCGTCTCGACCGCGCAACCGCGGGCCCGCGCGGACGCGGCCAGCAGGGCGAGGAGCTCGGGCGCCGGGTCCACGCCGGTGACCCGGATCCCGCGCGCGGCCAGCTCCACGGCCTGGGTGCCCTGCCCGCACCCCACGTCGAGCGCACTCGTCACCCCGTCGAGGTGGCTGTGCAGCTGCTCGCGCACCACGTGCTGGCGCACCGTGTTGCGCAGGCTGCCCAGCCGGCCGGACCAGACCGCCTGGTGGCCGTCGAAGGTGCTCACGGCGGTCATGGTGCCATCGTGAGAAGGTCCGCGCGATTGTATGCAATATGGGTACGATCGAGAGGTGGAGATCATCGAGGTCGGGCCTCGCGACGGCCTGCAGAACGAGTCCGTGCTGGTGTCGACCGCCGACAAGGTCGCACTGATCGAGCGGAGCATCGCCGCAGGCCTGCGCCGGATCGAGGCGACCAGCTTCGTGCACCCCGGCCGGGTCCCGCAGATGGCGGACGCGGAGGACGTGATGGCGGCCGTCCCGCGCCGTGACGACGTGTCGTACATCGGGCTGGTGCTCAACCGGCGCGGCTTCGACCGGGCGGTCGCGGCCGGTGTCGACGAGGTCAACTGCGTGGTGGTCGCCTCGGAGACGTTCAGCCAGCGCAACCAGGGCATGTCCATCGCGGACTCCATCGAGAACGTGCGCGGCCTGGCCGCCGAGGCGCGGGGCGCGGGGCTCACCCTGTCGGTGACGGTGGCCGCGTCCTTCGGCTGCCCGTTCGAGGGCGAGGTCCCCGAGTCGACCGTCCTCGACATCGCCCGCCAGGTCGGCGACCTGGGTGTCGACGAGATAGCGCTGGCCGACACCATCGGCGTCGGCGTCCCGGCCCAGGTCCGCCGGCTGCTCGCCGGGCTCGGGGAGGTCGCGCCTCACGTCCGGACCCGCGCCCACTTCCACAACACCCGGAACACCGGCTACGCCAACGCGATCGCCGCCGTGGAGGCCGGCGTGACGTCGCTCGACTCGTCGACCGGGGGCATCGGCGGCTGCCCGTTCGCGCCGGCCGCCACCGGCAACATCGCGACCGAGGACCTGGTCTACCTGCTGGACCGCAGCGGCATCGAGACCGGTGTCGCGCTGGCCCCGCTCGTCGAGACCGCCGACTGGCTGTCCGGGGTGCTCGGGGAGAAGGTGCCCGCCCTGCTCGGCAGGGCCGGCGGCTTCCCGGCCTAGCCGTCGAGGTGCGCGACCAGCACGTCGCGCCCCTGCAGGACGTGCTCGAGCATCAGCGCCGACGCCCGGGACGGGTCGCCGGCGACGATGGCGTCCCGGATCAGCTGGTGGAACAGGTGCGACCGCTCGGTCTCGCCGCGGTCGAACTGCCGGAACGCCTGGAACGACAGGGGTACGTCGACGGTCCGTTCGAGCAGCTGGCCGAGCCGGTCGTGCCGGGCGGCGGCCAGGATCGTCGCGTGGATGCGCCGGTTCGCCTCCGTGATCGCGCGGGTCACCTCCAGCGCGTCGCTCTGCTCGGCCAGCGCCCGGTCGAAGTCCGCGATCGCGGCGTCGAGCTCCTCGACCTGGTGCGGCTCGATCCGCGAGGCGGCGAGCTCGGCGGCATACGCCTCGAGCCGGGCGCGCAGGCCGTAGAGGTCCGCGAGGTCGTCGGTGGTCATGTCGCGCACGACCGCGCCGCGGTTGGGCTCGCTGCGCACCAGCCCCTCGGCCTCCAGGCGGCGCAGCGCCTCGCGCACGGGCGTGCGCGAGAGCGCGAACTCCTCGGCGATGCGCTGCTCGATGAGCCGCTGTCCCGGCTCGTAGCGGCCCTCGACGATCGCCTGCCGGATCTGGGTGTACGCCGTCGTCACGGGCCCAGGATCGCAGATTGCGTACAATCGTGGCACCTTTGGCTTCAAGTGGACCTAAGTCCCGGAACGGCGTCCGTCCGGCCCTGCCGCTCCCGGCCCGCGGCGCGGAGGCTGGTGGCATGGCCTTCCTCTGCGCGGCGTGTGCCGTCGACCTGTGCGACTTCTGCGGGCACGACTGCGAGTGCCCGCACGACGAGGCGTGGAACGCGCCGGCCGCCCCGGCGCCACCTTCGATAGGTTCGCCGCGTGGAGATGCGCACCCTCGGACAGGGCCTTCAGGTCTCGGCACTCGGGCTCGGCTGCATGGGGATGAGCGCCAGCTACGGTCCGCGCCCGGAGCGCGCCGACATGGTCCGGGTCGTCCGAGCCGCGGTCGAGCGCGGAGTGACCTTCTTCGACACGGCTGAGGTCTACGGCCCCTTCGACAACGAGGAGCTGGTCGGCGAGGCGCTGGCGCCCGTGCGCGACCAGGTCGTGATCGCGACCAAGTTCGGCTTCGACATCGAGCCGGACGGCACCCAGCACGGGCTGTCGAGCCGGCCGGAGACGATCCGTCGCGTGGCCGACGAGGCACTGCGGCGGCTGCGTTCCGACCGCATCGACCTGTTCTACCAGCACCGCGTCGACCCCGACGTGCCCATGGAGGACGTCGCCGGCACGGTCAGGGAGCTGGTCGAGGCCGGCAAGGTCGGCCACTTCGGGCTGTCCGAGGCGGGCGTCGCGAACATCCGCCGCGCCCACGCCGTCCAGCCGGTGACCGCGCTGCAGAGCGAGTACTCCCTGTGGTGGCGCGAGCCGGAGGCCGACTTCCTCCCACTGCTGGAGGAGCTCGGCATCGGCTTCGTGCCGTTCAGCCCGCTCGGCCGCGGCTTCCTCACCGGGACGATCGACCCGAACGCGTCGTTCGGCGCCGACGACATCCGCGCCAGCATCCCGCGGTTCGCCGCCGACGCGATGGCCGCGAACCAGGCCCTGGTCGGCCTGCTCGCCCGCATCGGCGCCGAGAAGGAGGCCTCCCCGGCACAGGTCGCGCTCGCCTGGCTGCTTGCCCAGCGGCCCTGGATCGTGCCGATCCCCGGCACGCGCAGGCTCGAGCGGCTCGAGGAGAACCTGGGCGCCGCCGACCTCACGCTCACGCCCGCGGACCTGCAGGCGATCGACGCCGCTGCCGAGCAGATCCAGGTCGCGGGTGAGCGCTATCCCGAGCAGATGGACCGGATGATCGACCGCTGACGCAACCTTCCGCCGGCTTCGGTAGTCATCGGAGCATGGACGTTGTGACGAGCAGGTCGGACACCCCGACGTTCGAGGAGTACGCCAGCGGCGCGTGGCCGTCGCTGTACCGCTACGCCTACCTGCTCACCGGCAGCCACGCGGATGCCGAAGACCTCGCGCAGCAGACACTCGTGAAGGCGTACGGCGCCTGGGCGAAGGTCGTGCGAGCCGACTCGCCCACGGCGTACCTGCGCCGGACCCTCACCAACACCTACCTGTCGCAGAAGCGACCCAAGGCGCGTCGGGGCGAGGTGCTCACCGACGAGCCGCCCGAGCGCGGCACCGCGCCGCCGCCGGGTCCGGAGGACCGGATGGTGCTGTGGCCGCACGTCCGCTCGTTGCCGCCGCGGCAGCGAGCCGTGGTGGTGCTCCGGTACTACGAGGACCTCAGCGAGCAGCAGATCGCCGACGTTCTCGGCTGCTCCACCGGCAACGTGAAGTCCACGGCGCACCGCGCCCTGCAGGCGCTCCGGGGCGCACTCGAGACCGATGGGAGGGAGGGCTGACATGCACGACGTCGAGGAGATCCTGAACCGGGAGCTGCGCGAGGTGGCCGACGGCCTGCGCGTCCCGCCGCTCCCCGTCCTGTCCGAGGGCCCGCCGCGCCGGCCCTGGCTGCCGGTGCTGGCCGCGGCCGCGGTGCTGCTGGTCGTGCTCGGCGTGGTCGCGGTCGTGGCGAGCGACCGGGGAGGTACGGCGCCCGATCCGGCGCCGAGCCCGACCCCGACCGAGGCGCCGCGCGAGATCCCGACCGCGGCTCCCACCATCCCGTACATGAACGACGGCACGTTGTACGTCGACGGCCGGAAGGTCGACGGCGTCTGGGGCTACCTCACGTCCGGCGGCGACGTCTGGCTCGCGATGGCCGGCGAGGACGGCACCTGGTGGTGGGGGACCGGGCCGGAGCCGGAATACCAGATCGACCTCACCGTCGACTCGCCTCCCGTCCTGTCGCCCGACGGCCGGTACGTCGCCGTACTGAGCACCGACAACGGCGGCATCGTCACGGTCCTCGACACCGCCGACGGCTCGCGGCTCGGCTCGGGGCCGGTCGAGCTCGGCAACCAGACCGCCGGCACCCAGGTCCACATCCGAGCGGTCACGGACGACGGCCAGGTCGTCGTCCAGGGCCTGGAGACGACGGTCCTGTGGACGGTGAGGGGCGAGAGCAGCCCGCCCGTCGACCTCACCGAGACCGCCCCAGGAGTGTGGTTCCACGCGAGTACCGCGGCCGGCCTGTGGGTGTCCGACGGCGAGGAGGGCCCGGCGTACCTCGCCGAGCTGTCCGACGACGGCGAGGTCACCCAGATCGGAGACCTGCCGGGGCTCGACATCCTCGACGTCAGCCCCGGCGGCAGGGCGATGGCGTGGGTCCCGCAGGGGTCGCTCGGCGGTGAGGCGTTCTACCTCGACACGATCGAGGTGGGGAGGGTCGACGGCTCGTCGGGCACGACGTTGACGGCGCCGGGCATGTGGGAGTTCGTGGCGGGCTCCCTGTGGTGGGAGGACGACGAGTACCTCGTCTCCGCGCTGATGCCGGGCGAGGACCACGAAGGCCCGCGCCCGATGGCCCGATGCAGCGTCTCAGCTGGTCGGTGCGTCCTGATCGACGCTCCCTGAGCGTCGTTCCCGCCGGACCCGGCGCGCGACCACGAGGAAGACGATCGCGACCACGACCGTGGAGGCGAGCGCCGACATGACGACCGACGCGAGCGGTGCATCGACGAGGGCGGTGCCGACCAGGTAGGCGACCGAGCAGTTGTAGACCGCCCACAGCGTCCCGCCGAGCGACGACCAACGGACGAAGTCGCGGTAGGGATGCCCGGAGAGGCCCATGCTCGCGTTGACGACGAACCGCATCCCCGGCAGGTAGCGGCCGAACACGATCAGCTCGGTCGTGGTCGACCCGACGATCTCCTGCGCGGCGGCGACCTTGGGGTTCTTCAGCGCCGAGTCGAGCCGCGCCTGCACGCGGGGCCGGAAGAGGCGCGCGATCCAGTACAGCGCCGAGTCGCCGACGACGGCGCCGAGCGCGCCGGCGAGCATCACCCAGTGCAGCTCCAGGACGCCCTGGGCGGCCAGGGTCGAGGCGGTGTTGAGTGTGGTCTCGCCGGGGAGGACGGCGATGACCGCGTCGCCGAGCACCAGTGCGAACACCGCGACGTACGGCCAGCTGTCCTCCGGTCCCTCGACGGGTGGCTGGTCGGCCGCGACCGAGTAGGCACCGACTGCGAGGAGCAAGCAGATGCTGAGCCATGCCCACAGCAGCCAGTACTTCCTCACCGGTGGATTGTCGCGTGGTGGGAGTCATCGCGACTCACCCGGTCCGCGTGAGGTCACCGGCCCGCCGCGCTGCGAGCGTGCAGGCATGGGACTGCTACGAGGACGACGAGACGACGACGGGCCGCAGGGGCGGCGGTTCCGGATGCGGGAGAGGCTCGCCTCGATCGGCGACGACTTCTGGATCGAGGACGAGAGCGGCGAGCGCGCCTTCAAGGTGGACGGCAAGGCCTTCCGGCTGCGCGAGACGTTCGTGCTCGAGGACCTGGCCGGCACCGAGATCGCGCGGATCCAGGAGAAGAAGCTCAGCGTGCGCGACAAGGTCGCGATCGAGCGCGGCGGCGACACGATCGCCACGGTGCACAAGGCGCTGGTGGGGATCCGCGACCGGTTCGCGATCGACGTCGAGGGCGGCCCCGACCTGAAGGCGCACGGCAACATCGTCGACCACGAGTACGAGATCGAGCGCGACGGCCAGACCGTCGCCAACGTCTCGAAGCGCTGGTTCCGGGTCCGCGACACCTACGGCGTCGAGATCAGCCCCGGGGAGGACGCCGGCCTGGTGCTGGCGATCGTCGTGGCGCTGGAGTCGCTGACCGGCTGACCTCCCGGAGCAGGGCCGCAGCCACGCCGACCGCGATCACGGCGGGCTCCTTCCCCTCGATGCCCTCGATCCCGATCGGCGTGGTGATCCGCGAGACGTCTGCGGGGGAGTGGCCTTCGTCGAGCAGCTTGCGCTCGAAGCGCGCCCACTTGGCGGCCGACCCGATCAGGCCGATCGAGCCGAGCGCCGGCGTACGCAGCGCCGCGTCGCAGAGCGCGGCGTCCTCCGCGTGGTCGTGGGTCATCACCAGGACGTGGGTGCCGGCGGGCAGGGTCGTGAGGACCAGCTCGGGCAGCACGGGGACGTCGTGCACCTGCACCCGCGCGACGGCGTCGGCGAGCACCGGCGCGAGCCGCGTCTCGGTCAGCTGGTCGGCGCGGGAGTCCACCAGGTGCAGGTCGAGGTCGTGCCGGGCGAGGATCCGAGCCAGCTCCAGCCCGACGTGGCCGATGCCGAAGACCGCAACCGAAGGCACCACCGTGAGCGGCTCCAACAGCAGCGTGACCTCGCCGCCGCAGCACTGCACACCGTGCTCGTACGGCGCCTTGTCGGACAACGTCACGGTGACCATCTCCGGCGCCGCGCCCAGCGCCCGGGCGCGCTCGATCGCGACCTCCTCGAGGTTGCCGCCGCCGACCGTCCCCCAGGTGGCGTCGGCGGAGACGACCATCTTCGCGCCGGCGTCGCGAGGGGCGTGCCCGCGGACCGCGGCCACGGTAACCAGCACACCCGGGGTCCGCGTCTCCCGCAGTCGGGAGACCGCGCTCAGCCAGTCCACGAGAGACTCCGCTCGCGGGCCCGCTCGACGGCCCAGAAGACCGCCTCGGGCGTGGCGGGGGAGGCCAGCTCGACGCTCGTCCCCGGCGGGCCGAACGCCGCGGCCGCCTGGCGCAGCGCCTCGCGCACCGAGAGAGCGAGCATCAGCGGCGGCTCGCCGACGGCCTTCGAGCCGTAGACCGAGCCGGTCTCGGTGGCGTTCTCCAGCAGCGCGACGTTGAAGACCTCCGGCATCTCCGAGAGGCTCGGCAGCTTGTAGGTGCTCGCCGACGAGGTGGCGAGCCGGCCGTCGCGCTCGTCCCAGCGCAGGTCCTCCAGCGTCAGCCAGCCCGTGCCCTGCACGAAGCCGCCCTCCACCTGCCCGAGGTCGACCAGCGGCGACAGGCTGTCGCCGACGTCCTGGACGATGTCGACCCGGCGGACGACGTACGACCCGGTGAAGCCGTCGACCTCGACCTCGCTCGCGGCGACGCCGTAGGCGAAGTACTTGAACGGGTTGCCGCGCATCGCGGCCGGGTCCCAGTGCAGCCCGTCGGTCTTGTAGTAGCCGGCGGCGAACAGCTGGATCCGGTCGAGGTAGGCACGGTGCACCCGCGCCTCCCAGGTCTCGCCGGGCACGCCCGCGAGCCGCTCGAGGATCTGCTCGCACGCGTCCTTCACCGCCGCGCCGTTGAGGTCGGTGCCGGAGCTCGCGGCGGTCGCGGAGGTGTTCGGCACCTTGTCGGTGCGCGTGGGCGCCAGCCGGACCTTGTCGAGCGGGAGGCCCAGCGTGCTCGCCGCGACCTGCAGCATCTTGGTGTGCAGGCCCTGGCCCATCTCGGTGCCGCCGTGGTTGATCAGCACCGAGCCGTCCTTGTAGACGAGCACCAGCGCGCCGGCCTGGTTGAACGACGTGAAGTTGAACGAGATCCCGAACTTCACCGGCGTGATCGCCAGCCCGCGCTTGCGGTGCGGGCTCGACTCGTTGAACGCCGCGACCTCGGCCGTGCGCCGCGCGAGCTCACCGGACTCGGTCACCTGCTCCCAGGCGCGCGCGACCCGCTCGGGGTGCCGCACCGGCTGGCCGTACGGCGTCGCCTGACCGTCGGCGTAGAAGTTGCGGCGCCGCAGCTCGGCCGCCTCGATGCCGAGCAGCGGAGCGCACCGGCCGAGCACGTCCTCGATCACGAGCATCCCCTGCGGGCCGCCGAAGCCGCGGAACGCCGTCTGCGACGTCTTGTGCGTGCGCGCCACCCGGCCGGCGGCGCGCACGTTCGGGATCCAGTAGGCGTTGTCGAGGTGGCACAGTGCCCGCGAGAGCACCGGCTCGGACAGGTCCAGGCTCCAGCCGCCGTCCGAGGTCAGCGTGGACTCGAGCGCGAGCAGGCGCCCGTCGGCGTCGAACCCGACCTTCCACGTCGCGTGGAACCCGTGCCGCTTGCCGGTCATCGTGACGTCCTGGGCGCGGGTGAGCCGGACCCGCACCGGACGCCCGGTCAGCGTCGCGCCGAGCGCGGCGACCGCGGCGTACCCGTGCGGCTGCATCTCCTTGCCGCCGAAGCCGCCGCCCATCCGCAGGCACTGCACGGTCACGTCGTGGCTGTGCAGCCCGAGGACGTGCGCGACGATCTCCTGGGTCTCGGTCGGGTGCTGGGTGCTGCACTGCACGAACACCTGCCCGGACTCGTCGACGTGCGCGAGCGACGCCTGCGTCTCCAGGTAGAAGTGCTCCTGACCGGCCATCTCGGTCTCGCCCTCGAACACGTGCGCCGCCGCGGCGAACCCGGCCTCCACGTCGCCGCTCTCGAGGAGCAGCCGGTTGCCCTGGAACGACTCGGCGGCGATCGCGTCGCGCAGGCTCACGATCGCGGGAAGCGGCTCGTACTCGACCTCGACCGCGGCGGCGCCGAGGCGCGCCGCCTCGAGGGACTCGGCGAGCACCCAGCACACGGCCTGCCCGTGAAACATCACCTCGTCGGGGAACAGCGGCTCGTCGTGCCGCACGCCGGCGTCGTTGACACCGGGGACGTCGGCGCCGGTCAGCACCCGCACCACGCCGGGCACGTCGTACGCCGGGGCCGGGTCGAGCCGGGCGATGCGTGCGTGGGCGTGCGGAGCCTGCACGGGGTGCCCGTGCAGGACGGCGCTCGTCCGGCCGACGAGGTCGTCGGTGAACAGCGCCGCGCCGGTGACGTGCAGGGCCGCGCTCTCGTGGGGCAGGGGAGTGCCGACGCTCATGCAACGACCTCCGCGTGGAGGCGGTGGAGGGACTGGCCGAGCATCGCGGAGCGGTACGCCGCGCTCGCGCGGTGGTCGTCCATCGGGGTGCCCTCGGTGGCCAGCACGGCGGCCGCCGCGCGGACGGTCTCGTCCGTCCACGGCTGCCCGGTCAGGGCGGCCTCGGTCGCGGTGGCCCGGACCGGGGTGGCGGCGACCCCGCCGAGCCCGATCGCGGCCCGCGCGACCACGCCGTCCTCGATGTCGAGGGCGAACCCCACGGCGACGCTGGAGATGTCGTCGAAGCGGCGCTTGGCGATCTTGTGGAACGCGGTCGTGCGCGCGAGCGGCAGCGGGATGCGGACGGCCCGGACCAGCTCGCCGGGGCGGCGGACCGTCTGCCGGTAGCCGGTGAAGTAGGCGGTCAGCGGCACCTCGCGGTCGCCGTCGAGGGAGACCAGCACGACCGTCGCGTCCAGGGCCAGCAGTGCGGGTGCGAGGTCGCCGATCGGGGAGGCGGTCGCGAGGTTGCCGCCTATGGTCGCGGCGTTGCGGATCGGCCGCGAGGCGAACTGGGGGAGCACCTGCTCCAGGAGCGGTACGGCGCCGCCGAGCCGGCGCTCGATCTCGCTGAGGGTGAGCGCCGCGCCGACCTCGACGTACTCCGGCGTCGCGCGGAGCTCGCGCAGCTCGGGGACCCGGTCGACCGGCACGAGGAGGGCGGGCCGGGCGCCGCGCAGGTTGGCCTCGACGCCGGTGTCGGTGCAGCCGGCGGTGACCAGCGCGTCCGGCTCGTCGGCGAGCAGCCGCAGCACCTCCTGGAGGCCGCGCTGGGCCCGTGGGGGCGGCGGGGGAGGCTGGTGCCGCCGGGCGGCGAGGGAGTCGTCGAGGCCGGGGTGGCCGAGCGCGCGGGCGGCGTCCAGGATCGGCCGGTAGCCGGTGCACCGGCACAGGTTGCCGCTGAGCGCGTGCTCGTCGAAGCCGTTGGAGCCGTTCAGCTGCACGCGGTCGGGGCGGTAGTACTCCGCGGCCATGCTGCAGACGAAGCCCGGCGTGCAGTAGCCGCACTGCGAACCGCCCCGGACGGCCATCTCGTGCTGCACCGGGTGCAGCGCCTCCGGGGAGCCCAACCCCTCGGCGGTCACCACCTCCTGGCCGTCGAGGGCGGCGGCCGGGAGCAGGCAGGAGTTCAGCGCGGTCCACTCCGTCGGGGTGTCCGCGCCCGGGCGGGCGAGCAGGACGGTGCAGGCGCCGCACTCGCCCTCGGCGCAGCCCTCCTTGGCGCCGGTGAGGCCCTGGCCTCGCAGCCAGTCGAGGGCGGTGGTGTGCGCGGCAGCGGCGAGGGGCCGGGGCGCGCCGTTCACGATGACCGTGTCGGGTTCCATGGGTCGTTCCTGGTCGAGTCGGGACAGGGGCCAGAACGGCAGGGTCAGGCGCCGTGGGCGACGCGTCCGCGCGTCCAGGCGGTGCGGTGCACGTGCCGACGTACGTCCATCTCCGCCTCCCTCAGATGCGACATGTTTCGACCGGGTCGGACCACGGTACGCCGCCGGGCGACTCGCGCGCTATGCTGGCGACAGCACTTCTGCCGTCCGCGGGCGCTCTGCCCCTCGCCGGCGTCTTCTCGTCGCGGGATGACCCCACGGGTCGCCTCCCTGTGACGGCTCGTTTCACGTACTCCAAGGAGGAGTCTTGGCTCGACAGGGCCAGCGCCGTACCCCGGCCCGCAACCAGCGCCGCGGACGCCCCCTCGACAACGAGGGCATCATCCCGGTGCTCGCGCGCGCGGTCCGCGAGGTCGAGACCGCCGTCGGTCGCGGCGCGGTGTCGCCGTCGACGCGGACGAAGTACCAGGTCGTCGCGCTGCTGGTCCGCGAGGAGCGGGCCCACCTCAAGGCGGACACCGAGATCAGCGAGGCGCAGCGCGCCGAGCAGCTCAAGCGTCTCGACGGGATCGCCACGATCCTCGCCAAGACCGCCGCGCGGGACACCTCGCTGCTGATGCTGCTCGCCGAGGACGCCGAGGTCTCCGACTCCGCCCGCGAGCTGCGCCGCCGGATGCTCGAGGCCGGGGGCGTCGAGGTGCCCGAGGAGGAGCCCGAGCCCGACGAGCCGGCCGAGGTGGCCGCGACGACGGCCCCGCGCCGCGTCGTGCCCCAGTCGGTCATCCAGCGCCAGCTCTCCAACCCCTTCCTCGTGCCCGACTTCACCGCGGTGCAGCCCGGCAGCGGCAAGGCCCGCCGGCTGGCCGGCTGGGAGCTGCTCGGGCCGCTGTTCCGCTCCTTCGAGTACGCCAGCAACGGCCCCTCCTGCATGCCCCTGCCCGACCCCGTCCAGACGCCGGTGCCGCTGCCCCCGGGCCGCGAGCTGATGCACCACCAGGCGCAGCTGATCGCGAGCGCCGCCGAGGGCCACCGCACGTTCCTGCTCGCCGACGAGCCGGGTCTCGGCAAGACCGCGCAGGCGCTGCTCGCCGCCCAGGCGGCCGAGGCGTTCCCGCTGCTGGTCGTCGTCCCCAACGTCGTGAAGATGAACTGGGCCCGCGAGGTCGGGCTCTGGACGCCGAACCGGTCGGTCACCGTGATCCACGGCGACGGCAGCGACGTCGACGGCTTCGCGGACATCTTCGTCGTGAACTACGAGATCCTCGACCGGCACGTCGGCTGGCTGGCCAACCACGGCCTGCGCGGGATGGTCGTCGACGAGGCGCACTTCATCAAGAACAAGTCCTCGCAGCGCTCGCAGCACGTGCTGTACCTCGCCGACCGGATCCGCGCCCGGATGTCACGTCCGCTGCTGATGGCCCTGACCGGTACCCCGCTCATCAACGACATCGAGGACTTCCAGGCGATCTGGGAGTTCCTCGGCTGGATCGACGAGAAGAAGCCGCTCGGCCAGCTCATGGACAGCCTCGAGGAGACCGGGCTGACCCCGGCCGACCCGGGCTTCTACCCGGCCGCGCGGCGCAGCGTCGTCGACCGCGGCATCGTCCGGCGCCGCAAGATCGACGTCGCCTCCGACATCCCCGCCCGTCGCGTCGCCGACCTCCCCGTCGAGCTCGACGACGAGGCCGGCCGCTCGATCCGCGCCGCGGAGAAGGAGCTGGCCCGCCGCCTGGTGGCCCGGTACGAGACCGCGCTCGAGACCCGCACGTCGGGCCGCACGGTCGACGGCATCGACCACCGGCTGGTGCGCCAGGTCGCGACGTGGGAGCGCGAGGACATGGAGTCCTCGAACGGCGAGAACGTCTTCAGCATGCTGCGCCGCATCGGCAAGGCGAAGGCCGGGCTGGCGGCCGACTACGCCGCGCAGCTGGCCCGCAGCGTCGGCAAGGTCGTGTTCTTCGCCAAGCACATCGAGGTCATGGACGCGGCCGAGGAGACGTTCGCCCAGCGCGGGCTGCGGTACTCCTCGATCCGCGGCGACCAGACGACCGCCGTCCGCACCCGGAACATCGACGACTTCGTCAACGACCCCGAGGTCGCGGTCATCGTCTGCTCGCTCACCGCGGCCGGTGTCGGCGTGAACCTCCAGGTCGCCTCGAACGTCGTGCTCGCCGAGCTGTCGTGGACCGACGCCGAGCAGACCCAGGCGATCGACCGGGTGCACCGGATCGGGCAGACCGAGCCGGTCACCGCCTGGCGGATCATCGCCTCGCAGACCATCGACACCCGCATCGCCGAGCTCATCGACTCGAAGGCCGGCCTCGCCGCCGTCGCCCTCGACGGCTCGGACGAGGAGGTCTCGTCCTCGGCCGACCTGCAGCTCGAGGCGCTGGTCGCGCTGCTCACCCAGGCGCTCACCGAGAAGGAGGCCAGGCTCGCCGGTCGAGCAGCTGGTTGAGTAGCCGGGCTCATGCCGGCGTGCCCCGATCTCCCGAGGATCGAGGCATGAGAGATCTACGCAAGCTCGTCAGCGCCCTGGTCATCGTCTCGTTCTCGTTCGCCGCGCTCCTCGGCATCGGCGCCATCGTCAGTGGTGGCGTCTTCGGGGAGACCGAGGTCAACGTCCTGATCACCACCGTGATCGTCGGCTGCGAGTCCGTCGCCGCGCTCTGCTACCTCGGTCTCGCGGGCCACCGGCTCGCCGTCCTCGGTGCCGTCGGCGGCCTCACGTCCGTCGTCGCCACCGCCACCGCGCTGATGATGACGTGGTCGGAGACCCTCGGCGGCGCTCACACCTGGCAGGTCTTCGGCGTCTCCGCCACCCTCGCCTGGTCGTTCGCCCAGGCCTGCCTGCTGCTCGCGCTCGTCGGTCGCCACCGGGTCGAGCCCGCCCTCGCCCTGACGCTGCTCGCCATCGCGGTCGTCGCCACGATGATCAGCGTCCCGATCGTCACCGAGTCCGTGATGACCGGGAACTACTGGCGGGCCTTCGGCGTCATCGCCATCCTCGACGTCCTCGGCACCATCGTGCTGACCGCCGTCGGTGTCTTCCGCCGCCGCCCCGGGCCCATGCCGTCCGGCCCGCTGCTGGATCCCTCCGTCGAGGCCCGGCTCGTCGCCGCGGCCGGCGCTCGGCACACCTCTCCCAGCCAGCTGGTCGACGACGCCCTCGACGCGCTGCTCGCCGGCCACGGAGGTGGTGGTCGAGGTCGGGGCCCGGCCTGAACCTTTCCGCCCTGAACCTTTCCGGCCCTGAACCTTTCCGGCCCGACCTCCGTGTGTACTACAGGTGGGAGGTGTGATGGCCGACAGCCCGGTGGCCCTGATGCAGCAGCTGCACGACGAGCACGCGACCGCGCTCTGGGGCTACTGCCTGCGGCTGACCAGCGGGGACCAGGCGCGGGCCGAGGACGTGGTCCAGGAGACGCTGCTGCGGGCGTGGCGGAACTTCCCCGCGCTGGACGAGTCCCACGGCTCGGTCCGGGCCTGGCTGTTCCGGGTGTCGCGCAACATCGTGATCGACGAGTGGCGCACCAGGCGCTCGCAGAGCGAGGTCAGCGTCGCGGAGGTCCCCGACGGCCGGGGCGAGCCCGACCGGACCGACCAGGTGCTGCTGTCGTGGGTCGTCGCGGACGCCCTGGCCCGGCTGAGCGAGGAGCACCGGGCGGTGCTGCTCGAGTGCTACTACCGCGGCCAGACCGTGGCCGAGGCCAGCCGACGGCTGGGCGTCCCCGAGGGCACCGTGAAGTCCCGCACGCACTACGCCCTGCGCGCGCTGCGCCTGGCGCTGGAGGAGATGGGGGTGGTCGCATGAGCGACTCGACGTCCTGCTCCTACGCCCACCTCGACGCGGCGTACGTCCTGGGCGCGCTCAGCGGCGAGGAGCGGCTCGAGTTCGAGCGGCACCTGCCCGGCTGCCGCAGCTGCTCGCAGGCGGTCCAGCAGCTCGCCGGCCTCCCGGGCCTGCTCGCGCAGGTCTCGCCCGACGTGCTCGCGTCGGAGCGGGTCGAGGAGCCGGTGCCGGACACCCTGCTCCCCGCGCTCGTGCAGGAGGTACGTCGCACCCGCCACCGTCGGCGCTGGACGGTGGCCCTGGCCGCGGCGGCGGCCGTCGTGGCGATCGCCGCGGGCAGCGTGGCCGTGGTCGCGGCGACCGGCGACGACGGCGGGTCCTCGCAGACCGTGGCGCTCGCTCCGGCGCACGAGATGGCGCAGGTCGACCAGACCTCGGTGTGGGGCACGCTCTCGCTCACCTCGGTCGAGTGGGGCACCCGGCTCGACCTCACCTGCACCTACGAGGCGCCGGCCGGGGGTTACCAGCCCGACGACGCGCCGCCGGTCTACACGCTCGTCGTGCACGACCGCGACGGCGGCAGCGAGCAGGTCGCGTCCTGGACGGGTCTGCCCGGGGAGCCCGTGCACGTCACCGGCGCGACCGCGCTGACCACCGACGAGATCGCGTCGGTCGAGGTGCGCACCGCCGACGGCCGGCCCGTGCTCGAGCTCACGGGTTGAGCCCCCGCTGGGGCTCGCTGGCCCAGAACCGGTAGAGCAGGTACGCCGCCGCCGCGTCCAGCAGGTGCCAGGCCGCGTGTCCCTGCAGCAGGGAGTGCGGGTCGCACCAGTGCGACTTCGTGACGTTCCAGATGGCGAACGCGAGCAGCAGACACCCCAGGGCACCCGCGCCCCACCGCAGGTCGGTGCGCTCCGGCCCGCGTCTCCAGAGCCGGACCTCGACGACCACGGCGGTGAGCAGCAGCGCCGCGAACGCGACGTTCCCGGACTGCTCCACCACGGGGACGTCGTCGCCGAGCAGCCCGACCAGCTCGCAGGCCGCCACGAACAGCAGGAACAGCTGCCAGAAGAACACCCGGTCGCGCCGGTACCACCGCATCAGGGCGTACGCCGCTGCGAACGACGCGATGAGGTACATGCTCAGCAGGTCGAGCTCACCGCCGAGCTCGGACTGGGTCGCGTGCATGGCGGCGCTCGCCGGGCCGAGGAGCACCACGACGCAGGCGTACGGCGTCGCCAGCCCGTGGAGCGACGTCCGGTCGGCGTGCCAGGCGATCAGGAGACCGGCCACGACGAAGCCGGCGTTGGAGAACGAGTTGGCCGGCTGCTTCACCCACGCGTCGCGGGCGGCCTCGCAGAAGTTCGCGCCGCGACCGACGTCCGGCCCGAGCCAGTCGGCGCCGACCGCGATCGCCAGCAGCCCGATCGAGACCACGGCGACGGCGCTCGCCCACGCCAGGGGACGCAGGGTCACTCCTCCGGCCCGGCCGGGACCAGCGCGGCGCTGCCGCCGGCGCGGCGCGCCCGCCGGCTCCGCTGTGCGGTCCAGGCGAGGGCGGCGAGGGCGACGACGAGCTGCGGGAGGAGGTACCGCCCGGTGAAGGCGAGCAGGGCGAAGGTCGCGACGAACGAGATCACCGCGCCGCGCCAGACCCAGGTCCGCCGGGGGAGCAGCTTCATCGCGGCGGCGGTGCCGACGAGGTAGACGATCGTGAACGCGCCCGTCACCAGCATCATCGTCCGCTCGATCTGCACGTCGACGACCGCGATGGCCGCGAGGGTGGCGAGCGCCCCGGCCGTGACCACGAGCAGGGAGCGCCGGGGCACCTCGCCGGCGGTCGAGCCGCGCGCGAACCACACCGGTAGGGACCCGTCGCGGCCGAGCGCCGCGCCGAGGCGTGCGCTGCCCGCGAAGTAGGCGTTCATGGCGCCGAGCGAGAGCAGCACCGCGACCACGGTGGTGACCGCCCGGGCCGGCTCGCCGAAGCCGAGCACGAGCAGGTCGGACAGCGGAGCCTTGCCGGTGTCGGGACCGAGCACCGCGACGGTGGCGAACGCGATGCCGAGGTACAGGACCGCCATCACCACCAGGGCGATCGCGGTCGCGCGGGGGATGTCGTGCTCGGGGTCGCGGTAGTCGCCCGACAGCGAGGTGACGACCTCCCAGCCCGCGAACGCCCAGATCAGCAGCGCGGCGGCCGTGCCGATCGCCGCCCAGCCGTGGGGCGCGAACGGCGTGAGGTTCTCGGCGCTGGCGTGGGGGAGCGAGACCAGGGTGGCGACCGTCAGCAGCAGGGCGAGGGCAGCGGCGATCACGAGCTGGGCCCGGCCGGAGACGCGCACGCCGTACCAGTTCATCACCGCGACGACCGCGATCAGTGCCCCGGCGGTGAGCAGCTGCGTCTGTCGGCCGCCGCCGACGCTGTCGGCGACGTACGCCCCGGCGAAGCCCGCGGCCGCCGGAGCCCCGACCGGGATCGCGAAGTAGAAGCACCAGCCGATGACCGTGGCGGCCTGCCCGCCGAACGCGCGGCGGACGTACGTCGACACCCCGCCGCCGTCGGGGTGCCGCGCGCCGAGCGCCGCGAACGTCGTGGCCAGCGGGACCGAGAGCAGGACCAGGCCGAGCCAGGCCACCAGCGAGGCCGGCCCGGCCTCGTGGGCCGCGAGCGCGGGCAAGGAGATCACGCCGGTGCCGAGCACGGCACCGAGGGTCAGGGCCGCGCCCTGGGGGACGCCGAGGCTGCCGTGGGTCACCCGGACAATCTAGGGACCCTCGCCGACAGTCCGCAGCGCAGTGCCGTCAGCGGCGCCTCGGTGGCACCGCGGTGGCCGTCAGCGTGAACCGCTGCTGGTCGTCGCGCGCCCGGCCCTGGCACGACCAGTTCGTGCGGTGCCAGCACGAGAACCGGGTCGAGGCGTTCACCAGGCTCACGGTCGCCGACGAGACCGAGCGCGGGCTGAACGCGATGGTCGCGCGCCCGACTCCCTTGCCGTTGAGGCGGATCGGGTTGGCCCCGATGCCGTGCTTGCGGCGCACGACGAGGTACGCCGCCGGCGAGGTGCGACCCGGCGGGCCGTCGACCGTGATCCGGAGCTTCCAGCCCTTGCGGATCCCGGTGCCCGGGCGGATCTTCACGTTCCGCGACGCCATGTGGTTGATCCGCAGGGTGTCGGTCGAGCGCCGCTGGGCCTTGGTCAGCTCCCAGGTCCGGCTGACCGGGGCGGCGGGCCAGGCCTTGCCTTCACCGTAGGTGCGCGCGGGGACCGAGTTGCCGCCGGCGTACGCCCGGAAGACCTTCACGAAACCGCCGTGGCGGGCCAGCACGGACTTCACCGCAGCCGTCGAGAACTGGTACCCGGCACCGGCGAACGCGCCGGCCTCGTTCCAGATCGAGCGGACGACGCGGGTGCCGTACCGGGACGCGAGGAACTCGAAGAACGCCCAGTTGCCGTACTGGTTGAACCCCTGCTCGTTGAAGCGGTCGAGCGACTGCGCGGGCTGGCCGACCTGGCCGTGCGCGAGGTACTGCCGGTTGTCGTTGACGTCGTCGGCGACCCGCTCCTCCATCCAGGTGGCGGTGCTCTCCATCAGCCAGGGGTCCTCGCCGTAGTCGTAGCTGTACTGCACGGCGTGGAAGAACTCGTGCGCGGCCGTCACCCGCATGGACTCGCGCGGCGGGGCGCCGTACTGCGCCTCGGCGAAGTCGTTGTCGAGGACGCAGTAGCCGGACGCGAGCCACTTGCGGCCCTTCGCGCGGCGCTCGGGGGCGCAGTAGCCGTAGACGCCACGCGCGCCGACCTCCTTGAGGTAGACGTCGAGCTTGGCATTGCCCCCGCGACGCGCGTCGCCGAGCGGCGGGCGGTAGCCGAGCTCGCCGACCTCGAACCGCCACACCTTGTTCATGAACTTCAAGGTGGAGTTCACCCAGGCCTGGCTGGGCGGGGCGTCCGCGGTCGTCGGCACCCAGTGGATGCAGATGTTCGCGCGGCACTTGCGCTGGGCCGGGACCGAGTACCCGTCGCCGAACTGGTCGGTCGCGCCGTCGGTCGGGCGGGCGAGATAGGCCTGCGCCTCGCGCCGCTGTGAGCCGTCGAGCTGCTGGAGCGACATGAACAGGTCGCGCAGGACCAGGGTCGTGTCCCGCGTCGGGTCGCCGGCGAAGGCCTCCCGCGCGGCGACGAGGGCCGGGTCGTCCTCGGCAGCGGTGGCCGGTACGGCGGTCAGCAGGCTCACCGCGACGACGACGGCCAGGATCCAACGACGCAAAGTTCCTCCCCGAGAACGATCGATGCCGGGAGACTGCCCCCACGGGCGGTCCCCCCAAACCAGGGTCAGGCGGTGCCGGAGATCTTCTCGATCAGCGCGGTGGTGGAGATCGCCGGCGTGCGCGGCAGGTAGACGACCTCGCAGATGTCCTTGAACTCGTCGAAGCGGCCGGCCCAGTCGTCGCCCATCACGAGCACGTCGGCCTGGTGCTCGAGGATGTAGTCGCGCTTGAGCTCGAGGCTCTCCTCGATGAACACGGCGTCGACCGGCTTGAGCGCCGCCACGATCGCGATCCGCTCGGCCTGGCTGAACACCGGCTCGCGGCCCTTCTTGCTCAGGTTGAGCGCGTCGGCCGAGACGCCGACGACCAGCCGGTCGCCCAGCGCGGCGGCGCGCTCGATGACGCGGAGGTGTCCGACATGGAACACGTCGAACGTGCCGAAGGTGATCACGGTGCGAGGCATCCGGGAATTCTGGCACGCGGGTTGGGTGCGGACGCGTGGGGGAGGATGGCGAGCGATGACGAACCCGATGACGACCACAGCGATCCCCCTGATCACGCCCGACCCCGCGGCCGACGACGAGCGCCGACGTGGGCTGCGCCGGATGCGCACCCTCGCCGTCTCGCTGCTCGGGTTCGCCGCCGTCGTGTACGTCGCCACGCTCGGGCAGGACGGCTTCCTCGGCTTCGTGAACGCCGGCGCCGAGGCCTCGATGGTCGGCGCGATCGCGGACTGGTTCGCGGTCACGGCGCTCTTCAAGCACCCGCTCGGGCTGCCGGTCCCGCACACAGCACTGATCCCCAAGCGCAAGGACGAGCTCGGCAAGGGCCTCGAGGAGTTCGTGGGGGAGAACTTCCTCCACGAGGAGATCATCCGCGAGCGCGTCGCGTCCGCCACGATCTCGCTGCGGGTGGGGCGCTGGCTCGCCGTACCGGCGCACGCGCAGCGCGCCGCCGACGAGGTCGCCGACGTGGCCGTGCTCGCGCTTAACCGGGTCCGCGACGAGCACGTCGAGGGGCTGATCCGCGACGCGCTGGTGCCCCGGTTCCACGAGGAGCCGATCGCGCCGCTGCTCGGCAGCATGCTGGAGGAGGCGGTCCGCGACGACCTCCACCACGGGCTGGTCGACCTCGGCCTGGTCGAGCTGCACCGCTGGCTCGTCGAGAACCCCGAGACCGTCACGCTGATCCTGGGGGAGCGGGCGCCGTGGTGGGCGCCGACCCGGCTCAACGACGCGGTCACCTCACGGGTGCACCGCGAGCTCGTCCAGTGGGTCGAGGACATCCGCGACGACCCGCGCCACCACGCCCGGCAGGCGCTGGACTCGATGCTCGCCCAGCTCGCCGAGGACCTGCTGACCGACCCGGCCACCCAGGAGCGCACCGAGCGCTTCAAGGACCGGCTGCTGGACCACCCTCAGGTGCTCTCGTCGAGCGTCTCGCTGTGGAACGCGCTGCGCCGCTCGCTGCTGGCGTCGCTGACCGATCCCGCGGGGGCGGTGCGCCAGCGGCTGCTGACGGAGCTGTCGTCGTTCGCCGAGCGGCTGCTGGCCGACGAGGCGCTGCGGACGCGGCTGGACGGGCTGGCGGCCGACGCCGCGGTGTTCGGCGTCGAGCGGTACGGCACCGAGGTGACCACGATCATCACGACCACGATCGAGCGGTGGGACGGCAAGGAGGCGGCCCGGCGGATCGAGCTGCACGTCGGCCGTGACCTCCAGTTCATCCGCATCAACGGCACGATCGTCGGCGGCCTGGTCGGCGTGCTGATCCATGCTGTCTCCGTGACGATCGGATGACCCTCCAGCTGTCCCGCGAGGACGCGAGGCGGATCGCGGTGCGCGCCCAGCTGCTGGACGCCGACCGCCCGGGCGACCTGTTCGAGGTCGCGCGGCACCTGACCGCGATCCAGGCCGAGCCGACCAGCCCCATCGCTCCCAGCGCCGACCTGGTGCTGTGGAGCCGGTTGGGGCCGTCGTACGACCCGGGCGAGCTGCGCGACGCGCTCGACGAGCAGGCCCTGATCGAGCACCAGGGGTTCATCCGGCCGGTCGAGGACATGGCGCTGTTCCGCGCGGAGATGGCGGCGTGGCCGGGCACCGGACCGCTGAAGGACTGGGAGGTCGAGCGGGCGGAGTGGGTCGAGGCCAACAACGGCTGCCGGCTCGACGTGCTCGCCGCGCTGCGCTCCGACGGACCGCTGCCGACCAGCGCGTTGCCCGACACCTGTGAGGTGCCGTGGCGCTCCAGCGGCTGGAACAACAACCGCAACGTGCAGCGGCTGCTCGCGCTCATGGTCCAGCGCGGCGAGGTCGCGACCGTCGGGCGCCAGGGCCGAGAACCCCTGTGGGACCTCGCTGGCCGCGTGTATCCCGACGACCCGGTGCCCGACGTGGAGACGGCGCGGCAGGAGCTGGCCGAGCGCGAGCTGCGCGCGCTGGGCATCGTCCGCAAGAGCCCGGCGGGGGAGCCGGCGGTCGTCGAGGGGGTGCGTGGCACGTGGAAGGTCGACGCCGGCCTGCTCGACGGCTCGTTCACCGGCCGTGCGGCCCTGCTCTCGCCGTTCGACCGGCTGGTCTTCGACCGCAAGCGGCTGGTGGACCTGTTCGGGTTCGAGTACCAGCTCGAGATGTACAAGCCGGTCGAGCAGCGGCGGTGGGGGTACTACGCCCTGCCGGTGCTGTACGGCGACCGGCTGGTCGGCAAGCTCGACGCCGCGGCCGACCGTGCGGAGGGCGCGCTGGTCGTGCGTGCGCTGCACGAGGACGAGCCCTTCGCCGACGAGATGGCCGCTGCGGTCTGGGCCGAGGTCGAGGACCTGGCGCGCTGGCTCGACGCCGATGTCGTACGGGCAGAATGAGCGCCATGGCCGAGCCGTTCGACGTACCCATCCGTGACGAGTCCATCCGGCTCGGTCAGTTCCTCAAGCTCGCCAACCTCGTCGAGAGCGGCGCGGAGGCGAAGCCGGTGATCGCCGACGGCGCCGTGCTCGTCAACGGCGAGGTCGAGACCCGCCGCGGCCGGCAGCTGGTCAAGGGCGACGTGGTCACCCTCGGCCCGCAGTCCGCGCGCGTGGTGGACGAGGCGTCGTACGACGACGGCCTGCCCTGGTAGCTCTCAGCTCACCGCGAGCAGGTCGACGACGAAGATCAGCGTCTCGCCCGGCTTGATGACCGCGCCGGCGCCGCGGTCGCCGTAGCCGAGGTGCGGCGGGATGACCAGCTGGCGGCGGCCGCCGACCTTCATCCCCTGCACGCCCTGGTCCCAGCCCTGGATGACCTGGCCGATGCCGAGCCGGAAGTCCAGCGGAGTGCCGCGGTTGTACGACGCGTCGAACTCCTCGCCGGTCGAGTGGGCAACGCCCACGTAGTGCACTGACACGGTCGAGCCGGCGGTCGCCTCGGCGCCGCTGCCCTCGGTGATCTCGGTGACCACCAGGTCGGCCGGCGGGTCGAAGTCGGGGAAGTCGATCTCGGGCTTGTCCATGCCAGCCACCCTAGCGAGGACGCATGACCAGACGGCGCCTGCGGGTACGGACGGACATGAAGCTGATGAGAGCCGTCGCGGCCGCCGGTGTCGCGAAGAAGCTGTACGACGAGTCCCGCAAGCCCGAGAACCAGGCCCGGATCAAGGCCGCGGTCGACAAGGTCCGGGAGCGCCGGCGGCGCTGAGCCCGCTCACCGTCCCCGACGTACCGTGGAAGGTGAGCACCTGAGGTCGCGGACGCCTGATGCCCTGGGGCCGGGTCCGCGACCGTCCCTCCGGGGAGGTGCTCACCGGGGACGGTGACCAGGGAGCAGCGAGGTCCCGCTCCGGTAGTCCCGGTCACCGCTGCCGACCGGGGCGAGGGACCGTTGAGTGCGGGCGACCCCCGAGGTCAGCACTCGGCGGTCCCGCTCTCAGCCCTGGTGCACGTAGCTGTCGAGCTGGTCGCGCTCGAACTCGAGCTGGTCGATGCGGTGCTTGACCACGTCGCCGATCGAGATGATGCCGACGAGGACGTCGCCCCGGACGACGGGGACGTGCCGGATGCGCCGGTCGGTCATGGTCTTCATCAGCTCGTCGACGGGGGTGTCCTCGTCGCAGGTCTGGACCGAGGTGGTCATGATCGCGCTGACGGAGTTGTTGATGACCGTGCCGTCGCGGTGCAGGTGGCGTACGACGTCACGCTCGCTGACGATGCCCTCCAGCGTGGTGCCGTCGGAGCTGACGACGAGGGCGCCGATGTTGTTCTCGTCGAGCGTGGCGATGAGCTCGCGCACGCCGGCGTCCGGGCTGATCGTGACGATCTCCTGGCTGGGCTTGGCCTGCAGCACCTCACTGATCCGCATGCCGTCGACGGTACTGGCGAGCAGGCCCGGCGTACAGGGTCAGTCTCGGGCGCTCACTCGCGCGAGCGGTGCATCCGCAGGTCGGACACCGACCCCGGGCCGGTGGACCGCGAGTCCGGGTCGTCGTCGTCGTGCGGCATCGACCCGAGGAACGACAGCACCGCCTCGTGCAGGTGGCCGTTGGTCGCCAGCGCGTTGCCGCCGAACGGGCCGTCGGTGCCGTCGAGCGAGCTGAAGCGGCCACCCGCCTCGCGCACGATGATGTCGAGCGCCGCCATGTCGTAGACCTCGAGCTCGGGCTCGGCGGCGATGTCGACGGCCCCTTCCGCGAGGAGCATGTAGGACCAGAAGTCGCCGTACGCCCGGGTGCGCCAGCAGCGCCGCATCAGCGTCAGGAAGTCCTCCATCTGGCCGCGCTCCTCCCAGCCGGAGAGCGAGGCGTACGACAGCGACGCGTCCTCGAGCCGGCGTACGTCGGAGACCTGGCAGCGCGTGGCCTTGAGCAGCGAGCGCCCGGTCCAGGCGCCGTTGCCGGACGAGGCCCACCAGCGCCGGTTCAGCAGCGGTGCGGAGACGACGCCGAGGACGACCTCGTCGTCGACGACCAGGGAGGTCAGCGTCGCCCAGACGGGCACGCCGCGCACGAAGTTCTTGGTGCCGTCGATCGGGTCGATGACCCAGCGCCGCTGGCTGTGCCCGGTCGAGCCCTGCTCCTCACCGGTGATCGCGTCGCGCGAGCGGACCCGGGACAGCGTCCGCCGGATGCTCTCCTCGACCGCCTGGTCGGCGTCGGTGACCGGGCTCAGGTCGGGCTTGCTCATCACGTGCAGGTCGAGCGCCTTGAAGCGCGCCTCGGTCAGGGAGTCCGCGTCGTCGGCCAGGACGTGAGCCAGCCGGAGATCGTCGGTGTAGTCAGTCGACACGCCGTCAGCCTATGCACTGAACGCTCCGCGGTGGTGGACCGTGTACGAGTCATGGAGATCAACGGCCTCCCACTTCACCCGCTCGTCGTCCACGCGGCGGTCATCTTCGGCCCCCTCGCGGCCCTCGCGGCGCTCGCCTACCTCGTCCCACGCTGGCGCGACGTGATGCGCTGGCCCATGGTCGTGCTCGCCGTGGTCGCGACCGGCGCGCTCGTCCTGGCGTACTTCTCCGGAGGCGACTTCCTCGACAGCAGGTCCGAGCTGCGGCAGCTCCCGCAGGTCCAGGAGCACGAGGAGCTGGGCGAGCAGCTGCTCTGGGTCAGCCTCGCCTTCGGGGCGGTCGCGGTCCTGTCCGGCTGGCTGCACAGCCGCACCGGTGCGCTGCGGGTCGTGCTCGACGTGCTGCTCGCGGTGTCGTCGGTCGTGCTGCTGGTGTGGGTGTTCCGCACCGGTGAGGCCGGCGCCCGCGCCGTCTGGGGCTGACGGACTAGTACGCCGGCTCGCTCCGCGCGGCCAGCAGCCGCCGGAACGACGCGACCCGGTCCGGGTCGGCCGTGCCCGCCTCGACGGCCTCGTCCAGCCCGCACTCCGGCTCGTCGGTGCCGTGCGTGCAGCCGCGCGGGCAGTCCTCGGTCATCTCGTCGAGGTCCGGGAACGCCTCGATCAGCCGCTCCGGCTGCACGTGCGCGAGCCCGAAGGAGCGGATCCCCGGGGTGTCGATGATCCAGCCGGCACCGTCCGGCAGCTCGAGCATGAACGCCGACGTTGACGTGTGCCGCCCGCGGCCGGTCACCGCGTTGACCACGCCGACGTCGCGGTAGGCCGTCGGCACCAGCGCGTTGACCAGCGTGGACTTGCCGACACCGCTCGAGCCGACCAGCACGCTGGTCCGCCCGTGCAGCCGCTCACGCACCTCGGTCAGGTCGCCGCCGCGCTGGGTGACGACCCACGGCACGCCGAGCGAGCGGTACGTCGAGAGCAGCGTCTCGGGGTCGGCGAGGTCGGCCTTCGTGAGCACCAGCAGCGGCTGCATGCCCGCGTCGTACGCCGCGACGAGCGCGCGGTCGATCAGCCGGGGCTGGGGGTCGGGGTCGGCGAGCGCGGTCACCACGACCAGCTGCTCGGCGTTGGAGACGATCACCCGCTCGACCGGGTCGTCGTCGTCGGCGGTGCGGCGCAGCGTGGTCACCCGCTCGCGCACCTCGACGATCCGGGCCAGGGAACCCTCGTCGCCGGACGTGTCGCCGACGACCCGGACCCGGTCGCCGACCACGACGCCCTTGCGGCCCAGCGGGCGGGCCTTCATCGCCATCACCTTCTGGCCGTCGATGAGCAGCGTGAAGCGCCCCCGGTCGACGGTGACCACGACGCCGTCGACCGCGTCGTCGTAGGCGGGACGCTCCTTGGTGCGCGGACGGGTACGCCGACGGGGACGGTCGTAGTGCTCGACGTCGTGGTCGGAGTACCTGCCGGTCACGACGGGATCAGCCCTGACCAGAAGCGCGCGAAGTCGGGGAACGTCTTGCCGGTGGTGCCGATGTTCTCCACGAGCACGTCCTCGACCGCGGCGCCGACGATCACGCCCGCGTGCGCCATCCGGTGGTCGGCGTAGGTGTGGAACACCCCGCCGTGCAGGGGCGCCGGGGCGATGCTGAGTCCGTCGGGGTGCTCGGTGACGTCCGCGCCGAGGCCACCGAGCTCGGTGGCGAGGGCCGCGAGCCGGTCGGTCTCGTGGCCGCGGATGTGCCCGATGCCGCGCAGGTGCGACGGCCCCTCGGCCAGGGCGCACAGGGCGGCGACCGCCGGCGTGAGCTCGCCGACGTCGTGCAGGTCGACGTCGAGGCCGAGCAGGGTGCCGCTCCCGGTCACCTCCAGCCCCTCGTCGGTGAACGCGACCTCGCACCCCATCGTGGTCAGGATGTCGCGCAGCGCATCGCCGGCCTGGGTGGTCGACCGCGGCCAGTCGCGCACGGTCACGGTCCCGCCGGACACCGCCGCGAGCGCGAGGAACGGCGCCGCGTTCGACAGGTCCGGCTCGATCACGTGGTCGGCCGCGCGGATCGGTCCGGGCGCGACCCGCCAGCGGTTCGCCTCGGAGTCGTCGACGTCCACGCCGTGCTCGCGCAGCATCGCGACCGTCATGTCGATGTGGGGGAGCGAGGGGACCGGCTTGCCGTCGTGGCGCACGTCGACGCCCTCGTCGTAGCGCGCCCCGGCGAGCAGCAGCGCGGAGATGAACTGCGACGACGCCGACGCGTCGACCACCACCGTGCCGCCGCGGACCGAGCCGGAGCCACGCACCGTGAACGGCAGGGCGTCCCCGGGCACGTCGACGCCGAGGCCGCGCAGCGCGCCGAGGATCTCGCCGATCGGGCGCTTGCGCATGTGCGGGTCGCCGTCGAACGCCACCGTCCCCGTCGACAGCCCGGCGATCGGTGGGACGAAGCGCATCACCGTGCCCGCGAGGCCGCAGTCCACGGTGGCGTCGTCGGTGAACGTCCCGGGCGTGACCGTCCAGTCGTCGCCGGACGTGTCCACGGCCGACCCGAGCGCGGTCAGCGCGCCGGCCATCAGCAGGGTGTCGCGCGAGCGCAGCGCGCGGCGTACGACGGACGGGCCGTCGGCGATCGCCGCCAGCACCAGCGCACGGTTGGTGAGCGACTTGCTGCCGGGCAACGACACGATCGCGTCGACAGGGCTGCTGGCGCGGGGCGCGGGCCAGGGGTCCTGCCAGGAGTCATGCTGAGCGTCGGTCACCCGCCGAAGCCTAGTGGCGCAGGTGCGCGTCCTTCGCCAGTCGTCTTGCCTCGCGGCGGGCGTCCTTGGCCGCGCGCCGGGCGCGCCAGGCGACGCCGGGCTTGCCGTCGGTGTCACCGGCGGCGATGACGAGGCCGCCGAGCACCGAGATGTTCTTGAAGAAGTGCAGCCGCTGCTGTGTCTTCTGGGCCGGGTCGTCCTGCTCCCAGTACCGGTGTCCCGCGACCGTCGTCGGGACCAGCGACGCGGCGAGCACCGCCGCGGACAGCCGCGGCATCCGGCCGGTCGCCAGCGCCAGCGCTGCGCCGATCTGCACCCCGGCATTGATCCGCACCAGGGTCTCGGTGTCGTTCGGCACGGGGACGCCGGCCTTGCGGATCGCGGGCACCAGCCGGGAGGTCACCGGCTCGGCCTTCGTGGCGGCGGCGGACGGGTTCTTGAGGGCGGCGGAGGAGCCGACCACGAAGATCGACGCGAGCATGGGGCGGGCGATCAGTCTGCTGACGGTCATGGGTACCTCCTACCCACTGAGCGTCAGGGCAATGCGGGAGCGGGCACCGTGGCGTCGATGACCAGGGGCGGCAGCCCGAGGACGCCGACGGTCGCCCCGACCCCGATGCCGTCGGGCCCGATCGAGGCCTCGACACCGATCTGGGCGAGCGGCGACTGCGGCGGGACCGTCGGCTCGGAGCTCGGCTGCTCGCTGGGCTGTCGGGTCGGCCCGCCCGTCGGCCCGCCCGTCGGCCCGCCGGTGGGGCCCGCGGTGGGGCCGTCCGTCGGCTCGGTGCCCGGCCCGGTCCCGGGGTCGATGGAGTCCGGGCTCGCGGTCGGCGCGGGGGCGAACCGCGCGGGCGCGGCGCCTGCGGCGGCGGCCGGGTCCACCTTCACCCGCTCGGCCGGCAGCACCGGGCCGGTGGTCGACGCGGCCGGCAGGTCGGTGACGACCGGGGCACTGTCGATCTGCTGGTCGGGCCGGTCCTGGCGCACCGTGACGAAGAGCCCGGCGGCCACGACCGCCGCTGCCGCGCCGGCGACCGCAGCCGTCGGACCGTAGGTGACGACGGCGTCGCGCGCCCGGCCGGCCAGCACGGTCACCGTGCCGGCCGCCGCGCCGACGCCGCCCGCGGAGGAGGCGCCGACGTACGCTGCCGCCGCGCTGCCGAGCAGCAGCGGGGCGAGCAGGGCGCCCAGGCGGGAGTTGACCTCGGTGAGCTCGAGGTAGAGGGCCGCGCAGCGCCGGCACTTCTCCAGGTGCTCCTCGACGCGCGCGCTGTCGCGGCGCGAGAGCCCACCGCGGACGTAGGCGCCGAGCGCGGCGCGCGTGCGCGCGCAGGCGTCCTCGTCGACGTCCTGGGCGTGCATGGAGAGGTACGCCTGGCGCAGCCCCTCGCGGGCGCGGTAGGCGAGGGCGGAGACGGAGTTCGCGGTCATGCCGAGCAGGAGGGCGACCTCGGCCGGCTTCTGCTGCTCGACCTCGGTGTGCCAGAGCACCAGCTGCCAGCGCTCGGGGAGCGAGGCGAACGCGCGGGCCGCGGCGGCGCTCTCGAAGCCCTCGACGGCGGTGTCGCGGAAGGGGATGCCGGGGTCGAACGGGGTCAGGTCGCCGGTGGTGTGCAGCCGCGCGGTCGAGCGGATCCGGTCGACGTGCAGGCGGCGTACCGCCGTGAGGAGGTACGCACGGAACGCGAGGTCCGGGCCGCCGCCGCGCTGGAGGACGACGAGCACCTTCGCGAACGCCTCGGACACCAGGTCGTCGACGTCACCGGCCGGCACGAGCTGCCGCGCGAGCCGACGGGCGGCCTCGACGTGCCGGGCGAAGAGCTCGCCGTAGGCGTCGACGTCGCCGCTGCGAACGGCGGAGATCAGCTCCCCGTCGCTCGGCCCGTCGATGGTCGAAATATGGCTGGCCACAACCCACCAACGCCGGAGGGCGGAAAAAGGAACGAAAAAATCTCTGAGTTCCGCGTCACGGTTCGCGAGGCGCCCCGTTTCATCGCCGCAGACCAAGTGAGGGGGCCACCGTGGGATGGTTCGCGAGTCGCGGACGATGTGGGGCCACGGGCGACCCCGGAGCAAGGGGGGAGCTGTCCTCGGAGCAGCGTGCGGCACTGCCGCCGCGCTTCGAGGCAGTGGGGGAGACCCTTGCTTCGGGGTCGGGCACCTCCTCGGCCTGCGAGGTCGCCGGAGCCGCTCTGGCCCGCGACGGTCTGTCCCTCGCCGAGGCGCTCGACCAGCTCGCCGAGACCAGTGCGCTCGTTCGCGGTGACGAGCCGACGTACTACGAGGTCCGCGCGCTCAGCGTCGCGTGGAGCGAGGCGACGCTCGGCTACCTGCACAGCCTCTCCTGCGACGACCCGCTCACCGGCCTGGCGAGCCTGGCGCACCTGCGCAGCCGGGTCTCCGAGGTCTACCGCGGCTCCGCCCCGGCCGAGCACGCCCTGGTCGTGGTCGCCGCCCCTGAGCACGAGCACGACGACGTGCTCACCCGCTCGATGCGGGTCGCCCGGGTCGGCGACACCGCCCGCACCGTGTTCCCCGGCCCCGAGACCATCGGCCACGTCGGTGCCGGCCGTGTGGTCGTGCTGACCGGTCGTGACGACCGCATGGCGCGGCGGGTCGGCCTGCTGCGGGAGATGGTCGAGGCGCGGGTCTGGATCGAGGGCCTGCCCGAGACCGACGCGGGTGCAGCCGCGCTGCTCGACGAGCTCACCCGGGTCTGACGGCGCCTGGCTCTAGAGTGGCCGCATGTGCGGTCGCTACGCGTCGAGCCGTCGCCCCGAGGACCTCGTCGAGGAGTTCGACATCGCCGACGTGCGCATTCCCGCGCCGCTCGAGGCCGACTACAACGTCGCGCCCACCAAAGAGGTGTACGCCGTCGTCGAGCGGCCGCCCACGAAGGAGTCCGAGGAGCCGCCCGAGCGGCAGCTGCGGGTGCTGACCTGGGGCCTGGTGCCGTCCTGGGCCAAGGACCCCGCGATCGGCAACCGGATGATCAACGCCCGGATGGAGACGGTCGCGGTGAAGCCGGCGTACAAGAAGGCCTTCGCGGTACGCCGCTGCCTGCTGCCGGCCGACGGCTACTTCGAGTGGTACCCCACCGAGGAGAGGACGAAGGCCGGCAAGCCGAAGAAGCAGCCGTTCTTCATCCGCCCCAAGGACGGCGGGGTGCTGGCCATGGCCGGGCTCTACGAGATCTGGCGCGACCCCACCAAGGCCGACGACGCCGAGGACCGCTTCCGGTGGACCTGCACGGTGATCACGACCGAGGCCGAGGACTCCGTCGGCCACATCCACGACCGGATGCCGCTGATGGTCGAGCGTGAGCGCTGGTCGCAGTGGCTCGACCCGCGCTCCGGCGGCGACACCGGGCTGCTGGTGCCCGCGGCGCCGGGGATGCTCGAGGCCTACCCGGTCTCGACGCTGGTGAGCAACGTCCGCAACAACGGGCCCGAGCTGCTCGAGCCGCTGCCCCTGGAGGACCTGTGACCGAGCGCCGCATCGACACCCCGCACGGCGAGGCCCGGCTCGTGACCGACCGCGCGCGCTCGCCGTACGCCACCCTGCTGCTCAGCCACGGCGCCGGCGTCGGCATCGACACCGCCGACCTCGAGGCGCTCGCGACGTCGCTGCCCCGCAACGGCTTCACCGTGGTGCGGCTCGAGCAGCCGTGGCGCGTCGCCGGCCGCAAGGTCGCGACCCCGCCGCCCACCCTGGACGCCGGGCTGACCGCCGCTGCGCACCAGCTCCGCAGCACCGCGCCGCTGGTGGTCGGCGGCCGCTCCGCGGGCGCCCGTTCGGCGGCTCGCTGCGCGTCCACGCTCGGCGCCGCCGGCTGCCTGGCGCTGGCGTTCCCGCTGCACCCGCCGGGCAAGCCCGAGAAGTCGCGGCTGCACGAGCTGCGCGGCGCGGGGGTGCCCACGCTGGTGGTCCAGGGGGAGAAGGACACCATGGGCCGGCCGGAGGAGTTCCCGCAGGAGATCGACCTCGCCGTCGTCCCCGCCGCGGACCACTCCTTCAAGGTCGCGAAGACCGCTCCGGTCTCCCAGGAGGTCGCGCTGGAGATCATCGTGGAGTCCACGCTGGAGTGGCTGGTGCGCGAGGTGACCGGGAATGAGCGCTCGGCCTGACGCGTTGACCCGACATGCTGGCCGTGCTGGAACGCCCGTCGGGGATAGTCTGGGAGACGATGACAGACCCAACTGACCCCACCCCTGAGATCGTCGACCTCGCGACCGAGTCCGAGGCCGACCGGTCGGCGCGCTTCGAGCGCGATGCGCTGCCGTTCCTGGACCAGCTGTACTCCGCCGCGATGCGGATGACCCGCAACCCCGCCGACGCCGAGGACCTCGTCCAGGAGACCTTCGCGAAGGCGTATGCGTCGTTCCACCAGTTCAAGCCCGGCACGAACCTGAAGGCCTGGCTGTACCGGATCCTGACCAACACCTTCATCAACAACTACCGCAAGAAGCAGCGCCAGCCGCAGCAGTCGATGTCCGAGGACGTCGAGGACTGGCAGCTGCACCGTGCCGAGTCGCACACCTCCACCGGGCTCCGGTCCGCGGAGATGGAGGCGCTCGAGCACCTGCCCGACTCCCAGGTGAAGGACGCGCTGCAGCGCCTGCCCGAGGAGTTCCGGCTCGCGGTGTACCTCGCCGACGTCGAGGGCTTCGCCTACAAGGAGATCGCCGAGATCATGGACACTCCGATCGGGACGGTCATGTCCCGGCTCCACCGCGGCCGCCGCCAGCTGCGCGACCTGCTCTCGGACTACGTGCGCGACAACGACCTGCTGCCCGTCGGCCCCGAGGGGGGTGCGTCGTGAGCCACACCCACGACAACGAGCCGACCGCGAGCGAGTGCGCGGACTTCCTCGAGCAGATCGTCTACTTCCTCGACAACGAGCTGGACCAGGCCGACTGCTCGGCCGTCCGCATGCACCTCGACACGTGCAACCCGTGCCTGGAGAAGTACGACCTCCAGCGCACCGTGAAGTCCGTGGTCGCGCGCTCCTGCTCCGAGGCGGCACCCGACGAGCTGCGCCAGAAGGTGCTGTTCCGGATCCGCGAGGTCCAGGTCCAGATCCAGGTCACCGAGGGCTGACGTCCTCAGCAACGCGAGAACCCCCGGACCGATGGTCCGGGGGTTCTGCTTTTTCTGAAGCGGTACTGCGCTCAGGCGTTGGGGCGCTTGCCGTGGTTCGCGCCCTTCTTCTTGCGAGCGCGGCGCTTGCGGCCGGTCTTGCCCATGGTTTTCCTCCTGATCGAGACGTCCGTGGCCCGAAGGCCAAGGGTCAGTCTCTCAAATGCTGGTGCCCGGCGCGAATCGGCGTCCCACCAGCACCAGTGTTCGGGCAAAGCCTGACGTTCTGGGGTGAAGTTTCGGCCGAGAACGTCAGGTTTCCCCGGCCCACCGGGGAAACCTGCGCCGTCAGACCCGACTCATGAACTTCTCCACGTCGACCACCACGCGGGCGTCCCACCAGCACCAGTGTTCGGGCAAAGCCTGACGTTCTGGGGTGAAGTTTCGGCCGAGAACGTCAGGTTTCCCCGGCCCACCGGGGAAACCTGCACCGTCAGACCCGACTCATGAACCTCTCCACGTCGACCACCACGCGGGTGACCTCGCCGGTGCCGATCACCTTGCCGCCCACGTTGCGGGCGCCGACGGTGAACCGGTGCAGCCGGCCGTCGACGTACGACGCGGACGCGGTCACCTCGACCTCCTGGCCGACCGCGCTGGCGGCGACGTGCTCGAGCTCGATGCGGGTGCCGACGCTGGTGGCTCCCTCGGGGAGCGTGGGGTCGATCGCGGCGCAGGTGGCCGCCTCGCACCAGGCGAGCAGGCGCGGCGTGCCGAGGACCGGCAGGCTGCCGGAGCCGACCGCCTCGGCCGTGTCGGCGGACGTCACGGTGAATCTCAGCGTCGCCTCCATCACAGCTCCGCCCGGAACGCGATGAGGTCGACGCCCGGCACGGGCGACCAGTCCCGCTCGGGGAGCCGCGTGAAGCCGAGCCGCTCGTACACCCGGTGCGCCGACGTCATCTCCGCGAGGCTGGAGAGGACGATCGCGCGGGCGCCGAGCTCGCGGAAGCGGTCGAACACCAGCTGCATCAGCGCCTCGCCGACGCCCCGGCGGCGCGCGGACGGCGCGACCGCGAGCATCCGGAACTCGCCCTCGCCGGGCCGCCCGATCTCGCGCCACGGCGACCCCTCGGGCGTGATGGTCACGGTGCCGACCACCGAGCCGTCGAGCTCGGCCAGCCACAGCTCGGCCTCGCGGTCGCGGGTGGCCGCGTCGCGCAGCCGCTCGACGTAGTCGCCCTCGGCGGAGTGGAACTCGGCGTACGCCGCGACCGTGACCGCGCCGACCGCCTCGTGGTCGGCGGGCGTGGCGCGGCGCAGGCTGACGTCAGACACCGAAGCTGTTCCGGGGGTACGTCGCGTTCACGTCGGTGATGACGTTGACGAGGTACGGCACACCCGACGCGAACGCCCGGTCCAGCGCCGGACCGACCTCGCGCGGGTCGGTGACGGTCTCGCCGCCCCCGCCGAGAGCGCGCACGACGGCGTCGTAGCCCGTGCTCGGGGCCAGGTCCGCGATCACGTCGTACCCGTAGAGCATCTGCATCGGACCCTTCTCCAGGCCCCACGCGGAGTTGTTGCCCATCACCATCACGACCGGAAGGCCGTGGCGCACCATCGTGTCGACGTCCATCAGCGAGAAGCCGGCGGCGCCGTCGCCGAGGAGCAGCACGACCTGGGACGACGGGCGCGCGAGGCGGGCCGCGATCGCGGCGCCGAAGCCGGCGCCGAGGCAGCCGTACGGGCCCGGGTCGAGCCAGCAGCCGGGTCGCTTCGGCTCCACGAACTTGCCGGCGAAGCTGACGAAGTCACCGCCGTCGCCGATGACCACGGCGTCGTCGGCGAGCCGGGGGACCAGCTCGCCGTAGATGCGGGCCGGGTGGATCGGGTCGGCCTCGGCGCCCAGCAGGGCCGCGTCGCGCTCCACGGCGGCCGCGACGGCGCCCTGGAGCTCGCCGACCCAGGCGGACCAGTCGGGGGCGCGTAGCGCCTCCAGCAGCCCGTCGAACACCGACGACAGGTCGCCGGAGACGGAGCCGGCGAGCGTGGCGTGCGCCGAGAGCTGGCCCGCGGAGTCGGCGACGTGCACGACCTGGGCGTCGCCGAAGACGCCGTACCCGAGCCGGAAGTCCAGGGGCGTGCCGACCACGACCACGAGGTCGGCCTGCTTGAGCGCGTGGCTGCGGGCCTTGGTGACCAGCAGCGGGTGGCCGCCGGGGACGATGCCCCGGCCCATCCCGTTGGTGATCGCGGGGACGCCCGCCGACTCGACGAAGCGCAGGGCGGCCTCCTCGGCGTGGTCCGCCCAGACGTCGGTGCCGAGGATCAGCACGGGGCGTGCGGCGCTCGCGAGCAGCCCGGCGATCGCGGTGACGGCGTCGGGGTCCGGGTCGGCGCCTCGGCTCGGCACGACCTCGGGGAGCGTGCCGGTCGCGGAGTTGAACAGCTCGTCCATCGGCACGTCCACGAACACCGGGCCGCGGTGCGAGGACCGAGCGGTCACGAACGCCTCGTGCATGCCGTCGAGCACCTCGCCGGCGGTCGGGATCGTGCGGGCGAGCTTCGACACCGGCGCGAAGATCGGCGGCTGGTCGAGCTCCTGCAGGGCGCCGGTGCCCCAGCGGCTCTGCGGGGCACGGCCACCGACGACCACCATCGGGGAGCCGGCGAACTGGGCCTGGGCGACCGCGCTGAGCCCGTTCGTCGCACCCGGGCCCGCGGTGAGCACGGCGAGGCCCGGCACGCGGGTCAGCTTGCCGGTCGCCTCCGCGGCGAACGCCGCGGTCTGCTCGTGGCGGACGTCGAGCAGCCGCATCGGCGTCTCGGCCTTGACGGCGCCGTCGTACAGCGGGAAGACGTGCGCGCCGGACAGCGTGAACATGGTCTCGACACCGTGCGCCTGGGCCACGGAGACGGCGAGCTCGCCGGCATGACCGGTCAGTTCGGAGGACATGCCCGAAGGCTACTCACCCGTAGGTCTGAGGAAGGCGGCGTTCGACGACTTCAGCGCGTCGACCACCACCAGCAGCAGGTCGGAGCGCATCTGCGGCGGCTGCGCGCCGAGCGAGAGCTGCAGGTACAGCGCCCGGAGGAACGCCTCGGCGTTGCCGCCGGCGAGGTACGGGTCGCGCTCGTCGTACGACGCCCGGGTGCTCGCGGACGCGGCCAGCCGGGCGATCCAGGGCTCGAGGACCCGCAGCGGCACGACGTTGCGGCGCAGCACCGCCATCGTGGCGTGGGCCAGCCGGTCGGGCTCGCCGCTGGTGAACAGCTGGTCGACCGGCAGCAGCACCCGGTCGGCGACCACGTCGAGGATCACGGTCAGCTCGGGGGTCGCCAGGTGCGGGGACCCGGCGAGCGTGGCCAGCGTGTCGGCACCGTGGGCCACCGCGTGCGCCCAGCCCTTGCCGGGCACGAACCCGCGCAGGTCGCGCTCGCGCAGCAGCCAGGTCGAGAGCCGGTCGCCCCACTCGAGGATCTTGCCGCCCGGCAGCAGCGGCCGCCGGTTGTCGCGGGCGATGCACTCGCCGAGAACCAGCGCCGAGAAGCTGCGCCGGAACACGGTGTCGGTGTCCTGGTCGCCCAGGCCGATCCCGAGCCCGATGGCCATCCCGTCGCCCAGCCCGGCGAGCAGGTCGTCGTACACGCCGCGGGCCACCCAGGTGGTCAGCGTGGGGTAGGCGGTGCCGTCGCGCTTGGCGGGGTCGGGGTCACCCAGCATCCGGGTCAGCTCGGCGGTCAGCTCGTCGAGCGGCCGGTCGGTCGGTACCGCCAGTCCGTCTGCGTGCACCTGCTGCCAGTACGCCCCGGACATGGCCCCCAGCATGCCAAATGCTGCCCACGTGTCCAGATGGGGAGGGGGAGCACCTAGCCTTGCGAGCGTGCCGACGATGACCGACCTGGTGCGCAGCCACACAGACCTGGACGACGAGGACGTCGCCTGGTTGCAGCTGCTGCAGGCGGACTGGCAGATCATCGCCGACCTGTCCTTCGCCGACCTCGTGCTGTGGCTCCCCGACCGTGAGGGGAAGGGGTTCTGGGCCGCCGGGCAGATGCGCCCGACGACCGGCCCGACGGCGTACGTCGACGACGTCGTGGGCACGTTCGTGCCGATCGGACGGCGGCCGCTGATCGACGCGGCGTACCTCCAGGGCCGGCTGGTCCGCGAGGGCGACCCCGAGTGGCGCGACGACGTGCCGGTGCGCGTGGAGACCATCCCGGTGCGCCGGGCCGGGCGGATCATCGCGGTCGTCGCGCGCAACACGAACCTGCTCGGCGTGCGCACGCCCAGCCGGCTCGAGCTGTCGTACCTCCAGACCGCCGCGGACCTGACCCAGATGATCGCCCACGGGCACTTCCCGGCGGCCGGGCAGCGCAGCGACCACGCGGACACCCCGCGGGTGGGCGACGGCTTCCTGCGCGTCGACAACGTCGGCCGGGTCGTCTACGCCAGCCCGAACGCGCTGTCGGTCTACCGGCGGCTCGGCCTCTCCGGCGACCTGGCGGGGCTGTCGCTGGCCGAGCTGACCCGGGACCTCGTACCGCCGCGGCGCCGGCCCGACGAGGAGACGCTCAGCGCGGTGCTCGGCGGCCGCGCGCACCGCGACACCGAGATCGGCACGGACACCGTCTCCCTGATCGTGCGCTCGATCCCGCTGCGACCGGCGGGGGACCACATCGGCGCGCTGATCCTGGTCCGCGACGTCACCGACCTGCGCCGCCGCGACCGGGAGCTGGTCACCAAGGACGCGACGATCCGCGAGATCCACCACCGGGTGAAGAACAACCTCCAGACCGTCGCCGCGCTGCTGCGGCTGCAGGCGCGCCGGATGGACTCCGAGAGCGCCCGGCTCGCGCTGGAGGAGGCCGTGCGCCGGGTCGGGTCGATCGCGCTCGTGCACGAGATGCTCAGCCAGTCGGTCGGCGAGCGGGTCGACTTCGACGAGATCGTCGACCCCCTCGGCCGGATGGTCACCGACGTCAGCGACCAGGGCGGGCGGATCCGGGTGCGCCGCGACGGCACGTTCGGAGAGCTGCCCTCCGAGTCCGCGACCGCGCTGGCCATGGTGCTCACCGAGCTGCTCCAGAACGCGGTCGAGCACGGCTACGACGACCCGGAGACCGCCGGGGAGATCGTGCTCACGGTGCGCCGGATCGTCGGCCGGCTGCACGTGACCGTCGACGACGACGGCAAGGGGCTGCCGGAGGGGTTCGACCTCGACGCGTCGACCAGCCTGGGGCTGTCGATCGTCCGCACGCTCGTGGAGTCGGAGCTGGGCGGCCAGCTGGAGCTCGGTCCGGTGCCGTCAGGGACGGGGACCCGAGCCGCCCTCGACGTACCTCTCGAGTAACGCCTAGGCCGTGCGGACCCGCGAGCGGGCGTTGCGGCGCTTCAGGGCGCGGCGCTCGTCCTCGCCGAGCCCACCCCAGACACCGTGGTCCTGGCCAGCCTCGAGCGCCCACGCGAGGCACTGCTCGCGCACCTCGCAGCGTCGGCACACCTGCTTGGCCTCCTCGATCTGGAGGATGGCCGGACCGGTGTTGCCGATCGGGAAGAACAGTTCCGGGTCCTCGTCGAGGCACGCAGAACGGTGGCGCCAATCCATGGCTGGGGAATCCCTCTTTCCTACACTTGCGCGGGCAGGCCCGGGTCGATGAAAGACCTGCGTTGTTGCTTGACGGCGCTACGAAGCGAACTCATTCACGAGCGCTCACCAAGCCTCGCAACTATTGGACCGTTAAACAACCCTTTGGATGGTTCTGTTCGTCACAGGAGTTACCGGCGGGTGTCGGTCGGGTGACAGGGCTCTTCTAGGCTCGCACTGTGACCGTACGCCCCCTCGCCAACCCCGCCCCGCTCGTGGTCGCCGCCTCGCTGACCGCCGTGGAGGGGCTGGTGCTCCTCGGGTACGCCGTCCTGGAGCTCGCCAGCATCTCCTCCGACCGGGTCGCGGTGGCGCTGACGACCTCCGTGTTCTTCGCGGGGTACGGCGCGCTGCTGCTGGCCGCCGCCTGGGCGCTGACCCACCGCCGATCCTGGGCGCGCAGCCCCGTCGTGCTCGCCCAGCTGATCCAGCTCGGCGTGGCGTGGAGCTTCCGCGGCGGCGACACCACGGTGGTGGCGGTCGTGACCGCGCTGGTCGCCGTGGTGGTGCTGGTCGGGCTGTTCGTCCCGTCGAGCCTCGCGGCCCTCTCCGACGAGGAACCGGTCTAGCCCGACTCCTCCTCCATCGCGGCGCGCAGCTGCTCGAGCGTGCGGTTGAGCAGCCGGGAGACGTGCATCTGGGAGACGCCGATCTCCTCGGCGATCTGCGACTGCGTCATGTTCTTGAAGAACCGGAGCAGCAGGATCTTCTTCTCGCGCGGCTCGAGCCGGTCGAGCAGCGGCTTGATCGACTCCCGGATCTCGACGTGCTCGAGGCCCTCGTCGTCGATCCCGATCGCGTCCAGCATGGTCGCGGTGCTGTCCTCGCCGTTGTCGGTGGCGTCCAGCGACAGCGTGGAGTAGGCGTTGCTCGACTCGATGCCCTCGACGATCTCCTCGACCGAGCACCCGATCGCCTCGGCGAGCTCGCGCGGCGTGGGGGAGCGGCCCAGGGTCTGGGTGAGCTCGGCGCTCGCCGAGCCGATCTGCATGCGCAGCTCCTGGAGCCGGCGCGGGACCCGGATCGCCCAGCCCTTGTCGCGGAAGTAGCGCTTGATCTCGCCGATGATCGTCGGCGTCGCGTACGTCGAGAACTCCACGCCGCGGTCGGTGTCGAAGCGGTCAACCGACTTGATCAGGCCGATCGTGCCCACCTGTACGAGGTCCTCGAGCGGCTCGCCGCGGTTGCGGAAGCGTCGCGCGCAGTGCTCGACCAGCGGGAGGTGGAGGTGGACCAGGGCGTCGCGGGCGGCGTCCCGGCTCGCCTCGGGCGCTCCTTCGTCGCGGAACACCGCGAACAGCTCGGCGCTGCGGGCGCGCGTGAGCTCGACGCCGGTGAGGCCGTCCGGTTCCTCGTCCACGTCGCCCTTCACGGGGGACATCTCAGTGACCGTCGGTCTGGCCGGGCGCCATGGTGACGCTGACCGTGAACCGACCGTCGCTGGTGTCGGCGGAGGCGTCCGTGGCCAACGTGGCCAGCACGGTCCACGCGAAGCTGTCGTACTGGGGGTCGACCGGTGCGTCGACCTCGACGCCCACGCTCACCGTCAGCGACCCCGGGCTCATGAAGAACTGGCAGGTCAGGTCGGCGTCCTCGGACGCCGCGGGCAGCACCATCGCGCTGGCCTCGCTGACCGCGATCCGCAGGTCCTCGATGTCATCGATCGGGAAGTCGAGGCGGGCGGCCAGGCCCGCGGTCGTGGTCCGCAGCACCGACGCGTAGGCGCTGTCGGCGGGGACCCGCAGCTCGACGTCGGCCCGTCGGCCGTCCTGACCGGTCGAAGTCATGGGTTCCGTCCTTGGTGGGGCTCGGGGTAGGTGCCGGAAACAGTAGCGGTCACCCTGTCTGGGTTGTCGTACCCGGTGCCCCTCGGGCGTTAACGGATCGGCGGGCTGCCGGGCGCCTTCGCCTCCTCGAGCCGGGCGAGGGCCGCGCGCAGCCGCTCGTCGTCGCGGTCGACGGTGGGCACCAGGACCTCGGTGACCACGTCGATGAGGTCCGAGAGCCGCTGGTTGAGCCGGCGCGACTCCTGGATCTCCAGCTCGAGCTCCACGACCCGACGACGCCAGGACAGCGGTCCCAGCCGGAGCTTCACCTGACGACGGTCCGACCTGTTCATGACCACCTCACGACGAGTCGACAGATGCGCGGGTCCTCACCGTCGAAGGCCGCCAGCCCTGTTCCGATGCTGCGGTGCACGACGGTGCCGCCGGCCCGCTCGATCTCGGCGACGACGTGCCGGGGGTCGAGCAAGGTGCGGTAGTGGAACGGGAACGCCCGCGCGCGCAGCGTCCCCTGCCAGGTCCGGAACTCCAGGTACGTCGTCCCGCCGCGGCGCTGGACCATCCGGCACCAGCGCCAGAACGTCAGCCGGGTGTCGGGCTCGATGGCGTCCAGCAGGAACCGGGCGTAGATCTCGGGCGGTCGCGCAGCGTGCGCGAACCGCGCTCCCGACGTGAGCGCGGAGGCGAGGTCGTTGAGGTTCAGCGGCGTCGGTCGGATCCGTACGCCGCGCTCCGCGGCCAGCCGCCGGCTGCGCTGCAGCGCGCGCGGGCTGCCGTCGAGCGCGGTCACGCGGTGTCCCTGCTCGGCGAGGAAGACCGCGTCCCGGCCGGTGCCGCAGCCGACGTCAAGGACCTCCTGGCCGGGCTCGAGGCGTCCGGCGACCCAGGTCGCGAACGGGCTCGGCGTGGCCGGCACCCGGTCCGCTGCCCGCGAGCCGTAGAAGTCGCCCCAGTGCCGCAGGTGCTTGCGGTTGTTGCGCAGCCACCCGTTGAGCCGTCGTACCGTCGCCCGTGACGGCTCGAACTCGAACGACGGGTCCGGGACCCGCCAGCCCGGTCCGTAGGTGGTCTCCAGGAGCGCCTCGGGCTGAGCCGGCGCAGGGATGCGCCGGCCCTCGAGCGTCACCTCGCCGACGGGCAGCAGCGCCGTGCGGGGGAGGTCGCCGCTGACGGACGGGACCATGAAGAACCGGCCGTCGACGTGGAACGCCGCGAAGACGTCGATGCCGACGCGTCGGCCGCCGCCGGGGCGGGTCCAGATCTTGAAGTCACCGGCTGACATCCGGGTGATCCTCCACCCGAGCGACTTCATGGTCTCCGCGGCCCGGCGGTTCTCGCGGATGATGTCGAACGGGTGGGTGTGCCGGCTGAGGTAGGACACGTCCGCATCGCAGTCGTGGCCGATCACGTGACCATCGCGCACCGCCCCGAGGAGGCAGCCGAACGCGAGGAACGCGTCGAGCCCGCACGCCTCGCGCAGGTCGCGCAGGACCCGCTCGACGGAGTCGAGGACGTCCGCGGTCAGGTCCTCGTCGGTGCGGTCGAACATGCGCTGGAGGTGCCCGGCCTTGTCGACGGCGACCGGGTGTCCGCTCGCGTCGACCACGCTGACCGGGGTGGTGCCGGTGCCGAACGAGACCCGTTGCTCGTGCACCGTCTCGCCGCTCGCGTGCCGCACCAGGCTCACGTCGGCGACGCCGTCGAGGTACGGCGTGAGCGCGGTCGGCCAGGGCACCGGCCGCAGGCCGAGCCGGTGGCGCTCGCGCCGCGGGTTGATGGACCAGACCCGCTCGCCGGCGATCCGGACGTCGACGACGTCCTGGACGCCCGCGGGCACCCGGATGCCGTGGCTGCTCACCGCGAAGCGGCGCCGCACGGCCGCTCCGCTCAGCGTCGTGCTCCTGCCGGGAAGTGGGCGACGATCCGGGCCACGTGCGGGTCCTCGGTCCGGTAGACCGCCAGCCCGCAGCCCTCCTCGCGGTAGGTGACCGCGCCACCCAGGTCCTCGATCTCCAGTTCGACGACCATCGGGTCGATGAACTGGCGGAAGTGGTCGTCGCCGAAGAGGTGCTCCTGGCCGAGGTCCTTGCCCGTGCGGAACTCCAGGAAGAGCTCGCCGCCGCCGTTGCGCAGGACGTCGGCGGCGAGCCGGACCAGGTTGGCTCGGCCGGCGTCCTCGAGGGAGTGCACGAGGAAGCGGCCGTACACCGCGCGGGGGCCGGGCGTGGCCGTGAGCGACGTCGCGGCCCGCGTCACTGCCTGGTCGTCGTACAGGTCGAGGAGGTCGAACTCGCAGGGCAGGTCCCGCTCCGCGGCCTCGGCGCGACCGTGCGCCACCGCCGACTCGGCGAAGTCGAGGCCGCGCACGCGACGACCGGTGCGGGCGAACCAGAGCGAGTCGCGCCCGGTGCCGAACCCGATCTCGACGACCTCCTGGGCCGCCGGGAGCTGGTGGTCGACCCACTGGGCGAACGCCGACGGCTCCTCGGGGACGCGGCCCCGATCGGCTCCGGCGTAGAAGCCGTTCCAGTAGTCGTGGTGCCGCGGGGCGGTGGTGGTGGTGATGGCGGACTCCTCTGAACGGCAATCGAACTACTGAATAATATCTCCTAAGTTACTCGACTTTGACGAGGGCATGCCGGAAATGCGCAACGACCCGCCCGGAAACCGGGCGGGTCGTTGCGCTTGCGTGTGTCAGGCCTTCGTTGCGGTAGCGACTTCGCTTCGTTCAGTCGCGCTCGAGACGTCGAAGGCCAGGCGACGGCCTGCGGCCGTCGCGTCAGGCCTTCTTGGTCTCCCAGAAGATCTCCGCGATCTCGTCGATCTTCGCGAGCAGCTCGTCGGCCTTCGCGGCGTCGAGCTCGCCCTTGGTGCCCGAGGCGCCGGCCAGCTTGGTGGCCTCGTTCACGAGGGTGTGCAGCTGCGGGTACTTCTCGAAGTGCGGGGGCTTGAAGTAGTCGGTCCAGAGCACCCACAGGTGGTGCTTGACCAGCTCCGAGCGCTGCTCCTTGATCAGGATCGCGCGGGTGCGGAAGTCGGGGTCGTCGTTGTCCGCGACCTTGGCGATGATGGCCTTGATCGACTCGGCCTCGATCCGGGCCTGCGCGGGGTCGTAGACGCCGCAGGGAAGGTCGCAGTGGGCGGACACCTCGAGGGTGGGTGCGAACAGTCGCGCGAACATGCGGGTCCTCTCTTGTTCGGTTGTTTCGTGCTCGCTGCGACACTACTCCGCGTGTCGAGGTGGGGATTCGCGGTGGTCGGTGGGCGGTCCATGCTGCCCGTCCTGCGCCCCGGTGACCGGCTCCTGGTCTCGTACCGCCGACCGGCAGAGGAGGGCGACCTGGTCGTGGCGCGGCTCGCCGACGGCACCGTGGCGGTCAAGCGAGCGGTGGAGCGTCGTACGACGGCCTTGGGGCGGCCGGCCTGGTGGCTGCTGAGCGAGAACCCCGGCGAGGGCGTGGACTCCCGGCACCGCGGCCCGGTGCCCGACGACGACGTGATCGCAGTCACCCTGGCCAGGGTCTGGCCGCGCCCCCGCAAGCTCTGACGCTGTGCCAGACTGGCGACGAGGGAGACCCCCTGCGGTCCGTCGATCGAATCTGCGCACCACCCCGCGCCCCGATCCGGACCCCTCGTCACGCACGCTCTCACCCTTGGAAAGCCCCTCAATGTCTGCAACTCATCCTCATTCCGGCGACCCGGTCTTCGACCTGCACGTCGGCGGCAAGATGGCGGTCGCCGCGACCGTCCCGCTGGTGGGTCGCGACGACCTGTCGCTGGCCTACACCCCGGGCGTGGCCCGGGTGTGCGAGGCGATCGCCGCCGACCCGGCCATGACCCAGCACTACACGTGGGTCCCGAACACCGTCGCGGTCGTCAGCGACGGCACCGCGGTGCTCGGCCTCGGCGACATCGGCCCGGCCGCGGCGATGCCGGTGATGGAGGGCAAGGCGGTGCTGTTCAAGCAGTTCGGCGGGGTCGACGCGATCCCGATCTGCCTGGACACGACCGACGTCGAGGAGATCATCGAGACCGTGGCGCGGCTGGCGCCGAGCTTCGGCGGCGTGAACCTCGAGGACATCTCCGCGCCGCGCTGCTTCGAGATCGAGGACCGGCTCAAGGCGCTGCTGGACATCCCGGTCTTCCACGACGACCAGCACGGCACCGCGGTGGTCGCGCTCGCCGCGCTCTGGAACGCACTGCGGCTCACCGGCCGCGAGCCCGCGACCACCCGCGTCGTGATCTCGGGCGCGGGCGCCGCCGGCGTCGCGATCGCCAAGATCCTGCTCGGCGCCGGCATCACCGACCTCGCGGTCACCGACCGCAAGGGCGTGGTGCACTCCGGCCGCCACGACCTGACCCCCGTCAAGCGGGAGCTGGCCGAGATGACCGCCGACAAGACCGGGCGCACCGGCAGCCTCGCCGACGTCCTCGACGGCGCCGACGTCTACCTCGGCGTCTCGGGCGGCACCGTGCCCGAGGAGGACGTCGCGCGGATGGCGCCCGACGCGATCATCTTCGCGATGGCCAACCCCAACCCGGAGGTCCACCCGGACGTCGCCCACCGGCACGCCCGCGTGGTCGCCACCGGCCGCTCGGACTTCCCGAACCAGATCAACAACGTGCTGGCGTTCCCCGGGATCTTCCGGGGCGCGTTCGACGTGCACGCGAGCGCGATCACCGAGGGCATGAAGCTCGCCGCGGCCCAGGCGCTGGCCGACCTGGTGGGCGACGACCTCACCGAGGAGCTGGTGATCCCGTCGCCGTTCGACCCGCGGGTCGGGCCGGCGGTGGCCGCCGCCGTGGCGGAGGCCGCACGGCGCGACGGCGTGGCCCGCCGCTAGTCGACCTTCGCTGCCACCGCCTCGACCTCGATCAGCCAGTCCGGCTCGAGCAGCTGCTGCACCACCACGTGCGCTCGCGCGCCGGTCGTGCGGCGTGATCGGACTCATGTCGGCAGGCGCGCGGCGGCTCGCTAGCGTGGTCCACATGTTTGCCGTCTACGCCGACAGCTTCTCGAAGGACGACCCGCTCGCCGGGCTGCAGGTGGGGGAGCGCCCCGACCCCGACGTGCCCGACGGCTGGACGACCGTGACGGTGAAGGCCGCCTCGCTCAACCACCACGACCTGTTCTCCCTGCGCGGCGTCGGCCTGCGCGAGGAGGCGCTGCCGATGATCCTCGGCTGCGACGCGGCCGGGTACGACGAGGACGGCAACGAGGTCGTCGTGCACGCGGTGATCAGCGACCCGTCGTGGTCGGGCGACGAGACGTTCGACCCGAAGCGGTCGCTGCTGTCGGAGCGCTACCAGGGCACGTTCGCCGACAGGGTCGCCGTGCCCTGCTCGAACGTCGTGCCGAAGCCGGCGTCGCTGTCGTTCGAGGAGGCCGCCTGCCTGCCGACGGCGTGGCTGACGGCGTACCGGATGCTGTTCACCCGCGGCGGGCTCAAGGCCGGCGAGACCGTGCTCGTGCAGGGTGCCGGCGGCGGCGTCGCGACGGCCGCGATCATCCTCGGCCGTGCGGCCGGGCTGCGGGTGCTGGCGACCAGCCGTGACGAGGCCAAGCGGGCGCGCGCGCTGGAGATCGGGGCCCACGAGGTGTTCGAGGCCGGCGCCCGGCTGCCCGTGAAGGTGGATGCGGTCATGGAGACCGTCGGCAAGGCGACCTGGTCGCACTCGATCCGCGCGCTGCGCCCCGGCGGCCGGATCGTCACCTCCGGCACCACGTCGGGCCCGGACCTCGACGACGCCGAGCTGACCCGGATCTTCTTCCTGCAGCTCAGTGTGGTCGGCTCGACGATGGGCACCCGCGGTGAGCTCGCCTCGCTGGTCTCGCTGCTCGACGCCACCGGCGCACGGCCGCTGATCGACCGGACCCTGCCGATGACCGAGGCGCGGGACGGGTTCGCCGCGATGCTGGACGGCGAGCAGTTCGGCAAGATCGTCTTCACCCGCTGATGGCCACGCATCTGGTCACGGGTGCCGGCTCCGGCATCGGCGCAGTCGTCGCCGAGCGGCTGCACGCGCGCGGCGACCACCTGGTGCTGCTCGCGCGCTCGGAGGAGCGGGCGGCCGACCTGGCCGAGCGGTTCCCCGGCGCGGACGTGCTGGTCGCCGACCTCGGCTCGCCCGAGTCCGTGGAGTCGCTGGCGCTGCCCGGCGAGCTGGACTCCGTCGTCCACTCCGCCGGGGTCGTCGAGCTCGGCGCGGTGGCCGAGCTGTCCGTCGACGACTGGTCGACCCAGCTGCGGGTCAACCTCGTCGCCCCGGCCGCGCTCACCCGGGTCGCGCTCCCGGCGCTGCGCGCGGCCCGCGGCACCGTCGTGTTCGTCAACTCCGGGGCCGGCCTCAACGCCCACCCGGGCTGGTCGGCGTACGCCGCCTCCAAGCACGGGCTGAAGGCGCTCGCCGACTCCCTGCGCGGCGAGGAGACCGACCTGCGCGTGACGACGGTCTACCCCGGGCGCACCGGCACCCCGATGCAGGCCAAGGTGCACGAGCAGGAGGGCAAGGAGTACGACGCCTCCGTCTGGATCCGCCCCGAGACCGTGGCCGACGCGATCCTGCACGTCCTCGACCTGCCGCGCGACGCGACGATCCCCGACGTGACAGTGCGCCCGTCGCGATAGTCCCTAACGTTTTGGCTGTCGTTCTCGGCGTGTCGGCAGCCACAACGTGAGGGACTATCGCGGCGGAGCGACCGCCTGGGACACTTCCCGGCCGGCCCGGGTCGCCAGGTCGGCGACCTCGGCGAGCCAGGCGGCGCGCTGGTCGGCATTCGCGTCGGCGACGACGCGCAGCACGAGGCGGTCGACGGCCGGGCCACCGAGGTACGGCGCCAGGCAGCGTCGCCAGATCGCGTCGAGCGGGTCGCCGTACTGCTCGGCCTCGCGGTCGTCGGGGGTGTCGGAGGTGTTGACGACCAGAAGCCGGCGCAGGCGCAGCAGCGAACGGGGCAGGCCGCCGGCGTCGTCGAGGGTGTAGGCGACACCGGGGACGAGCACGCGGTCGAGCCAGCCGGCCATCACGGCGGGCGGCTTGCCCCACCAGTTGGGGTGCACGGCGACGAGGACGTCGGCGCCGGCGACCAGCTCGCGATGGCGGCGTACGAGCGGGTCGGTGGTGCGCGCGAGCAGCTCCGCGGCGGAGACCCCCGCGGTCCAGGTCTCCTCGGCGGTGAGGACCGGGTCGAAGCCCTCGGCGTACAGGTCGTGCAGGTCGACCTGCAGCCCGGCGTCGCGCAGGGCGGACGCGGCGCGGTCCGCGACCGCGTGGTTGAGGCTGCCCGGCCGTGGGTGCGCGAGCACGACCAGGGCGCGAGCCGCGGTCACGGCTTGGATCGCCAGTTCAGCGCACCGATCAGCACCATCCGGAGCTGGGTGCGCGCCTGCTCGACGAGCTCCTTCTCGGCGTCCGGGCGGTCGGCGGCGCCGAGGATCGCCTCGGCGGTCGCGACCATCGCGGTCACGATCAGGTTCGACAGCACCCGCAGGTCCTCGCCGGACCAGGCGTCGGTGCCCGGCAGCTGGGCCAGGTCGGTGGCGAGCTCCCGCTCGAACAGCTCGATCTGGTGCCGGATCGCCTCCCGGACCGCCGGTGGCCCGGCCGCCCGCTCGCGGGCGATGAACAGGAAGTGCGCGCGGTCCTGGTGCACGTGCGCTACCAGCACCGAGACCGAGCGGTCGACGACGTCGGAGAGGGCCGGGTCGCCGCGGCGCAGGTCGCGCATCATCGTCCGCAGCGACACGAACGACTCGTCGACGAGGGCGAGCCCGAGCGCCTCGATCGAGTCGAAGTGCCGGTAGAACGCCGTCGGCACGATGCCGACCTCCTTGGCGACCTGACGCAGCGACAGCACGGCGAGCGTGCTCTCGTCGGACAGCTCGAGCGCGGCATCGAGGATCGCGCGCCGGGTGCGCTCCTTCTGCTCGACGCGCGTGCTCATGGGCTCAGGCTAGCGCTGGGAGCACGGCTGTGCTCCGGCTCACCCGCGGGGACCTTGACCGTACTCCCGGTATGCGGGCATGGTTTGAGTGTACGAACGTTCACTGAAAGGAAGGAGCGGACATGAACCGGATCCTCCGGTCCCGCGCGGTGGCGGCTCTCACCTCGCCGCACGGCGTGGACCGCTACCTCGAGCAGCTGAACCCGATGTGGGCCGCCCACGACGTGCGCGCCCGCATCGTCTCCATCCACCGCGAGGTCGACGTCGCCGGGCACCCGGCCGTCGCCACGCTCACCCTCCAGCCGACCTCGACCTGGCAGGGCCACCGGGCCGGCCAGCACGTCCAGGTCGGCGTCGAGGTCGACGGCGCGCGGCGTACGACGCGGGTGTTCTCGATCTCCAGCCCCGAGTCCCGCAACGGTGACCGGTTCACGATCACGCTGCGCGCGAACCCCGACGGCGTCGTCAGCCGGTTCCTCGTGGAGCGCGCGCAGCCCGGCCAGATGCTGCACCTGTCGCAGGCCGAGGGCGAGTTCGTGCTCCCGGCGCACGTGCCCGAGCACGTGCTGTTCATCAGCGGCGGCTCCGGCATCACCCCGGTGATGTCGATGCTGCGCACCCTGCAGCGGCGCACGCACCGCGGCCGGGTGACGTTCCTGCACTACGCGCAGAGCCCCGAGCGCCAGATCTTCGCCGCCGAGCTCGACGACATCCGTCGCTCAGGCCATGGCATCGACGTGCACCTGCTGCACCCGGAGCTCGGCGACCCGAACCTGTCGCCGGCGTACCTGGAGCGGTTGGTCCCGGGCTACCGGGACGTGCCCACGTGGGCGTGCGGGCCGGCGCCGATGATCGAGGCCGTCCAGGCGGCGTACGACGGCTCGGAGGCGCTCCGCGTCGAGTACTTCAAGCCGCCCCGGGTCTCCACGGGAGCCAGCGGCGGTGAGGTCGCGTTCGAGCGCTCCGGCGTGAGCGGCGCGAACACCGGCGCCACCCTGCTGGAGCAGGCCGAGGCGCTGGGGCTGAAGCCGGAGTCCGGCTGCCGGATGGGGATCTGCTTCTCGTGCACGTCCCGCAAGACCGAGGGCACCGTCCGCAACGTGCTGACCGGTGTCGAGTCCTCCCTCCCTGGTGAGGACATCCAGATCTGTGTCAACGCTCCCGTCGGCGACTGCGCCGTGGAGCTGTGAGGAGGCACCCATGAACACGACGACGCTCACCGACGAGCAGCTCGAGGCGTTCGGCGAGGAGATGGACGCGATCCGCCGGCGCATCATCGCCGACCTCGGCGACGAGGACGCGGCGTACATCCGCAAGGTCGTGAAGACCAAGAACAACTTCGAGATCGCCGGCCGGGCGCTGTTCTACCTGCCGCCGGCCTGGCCGCTCGCGGTCGCCGCGCTGTCAGTCAGCAAGATCCTCGACAACATGGAGATCGGCCACAACGTCATGCACGGCCAGTACGACTGGATGGGCGACCCGGCGCTGAGCTCGCGAATGTACGAGTGGGACAACGTCTGCCCGAGCGAGCAGTGGAAGTACAGCCACAACTACATCCACCACACCTACACCAACATCCTCGGCAAGGACCGCGACATCGGGTACGGCATCCTCCGCATGGACGAGGACCAGCCGTGGCACCCCTACTACCTCGGCAACCCGCTCTACGCGTTCCTGCTGATGGTCTTCTTCGAGTGGGGCGTGGCGATGCACGACCTCGAGGTCGAGAACATCGTCGCCGGCCGGCGGAAGATGTCGGAGAACAAGGCGCTGCACGCCGGGATCATGCGCAAGGTGAAGCGCCAGGCGCTCAAGGACTACGTCCTGTTCCCGGCGCTCACGGGCCCGCTGTTCCCGCTGACGCTGGCCGGCAACGCCACCGCGAACCTGGTCCGCAACATCTGGGCGTTCAACATCATCTTCTGCGGTCACTTCCCGGCGGGCGTCGCGACGTTCAGCCAGGAGGAGTGCGAGGACGAGTCCCGCGGGCAGTGGTACTACCGTCAGCTGCTCGGCTCGGCGAACATCACCGGTGGCCCGCTCTTCCACGTGATGACCGGCAACCTGTCGCACCAGATCGAGCACCACCTGTTCCCGGACCTGCCGGCGCGCCGGTACCCCGAGATCGCCGCCGAGGTCCGTGAGATCTGCGAGCGGTACGGGCTCGCGTACAACACCGGCCCGCTGCGCAAGCAGCTCGGCAGCGTGGCCCGCAAGATCTGCCGGATGGCGCTGCCGGACCGACCGCGACGTACGCCGGACCGGGTTGTGGCGGAACCGGTCGCCGCCTGAGGATGGGCAGATGAAGGACGAGCTGTCGCGAGCAGAGATCCGCAAGGACGCCGTGCAGGGGACCGTGGAGGCCGCGGCCTCCACGGTCGGCCAGGTCGCCACGATCGTCACCAGTGCCGTGCGTGACGTCGCGAGCGCGGTCGGCGGGTTCGCGACCGAGGTCTTCGAGATCCGCGACGCCGCCCGCCGGGCGGCCGCGGAGCACGACCCGGCGGCCGACCCGGACTAGATCGGGCCGTTGTACTGCGGACCGGCGCGGTTGCTGTCGCCCTCACCGCGCGCGACGGCGCCGCTCTTCAGCCGCCGCACGTCGTCGTCGACGCGCGCGACCGGTGTAGTCCACCGGTGCCAGGACGGTCACTTCGGCCTACCTTCCCACCATGCACGCACGCGTCCTCGCCGCAGCGGTGGTGCTGGCCCTGTCGCTGGCCGGCTCGTTGACGGGCTGCGCCGCGACCGACGACGCGAAGGGCGGCGGCGAGAGCCGCCCGACCGCGGCCAGGACGAAGCCGGCCTCGGCGCCGAAGTCCGGCACGCGCACGGTCACGAAGCGCGAGTCGATCCCGAACGGCACGCAGACCCACCGGACCACCCGGCTCGACCGGGGCGAGCGGCGGGTGACCCAGCGGGGCCACGACGGCCTGCGCGTCACCACCTGGCGGGTGACGGTCAAGAAGGGCAAGGTCACCGAGCGCACCAAGGTGAAGTCCGTGGTCGTGAGGAAGCCGGTCCCGCGGGTGGTGTTCGTCGGCACGTACGTCGCGCCCGCGCTCAGCGGCGGCTGCGACCCGAACTACTCCAGCGGCTGCGTGCCGGTCGCCAGCGACGTCGACTGTGCGGGCGGCAGCGGGGACGGCCCGGCGTACGTCTCCGGCACCGTGCGGGTCGTCGGCAACGACCCCTACGGCCTGGACGCCGACGACGACGGCTGGGGCTGCAACTAGGCCGCTAGACCAGCCGGGCCAGCTTCTGCGGAGCGCAGAACCGGTACGACTCGGTGAGCAGCTCGGCGACCTCGGCCCAGTCCGTGGCGTCGTCGATCACCAGGCCGACGATCGTGCCGGACCACGGGGGCTTGTAGAACGGCAGCCCGGCGTGGGTCAGCGCGAGCAGCTCGTCGCCGGTCGCATGGAACGTGAGCACGGTCCGCTCGGATTCGTCGCCGGTGATGTCGCGGTACGACGACTCGTAGCCGCGCTGCGCCACCATCACGTGGCCGAAGGTCCTCGTGCGGATCCGCCAGCGCACGCCCGTCCAGGCGTCCTCCTCGTAGGCCTCGGGCAACGCCGTGGCGATCGCCCGGAGCCGGAGGACGACGTCCTCCGCGGGTTGGAGCCGCTCGGCCACCCGGTCAGCCGAAGGACATCTTGAAGTCGGCCTGCCGGAACGACGCGAGCTGCCGGGCGCCGCGCATCCACGCGAGCGGCCCGTCGGCGGCGAAGTCCCAGCGGCCGCGGCACGGCAGCGCCTTCGACGAGCCTTGCAGGATGGCCGTGCGCTCCTCGCCGTGCGTGTCGTCGATGCCCGGCTGCCAGGTGCCGCCCTTGAACGGGAGCCGCACCATGGCCTTCGAGACGTCGGTGAACGTCGCGCTCGCGATCGGCTTGCGGCCGAACGACGCGGTCCAGTCGGTCGTCGAGAGCGGGCCGCGGCGCTGGGTCTCGAGCTCGAAGTCGCACAGGCCCTTGGGGATCGCCCACAGCTCGCGGCCGCCGGCGACCGAGGCGGGGGAGTCGACCCAGATGTCGGTGATGCTCACCCGGCGCCCGTGGGCGTCGGTGTCGGCGAGTCGTGCGACCAGCAGCTCGGAGTAGGTCAGCGGGCTACCGGGCTCGTAGCTGACGAACGCCGCGCCGTAGGTGCCCGCGGGGCGCAGGTCGTCGACGGGGTCCTTGAGCCGGAAGATCGAGAGCCAGAGCTGGCCGACCATCGCCCAGGGGGCTGCCGGGTAGGAGACGTCGCCGTTCGGGCCGGTCGAGGAGATCCACTCGGTCTGCGTCATGGCGGCATCCTGCCCTACCGCAGGTCTCCACAAAAGTGTCAGTTGAGTGACAGAATCTCGTCCATGCAGACCCAGCGCATCACCGACCGCGTCGCGACGTCCGAGCCCCGCTTCGTGGAGTACCCGAAGCCCGACCCGGACGCGCCGAACGTCTTGGTCGTCGTGCTGGACGACATCGGCTTCGCCCAGCTCGGCTGCTTCGGGGCCGGCTTCGAGACCCCCAACATCGACCGGCTCGCGGCCGGCGGTCTGCGCTACAACCGCTTCCACGTCACGGCGGTGTGCTCGGCCACCCGGGCCGCGCTGCTGACCGGCCGCAACCACCACGCCGTCGGGATGGGCGTCACCGAGGAGGCAGCCCTCGGGTTCCCGGGCTACACCGGCCGGATCCCGCCCACGGCGGCGACGCTCGCGCGCACGCTGCGCGACCACGGCTACAACACGATGGCGGTCGGCAAGTGGCACCTGACGCCGCAGGTCGAGTACTCCGCGGCCGGCCCGTTCGACCGGTGGCCGCTCGGCATGGGCTTCGAGCGCTACTACGGCTTCCTCGGCGCCGAGACCAACCAGTGGGCGCCGGAGCTGGTGCGCGACAACACGCCGATCGACCCGCCGCGAACCCCGGAGGAGGGCTACCACCTGACCGAGGACCTGGTCGACCAGGCGATCCGGATGATCCAGGACCAGCAGCAGGCCGAGTCCCGCAAGCCGTTCTTCTGCTACCTCGCCACCGGCGCCGCGCATGCGCCGCACCAGGTCCCGACCGAGTGGATCGAGCCGTACGTCGGCCAGTTCGACGACGGCTGGGAGGCGTGGCGCCAGCGCGCGTACGACAAGCAGGTCGCCGAGGGCGTCGTACCTCCCGGGACCACGCTCACCGAGCGGCCGGAGTGGGTCCCGGCGTGGGACGACCTGTCGGCCGACGAGCGCCGCCTCTTCGCGCGCTACATGGAGGTGTTCGCGGGCTTCGTCACGCACACCGACCACCACCTCGGGCGGCTGTTCGACCACCTCGAGGAGCGCGGGCTCGCGGACGACACCCTCGTGATGATCCTGTCCGACAACGGCGCCAGCGCCGAGGGCGGTCCGACCGGCACGGTCAACGAGGCGGCCGGCTGGCTCGAGCTCAACGAGGACGTCGAGACCGCGCTCGCGCAGATCGACACGATCGGCGGGCCGGACGCCAACAACCACTACCCGTGGGGCTGGGCCTGGGCCGGCAACGCGCCGTTGCGACTCTGGAAGCGCTACGCCTGGCTCGGCGGGGTGCGCACGCCGCTCGTGGTCCGCTGGGGCGACCGGCTGGCCGAGCCCGGCGGCGTGCGCCAGCAGTTCTGCCACGCGGTCGACCTCTACGCCACGGTGCTGGAGGCCGCCGGCGTCGAGGCGCCGGCGAGCGTCGACGGCATCCCCCAGCAGCCGGTCGACGGCGCGTCGATGCTCCCGAGCTTCCGCGACCCCGGCGCCGCCGAGCACCGCACCCAGCAGTACTTCGAGATGATGGGCTCGCGCGGGATCTACCACGACGGCTGGAAGGCCGTGACCGACCACGTGGCCAACCAGTTCGGCGAGCGCGCCCACCTCGGCGGCAGCCACGACTTCGACACCGACCGGTGGTCGTTGTTCCGGCTCGCCGACGACTTCTCGGAGGCCGACGACGTCGCGGCCGAGCACCCGGACGTCGTACGTCGGCTCGAGGGGCTGTGGTGGGCCGAGGCGGGGCGGAACAACGTGCTGCCGCTGTTCGAGTTCCCCGGGTCGATGGCGCACATGCACCCGGGTGCGTACCCGCTCGCCGAGTCCGCGGTCTACCGCCCCGGCGGCAGCCCGGTGCCCGTGCCGCAGCTGCCGAGCCAGGTCGGCGGCTTCGTGCTGACCGCGCACGTGGACGTGCCCGACGGCGGCGCGAGCGGGATCCTCGCCGCGCTCGGCGACCGCCACGGTGGCTGGGCGTTCTACCTGCTCGACGGCCGCCCGGTCGCGACGTTCGCGCTCCTGGACGGTGCCCGCCGGGTGGCCGCGGCCGACCCGGTCCCCGTCGGACCGCACGTCGTCGAGCTGCGCTACCTGCCCGGCCGGGACGCGCGCGCGGTGATCGCCGTCGACGGCGTGGAGGTCGCCGAGGGACCCGTGCCGGGGCTGGTGTTCTTCCCGAACGTCTCGACCGCGGCCGGTGGGCTGCTGGTCGGCCGGGACCGGGGGATCGCGGTCAGCGCGGACTACCGTCCGCCGTTCCCGTTCACCGGTACTCTCGATCGCGTGGAGCTGCGAAGCGGCGCGCCGGACGCGCGCCCGGAGTCAGCAACGGCGATCCGGGTAGCCGTCGCCAGTGACTGAACCCGGGCGCCGAGAGCAGCGCAAGGACGAGACCCGACGGGCCCTGGAGGAGGCGGCGCTCCGGCGCTTCGCCGCGGACGGGTACGACGCCACGTCGGTCGAGGCGATCGCCGCCGACGCCGGCGTCTCGGCACGCACCTTCTTCCGCTACTTCGCGACCAAGGACGAGGTCCTCGACATGGGCCGCGAGGCCCGGCAGGCCGAGCTCCGCGCGGCGATCCACGCCCGCCGCGACCTCAGCGACGCCGAGGTCGTGCGCGAGGCGATCCTGGTCATGGCGCGCGGCTTCGAGCAGGACCGCGCACGGGTGCTGCTGCGCCAGGAGGCCGCCGCGAGCTCGGCGGTCCTGCGGGGCCGGATCTTCGACACGTTCCTGTCGTGGGAGTTCATCGTCGCGCGCGAGCTCGGCGGCACCGCGGAGGCTGACGCCCTGGCCGCGGCCGGCATCGGCGTCTTCCGCGCCGCCACCGTGCGCTGGCTGCGCGAGGGTGGGTCCCTGCCCGAACGGGTGGCGCAGGGCTTCGACGCGCTCGGCTAGTGCCCGCCGGCTCTAGTCCTCCGGGTCGTCCAGCCGCGCGAGCCAGGTCGCGAACCGCTCGACGGCGGTCTCGAACTCCGGGTGCGAGTCGACGAAGCCCTGGAGCTGCTCGGCGACCCACGCCAGGGTGACCTCCTCGTCACCCCGGCGCTTCTCGAGCTCCTCGATGCCGCGGTCGGTGAAGTACATGGCTCAGCTGAACGCGCGGGCGAGCAGGTCCTTCTGCTCCTCGGTGTGGCGCTTGACCGTGCCGACCGAGGGGGAGGAGGACTCCGGGCGGCCGACGAGCTCGACCTGGGCGTCCACGTGCGGCCAGACGTTGACCGCGTAGTGCGGCCACGGGCCCATGTTCGCCGGCTCGTCCTGCACCCAGCGCACGGCCTTGAGCTTCGGGAACCGCGCGATCTCCTCGCGGATCTCGGCCTCGGGCCGCGGGTACAGCTGCTCGATGCGCGCGATCGCGAAGCGGCCGGAGCTCTCCTGCTTGGCACGCTCGACCATGAGGTCCCACGTGACCCGGCCGGAGCACAGCAGTAGCGTGTCGACCTCGTTCGGGTCGGCGGTGGCGTCGCTGATGAACGGCCGGAACGTGCCGGAGGTGAACTCGTCCGGCGTGGACGCAGCCTCCTTGCGCTTCAGCATCGACTTCGGCGTGAACACGATCAGCGGCTTGTGGTCCTCGCCGAGCGAGTGCTGGCGCAGCAGGTGGAAGTACGACGCGGGCGTCGACGGCTGCGCCACGGTGAACGCGTCGTCGGCGGCCATCGTCATGAACCGCTCGATGCGCGCCGAGGAGTGGTCCGGGCCCTGACCCTCGTAGCCGTGGGGGAGCAGCAGCACGACGCCGGACTGCTGGCGCCACTTCGTCTCGCCCGAGGTGATGAACTCGTCGATCACCGTCTGGGCGCCGTTGACGAAGTCGCCGAACTGCGCCTCCCACAGCACCAGCGCCTCGGGACGTGCCACGGAGTAGCCGTACTCGAAGCCGAGGGCGGCGTACTCCGACAGCAGCGAGTCGTAGACGTAGAACTTCGCCTGGTCCTCGGTGAGCGAGGTCAGCGGCGTCCACTCGTCGGCGTTGGTGCGGTCGATGATGGTCGCGAAGCGGGACACGAACGTGCCGCGGCGCGAGTCCTGGCCGGCCAGGCGGACCGGGCGGCCCTCCATGAGCAGCGAGCCGAAGGCGAGGATCTCGCCGGTGCCCCAGTCGATCGGGCCGTCGGCGATCGCGGCGGCCCGGCGCTGCAGCTGCGGCATCACCTTCGGGTGGACGGTGAAGCCGTCCGGCGGGGTGACGTACGCGTCGGCGATCCGCTTCATGACCTCGTTGGAGACCGCGGTCTTCGCCTCGCCCGCGGGCTTGTCCGGGTAGTCCGGGACCGTGGTCCACTCCGACGGCTGGGTGCTCGCCTCGCGGACCTCGGTGAAGACCCGCTCCAGCTGCTGCTGGTAGTCGCGCAGGACCTGCTCGGCCTCCTCGATCGTGATGTCGCCACGACCGATGAGGGACTCGGTGTAGAGCTTGCGGACCGAGCGCTTCTGCTCGATCAGGTCGTACATCAGCGGCTGCGTGTACGACGGGTCGTCGCCCTCGTTGTGACCGCGGCGGCGGTAGCAGACCAGGTCGATGACGACGTCCTTGTTGAACGCCTGGCGGTACTCGAACGCAAGCCGTGCGACGCGGATGCACGCCTCGGGGTCGTCGCCGTTCACGTGGAAGATCGGCGCCTGCACCATCCGTGCGACGTCGGTGCAGTACAGCGACGAGCGCGACGAGCCGGGCGAGGTGGTGAAGCCGACCTGGTTGTTGACGACCAGGTGGATCGTGCCGCCGGTGCGGTAGCCACGCAGCTGCGACAGGTTGAGCGTCTCCGCGACCACGCCCTGGCCGGCGAACGCGGCGTCGCCGTGGACCAGCAGCGGGAGGACGGGGTACTCCGCGCCACGGTCGAGCACGTCCTGCTTGGCGCGGGCGATGCCCTCCAGGACCGGGTCGACGGCCTCGAGGTGCGACGGGTTCGCGGCGACCGAGACCTTGATCCGGTCCTTCGAGCCCGCCTCGAACTCGCCCTCGGCGCCGAGGTGGTACTTCACGTCGCCGGAGCCCTGCACGGTGCGCGGGTCGATGTTGCCCTCGAACTCGCGGAAGATCTGGGAGTACTTCTTGCCGACGATGTTCGCGAGGACGTTGAGCCGGCCACGGTGCGCCATGCCCATCGCGACCTCGTCGAGGCCGGCTTCGGCGGCCGCCTCGCAGATCTCGTCGATGACCGGGATCGTGGTCTCGCCGCCCTCGAGGGAGAAGCGCTTCTGGCCGACGAACTTGGTCTGCAGGAACGTCTCGAACGCCTCGGCCTGGTTGAGCTTCAGCAGGATACGCAGCTGCTCCTCGCGGGGCGGCTTGGTGTGCGGCTGCTCGACGCGCTCCTGGATCCAGCGGCGCTGCTCGGGGTCCATGATGTGCATGTACTCGATGCCGGTGGTGCGGCAGTACGAGTCGCGCAGGATGCCGAGGATGTGCCGCAGCTTCATGAAGCGGCGGCCCTCGCCACCGAACGAGCCGGTCGCGAACTCCCGGTCGAGATCCCACAGGGTCAGCCCGTGCGACTCGACCTCGAGGTCGGGGTGGCTGCGCTGGCGGTACTCCAGCGGGTCGGTGTCGGCCATCATGTGCCCGCGCACGCGGTAGGCGTGGATCAGCTCGAGGATCCGGGCCTGCTTGCTGATCTCGTCGTCGTGCGACGTGGAGATGTCAGCGGCCCAGCGGATCGGCTCGTAGGGGATCCGCAGCGAGCGGAAGATGTCGTCGTAGAACTCGTCCTGGCCGAGCAGCAGCTGGTGCACCCGCTTCAGGAACTCGCCCGACTGCGCGCCCTGGATGACGCGGTGGTCGTACGTCGAGGTCAGCGTCATGACCTTGCTGATCGCGTTGCGCGCGATCGCGTCCTCCGACGCGCCCTGCCACTCGGGCGGGTACTCCATCGCGCCCACGCCGATGATCGCGCCCTGGCCGGTCATCAGGCGGGGGACCGAGTGGCTGGTGCCGATGCCGCCGGGGTTGGTCAGCGAGATCGTGGTGCCCTGGAAGTCCTCGATCGTCAGCTTGTTGTCGCGCGCCTTGCGGACGATCTCCTCGTAGGCGGTCCAGAAGCCCGCGAAGTCCATCGACTCGGCGGCCTTGATGCTCGGGACGAGCAGCTGGCGCGAGCCGTCCGGCTTCGGGACGTCGATCGCGAGACCGAGGTTGATGTGGGCGGGCGTGACGAGGTTCGGCTTGCCGTCGACGACCTCGAAACCGACGTTCATCTCCGGCATCGAGCGGACCGCCTTGACCAGCGCGTAGCCGATCAGGTGGGTGAACGACACCTTGCCGCCGCGGGCGCGGGCGAGGTGGTTGTTGATGACCGTGCGGTTGTCCCACAGCAGCTTCACCGGGACCGAGCGGACCGACGTCGCGGTCGGCACGGTCAGGGAGGCGTCCATGTTCTGGGCGGTGCGGGCCGGGGCACCGCGCAGCACGGTGTACGTCGGCTGGTCCTTCGCCGGCGCCGGCGCGGCCGGCTTGGACTCCTTGGGCATCGGGTTGCTGGTGCCCTTGGCCGGCTCCGCGGCCTTGGTCTCCGGGCGCGGCTTGGCGACCGGGGCGGGCGTCGGCGTCGGGTCCTTGTGCTCGACCTGCTGCTGGGGCCGCTGCTGGGCCTGCTCCTGGGCCGGCTTCGGCTGCGCGGGAGCGGCCGGCGCCGCCTGGCCGGGCGCAGCCTGGTTGGACTGGGTGGTGCCGTTCGTCGCGCTCGCGGCCTTGCCGTTGCTCTGGAAGTACTTCACCCAGGTGGGATCCACGCTGCCTGGATCGCGCTGGTACTGGTCGTACATCTCCTCCACGAGCCACTCGTTGGCGCCGAAGTCGGCGGAGGGGGTGTCGGACTGGTTGCCTGGGGAATGCGGCACGGCTTGTTTCGCCTCTTCCGGTACGTGCGCGGGGGAGTTTCAGTCGTCAAGGCTAGACCCCCACCCCAGCAAATGCAGGGTGAAGGGTGCCAATTCGGCGTGGTGTGCGACGGGCCACACGGAAGTCACGTTCAATGCCGGGAACAACGACGGCAAGTGGGGAGTCTCGGACCGATGAGAAGTACCGCTCGGCGACGGGCCGGCGCCACGGCGCTCGCGCTCGTCCTCACGCTCGCGGCGGGTGCCTGCAGTGGCTCGGACGACGAGCCCGACGAGCCGGCCGCGGCACCCTCGTCGTCGGCGCCGGCCGTCCCAGCGGTCGAGACGACCGTCGTGATCGGCAAGCTCACCGGCCGCCTCCCGAAGCCCGAGCGGGCCAAGGTGGTCGCCGCGGTCGGCGCGGTCGTGGACGGCTGGACGCAGGCGGCGTACGTCGGCGGTGCGTACCCCCGGCGCGACTTCGCCGACGCGTGGCCCGGCTTCACCGCGGGCGCCCGGGCGCTCGCCAAGCGCGACCGGGCCCTCATGAGCAACCAGGACATCGGCCACCGGATCGACGGCGTCGAGCTGCGCCGCAGCCGGGTGGTGCTCGACGTGCTGTCGGTCAAGCAGCGCGCCCAGGCCGTGACCGCCCGGGTCCTGGTCGGGTTCCGCACGACCGGGCAGGTCGAGCGCGCCGTCCGGGTGCAGGGCCGGCTCTACCTGACCCACGGAGACGGCGGCTGGCAGGTCTTCGGCTACGACATGACGAAGGGGGCGGTGTGATGCTCCGGCGACTCGTCCGGCTCGGCGCGGTCGCGCTGTCGCTGCTGGTCCTGGCCGTGGTGGTGCCCGGCTCCGCGGTGAAGAGCACCGAGGTGGCGCTCGTGAAGCTGGACCGGGCCGACGGGGTGGACGTCGACCCGAACCTGATCTGGATCCTCGCGGTCGGCTCGGACGCCCGGCCGGGGCAGGACATGACCCGGACCCGCGGCGACGCCCTGCAGCTGATCGGCATGGACACCCGCACCGGCGCCGCCACCGCCATCGGCATTCCGCGCGACTCGTGGGTCCCGATCCGCGGCCACGGCTACGACAAGATCAACGCAGCGCTCTTCTTCGGCGGCCCGCAGCTGCTGGGGGAGGCCGTCGGCGACCTGGTCGGCATCCAGCCCGACTACGTCATGGTCAGCCGGTTCAAGTTCTTCCAGGCGATGGTCGACGACATCGGCGGCATCACCGTGCGCAACCCGGTCGCGTTCTCGGACCCGAACCTCAAGCCGAAGGGCTTCGGCACCGGCCCGATCCGCCTCGGCGGGTACGACGCGATGGTGTACGCCCGGATCCGGTACAACCTGATCCGCGGTGACTTCGACCGCTCGGCCAACCAGCAGCGCGTGCTGCGCGGCATCCAGACGCGCGTCCGTGAGCGCGCGGCATCGCCCGGCTTCATCGACCGCGGGGTCCTGACCGCGATGCAGCACCTGTCGACGAACCTCTCGCCGGCCGAGCTGTTCCGTCTCGCGCAGGCCGTCGCGCACGTCGTCCCGAGCAAGATCACCACCTGCGTGGTGCAGGGCAGCATCGGCAACGTGGGCGGCGCCAGCGTGGTGCTGCCCTTCACCGCCCAGGCCCGCAGCTACGGCGACCAGGCCCGCAAGGACGCGACCATCGAGCGCTGCTAGCGGGCGGTCTCGTGGGATAGTCCCTAACGTTTTGCACGTCCTGCACGGCGTGTCGGCAGCCAGAACGTGAGGGACTATCGCTTCGATCCCACGGCGAAATGGAGAACGGCCGCCCTGTGGACGGCCGATGGGGCGCCCCCGGCAGGATTCGAACCTGCGACTCCTGGTACCGGAAACCAGTGCTCTATCCCCTGAGCTACGGAGGCATCGCCGCTGAGCGGCTGCGCGTCACCCTACAGCCGAGGAGCGACCGCCGCGCAATCGGGTCGGGCGTCCCACGGCGGATATGGATGCGAGCCCCGCAGTCGCGCGCCGATACCCTTGGCCGGTGACCCCTGAGCAGCTCTCCACCGCGATCGTCGACGTGCTGACGACGCTGTCCACCGAGGGTGCGATCACCCTGCCGGACGGCGTCCCGACCACAGTGACGGTGGAGCGCCCGCGCCAGAAGGGGCACGGCGACTACGCGACCAACGTCGCGCTGCAGCTGGCCAAGAAGGCCGGGATGAACCCGCGTGACTTCGCGACCCTGGTCCAGAAGGGCCTGGAGGCCACCGACGGGATCGCCGGCGTCGACATCGCCGGCCCGGGCTTCCTCAACATCACCGTCGCGGCCGGTGCCCAGGGCATCGTCGCGGCGCAGATCGTCGAGGCGGGGGCGGCGTACGGCGCCAACGACGCGTTCGCGGGGGAGAAGGTCAACCTCGAGTTCGTCTCCGCCAACCCGACCGGGCCGATCCACATCGGCGGCGTGCGCTGGGCGGCCGTCGGCGACGCGCTCGGCCGGATCATGGAGAAGGCCGGGGCGGACGTCACCCGGGAGTACTACTTCAACGACCACGGCGCCCAGATCGACCGGTTCAGCCGGTCGCTGCTGGCCAGCGCCAAGGGCGAGCCGGCCCCGGAGGACGGGTACGGCGGCGAGTACATCCACGAGATCGCTGCCGCGGTCGTCGCCAAGGCGCCGCAGGTCAAGGACCTCTCCGACGAGGAGGCGCAGGAGGTCTTCCGCGCCGAAGGCGTCGAGATGATGTTCGAGGAGATCAAGAAGAGCCTCCACGAGTTCGGGGTCGACTTCGACGTCTACTTCCACGAGAACAACCTGCACAGGAGCGGTGCCGTCGACCGCGCGGTGGCCCGGCTCACCGAGCTCGGCAACACCTACGAGCAGGACGGCGCGATCTGGCTGCGCACCGAGAAGTTCGGTGACGACAAGGACCGCGTGATCATCAAGTCCGACGGCACCGGCGCCTACCTGTCCGGCGACCTGGCCTACTACCTCGACAAGCGCGAGCGCGGGTTCGACCGCTGCTTCATCATGCTCGGCGCCGACCACCACGGGTACGTCGGCCGGATGATGGCGATGTGCGCCGCCTTCGGTGACGAGCCGGGCAAGAACCTCGAGATCCTCATCGGGCAGATGGTGAACCTGCTCAAGGACGGCGAGCCGGTGCGGATGTCGAAGCGGGCCGGCACGGTCGTGACCATCGACGACCTGGTCGAGGCGATCGGCGTGGACGCCGCCCGCTACGCGCTGACCCGCTACAGCTCGGACTCCAACATCGACCTCGACCTCGACCTGTGGGCGAGCCAGTCCAACGACAACCCGGTCTACTACGTGCAGTACGGCCACGCCCGCAGCTGCCGGATGATGGCCAACGCCGCCGACCTCGGCATGTCGCTCCCCGACGACTTCGACCCCGCGCTGCTGTCGCACGAGAAGGAGGGCGAGCTGCTCCGCGCCCTCGCCGAGTTCCCGCGGGTGGTCGCCAGCGCGGCCGAGCTGCGCGAGCCGCACCGGGTCGCGCGCTACCTCGAGGACACGACCTCGGTGTTCAACCGGTGGTACGACACCCGCGAGTGCCGGATGCTGCCGCAGGGCGACGAGCCGGTCGCGCCGATCAACGAGGCGCGGCTGATGCTCACCGTGGCGGCGCGCACCGTCCTCGCGAACGGCCTCGCGCTGCTCGGCGTCTCCGCCCCGGAGCGGATGTGAGCCACGAAGCCGGCTGGGCGCACGCGCCCGGCGCCCTCCGCGGTCCCGCCTGGCTGCAGGCTCCGGGCGATGCCAACGCCCTGGTGCCGCACCTGTGGTCGACCACCGCGCAGAAGGTCGACGGCGAGCTGCACGTCGGCGGACTGGCCGTCCCCGAGCTGGTCGCCGACGTGAACACCCCGGCGTACGTCCTCGACGAGGCCGACTTCCGGTCCCGCGCGCGGGCGTTCCGCGACGCGTTCTCGGACTACGAGGTGTTCTACGCCGGCAAGGCGTTCCTCTGCACCGCCGTCGCGAGGTGGGTCCAGGACGAGGGACTCAGCCTCGACGTGTGCTCGAACGGCGAGCTGAGCGTCGCCCTGCGCGCCGGCGTCGACCCCGCCCGGATCGGCTACCACGGCAACAACAAGACGCTGATGGAGCTGCGGCGCGCGGTCTCGGTGGGCGTCGGCCGGATCGTCGTCGACTCGTTCGACGAGATCGAGCGGCTGGCGTCGATCACCGCCGAGGGCATGACCTCCCGCGTGATGATCCGCGTGACCGCCGGCGTCGAGGCGCACACCCACGAGTACATCGCGACCGCCCACGAGGACCAGAAGTTCGGCTTCTCGATCACCAACGGCCAGGCCATGGAGGCGGTACGCCGCGTCCTCGCCGTGCCCGGTCTCGAGCTGCTCGGCCTGCACTCGCACATCGGCAGCCAGATCTTCGACTCGTCCGGCTTCGAGGTCGCCGCGCGCCGGGTGCTCGCGCTGCAGGCCAGGATCTCCGAGGAGCTCAACGTCACCCTGCCCGAGATGGACCTGGGTGGCGGCTTCGGCATCGCGTACACGACCCAGGACGACCCGGCGGACCCGGCGCAGCTCGCGACGGAGATGAGCAAGATCGTCGAGCACGAGTGCCGCGCGCTGGGCATCCCCGAGCCGCACCTCTCGATCGAGCCCGGTCGCGCGATCGTCGGCCCGGCGATGTGCACGGTCTACACGGTCGGCACCGTGAAGCAGGTGCAGCTCGACGGTGGGGCGGTGCGCACCTACGTCAGCGTCGACGGCGGCATGAGCGACAACATCCGCACCGCGCTGTACGACGCCGACTACTCCTGCACGCTCGCCTCGCGCGCCTCCGACGCGGCGCCCGTGCTGTCGCGGGTCGTGGGCAAGCACTGCGAGGCCGGCGACATCGTGGTCAAGGACGAGTTCCTGCCCGGCGACGTGCGGCCGGGCGACCTGCTCGCGGTCCCGGGCACCGGCGCCTACTGTCGCTCGATGGCGTCGAACTACAACCACGCGCTCCGGCCGCCGGTGGTCGCGGTGCGGGACGGAGTCGCGCGCGTCGTCGTACGACGAGAGACTGAGGACGACCTGTTGGCAACGGACATGGGTGATCAGTAATGGAGAGCGACAAGCCACTGAAGGTGGCGGTGCTGGGCTGCGGCTCGGTCGGCTCGCAGGTGGTCCGCCTGCTCGGTGAGCAGGCCGACGACCTGGCGGCCCGGGTGGGCGCACCGGTCGAGCTCGTCGGGGTCGGCGTGCGCCGCCTCGACGCGCCGCGCGACGTCGAGGTGCCCGACGGGCTGCTGACGACGGACGCGACGGCGCTGGTCACGCGCGACGACGTCGACCTGGTGATCGAGGTGATCGGCGGCATCGAGCCGGCCCGCTCCCTGATCCTGGCCGCGCTCGAGAGCGGCAAGTCCGTGGTCACCGCCAACAAGGCGCTGCTCGCCGAGGACGGCCCCACGCTCTTCGAGGCCGCCGAGAAGGCCGGCCGCGACCTCTACTACGAGGCCGCGGTCGCTGGTGCGATCCCGATCCTGCGCCCGCTGCGGGAGTCGCTCGCCGGCGACAAGGTCACCCGGGTGCTCGGCATCGTCAACGGCACCACGAACTTCATCCTCGACAAGATGGACACCGCAGGCAGCGGCTTCGCCGAGGCGCTCGAGGAGGCCCAGGAGCTCGGGTACGCCGAGGCCGACCCGACCGCCGACGTCGAGGGCTTCGACGCCGCCGCCAAGGCCGCGATCCTCGCCTCGCTCGCGTTCCACTCCCGCGTCACCGCGGCCGACGTCTACCGCGAGGGCATCACCGAGGTCACCGCGGCCGACGTGCAGTCCGCGGTCGAGATGAACAGCGTCGTGAAGCTGCTGGCGATCTGCGAGTTGAAGGACGACGCCGTCGCCGTCCGCGTGCACCCGGCGATGATCCCCAGGTCGCACCCGCTCGCCTCGGTGCGCGAGGCGTACAACGCGGTGTTCGTCGAGTCCGAGGCCGCCGGCCAGCTGATGTTCTACGGCCCCGGCGCCGGCGGGGCCCCGACCGCGTCCGCGGTCCTCGGCGACCTCGTGACGGTCGCGCGCAACCGGCTGGCCGACACGCGCGGCGCCGGCGAGTCGGCGTACGCCGACCGTGCGGTGCTGCCGATGGGGGAGACCGTCACCCGCTACCACGTCGCGATCGACGTCGACGACCGCGCCGGCGTGCTCGCCTCGGTCGCGCTGGCGTTCGCCGAGAACGGCGTCTCGATCCAGACCGTGCGCCAGGAGGGCCGCGACGCGGACGCCCAGCTCGTCGTCGTGTCGCACGAGGCGACCGACGCCCAGCTGTCCGCCACGGTCGAGCACCTGCGCGGCATGGACATCGTCCGCGAGGTCACCTCGGTGATGCGTGTTGAAGGAGCGAGTGAATGAGCCGGACCCACCAGTGGCGCGGGGTCATCGACGAGTACCGCGACCTGCTGCAGATCCCCGAGGGCACGGTCGCGGTCACGCTGCGTGAGGGCGGCACGCCGCTGGTGTTCTCCGAGTGGCTGTCGGGACTGACCGGCGCCGAGGTCTGGCTCAAGGTCGAGGGCAACAACCCGACCGGGTCCTTCAAGGACCGCGGCATGGCCGCGGCGATCTCGGTCGCCAAGCACGACGGCGCCCAGGCCGTCGTCTGCGCGTCGACCGGCAACACGTCCGCGTCGATGGCGGCGTACGCCGCGAAGGCGGGCCTCAAGCCGCTGGTGCTGGTGCCCGAGGGCAAGATCGCGGCCGGCAAGATGGCCCAGGCGATCCTGCACGGCGCCCAGGTGATCATGGTGCGCGGCAACTTCGACGACTGCCTGGCGATGGCCAAGGGCCTGGCGTGGGACTACCCGGTCGCGCTGGTGAACTCGGTGAACCCGGTCCGGCTCGAGGGCCAGAAGACCGCGGCGTTCGAGATCGTCGACTTCCTCGGCGACGCGCCCGACTATCACCTGCTCCCGGTCGGCAATGCCGGCAACATCTCGGCGTACTGGCTGGGCTACACGCAGTACTTCGACCTGGGGGAGGCCACCAAGACCCCGGTGGTGCGCGGCTTCCAGGCCGAGGGTGCGGCCCCGCTGGTGACCGGTGAGCCGTTCCCGGACCCGGAGACCCGCGCGACCGCGATCCGGATCGGCAACCCCGCCTCGTGGAAGCTCGCGGAGGCGGCGCGCGACGAGTCCGGCGGCCGCTTCGCGTCGGTCACCGACGCCCAGATCCTCGCCGCGCAGCGCGAGCTCGCCTCGCGTGACGGCGTGTTCGTGGAGCCGGCGTCCGCCGCCGGCATCGCCGGACTGCTGCAGGAGCTCGCCGGTGGCGAGTCGTACACGGGCAGCACGGTCGCGATCACCGTCACCGGTCACGGGCTCAAGGACACCGTCACCGCGCTCGAGGGGTTCACCGAGAGCGGCGGCACCGTCGTCGACGTCGTGGTCGACGCCGACGTGGCCGCGGCAGCGGCGGCTGCCGGCCTGGCATGAAAGCCGGAAATGACTAGGTACGTCGAGGGCCCGGTCCGGGTCTCCGTCCCGGCGACCTCGGCCAACCTCGGTCCCGGCTTCGACTCGCTCGGCCTGGCGCTGACCATGCGCGACGAGCTGGAGGCCGAGGTGACCGGCTCGGGGCTGGTCGTCGAGGTCACCGGCTCCGGCGCGGACGCCGTGCCCCGCGACGAGTCGCACCTTGTGGTCCGGTCGATGCGCGCGGCGTTCGACGCGATGGGCGCCCAGCCGCCCGGACTGCGGCTCTCCTGCGCCAACGTGATCCCGCACGCCCGCGGCCTCGGCTCGTCCTCGGCGGCGATCGTGGCCGGCGTGGTGCTCGCCCGCGCGCTGGTCGCCGGGGGCACGCTGCTGATGGACGACGACGCGGCGTTCGCGCTCACCGCGCGGATCGAGGGCCACCCCGACAACGTCGCGCCGGCGTTCTACGGCGGCTTCCAGATCTCGGGCCGCGAGGACGACTTCTACTCCGTCGGCTCGCCGGTCGACCCGCGCGTCGAGGCCGTCGTGTTCGTCCCGCCGACGCCGGTGTCGACCGAGGTCGCCCGCGGCCTGCTCCCCGCCGACGTCCCCCACGCGGACGCCGCCGCCGACGCCGGCCGTACGGCGCTGCTGGTGGCGGCTCTGGCGAGCCAGCCCGAGCACCTGTGGCGCGGCACCCGCGACTACCTGCACCAGGACTACCGGCGCCCGGCGATGCCGGAGTCGCTGGCCCTGGTCGACGCGCTCCGCGCCGACGGGGTCGCGGCGACGGTGTCCGGCGCCGGTCCGACCGTCCTGGCGTTCACCGACGCCTCGGGCGCGCCGGCGCTCACCGCCCGTTGTCCGGCCGGTTGGGCGGCTCACCACCTGCACGTCGACCGGGACGGCGCGCGGGTCCTCTGACGAGGATCGGCGTCGCGGTGTATCTTGGCGGTGCGCACGCACTCTGTCGTGCGACTCTTCCTCTCTCATCGGTGCGACTTCGTTCGCACGCCCGTGCGCGGGCGAGGAAGCCGTGACCAGCAGCCGACGGCGCTCGCCGTCTCGGCACTGATACGTGGGAAGGACCTCACGTGACCGAAACCATCGAAGCCCCCGCCGAGCAGCCGGCCGACAAGCCGGGCAAGAAGCGCGGCGGCGGGTTGAACTCCATGCTGCTCGCCGACCTCAAGGCGATGGCGAGCGGGATGGGGATCTCGGGCGCCGGCTCCATGAAGAAGGCGCAGCTGGTGGAGGCCATCAAGGCCCGCCAGGACCGGCCCGCCCAGGACCGGCCCGCCCAGGAGCAGCCGGCCCAGGAGCGGCCCGCCCGGGAGAAGCCGGCGCAAGAGAAGCCGGCGCAGGAGAAGCCAGCGCAGGAGCAGCCCGCGCAGGAGCAGCCTCAGGGCGAGGACCGGCCGGCCGAGAAGTCGGAGAAGAAGCCGCGCCAGGACAAGCAGCAGCGGCAGGAGAAGCAGAACCGGGACCAGGGCAAGGACCACGGCAAGGACCACGGCAAGGATGCCGAGGCGGGCGAGCGGAACCAGCGCGACCAGGGCCGCCAGCAGAACCAGCAGCAGAACCAGAACCAGCAGCAGAACCAGAACCAGCAGCAGAACCGGGACCAGAACCGGGACCAGAACCGGGACCAGAACCAGGACGACGGCCAGGGCGAGGGCAGCCGGCGCAACCGGCGCCGCCGCGGCCGGGACCGGGACCGGACGGGCGCCCCGAGCGTGGGCGGGCAGCGCAACGAGCCGGACACCACGATCCTCGAGGACGACGTGCTGGTCCCCGCGGCCGGCATCCTCGACGTGCTCGACAACTACGCGTTCGTGCGGACCAGCGGCTACCTGCCGGGCACCGACGACGTCTACGTCTCGCTGTCGATGGTCCGCAAGTTCGGCCTGCGCCGTGGCGACGCGATCGTCGGTCAGGTGCGCCAGCCCCGCGAGGGCGAGCGCAAGGAGAAGTTCAACCCGATGGTCCGCATCGACGCCGTCAACGGCGCCGACCCCGAGACCGCCAAGCACCGGGTGGACTTCTCGAAGCTCACTCCGCTGTACCCGACCGAGCGGCTGCGCCTGGAGACCACGCCGGACAACCTCATCGGCCGCGTGATCGACATCGCCGCGCCGGTCGGCAAGGGCCAGCGCGGGCTGATCGTGTCGCCGGCCAAGGCCGGCAAGACCATGGTCATGCAGTCCATCGCGTCCTCGATCGCGGCGAACAACCCCGAGTGCCACCTCATGGTCGTGCTCGTGGACGAGCGCCCCGAGGAGGTCACGGACTTCCAGCGGTCGGTGAAGGGCGAGGTCATCTCCTCGACGTTCGACCGGCCTGCGGGCGACCACACGATGGTCGCGGAGCTCGCCATCGAGCGGGCCAAGCGGCTCGTCGAGCTCGGTCACGACGTGGTCGTGCTGCTCGACGGCATCACCCGGCTCGGCCGTGCCTACAACCTGGCGGCGCCGGCCAGCGGCCGGATCTTGTCCGGTGGCGTCGACTCGGCGGCGCTGTACCCGCCGAAGAAGTTCTTCGGCGCGGCCCGCAACATCGAGAACGGCGGCTCGCTGACGATCCTCGCGACCGCGCTCATCGAGAGCGGCTCGAAGATGGACGAGGTCATCTTCGAGGAGTTCAAGGGCACCGGGAACATGGAGATCCGGCTGCGCCGGGACTTCGCGGACAAGCGGCTGTTCCCGGCGATCGACGCCGTCCAGTCCGGAACCCGCCGGGAGGAGCTGCTACTCAGCGAGGAGGAGCTCGCGATCGTCTGGAAGCTGCGGCGCGTGCTCTCCGGCCTCGACGGTCAGCAGGCGCTCGAGCTGCTGCTCGAGCGGCTGAAGAAGGCGCAGAACAACATCGAGTTCCTGATGCAGATCCAGAAGACCACGCCCACCGCGCCCACCGGTCGAGACGACTGACCGGACGAGCTCGTAGGTTGACCTGCCGGTCCGGCCGATGCCGGATAGGCTGCGCACGCACATGCCTGAAGGGAAGGGGAACCCGTTGGCTCGGATCCTGGTCGCGGACGACGACGTCGACATCCGTGAGCTCGTTGAGTTCAAGCTGTCGACACTCGGACACGACGTCGTGGCGGTCTCGGACGGGGCGGCGGCGGTGGAGGCCTGCCAGGCCCAGCGCCCCGACCTCGCGGTGCTCGACGTGATGATGCCGGGGGTCTCGGGCCTGGACGCGATCCGTGCGATCCGTGCCGATCCGGCGTTGGCTGACCTGCCGGTCATCCTGCTCACGGCACGGGCCCAGGAGTCCGACGTCGAGACCGGGTTCGACTCCGGCGCGGACGACTACATCACCAAGCCGTTCAGTCCTCGCGAGCTCGCCTCGCGGGTGCAGGCACTGCTCTCGCGCTCGACCTGAGCGATTCGCGAGATACGGCGCCGCTGGCGGCGGTACCCTCCCCGGAGGGGGCGGTGCGGGGGTGCACTGTCGAAGTGGGTGTTCACGGGCGCGCCCGGGGGATGTGACGAACGATGAGTGGAGGCCGGCCGGTCGCGCGACTGGTCCAACCCGTGATCCTGCGGGTGTCGGTGATGGCTGCCCTGATGGCGGCGATCGCGGTCACCGGTGTCGTGCTCTCCACCAACGCCGTCAACTACCTCACCCACGACCTGCAGCCGGCGGCCGCGGCCAACCAGCAGGTCTACCAGGACCTCACCGACATGTCCGCGGCAACCGCGGCCTGGTCGGGGTCGGGCGTGGAGAGTGCCGCCGACGACTACGAGCAGGCGCTGCTCCGGCTCCCGGCCGACCAGCAGGTCGTACGCCGCTTCGCCGACGGTGACAACGAGCTCGAGCTGCTCGTCGTCCGTCAGGAGCGCGCCGCCGCCCGGTGGATCGACACCTACGCGCAGCCGGTGATGGACGCGGAGGCGGGCCGGGCCCCGACCGCGCAGCAGGCCAAGGCAGGGTCCGCGGCGTTCGACCAGATCCGCAGCGCCCACCAGGCCACCACCCAGGCGTTCGACAGCCGGGTCCGGCAGGCCAGCGCGGACGCGTCGTTCCGCCTGAAGGGGACGGTGCTCGCGGTCGTGCTGCTCGCGCTCGCCGCGTGGTACGTCATCGCGCAGTCGCGCCGCAAGCTGCTCGCCGAGCTCTCCGAGCCGCTGCTGGACCTCGAGCAGGTCGTGCACCGGATGGCCAAGGGCGAGCACGACGTGCGCGCCGAGCTCAAGGGGCCGAAGGAGGTCCGGGCCGTCGCGTCGGCGCTCAACGAGTTCGCCGACGGCACGGCGCGGGCGCGCGCGGTCGAGGGCCGGATCCAGAACGAGCTGCGCTCCCTCGACACCGCCCGCGACGACTTCGTCTCGAACGTCTCCCACGAGCTGCGGACCCCGCTCACCACCATCAGCGGCTACCTCGAGCTGGTCGCCGACGAGTTCGAGGACCAGATGCAGCCGCGGCACGAGCGGATGCTCGAGGCGACCCGGCGCAACGTCACCCGGCTCAAGCTGCTCATCGACGACCTCCTCGCGTTGTCCAAGGCCGAGGCCAGGGCGACCGAGATGGAGCCGATCGACCTCGCGCTGCTCGTGCGCGAGGTGGTCACGGACGTGCGGATCACCGCCGCTCGGCGCTCGATCAAGATCGACGTGGCGATGCCGGACGCCGTCGTCCCCGTGCTCGGCGACCGCGCGATGCTGCACCGGGCGTTCCTGAACGTCGTCACCAACGCGGTGAAGTTCAGCCACGAGGGCGGGACCGTCGAGGTCGACCTCACCCAGGAGGGCCGGCAGGTGGCGGTCTCGGTGACCGACCACGGCATCGGCATCCCGGCCGCGGAGATCGACCGGCTCGGCACCCGCTTCTTCCGGGCGTCGAACGCGATCCACAACGAGATCGCCGGCACCGGCCTGGGCCTGCGGATCATGCAGACGATCGTCGACAAGCACGCCGGCGACGTCGTCATCGATTCCGAGGAGGGCACCGGCACCACGGTGACCGTGCGCCTGCAGCACCACGCCGACGGCCTGCCCGCGCCGATGCCGCACGAGCTGGCCGCGGAGGAGGACCGGCTCGCCGAGGAGGAGCTCGCCGAGGCCGCCGGGCTGACCCTCGGGAGCGACCTGGACAGCGACGGCCCGCGGATCGTGCCGGCGTTCACCCGGCGCAGCTGACGAGGGAATGTCCTCGATTACCGCGGCGTTGAGTCTCGTGCCAGAATTACTGGCTGGCTCCGGTTCACGCCTTCTCAGAGGGAGAGGCGACCCGGCGGCCGAGGAGAGGACACCATGAAGAAGGACATCCACCCGGAGTACGTCGACACCCAGGTGACCTGCACCTGTGGCGCGTCGTTCACCACCCGCAGCACCGCGACCTCCGGCTCGATCCACGCCGACGTCTGCTCGCAGTGCCACCCGTTCTACACCGGCAAGCAGAAGATCCTCGACACCGGCGGCCGCGTCGCCCGCTTCGAGGCCCGCTACGCCAAGAAGGCCGACGCCTCCAAGTAGCTCCGACCGAGCGCCGGTTCCCGCCACGTGCGGGGACCGGCGCTCGTCATTTCGCTGGACCCACCACGTCGACGAGGAGCACCGATGTTCGAGGCCGTTGAGGGGATGCTCGCCGAGCACGCCGACATCGAGGCGCGGCTGGCCGAGCCGGAGACGCACGCCGACCCCCGGCTCGCCAAGCAGCTGAACCAGCGCTACTCCACGCTGTCGTCGATCATCGGCGCCTGGCGCGAGTGGCAGCAGCTCGGCGACGACATCGAGGCCGCCCGCGAGCTCGCGTCCGAGGACCCGGCGTTCGGCGAGGAGGCCGAGGTGCTGACCGCGCGGCTGCCCGAGGCCGAGGAGCGCCTGCGGCGACTGCTGGTGCCCCGCGACGAGACCGACGAGAAGGACGCGATCCTCGAGCTGAAGTCGGGGGAGGGCGGCGAGGAGTCCGCGCTGTTCGCCGGCGACCTGCTGCGCATGTACACCCGGTACGCCGAGGCGCGCGGCTGGAAGGTCGAGGTCCTCGACGCGGCCGAGTCCGACCTCGGCGGCTACAAGTCCGTCACGGTCGCGGTGAAGGCCAAGGGCGCGTCCGAGCCGGGGACGGCGCCGTACGCGCTGCTGAAGTTCGAGGGTGGCGTCCACCGCGTGCAGCGGGTGCCGGTGACCGAGTCGCAGGGCCGCGTGCACACCAGCGCCGCCGGCGTCCTGGTGTTCCCCGAGGCCGAGCAGATCGACGTGCAGATCGACGAGAACGACCTGCGCATCGACGTCTACCGCAGCAGCGGGCCGGGCGGACAGAGCGTGAACACCACCGACTCCGCGGTCCGGATCACGCACGTGCCGACGGGGATCGTCGCGAGCTGCCAGAACGAGAAGTCGCAGCTGCAGAACCGCGAGGCGGCGATGCGGATCCTGCGCGCCCGGATCCTCGCCGCGGCGCAGGAGAAGGCCGACGCCGAGGCGGGTGAGGCCCGCCGCAGCCAGGTCCGCACGGTCGACCGCTCCGAGCGGATCCGCACCTACAACTACCCGGAGAACCGGATCTCCGACCACCGCACGGGCTACAAGGCCTACAACCTCGACCAGGTCCTGGACGGCGACCTCCAGCCGGTCCTGGACTCCTGCATCGAGGCCGACCTGGCCGCGAAGCTCGAGGCGCTGGACCAGTGACGCAGCGGCGAGCCGTCCTGGCGGCGGCCGTCGACCGGCTCCGCGCCGCCGGGGTGGCCAGCCCGGAGCACGACGCGGCGGAGCTGCTCGCGCACGTGCTCGGCACGACGCGGTCCCGGCTGCCGCTGGTCGACGAGGTGCCGGCCGCCGCGCTCGCGACGTACGACGACCTGGTCGCCCGGCGCGCCGCGCGGGAGCCGCTGCAGCACCTGACCGGTACGGCGTACTTCCGTCACGTCGAGCTCGCGGTCGGGCCGGGCGTCTTCGTGCCCCGGCCCGAGACCGAGCTGCTCGCCGGCTGGGCGATCGAGCGGGCCTCCGCGCTCGAGCGGCCCGTGGTCGTCGACCTGTGCACCGGCTCCGGGGCGGTCGCCAAGGCGATCGCCGACGAGGTGCCGACGGCGGTGGTCCACGCCGTCGAGCTGGACGAGCCCGCGCACGCCTGGGCCGCCCGCAACCTGGCCGGCACCGGCGTCGAGCTGCGGCTCGGCGACATGGCCACCGCGTTCGAGGAGCTGGCCGGCAGCGTGGACGTGCTGACCTGCAACCCGCCGTACATCCCGCTCGAGGCGTGGGAGTCGGTCGCGCCCGAGGCCCGCGACCACGACCCGCACCTGGCGCTGTTCTCCGGCGCCGACGGGCTGGACGCGATCCGGGTGCTCGAGCAGCGCGCCGCGCTGCTGCTGCGCGTCGGGGGAGTCGTCGGCTTCGAGCACGCCGACGTCCAGGGCGAGTCCGCGCCGGCCGTGTTCGCGGCCACCGGCCGGTGGGCCGACGTGCGCGACCACGCCGACCTCGCGGGCCGCGCGCGCTTCACGACCGCGCGACTGGCACGATGACCTCCGGAACAGGAGGCACAGTGAGCGAGCGTTACCCCACCGGCACCGACGAGGAACGGGAGGCCGCGGTCGAGGCGGCCAGCCTGGCCGTCCAGCGCGGCGAGCTCGTCGTGCTGCCCACCGACACCGTCTACGGCATCGGCGCGGACGCCTTCGACCCCGCCGCCGTGCGCGGCCTGCTGGCCGCCAAGGGCCGCGGCCGCGAGATGCCGCCGCCGGTGCTGATCAGCTCCGCGACCACGCTCGACGCGCTCGCGATCAAGGTGCCCGGCTACGCCCGCGCGCTGGTCGAGGCGTTCTGGCCCGGCCCGCTGACCCTGGTGTGCCACCAGCAGACGTCGCTGCAGTGGGATCTCGGCGACACGCGCGGCACGGTCGCGGTGCGCATGCCCGACCACGACGTGGCGCGCGAGATCCTCGAGCGCACCGGCCCGCTGGCGGTCAGCTCCGCCAACAAGACCGGGATGCCGGCCGCGACCGACGCGGACCAGGCGGTCGACATGCTCGGCGACGACGTCGCCGTCGTCGTCGACGCGGGGGAGTCCCCGGGTGGCGAGGCGTCCACGATCGTCGACGTGACCGGCGACCAGGGCCGGGTGCTGCGTCTCGGTGCGCTGTCGCTCGCCCAGCTCAACGAGGTCCTCGAGCCCCTGGGCGCGACGCTCACGGACGAAGGCTGAGGCGTTGCGGGAGTACCTCCTCGTCTTCCTCGTCGCCGCGGCGACGACGTACCTCCTGACGGTCATCGCGCGGGAGATCGCGTTGCGCACCGGCGCGGTCGCGAAGGTCCGCGACCGCGACGTGCACGCCGTGCCGATCCCGTACCTCGGCGGGCTGGCGATGCTCGGTGGCCTCGTGGCGGCCTACCTCGTCGCCCGCGAGCTGCCGTTCCTCAGCACCAGCGGGACCCTGGTGTTCCACGACGCCGCGATCGTGCTGATCGCCGGAGCGCTGATCTGCGCGGTCGGGGTGCTCGACGACCTGTTCGAGATCGACGCGCTGACCAAGCTCGGGGGACAGGTGCTCGCCGCCGGCTTCCTCATCGCGTTCGGGATCCAGTACGTCTTCTTCGCCGGGCGCGACGGCACCCAGTTCACCCTGGACCCTGCCCAGGGCGCGCTGCTCACCGGCTTCGTCGTGGTCGCGACCGTGAACGCGGTGAACTTCGTCGACGGGCTCGACGGCCTCGCCGCCGGGGTGGTGGGCATCGGCGCGCTGGCGTACTTCGTCTTCTGCTACCAGCTCGCCAACATCAACGGGCTGACCCTGGCGACGACCGGTGCGCTGCTGAGCATCTCGCTGGCCGGCGCCTGCGTCGGCTTCCTCCCGCACAACTTCCACCAGGCGCGGCTGTTCATGGGCGACAGCGGCTCGATGCTGATCGGGCTGGTGCTCTCGGCCAGCGCGGTCACCCTCACCGGCCAGTTCACCCCCGACCAGCTCAGCGAGAGCGGGGGCAGCTCCCAGGCCAGCCTGCTGGTGATGCTGCTGCCGCTGGTGCTGCCGCTGTCGATCCTCATCATCCCGATGCTCGACCTGGTCCTCGCGGTCGTCCGGCGCACTCGCGCCGGCCGGTCGCCGTTCGCGCCGGACAAGCAGCACCTGCACCACCGGCTGCTGGAGATCGGGCACTCCCACCGCCGGGCGGTGCTGATCATGTGGATGTGGGCGGCGCTCGTCGCGTTCGGTACCGTGCTGATCAGCCTCTACCCGGACGAGGAGTGGATGTGGGCGTCGGTGTCCGCGATGGCGGTCGTGACGGTCGCGATGACCTTCGTCCTGCCCAAGCTGCACGCGCCGCACAGCCGCGCGGAGAGCACCACCTGACGCCTCGGAAGCGCTTTGGATCGTTCCGTTTTCTACCGCGTCAGACCTTGTGCTACTTTTCACAAGCGTCCTGAGGGCCACTCCGGACGCTGCACCATCGCCCACCAGGACGGCCGCCCCCATGACGACCGAGACCACCCGCGCACCCCGTGACCGCAACGCGGTCGCGCTCGTGCGGACGGCGTCGGCGACGCTGGTGCTCGGTCTTCTCGCGGCGCTCCTCGGAGCGCTCGTCTCCGGCTCGGCGGCGGCGTACGGCGCCCTGGTCGGCACCGTGATCGTCGTCGGCGTCTTCGGCTTCGGGACGCTCGCCGTGAACGCCGTGGCCAGCCTGATGCCGGCGGCGGCGCTGATGTTCGCGCTCCTGACCTACACCCTGCAGGTGCTCGCGATGGGCCTCGTGTTCGTCGCGCTCTCGGGCTCCGGTCTGCTCGACGAGACCATCTCGCGGGAGTGGCTGGGCGGCACGGTCATCGTCGGCACCCTGGGTTGGCTCACGGTGCAGATCGTGCTCGCCACGAACCGCTGGATCCCCATCTACGACCTGCCCGAGCAGGCGTCGCCCGCCCTGGCGGCCGGCACCCGGGAGGGTGGTGAACGATGACCGGAGCCGACTGCTATTGTCCGGGGCGCAATGAGTCAGCAGGATCCGTCGGCTGCGCCTCACGACGATCGCCCCAGAGGCGATCCGTGGCACGCGTTCGGGTACGTCGTCTCGGGGGTCGCGTTCTACGGGTTCCTGGGGTGGCTGCTGGACCGATGGCTCGGTACCGACTACATCGTCGCGATCGGGATCATCTTCGGCGCGGGACTCGGCATCTACCTGACCTTCAGCCGCTTCAACCGCGCACTTCCACCTGACAGCTCGCACGACCAGCACGAACAGAACTAAGAGGAGAATCGGTGACCTACGCAGCCGTGGTGCGCAGCGATGGCTTCACGCCGCCCTCGCCGGCAGACTTCGACCTGCCGGCGATCGGTGGCAGTCACGAGACCTTCACGATGTTCGGGCAGGAGTTCGTGCTCGGCGTCACCAAGCCGATGCTCCAGCTCGTCCTGGCCGCGGTCGTCGTCTTCGCGCTCTTCTGGGCCGCCTCGCGCCGCAAGGCGATGGTGCCGGGCCGGCTCCAGTTCGTGGGGGAGGGCGCCTACGGGTTCGTCCGCAACTCCGTGGGCCGCGAGATCATCGGTAGCCACGACTTCGCGAAGTACGTGCCCTACCTCTTCACGCTCTTCTTCTTCATCCTGGTCAACAACCTCTTCGCGACCATCCCGTTCCTGCAGTTCCCGACGTTCTCGCGCTCGGGCATGGTCTACAGCCTCGCGATCCTGAGCTGGCTGATCTACAACGCCGCCGGCATCAAGCGCCACGGGTTCTTCGGCTACATCAAGCACCAGACGGTGCCGCCGGGCATCAAGGGCCCGATGCTCCTGCTACTGGTGCCGCTCGAGTTCATGTCGAACATCCTGGTCCGCCCGGTCACCCTGGCCCTCCGTCTGTTCTGCAACATGTTCGCGGGCCACCTGCTGCTCATCCTGTTCGCGCTCGGCGGCCAGTACCTCATCACCGAGATGGGCGGCGCCTACATCGGCGTCGGCCTCCTGGCCTGGGTCCTCTTCATCGCCGTCGCGCTGCTCGAGGTCCTGATCCAGTTCCTGCAGGCGTACGTGTTCGTCCTGCTGAACGCGATGTACATCTCCGGCGCCATCGCCGAAGAGCACTGACCAGCACCACCCAGCAAGCTCTCCTATCCCACACCAGTAGTAACAACCGAAAGGAATAGCCGTGGACGGCAACCTCAACATGATCGGCTACGGCCTCGCTGCGATCGGCCCCGGCGTCGGCATCGGTCTGATCTTCGCCGCCTACATCAGCGGTGTCGCCCGTCAGCCGGAGGCCCAGAGCCGCCTGCAGTCGATCGCGATCCTGGGCTTCGCGCTCGCCGAGGCGCTCGCGATCATCGGTATCGCCCTCGCGTTCGTTCTCTGACCGGTCCGACCGGCTTCTGACGTAGGACCCCGGAAGGACCTGCCATGCAAGCACTGATCGCGCCGCTCGTGGTGCGCGCGGCCGAAGAGGCCGAGGAGCACGAGCTCAACCCGCTCCTCCCGCACTTGGTGGAGATCGGCCTCTCCCTGGTCGTCTTCGGCATCCTCTTCTTCGCCGTGAAGAAGTTCGTGGTGCCGAACTTCGAGACGACCTTCGAGGAGCGCACCAAGGCCATCGAAGGTGGCCTGGAGGCTGCCGAGACCAAGCAGGCGGAGGCGGACGCCAAGCTCGCCGAGCTCGAGCAGCAGCTCGCCGACGCCCGGCACGAGGCCGCTCGCATCCGCGAGGAGGCTCGTGAGCACGGCGCCGCGATCGTCGCGGAGATGCGGGAGCAGGCCCAGGCCGAGGCGTCCCGCATCGTCGAGCACGGCAAGACGCAGATCGAGGCCGAGCGCCAGCAGGCGATCACCTCGCTGCGGGCCGAGGTCGGCACGCTCGCGACCAGCCTGGCCGGCCGGATCGTGGGCGAGAGCCTCGACGACGACGAGCGCTCCTCGCGCGTGGTCGAGCGCTTCCTGACCGACCTCGAGACCATCGAGGCGTCGCAGGCCGCCGGCAACGGGGCGAGCTGATGGTCCAGCCCCTGAGCTCCCTGCGTGGCTCCTCCGCGGAGGCGCTGCAGGTTCTCGGTGAGCGCGTCGACAAGGACGGCATCACGCTCGAGCAGTTCGCGGAGCTCGGCCGGGACCTCTTCGGTCTCGCCGAGCTGCTCCGCAGCGAGCCGGCCCTGCGCCGTACGTTGACCGACGTGTCGACGCCGGCGCAGGCCAAGGCCGACCTCGTCCACGGGCTGTTCGACGGCAAGGCCAGCCCGGCCGCCGTCGACCTCCTCGCCGAGGGAGCGGGGCTGCGGTGGCTCGCCGCCCGCGACCTCGCCGACACGCTCGAGCACCTCGGCGTGATCGCCGTCGTCCGGTCCGCCGGGCGGCCCGCGGCGGCGCGACTGTCCGACGAGCTCTTCGTCGTCGGCCAGGCCGTCAACTCGAACGCCGACCTGCGCATCGCGCTGTCCGACCCCGCGCGCTCGCGCGAGGACAAGGGCGGTCTGCTCCGGCAGCTGCTCGAGGGCAAGGCGCTGCCGGCCACCGTGACGCTCGTCGAGCAGTCGCTCGCGGGCTCCTTCCGGTCGGTCCACGCCGCGATCACCGAGTTCCAGAAGGTCGCCGCGGCGACCCAGGGCGAGGGCGTCGCGCTGGTGCGCACCGCCCGGGAGCTCTCGGACGCCGAGCGCACCCGTCTCGCGGAGGCGCTCAGCACCCAGTACGGCCGCCCCGTGCACCTGAACGTCGAGGTCGAGCCCGCGCTGCTCGGCGGGCTGCGGGTCGAGATCGGTGACGACGTCATCGACGGCACCGTGGCCGCCCGCCTCGACAACGCCCGACGCAAGCTGGCCGGCTGAGGCCACCAGCCCCACGTACGCAGAACACACCCAGCCAGACCAACGGCAGAGCCCAAGAGAGTAGGGACGCAGATATGACGGAGCTTTCGATCCGTCCGGACGAGATCCGGGACGCGCTGCAGCGGTTCGTCTCCGAGTACCAGCCCGACGCCGCCTCCAAGGAGGAGGTCGGCACGGTCGCGCAGGCCGGCGACGGCATCGCGCGGGTCAGCGGCCTGCCCTCGGCGATGGCCAACGAGCTGCTCGAGTTCGAGGACGGCACGCTGGGCATCGCGCTCAACCTGGACACCCGGGAGATCGGTGTCGTCGTCCTCGGTGACTTCGACAAGATCGAGGAGGGCCAGACGGTCCGCCGGACCGGCGAGATCCTCTCGGTGCCCGTCGGCGACGGCTACCTCGGCCGCGTCGTCGACCCGCTCGGCACCCCGATCGACGGGCTCGGCGACATCGAGACCAGCGGTCGCCGGGCGCTCGAGCTCCAGGCTCCCAGCGTGGTCCAGCGCAAGTCGGTCCACGAGCCGCTCGCGACCGGCATCAAGGCCATCGACTCGATGACCCCGATCGGCCGCGGCCAGCGCCAGCTGATCATCGGTGACCGCGCGACCGGCAAGACCACGATCGCGATCGACACGATCATCAACCAGAAGCAGAACTGGGACTCCGGTGACCCGGAGAAGCAGGTGCGCTGCATCTACGTCGCGATCGGTCAGAAGGGCTCGACCATCGCCTCCGTGCGCGGCGCGCTCGAGGCCGCCGGCGCGCTGGAGTACACGACGATCGTCGCGTCCCCGGCGTCCGACAGCGCGGGCTTCAAGTACCTCGCGCCGTACACCGGCTCGGCCATCGGCCAGCACTGGATGTACGACGGCAAGCACGTCCTCATCGTGTTCGACGACCTGACCAAGCAGGCCGAGGCCTACCGCGCCGTGTCGCTGCTGCTGCGCCGCCCGCCGGGCCGTGAGGCCTACCCGGGCGACGTCTTCTACCTGCACTCCCGCCTGCTGGAGCGCTGCGCGAAGCTGTCCGACGACCTGGGCGCGGGCTCGATGACCGGTCTGCCGATCATCGAGACCAAGGCCAACGACGTCTCGGCGTTCATCCCGACCAACGTCATCTCGATCACCGACGGCCAGATCTTCCTGCAGTCGGACCTGTTCGCGGCCAACCAGCGTCCCGCGATCGACGTCGGTGTCTCGGTGTCCCGCGTGGGTGGTGCCGCGATGACCAAGGCGATGAAGGCCGTCACCGGCTCGCTCAAGGTCGACCTCGCGCAGTTCCGCGCGATGGAGGCGTTCGCGATGTTCGCCTCCGACCTGGACGCCGCCTCGCGCCAGCAGCTCGACCGTGGCCAGCGCCTGATGGCACTGCTCAAGCAGCCGGCGTACTCGCCGTACTCGCTCGAGGACATGACGGTCTCGCTGTGGCTCGGCACGACCGGTCGCCTCGACAAGGTGCCCACCGGTGACGTCATCCGCTTCGAGCAGGAGTTCCTGGACTTCCTGAAGCGCTCGCACGCCGGCATCCTCGGCGGCATCCGCGAGACGCAGAAGTTCGAGGACGAAGAGTCGCTCGTGGCTGCGTACGACTCCTTCCTCGACCAGTTCGAGACCTCTGACGGCGGTTCGATCAAGGTGGGCCACGAGGCCCCGGTCGAGGCGCTGGAGGACGAGGAGCAGGAGCAGATCGTCAAGCAGAAGCGGGGCTGATCCCAGATGGCCGTATCGCTGCGTGAGTACCGCGCGCGGATCAAGTCGACAGAGTCGATGAAGAAGATCACGCGCGCCATGGAGCTCATTGCTGCGTCCCGCATCATCAAGGCGCAGCAGCGGGCGCAGTCCGCCGCGCCGTACGCCCGGGAGCTCACCCGTGCGATCTCGGCCGTGGCGACGTTCTCCAACGTCGACCACGCCCTGACCACGGAGCCGGAGAACCCGAAGCGCGCCGCGGTCCTGATCGTGACGAGCGACCGGGGTCTGGCCGGTGCCTACTCCTCGAGCGTGCTCAAGGAGGCCGAGCGCCTCATCGAGAAGCTGCGCGGTGAGGGCAAGGACGTGTCCGTGTTCATCTCGGGCCGCAAGGGTGAGGCGTACTTCAAGTTCCGCGGTCGCCCGATCGTGAGCTCGTGGACCGGCTTCTCCGACCAGCCGTCGCACCAGGCGGCCTCGGAGATCGGTTCGGCGCTGATCGAGGCGTTCCTCGACGACGGCGAGCAGGGCGTGGACGAGGTGCACGTCGTGTTCACCCGGTTCCGCTCGATGCTGACGCAGGAGCCCACCGCGGTGCGGCTGCTGCCGCTCGAGGTCGTCGAGGGCGAGGAGAAGCCCGAGGCGTCGGAGGCACTGCCGCTCTACGAGTTCGAGCCGTCCGCCGAAGCGGTGCTGGACGCACTGCTCCCGCGCTACGTCGAGAGCCGGATCTTCTTCGCCCTGCTGCAGGCGGCCGCCTCCGAGCTGGCCGCTCGCCAGAAGGCGATGAAGTCCGCGACCGACAACGCCGAAGAGCTGATCAAGAAGTACACGCGAATCGCCAACCAGGCCCGCCAGGCCGGCATTACCCAGGAAATCAGCGAGATCGTCGGAGGCGTCAACGCGCTCGCCGACGCCCAAGCCGGGAGTGAGTGAAAGACATGACTGCAACGATCGAAGAGACCCAGGGGACTGGCGCCACGGGCGTCGGCCGCATCGCCCGGGTGATCGGCCCGGTGGTGGACATCGAGTTCCCCGTGGACGCGATGCCCGAGATGTACAACAAGCTCGAGGTCGACGTCACGCTGTCGGGCGAGACCGCGACGCTGCCGCTCGAGGTCGCTCAGCACATCGGTGACGGCATGGTCCGCGCCATCTCGCTGAAGCCGACCGACGGCCTGGTCCGCGGCGCGCAGGTGACCGACACCGGCGGCCCCATCACGGTGCCTGTCGGCGACGCGACGCTGGGCAAGGTGTTCAACACCACCGGTGACGTGCTCAACCTGGCCGAGGGCGAGACCTTCGAGGTCAACGAGCGCTGGGGCATCCACCGCAAGGCTCCGGCCTTCGACCAGCTGGAGTCCAAGACCCAGATGTTCGAGACCGGCATCAAGGTCATCGACCTGCTCACGCCGTACGTGCAGGGTGGGAAGATCGGCCTCTTCGGCGGCGCCGGCGTCGGCAAGACCGTGCTCATCCAGGAGATGATCGCGCGTGTGGCCCGCGACCACGGTGGTGTGTCGGTGTTCGCCGGTGTCGGCGAGCGCACCCGTGAGGGCAACGACCTCATGGTCGAGATGGAGGAGGCCGGCGTTCTCGGCCAGACCGCCCTCGTCTTCGGCCAGATGGACGAGCCGCCGGGCACGCGTCTGCGCGTCGCCCTGTCCGCGCTGACCATGGCGGAGTACTTCCGCGACGTGCAGCAGCAGGACGTGCTGCTGTTCATCGACAACATCTTCCGGTTCACCCAGGCCGGTTCCGAGGTGTCCACCCTGCTCGGCCGGATGCCGTCCGCGGTGGGCTACCAGCCGAACCTCGCCGACGAGATGGGTGTGCTCCAGGAGCGGATCACCTCGACGCGTGGTCACTCGATCACCTCGATGCAGGCGATCTACGTGCCGGCCGACGACTACACCGACCCGGCGCCGGCGACCACGTTCGCGCACCTCGACGCCACCACGGAGCTGTCGCGTGAGATCGCGTCGCTCGGTATCTACCCGGCCGTGGACCCGCTGACCTCGACCTCCCGCATCCTCGACCCGCAGTACATCGGTCAGGAGCACTACAACTGCGCGATCCGCGTCAAGCAGATCCTGCAGCGCAACAAGGAGCTCCAGGACATCATCGCGATCCTCGGTGTCGACGAGCTCTCCGAAGAGGACAAGATCATCGTGTCCCGGGCTCGCCGCATCCAGCGGTTCCTGTCGCAGAACACCTACGTGGCCAAGCAGTTCACCGGCATCGAGGGCTCCACGGTCCCCGTCGCCGACACCATCGAGGCGTTCAACAAGATCGCGGACGGCGAGTACGACCACGTGGCCGAGCAGGCCTTCTTCATGTGCGGCGGTCTGGACGACGTCGAGCAGAAGTGGGCCGAGATCCAGAAGAGCCTCTGATGGCTGAGAACGGCTCGCTCCATGTCGAGCTGGTCGCCCCGGACCGCACGGTGTGGTCCGGGGAGGCCGACATGGTCATCGCGCGGACGATCGAGGGTGACATCGGTGTCCTGCGTGGGCACGCGCCGCTGCTCTCGCTGCTGAGCGACGCCGTGGTCGAGATCTCGACCGCCGACCGTGGCGTGGTCGTGGCCGTGGTCGACGGAGGGTTCCTCTCGGTCGCCAACGACCGCGTGTCGATCCTGTCCGACCATGCCGAGCTGCCCGACGAGATCGACGTCGACCGGGCGCGCGCGGAGCTGGAGGAGGCGCGCGGTCTCGTCGGCGCCAACGACGAGGCCGAGCGCCGGCTGCGCCGGGCCGAGGCCCGCATCCGCGCGGTCGAGAAGGCCTCCTGACAGACCGGTCGCAGGTCCTGTTGGTGCGCCCGCTAGGGTGAGCGCACCCCCGCGCAGGTGGGGGAGGACGGAGATCGTGGATGCCGGTATGGCAGTGGCTGCTCGACGCGGTCGGTGTCCTGCTTGCCCTCGTCCTGCTGTACGGCGTCGGCCTCATCCTGCGCCGTCGTTGGGTCTCCCGTCACGGGGGGACATTCGAGCTCAGCTGCCGCGTCCGGTCCGGAAGGACCGGACGCGGTTGGCTTCTCGGTCTGGGCCGCTACTCGGGCGAGACCCTGGAGTGGTTCCGCTACTTCTCGCTCTCGCCGCGACCCAAGCTCACGCTGGAGCGCTCGCGGCTGACCTACGTCGGCCGGCGCGAGCCGGAGGGCGCCGAGCAGATGTCGCTCTACCCCGACCACGTCGTGATCACCTGCACCACGCCCGACGGCATGGTCGAGCTGGCGATGTCGCCGGCCTCGCTCATGGGCTTCCAGTCGTGGCTGGAGGCGGGTCCACCCGGTACCGACTGGACCCGCCCGCCGCGCCCCTAGCCGCTGCGCCGGGGCTGTCTCTGGTGTGTCTCCTGCTGTCCCAGGTTCACCATGGTCAGAAGGCGAACCCGCACTTCCCATGGCGTGCAGGCCGTGGGAAGTGCGGGTTCGCCTGGATCACCTGGTGAACCTGCGACGACGCCAGCGACCTCAGGCGGTCGGCGAGCCGTCCTCGAAGAGCCGCGGGATCGCGTGGTTCGCCAGGAACACGCCGTGCGGGTCGACCGCGCTCCGGATGCCCGTGAGCTGGGTCCACACGTCGTCGCCGTAGATGGCGCGCGCGTCGACCGGGTTCTCGGCGAAGTTTCCGTACTGGCGGCCGTTGGCGAACGGTGCCAGGGCCTGGGTGAGGCGGACCGCGTCGGCGTGCACCTGGGCGCCCATCTCCGGGGACATCACCATGCCGGCGCCGAAGCTGACGAACTGGGCGTCGAGCCGGTCGACGACCCCGCCGCCGTCGTGGGGACGGCTGAGGGCGCCGCCGAGCTGGCGGAGCTCGGCCATCAGCAGGGAGGTACGGGCGTCCGGCCCGGCCTCGGCGAGGAACGCGTCGACGGCGGCGTCCGGGAACGACCCGAGCATCGCGCTGTCCGAGAGCGCGGGGGCGCCGCCCTCCGGGTCCATGTGCAGCCGCACCAGGGCCTTGGCAGGCACCCGGCCGAAGGTGTCGATCTCGGGCTGGAGCGCCCGCAGCCCGGCGAGGAGCTCGGCGCCCTGCTCGTCGGAGCCGAGGACGGCGCCGTCGATCACGACCAGCTCGCGGCCGCGCAGGAAGTCCGGCAGCTCCGGGAGGGGAGGCAGCCGCATCGCGCGGAACGCCGTGGTCACCTCGTCGGGCGCGGTCGGGGCCCACGCGGCCCACTCGCGCAGCACCGGCTCGATCCGGGCGAGGTCCCAGATCAGCATGCCGGCGTACGCCGACTCGATGTCGAACATCGCGAACTCCAGCGCAGTGACCACGCCGAAGTTGCCGCCGCCACCGCGCACGGCCCAGAAGAGCTCGGCGTTGGTCGTGGCGTCGGCGCGCACCAGGGTGCCGTCACCGATCACGATCTCGACGGCGGTGACGCTGTTGGCGGCCAGGCCGAGCTTGCGCGCGTACCAGCCGATGCCGCCGCCGAGCGAGTAGCCGGCGATGCCGACGTCGGGCGACGAGCCGTGCAGGACGGCCTTGCCGTGGACGGCCGCGGCGTCGACGGCCGGCTCCCAGATCGCGCCGCCCTCGACGCGGACGATGCCGCGGACCGGGTCGGCGATCGCCGTGGCCATCTCGGACATCCGGACGATCACGACGTCGTCGAGGCCCTGGGCCGCGAGCGGGCCGGCGTTGTGGCCGGTGCTCTGCGGCGCGACGCGCAGGCCGGCGTCCGCGGCCACGCGGACGACGGTGGCGACCTCGGCGGCGGTGCGGGGGAGCGCGACGGCCGCCGGCCGCTGGTCGACGGCGAAGTTCCAGGCGACGCGCGCGCCGTCGTACCCGGCGTCCCCGGGCAGGTGCAGGCGGCCGTCGAGGAGGCCGCGCAGGGCGTGGGCGCGGGGGAGGGAGGTCCGGCTCTGGGTGTCGAGCTCGATGGTCATGCGGGTGACTCCTTTGTCGGGGTGTGCGATGTGGCTCGGTGGAAGGACCATGCCGTCGCGCACTTGGAGCCGACTTTGACCCGACTTGGACCGCGCCCGGCGCCCGGTTTCCCTAGGCTGTGCGCGTGGAGGTGTCCGTCCTCGGTCCGATCGAGGTGAGCCTGGCCGGAGCGCCGGTGGATCTCGGCACACCCAAGCAGCGCGCGCTGGTCGCGGCGCTCGCCCTCTCGCGCGGCTGGCCGGTCTCGGTCGACACGATCGTGGACCTGCTCTGGGAGGACTCGGCGCCGCCGGGCGTGACCGCGACGCTCCAGGCGTACGTCTCGCAGCTGCGCAAGGTCATGGAGCCGGAGCGCGAGCGACGCGCGCCGGCGACGGTGCTGGTGACGGTGGCACCGGGCTACGCGCTGCGGGTGCCCGAGGAGAGCATCGACGTCGAGCGCTTCCAGCGGGCCGTCACCGAGGCGCACCGTCGCCTCCAGCCGCTCGGATGGGGCCCCTCCCCGCTCGACGCCGGCCAGCTGACCGCGGAGCTGGCGACGCTCGACGAGGCGCTCGCGCTCTGGCGGGGCACGCCGTACGCCGAGCTGGGCGATGCGGACGCCGCCGTGGCCGAACGGGCCCGGCTCGAGGAGCTGCGCCTGGTCGCGCTGGAGGACCGCGCGCTGGTCGGCCTCGCCCTCGGACACCACGCCACGGTGGCCGCGGAGATGGAGGCGCTGATCGCCGCCCACCCGCTGCGGGAGCGGATGTGGGCGCTGCACGCGCTCGCGCTCGCCCGGTCCGGACGGCAGGCCGATGCACTCGAGGTGCTGCGGAAGGTCCGCGAGGTCCTGGACGAGGAGCTCGGCCTGGAGCCGTCGGCCGAGCTGCGCGACCTCCAGACCGCCGTGCTGCGCCAGGACCCGGAGCTGGAGTGGGTCGCCCCGGACGCCGGAACCGCCCCGGCGGCCGAGCCCGCCCCGGTCGCCGCCGTGCCCACGCCACACCCGTCCTCGGAGCTGGTCGCTCCCTGGCCGATGGTGGGTCGAGACGCCGACCTCGAGTCGCTGATCGACGTCGTCGCGGCGGCCGAGGCCGGTCAGCCGTCGTACGCCGTGATCACCGGCGACCCCGGCATCGGCAAGTCCCGGCTGGCCGCCGAGCTGATCATGCGGATCCGCCAGCGCGGCCTCCGGGTGCTCGTCGGCCGGTGCTCGCAGGACGACGGTGCCCCGCCGCTGTGGCCGTGGAAGACCGTGCTCGACGGGCTCGGCGTCAGCCTGCTCGACGAGGATCTGGTGGCCGAGGGGGAGAGCGGGCAGTTCCGGACGTGGGAGCGGATCGCGGGCGCCGTCCGTGAGGCCGCCCGCGACGAGCCGCTGGTCGTCGTGCTCGACGACCTGCACTGGGCCGACACCTCGACGTTGCGGGTCCTGCGGATCCTGGTGGAGACCACCGACCAGGCCCGGCTGCTGGTGGTCACGACCTGGCGCTCGCACCCGGAGCCGACCGGAGTGCTGGCCGAGGTGGCCGAGGCGCTGGCCCGGATGCACGCGCTCCGGCTCCAGCTGTCCGGGCTCGCGCCCGACCAGGCGGCCACGGTGTTCGAGAGCGTCACCAGCCGCGAGCTCGACCCGAACGACGTCGCGCTGCTGAGCGCGCGCACCGACGGCAACCCGTTCTTCCTGGTCGAGTTCGCCCGGCTGGCCGGCGAGCGCGGCGAGCGGGGAGCGGCGGCCGAGGAGCTGCCGACCGCGGTGACCGAAGTGCTGAACCGCCGCCTGGAGCGGCTGCCGGAGCAGACGGTGCGCGCCCTGCGCGCGGCCGCCGTGGTCGGCCGGCAGTTCGACACCCCGACGCTCGCGCTGGTCACCGGGATCGACGAGGACGACCTGCTCGACGTGGTCGAGCCGGCGCAGGCCGCCGGGCTGGTGCGTGAGGACGGCATCGACCACTTCCTGTTCGCGCACGCGCTGGTCCGCGACACGCTCCGGGCCGGCCTGAGCACCAGCCGCCGGGCCCGGGTCCACGCCCGCGCCGCCGAGGCGCTGACCGGCGTGCCCGGCCGCGAGACCGAGGTCGCCCGGCACTGGCACGAGGCCGGGCCGTCGTACGCCGACCGCGCGTGGCGCTCTGCGGTCGACGCGGCCGCCCTGGCCCGGCGCTACTACGCCTACGACGAGGCCGCGGAGATGCTGCAGAGTGCGCTGGCCTCGATCGACGGCGACGGGCAGGCCACGCTGCGCGACCGCTACGACCTGCTGATGGCGCTGATCGAGGAGTACCGCTGGGCGGCCCAGCTGCCCGACCTGGTCGCCACCGTCGAGCAGGCGATCGTGGTCGGCAAGCAGCTGCGGGACCCGGAGGCCGTGGCGCGCGCGGCGATCTCCACCACCATCGGCGTCCTGTGGCGCTCCGGCCCGCCGGGCGGCATCAACGAGGACGTCGTCGCGGCGCTGCGCGGCAGCCTCGAGCGGCTCGCACCCGACGACTCCGAGCTGCGCGCGCGCAGCATGCTGGCGCTCGCCAACGAGATCGACCTCGCGATGTCGTACGAGGAGCGTCGCGCGCTGTGCGAGGAGGCGTTGGCGATGGCGCGCCGGCTGGCCGACCCGGTGCTGATCATGGACGCGTGCCAGATCTCGTTCGTGGCGCTGTGGCTGCCGCGGACCGCTCCGGAGCGGCTGGAGCTGATCACCGAGGCGATGGAGATCGCCCGGGCCGAGGGCCGGGAGCGGAGCTTCGTCGTGTCGGCCTGCCTGCGCGCCGCGGTCCTGAGCGAGCTCGGCCGCCGTGAGGAGCTGTTCGCGGCCGTCGACGTCGCCCGCCGCGAGGCCGAGCGGCTGCGGATCGCGTTCGGCGAGACCGTGCTCGACGGGATCGTGGTGCCGTGGCTCGCGATGGCCGGGCGCTTCGACGAGTGCGACCAGGTGATCGAGCACCTCCACCGGGTCTCGAGCCGGCTGTCCCACACGAACGCCGACGAGTCCGTGCTCAGCTCGCTGCTCGCGCTGCGGTTCTGGCAGGGCCGGCCACTGGAGATGGTGCCGGTGCTGCTCGAGTTCGAGGCGACGCCGTACCCGTTCTCGGCCAGTGTCGTGCACTACCTCTGGCGCGCCGGCGAGCACGACCGTGCGCGGGAGTACTACGCCGAGCACGGCGTCTCCCTCGACCACGAGAACGAGATCTCGCTGCTCGCCTGGTGCCACGCCGCGGCGATCGCGCTGTACCTCGGCGAGCGTGCCCTCGGCGCCGGCGTCTACGAACGCCTGGTCGGGTACGCCGGCCGCTCGTGCTGCGCCGGCTCGGACCTGGCGTCCGGTCCGGTCGACGGCTACCTGGCGATGGCCGCGGCGGCGGTGGGGGAGCTCGACCTGGCTGCCACGCACGCGGACACGGCCGAGGCACTCAGTGAGACCTGGGACATCCCACTCTTCGGAGCCTGGGTGAGGGAGACGCGGGCGGCGTACGGATACTGAGTCGGTGCCTTCCCTCCTCCACACGCGCAACGCGGTCGCTGCCAGCTTCGCGCTGAACGGGTTCTGCTTCGCGACCATGGTCTCGCGGCTCCCCGACATCCGCAGCGGGCTCGAGCTCGACAACGCCTCGCTCGGCCTGCTGCTGCTCGCGATCTCCGTCGGGTCGGTCATCGCGCTGCCGCTCAGCGGCCGGCTGATCGACCGGTTCAGCGCGTCGATGGTGACCCGGTTCGGCGCGGTGCTGGTGTTCGTCGGTCTGACCGTCGCGATGACCGGGGTCGTCACCGACATGATCGCGCTCGCCGCGTTCGGCCTCTTCATCGACGGCATCGGCATCGCGACCTGGGACGTGTCGATGAACGTCGAGGCCGCGGAGGTCGAGCGGCAGCTCGGGCGCACGATCATGCCGCGGTTCCACGCCGGCTGGAGCTTCGGCGCGTTCACCGGTGCGGGCATCGGCATCCCGATGGCAGCGGTCCACGCGCCCCTGGTGCTGCACGTCGCCGGGTTCGCGGCGGTGGCCGCCGTGGCGACCTGGCGGGCCGCGGCGTCGTACCTCCCGGCCCAGGAGGAGCACCCCGACAAGCCCGCCGCGGGCTCGTGGACGCCGTGGAAGGAGCCGCGCACGCTCGCGATCGGCGTGATGGTGATGGCGTTCGCGCTCTCCGAGGGCGCCGCGAACGACTGGCTGTCCCTGGCGCTGATCGACGGGTACGACGTCGCGCACTGGGTGGGCGTCGCCGGCTTCACGACGTTCGTGATCTCGATGGTCGCCGGCCGGCTCTTCGGCCCGGTGGTCCTCGACCGCTACGGCCGGTCGCCGGTGCTGTGGGGCAGCGCCGCGGCGGCGTTCGCCGGGATCCTGATGATCGTGTTCGGCGGCAACGTCGTGCTGGTCGGCGCCGGCATCGTGATCTGGGGGCTGGGCGCCTCGCTCGGCTTCCCGGTCGGCATGAGCGCGGCCGCCGACGACCCGTTGCGTGCTGCCCGCCGCGTCAGCACGGTGTCGACGATCGGCTACACCGCGTTCCTCGCCGGCCCGCCGCTGCTCGGCCTGCTCGCCGACCACATCGGCACCCTCGAGACGCTGCTGGTGATCGCCGGGCTGATGGTGCCCGCCGCGGTCACGGTCTTCGCGGCCCGCGAACGCGAGCCGGTCGCGGCCGCCAGCGACGGCTAGCCGGTCGGGCGCGGGCCGTCGCGGCGGGGGTCATCGGGCGCCACTTCTCAGGCAAACCTGTCACTTCTCAGGGGTTGCAACGGCCGAGAAGTGCCGGATTCCCCGGTGCACCGGGGAATCCGACAGCACCCGCCTACCGCTCGCCGCCCGGCACCCACAGCACGTCGCCGTTCTCACGGTTGGCGTGCCGGGCCAGGATGAACAGCAGGTCGGAGAGCCGGTTCAGGTAGGTGATCGCGAGCTGGTTCATGGTCTCGCCGTGCACCTCGTACGCCGCCCACGCGGACCGCTCCGCGCGCCGGGTGACCGTGCGCGCGACGTGCAGGAGCGCGGCACCGGGGGTCCCGCCGTTGAGGATGAAGGAGCGCAGGCTCGGCAGCGACTCGTTGTACTGGTCGCACCAGGCCTCGAGCCGGTCGACATACGCCTGCTCGATGCGCAGCGGCGGGTACTCCGGGTCGGGCACGACGGGGGTGCAGAAGTCCGCACCCACGTCGAACAGGTCGTTCTGGACCGTGGTCAGCACCGCGACGACGTCCTCCTCGAGTCCGCCCTGCGCGACCGCGACGCCCAGGTGGGCGTTGGCCTCGTCGACGTCGGCGTACGCCGCCAGCCGCAGGTCGGTCTTCGTGGTGGTGCTCATGTCGCCGAGTCGGGTCTCCCCGCCGTCGCCGGTGCGGGTGTAGATCCGGGTGAGGTTGACCATGGAGGCGAGGGTATCCGGCCGCTGGCATGCGGCCGGAGGTCGCCGGGTACGACCCGCTTGTGGACGCGACACGGCGGAAATCTCCGGCTGAGTGAGGCAACCTTCCGGCGTTCTACCGCGTCATAGTGAGTAACACCACTCCATCGCGAGATGGCGCAACCGGGGAGTCTCAGGGCCCCGGAGGACGGGGTAGACCATGGAGATCCTCACCGACGGGCCGGTGCTGCACCTCAGCGGCGACTTCGACGTGCGCAGCACGTGGGAGGTCCGCACCGCCATCTACGAGCACCTCGAGGGACAGGACTCCGACGTCGTCGTCGACCTGACCGAGGTCACCACCATCGACATGACCGCGCTCAAGGTGCTCGCGGTCGCGACCCGCCGCGCCGCCGCGGCCGGCCACCACCTCACGCTGCGCGGCTGCGGCCCCGCCGTACGCCGGATGCTGCACCTCTCCCACCTGATCCGCATCGTCGAGGTGGAGCGCGTCGCGGTCTCCGCCTGACGGTGGGCCCCGATGTCGGATACCCCACAGCCGGTTACCAATCGGTAGCCGCCGCCCTACCCTCGGACCCATGACGGAGAAGGATCGTCCCTGGGTGATGCGGACGTACGCCGGGCACTCCACGGCCGCCGCGTCCAACGCGCTGTACCGGACCAACCTCGCGAAGGGCCAGACCGGCCTGTCGGTCGCGTTCGACCTGCCCACGCAGACCGGCTACGACCCCGACTCGCCGCTCGCGCGCGGCGAGGTGGGCAAGGTCGGCGTACCGGTCCCGCACCTCGGCGAGATGCGCCGGCTGTTCGAGGACATCCCGCTCACGGCGATGAACACGTCGATGACGATCAACGCCGTCGCGATGTGGATGCTCGCGATGTACCAGGTCGTCGCCGAGGAGCAGAACCCCGACCTCACGCCCGAGGAGGTCGCCGCCCAGCTCGCCGGCACCACCCAGAACGACATCATCAAGGAGTACCTCTCCCGCGGGACCTACGCGTTCCCGCCCGAGGCCTCGATGCGGCTGATCGCCGACATGATCGCCTACACCGTCCACCAGATCCCGAAGTGGAACCCGATCAACATCTGCAGCTACCACCTGCAGGAGGCCGGCGCGACCCCGACGCAGGAGCTCGCGTACGCGCTGAGCACCGCGATCGCCGTGCTGGACCAGGTCAAGGACTCCGGGCAGGTCAGCGACGACGACTTCGAGAAGGTCGTCGGGCGGATCTCGTTCTTCGTCAACGCCGGCGTCCGGTTCGTCGAGGAGACCTGCAAGATGCGGGCCTTCGTGCAGCTCTGGGACGAGATCACCCAGGAGCGCTACGGCGTCCAGGACCCGAAGATGCGCCGCTTCCGGTACGGCGTGCAGGTCAACTCGCTCGGCCTGACCGAGGCGCAGCCCGAGAACAACGTCCAGCGCATCGTGCTGGAGATGCTCGGCGTGACGCTGTCCAAGAACGCCCGCGCCCGCGCGCTCCAGCTGCCGGCATGGAACGAGGCGCTCGGCCTGCCCCGGCCGTGGGACCAGCAGTGGTCGCTGCGCCTGCAGCAGGTGCTCGCCTTCGAGTCCGACCTGTTGGAGTACGACGACATCTTCGACGGCTCGCACGTCATCGAGGCCAAGGTCGCGGAGCTGGTCGAGGGCGCCCGCGCCGAGATCGACCGGGTGCAGGCGATGGGCGGCGCGATCGCCGCCGTCGAGTACATGAAGTCGGAGCTGGTGTCGTCGCACGCCGCCCGCCGGGCCCGGATCGAGTCGGGCGAGGAGGTGATCGTCGGGGTGAACAAGTTCGAGACCACCGAGCCCTCGCCGCTGACCGCCGACCTCGACGGCGCGATCATGGCGGCCGACCCGGAGGCCGAGAAGACCGCCCGGGCGAGCGTCGAGGCGTGGAAGGCCCAGCGCGACGAGACCGAGGTCGCCGAGGCGCTGGCCGCGCTCGCCGCGGCCGCCAAGACCGACGCCAACCTGATGGCGCCCACCCTGGTCGCCGCCCGTGCCGGCGCGACCACGGGGGAGTGGGCCGCGACCCTGCGTGAGGTGTTCGGGGAGTACCGCGGCCCGACCGGTGTCGCCGGCGCGGTGGCGCTGTCGATGGCCGGCTCGGCGGGGGCGGAGCTCACCGCGGTCCGAGAGCGGGTGAAGGCGACCGGCGACGAGCTCGGCGGCCGGCTCCGGCTGCTGGTCGGCAAGCCCGGTCTCGACGGGCACTCGAACGGCGCCGAGCAGGTCGCCGTACGCGCCCGGGACGCCGGCTTCGAGGTGATCTACCAGGGCATCCGGCTCACCCCCGAGCAGATCGTCGCCGCGGCGGTCGCCGAGGACGTGCACTGCATCGGGCTGTCGATCCTCTCCGGCTCCCACATGGAGCTGGTGCCCGACGTCCTCGACGGCCTGCGCGAGGCGGGGCTGGGCGACGTGCCGGTCATCGTCGGCGGCATCATCCCCGAGTCCGACGGCCGCCGGCTGCGCGAGCTGGGCGTCGCGGCGGTCTACACGCCCAAGGACTTCGGGCTGACCGAGATCATGGGCGGCATCGTCGACGTGATCCGCCGGGCCAACGACCTGGACTGATGTCGTCCTAGACTCCGCTCATGGCGGACCTGGTGACGCCCGGCGATGCGCTGCTGCGGCTGTTCGAGGAGACCGACGACGCCCGCGCCCTCCTCGACGCCGACGGCACGGTCGTGCTGGTCAACCGCAGCTGCGAGGCGCTGCTCGGTTGGCGCCGCGACGAGCTCGTCGGGCAGTCCAAGGCCGTGATCATCCCCGAGCACCTGCGCGACGAGTACGCCCGCCTGCGGGAGCTCCTCGTGGCGTCCGACTCCCACGACGCGATCCGCCTGAACCTGCGCGCCAGCCACCGGGACGGCCGCGAGCTCCCGGTCCGCCTCACGGCCCGGCTGATCCACCTCGGTGACGACCGGCTGGTCTCCCTGGTCCTCCAGCCTCGGGCCGAGGGCGAGGGTGACACCGGCTTCCGTGAGCTGCTCGACGCGCTGCTCGACGGCAACGTGATCGTCGACGGTGACGGTCGCATCGTCATGGTCAACGAACAGCTCGAGACGCTCTTCGGCTACGAGGAGGGCGAGCTGGTCGACCAGCCGGTGGAGGTCCTGGTCCCGGAGGCCGCGCGCGGCGTCCACGCCACGCTGCGCAACGGCTTCACCGGCAAAGCGCGGCGACACGCGATGGGGATGGGCAACCGGGTCCTGGGGTGTCGCAAGGACGGCTCGACCTTCCCGGTGCAGGTCCTGCTCTCCTCGATCGGCACCGAGGACGGCGTGCTGGTCTCCGCCACCGTCCGCGACCTCTCCGGGATGGAGGAGCTGATGTCGGCCAACGACCGGCTCCGCGGACAGTTCCTCGCCACCGTCTCGCACGAGCTGCGCACCCCGCTCACCACGATCATGGCCAGCTCGGAGATGCTCGTGGACTCGCTGGCAGGGGTGGACGAGGCCGCTCGGAACCAGGTCGAGGTCTTCGCCGACCGGATCATGCGGGCAGCCCGTCGCGAGCTCACGCTGATCGACGACCTCCTGGCCCTCACCTCGATCGAGGCGTCCCGGGAGCAGGTGTCGAGCGGGTACGCCGACCTGGCCGTCGTCGCGCGTGGCGCGCTCACGCACCTGCGCGACCGGGCGAGCGCACGCGGGCTCACCGTGGAGCTGTCCGGTCCCGACATCCCGCTCCTGGTGCCGGTCCACGAGGGCTGGCTCGCCCGCGCGGTCGGGTGCCTGCTCGACAACGCCGTGAAGTTCACCCCGTCCGGTGGGCGGGTCCTGGTGACGCTCACCGCCGGCGACGAGGCGCGCCTGGAGGTGTGGGACTCGGGCCCGGGGATTCCCCCGGACGAGGAGCACCTCGTGTTCGACCGCCTCTACCGGGGTCAGAACGCGGTGGCCGACGAGACCCAGGGCGCCGGGCTCGGGCTCACCATCGCCCGCTCGATCGTGGAATCGGCCGGGGGAACGCTGGTCGCCGTCCCCGGAGCCGGGGGCAGGTTCCTCCTGTCGCTGCCCTTCGCGAGGCCGCGTTGACGCACCGGGCAACGTTCTCATGTCGAGATCATGAGGTAAGGCTGTCCTAACTCCTGTGCTACGGTTCCGGCCGTGGGCAAGAAGAAGGACTCCAAGTCGAAGGTGGCCAAGCTGCCGAAGATGGAGTGCTGCGTGTCCAAGTCCCGGTGCAACCGGTGCCCGATCCAGATGCTGAAGGACGGCTGCCTGCCCGCGGGGTATACGGTCAAGAAGCGCAAGCTCGTGCGAGTGGACGGCAAGAAGGTCTCCAAGAAGAAGCTCGCCAAGGCTGCCTGACCCCCGAACCGCCTGACCAGGAGATCCTGTGGCCGCAACCCGCTTCGTCGAGCAGCTCAACGTCCAGATCGGCAACGAGCTCTCCGCCCACAACCAGTACCTGGCGTGCGCGATCCACTACGACGCGCTGACGATGCCGCAGATGGCGGCCTTCTTCTACGCCCAGGCGCTCGAGGAGCGGGCGCACGCGATGATGATGGTGCAGTACCTCCTCGACACCGACGCCGAGGTCGCGATCCCCGCGGTGGAGGCCCCGGTCAACCAGTTCGAGGACGTCGTCGCCCCGGTCGCGCTCGCGCTGGACCAGGAGAAGCGCGTCACCGAGCAGGTCAACGGGCTGCTGCGCATCGCGCGCGAGGAGTTCGACTTCGCCTCCGAGCAGTTCATGCAGTGGTTCATCAAGGAGCAGGTCGAGGAGGTCGCGACGATGAGCGACCTGCTCGCGGTGGTGAAGCGCAACGTCGACGACGTCGAGGACATCGAGGAGTACGTCGCCCGCGAGCAGAAGGGCGAGGGCGCCGACCCGACCGCTCCCCGCGAGGCCGGCGCGTAGCCTCAGCCCGGCGGCCGCGAGGTCGCCGTGGAGTTCGGGCAGAACGCCTCCCGTGGCGAGCCGGTGTGCAGCTCCTCGGGCAGCGTCACGGTGACGTCCCCGCGGTCGGTGGCCAGCACGACCTCGGTCACGAACGCGCCGGCTCGCGCCGACAGCGACTCGCAGCCGCTCATCGCCAGGTCCAGCACGACCGCGGCCGCCTCGCCCGGCCCGATCCGGACCGGCGTGAGCGCGGCCGGCTGGAACAGGCGCGACGGCGGCTGATCGGCCGCCAGGCCGGTGACGGACACCGGCCGGGCGCCGTCGTTGGCGAGCCGGAAGGAGTAGCGCAGCGTCCCGCGGTCGTCGTACCGGACCTGGCGCACGGTGCGGTCGGCGATGACGAAGACCGCGCTCGCCTCGGTGCCGGACACCGAGGTCGGCCCGGTCGCCGTCAGCTCGGCGTCGCTGCGAGCGACGGCCGCACCGCCGCCGGCCACCAGCAGGCTCAGCAGCGCGCCGGCGAGCAGCGCCCTACGCAGCACGGGCCCACCGCCGGCGCAGCCCGACGCTCACCGTGGCTGCGCCGAGGACCAGGGCGAACGGGGTGAGCAGCATCGCCGGGGAGCCCGAGGACACCCCGGAGGCGGCAGCCACCGGCCGGGCCGGGCTGTCGAACCACGAGCACGCCACCGGGTGCCGCCAGGTCGGGTCGTTGCGGTCGTACTGGCTGCAGGTGAGGAAGCCGGCGTCCTTGACCGGTGCGCCGGGCAGGAACACCGAGCCGCCGTCGGCGCAGGCCGGCGGGTCGACGATGAAGTTGTCGGTGCGCTCGGCCGAGCCGTAGTGGTTGTCCTCCCAGCAGTTGCCGACGCCCTGGTCGTCCCACCAGTGGTCCATCCCGTTCGGGTGCTCGTGGCCGTCCGGGTCGACGCCCATGTGGTTCTCGAACGTGTGGTTGCCGTTCGAGGTGTCGTAGAGGTGGGCCGGGTCGTAGTCGTCGCGCAGCACCGCCGGCACCCAGAACTGCATGGTTCCGTAGCGCCAGTTGTCGTAGATCCAGTTGTGGTCGGTCGAGTTGAAGTTGCCCCCGGCGATCAGCACGCCGGTGCCGACCGGCGTCGGGATCACCGGGCAGACCGTGCCGGTGAGGTAGCCGCGCTCCTCCATGGGCTCGGCGCAGACGCCGGTGTCGACGTACGCCGTGTAGTAGTTCGAGTTGTTGGAGTGGATGTCGTTGTGGCTCCAGCGCGCGTGGTCCTGCGGCAGGCCGGGGTGGCCGGGGAAGAGCGAGTCGGTGGCGATGCCGGTGGAGTTGTCGAAGAACTCGTTGTGGTGCGCCCAGATGGAGTTCCCGGCCGTGCCGGAGTAGCCGAGCGTGTTGTCGTGGCTGGAGTTGCGGCGGATCTCGATCGCGTAGCGCGTCGCCTGCAGCTCCTCGTTGTCGGCGTTGAGGTCCGACCCCGAGCCCGGGTAGATGCCGGAGTCGCCGTTGTAGTACGCCTCGGAGTCCTCGATGAGCCCGTGGTCGCTGGCGAACGCGAGGATGCCGTACTCGTCGTTGCCGCGCGCGACGACGTCGTCGATCACGAAGCCGTCGGTCTCCAGCACGTAGATCGCGTTGAACTCGGCCTGCTGGACCGTGATGCCCTTGAGGTAGAAGCCGCCCATCCGGTCCGCGCGGATCGCGTTCAGCTTCGCGAACCGGTTGTCGACGACCACGTCCTCGGGCCGGGCGCCGGTGCCGACGACCTGGGTCCCGCAGAACCTGCTGTCGCAGCGGATGCTGTCGTTGTCGGGGGTGCGGTCGCCGAACAACGCGATCAGGTTCAGGTTGTGAGCGCACCGGCGCTGGTCGGCGTACGAGAGCGCGATCGGGTTCGACTCGCCCGCCTCGGCCGCCTCGTCCGCGGCGCCCGGGTCGGGGGAGGAGATGCTGCCGATGTACTCCGACGACAGCAGCGGCTCGTCGGACTGGGTCCTCAGGTGGGCGCAGTAGTCGCTGCGCTGCTCCCGGGCGTAGCGCGCCTCGTGGTAGGTGCCGGGCAGGACGTACACCGAGGTCCGGCGCTGGCGGATCGAGTCGATGGCGGCCTGGATCGAGCGGAACTCGCAGTCGGCCAGCAGCCGCTCGCTGCGGCGCTTGGCCGCGCCCTCGGGCAGCGCGTCGACGGCGGCCGCGCTGCCGGGGGTGCACACCACGCGCTGCCGGGGGTTGTCGTAGCCCAGGAAGTCCGGCAGCTGGCCGGTGCCGTCGGGGAACTCGGCCGGTCGCTCCTCGTGGGCCTGGGCGGGGGCCGCCCATGCGACGCCGAGGGTGGCACAGACGACAGCGACGACCAGGACGAGCACGCGGCGGGGCATGCGTTGCCAACGAACCCGTCCCGAGGCGGGTTACGTACGACACACTGCACCCATGGCCGAACCCAACACGGAGCGGGTGATCGTGGTCGGCGCGGGCGTGGTCGGGCTGACCTGCGCCGTGCGCCTGCTGGAGGCCGGGCACCGGGTCGACGTGGTCGCCCGCGACCTCCCGCGCGAGACGACCTCCGCGGTCGCGGCGGCGCTCTGGTACCCGTACCGCGCACTCCCGCGGGACCGCGTGCTCGCCTGGTCGCGGACGTCGTACGCCGTGTTCGACGCGCTCTCGGACACCGAGCCCGAGTGTGGCGTGCGCATGGTGCGCGGCACCGAGGTGCTGCGCGAGCCGCAGCCCGACCCGTGGTGGAACGCCGCGCTCCCGGAGCTCGAGGCGACGCGCGACGTCCCGGACGGCTGGCACGGCGGATGGAGCTTCACGACCCCGGTCGCGGACATGCCCGTCTACCTGGACTGGCTCGCCCGCCGCGTCGCCGACCTCGGCGGCACCATCACCCGGCTCAACCTGGGTGCGCTCCCCGGTGGCCTGGTCGTGAACTGCTCCGGGCTCGGCGCGCGGCTGCTCGGCACGGACCGGACCGTGGTCCCGGTGCGCGGCCAGGTCGTCTTCGTCGAGCAGTTCGGGCTGGACCGGTGGTGGATGGACAACACCGGTCCGACGTACGTCGTGCCGCGCGAGCGCGACGTGGTGGTCGGCGGCACGGACGTCGAGGGTGAGTGGTCGCGGACCCCGCTGCCCGAGGTCGCCGAGGACATCCTCGCGCGCGCCGCCCGGCTCGTGCCGGAGCTGCGCGGGGCCCGGGTGCTGCGTCACAAGGTCGGGCTCCGCCCGGTCCGACCGGCGGTCCGCCTGGAGCGGGTCGGCGACGTCGTGCACTGCTACGGGCACGGCGGCGCGGGCGTCACGATGAGCTGGGGCGTCGCTGACGAGGTCGTCACACTGCTCGATCGGTAGTCGTGGCGTCCTGAACCGCCGGTCAGGTGCCGATATCGTCGGCCCCGTGGACGAGCAGACGGGGACGTTGCTGCGCAGCGTGCTCGACGCCGCGCCCGACGCGGTCCTGGTCGTCGACGCCGACGGCCGCATCGCGCTGGCCAACGCCCAGTGCCGTGAGGTCTTCGGCCACCTGCCCGACGACCTGGTCGGCCGGTCGGTCGAGGTGCTGGTGCCGGCGCGGTTCCGCGACCGCCACCCGGCCCGGCGCGGCGGCTTCACCGCCGACCCCGACCCGCGGCCGATGGGGCTGCTCCGCCTCGCCGCCGAGCGCGCGGACGGCACCGAGTTCGCCGCCGAGATCTCGCTCGCACCGGTGACGATCGCGGGGGCGGCGTACGTCTCGGCCACGGTCCGCGACCTGACCGGGCGGATCCTCGCCGAGGAGCGGTTCCGCAGCCTGCTCGAGGCGGCACCAGACCCGACGGTGATCATCGACGGCGACGCCTCGATCGTGCTCGCGAACAACCGGGTCCGCGACGTGCTCGGCTACGAGCCCACCGACCTGGTCGGCCAGCCGCTCCCCGTGATCGTCTCCCAGCCCGGGGAGCCCGAGCTGCTCGAGCGGTTCGAGGCCTACCTGGCGGCGCCCGAGGCGGTGCCGATGGGCTACACCCAGGAGTTCCGGGCCCGGCACCGCGACGGGCACGACCTGCCCATCGAGGTGTCCCTGTCGCCCGTCGAGACCGCGGACGGCGTGATGGTGTCCATCGCGATCCGCGACATGTCCGAGCGGCTCGCGCTCGAGGCCGAGGCCCAGCGGGTGCGGGACGAGCTGATCGCGACCGTGTCGCACGAGCTGCGCACCCCGCTCACGTCGATCATCGGGTACGCCGAGCTGATGCGCGACCTCGACGAGGCCGACCTCAGCCGCCGCGCCCGCAAGCAGCTGGCGATCATCGAGCGCAATGCCGCGCGGGAGCTGCAGCTGGTCGACGACCTGCTGACGATGGCGTTCATCGAGGGCAACCGGCTACGGATCCTGCGGACGCCGGTCGACCTCGGCGAGGTGGCCGCCCGTGTCGTCGGCGACCACGCGCTGGCCGCGCGCGAGCGCGGGCTGCAGCTGGTCTTCGAGCGGCGCACGGTGCCGCTCGTGCTCGGCGACTTCTACCGGCTGGTGCAGGTGCTGGAGAACCTCGTCACCAACGCCGTGAAGTTCACCGACCCCGGCGGCCGGGTCGAGGTGCGGATCGGCGAGCAGGACTCGATGGGCATCCTCGAGGTCCACGACACCGGCGTCGGCGTCCCCGCGGAGGAGCGCACCCGGCTGTTCGAGCGGCTCTACCGAGGGCCGGCGGCGGTCGCCGCGCACACCCAGGGCGCCGGGCTGGGGCTGTCGATCGTGGAGGCGATCGTGGAGGCGCACGGCGGCTGGGTCGCCCTCGAGAGCGAGGTCGGCGTCGGTACCGTCGTGCGCGTCGCGATCCCGTTCGCCTAGATGTGTTGTCCGAGCGGCGTGACGCCGACGACGGCCGCGGGGGCGATCGCGCCGTACACGTGGGGGAAGGTCTCGGTCATGCCCGGTGCGGGCGCCTCCTCGACGACGCGGACCTCGAGCAGGTCGGTGTCGATCTCCAGCAGCACCAGCGGCTCGGTGACGTCGGCGTAGAACGCCGCCCGCACGCCCTCCCACTGGTCGGCCCGGCTGGCGTGGATGTAGCCCTCCTGCTCGAGCGTCACCCCGCGGGTCGAGGTCGTGTAGGCACCGGTGCGCTGGGCTTCGTCCCAGTCGGCGGCGGTGGCGATGTGGAAGATCCTCACGCGTCGATCTTCCTCCACACGCTCACGTGCTTGGTGCTGGCGTTCGTGAACGGCGACCGGTCCCAGTCCGCCCAGCGGTGCTCCGGCCGCAGCCCGGCGATCCGGGCCATCAGGTCCAGCTCGCTCGGCCACACCTTGCGGAACGGGATCGAGCGCCGGTGGTAGGTCTCGCCGTCGGTCGAGGAGTAGTGGTGCGACCACGAGAGCTGGGTCGCGGCGTCGTGCTCGTCGATGCCCACGTGCTCGTCGGTGTGGTTGAAGACCCGGAACCGGTCGCGCAGGTGGGGTACGCCGACCTCGACCACGAACCGGCCGCCGGGCCGGAGGTGGGCCGCGGCGTTCTCGAACACCGCGACCTGGGCGTCCTGGGTCGTGACGTTGCCGATGGTGTTGAAGACCAGGAACACCAGGCCGAACCTGCCCTCGACGCGGGTGGTGGTCATGTCGCCGATCGCCACGTCGATCCGGTCGGCGCCGGGCTTGGCGCGCAGCTGGTCGACCATCGCCTGGGAGAGCTCGATGCCGTGCAGGTGCACGCCGCGCTCGCTCAGCGGCAGCGCGACACGGCCGGTCCCGATCGCGAGCTCGAGGGCTGCCTGGCCGTCGGCGAGCTCGGCGAGGACGTCCACCGTCGGGCCCAGCACCTCCGGCGCGAACATCTCGGGCGAGCCGGCGTCGTACCCCTGCGCGACGTCACCGTCGAAGAAGTTGGGCAGCATGCCGCCAGCGTGGTGCAACGCTGCGCTCCTGGCCACCGAGTTTCGAGTCGTCCGCCTGAGAACGCTCTCTAGCCACCTGAGAGGCGGACGACCCGGTCAGAACAGCCGGTGCGACGGGTCGTCGAGTCCGCGCAGCGCGTCGTAGTCCACGACCGCGCAGGCGATCCCGCGGTCGGTGGCGAGCACGCGGGCCTGGGGCTTGATCTCCTGGGCCGCGAAGATGCCGCGCACCGGTGCGAGCAGGGGATCGCGGTTGAGCAGCTCGAGGTAGCGGGTGAGCTGCTCGACGCCGTCGATCTCGCCGCGGCGCTTGATCTCCACGGCCACGGACGCCCCGGTCTCGTCGCGGCACATCAGGTCGACCGGGCCGATCGCGGTGGGGTACTCCCGCCGCACCAGCGTCAGGCCGGGGGCGAGCGTCGCCGGGTGGTCGGCGAGCAGCTCTTGCAGGTGCTTCTCGACGCCGTCCTTCTGCAGGCCGGGGTCGACGCCGAGGTCGTGGGTGGACTCGTGGTGGATCTCGTCGAAGAGGATCCGCAGGGTGTCGTCGGTCTTGGGGTTGGTGACCGTCCACTCCGGCCGCCCGTCATCGGCGGTGCCCTCGCGCAGGGTGCACGGCGGCGACATCCAGTTCAGCGGCTTGTAGGAGCCACCGTCGGAGTGCACGAGCACCGAGCCGTCGGCCTTGATCATCAGCACCCGGGTCGCCATCGGGAGGTGGGCGGTCAGGCGCCCGGCGTAGTCGACCTGGCACGTGGCAACGACGAGTCTCACGGGCGATGAATGTACTTGATCGTTCTAAGTTACTCGTGAGTGAACTACGCCATAGCCAGGCCGCTGGTCGCGTGCCACGATGCGCCGCATGACGACCTCCTCCGCAGAGCGCAGCTTCGCCACCGTCGGCGTGATCGGCCTGGGCACCATGGGTGCCGGCATCGCCGAAGTCTTCGCCCGGCACGGGTACACCGTCGTCGGCGTCGAGAAGGACGAGGAGCACCTGGCCCGCGGCCGGCAGTACCTCGAGCACTCGACCGCGCGCGCCGTGCAGCGGGAGAAGATGACCGAGGACGAGCGGGCCGAGCTGATCGGCAGGATCACGCTGTCGACGTCGCTCAAGGACCTCAGCGACGCCGGCATCGTCGTCGAGGCGGTCGTCGAGTCGCTGGAGACCAAGAAGGCGCTGTTCCGCGAGCTCGACGACATCGTGTCGCCGGACGCCGTGCTCGCGACGAACACCTCCAGCCTGTCGGTCACCGAGATCTCCACCGCGAACTCGCGCCCGGGCCGGGTCATCGGCGTGCACTTCTTCAACCCCGCTCCCGTCCAGGACCTCGTCGAGATCGTGCGCACGGTCGTCACCGAGGACCAGGTCCTCGCCGACGTGAAGGCGCTCGTCGAGGCGGTGGGCAAGAACCCGGTCGTCTGCGGCGACAAGGCCGGCTTCATCGCCAACACCCTGCTCTTCGGCTACCTCAACCACGCGGTCTCGATGTACGAGGGCCGCTACGCGAGCCGCGAGGACATCGACGCCGCGATGCGCTTCGGCTGCGGCTACCCGATGGGCCCGCTCGCACTGCTCGACCTGATCGGGCTCGACACGGCGTACACGATCCTCGAGACGATGTACCGCCAGGGCCGCGACCGACTGCACGCGCCGTCGCCGATCCTCAAGCAGATGGTCACCGCCGGGTGGCTGGGCCGCAAGACCGGCCGCGGCTTCTACACCTACGAGGCGCCGGACAGCCCGGTCGTGGTCGCCGACGACCAGACCCCGTCGGCCGACGAGAAGCCGCAGCTGCGCCACGAGATCCAGCAGGTCGGTGTCGTCGGCACCGGCACGATGGCCAGCGGCATCGTCGAGGTCTTCGCCAAGAGCGGGTACGACGTGCTCGTGGTCGGCCGCAGCCAGGAGAAGGTCGACGGCGTCTCCGCCGCGGTGACCAAGAACTTCGACAAGCAGATCCAGCGCGGCCGGGCCACCGAGGAGGCCAAGGCCGAGGTGCTGGCGCGCATCACCGGCACGACCTCGCTCGACGACCTCGCGACCGTGGACATCGTGGTCGAGGCGATCGCCGAGGACCTCGCGATCAAGACCACCCTGTTCGAGAACCTCGACGAGATCTGCAAGCCGGGCGCGATCCTGGCGACGACGACCTCGAGCCTGCCGATCATCGCGTGCGCCCAGGCGACGTCGCGGCCGCAGGACGTCATCGGCATGCACTTCTTCAACCCGGCGCCGGTGATGAAGCTGGTGGAGGTCGTCTCGACGGTGGTCACGTCCGAGGACGTCACCGAGACCACCCGCGCGCTGTGCGACAAGGTCGGCAAGGTGGCCGTCTCGTGCGGTGACCGGGCCGGGTTCATCGTCAACGCGCTGCTGTTCCCCTACCTCAACGACGCGGTGCGGATGCTCGAGGCGCACTACGCGACCGCCGACGACATCGACACCGCGATGAAGCTCGGCTGCGCCCTGCCGATGGGCCCGTTCGAGCTCCTCGACGTGGTCGGGAACGACGTCTCGCTGGCCATCCAGCGTGAGCTCTACCTGGAGTTCCGCGAGCCCGGCTTCGCGCCGGCCCCGCTGCTCGAGCACCTGGTCACCGCGGGCTACCTCGGCCGCAAGACCAAGCGCGGCTTCCGGGACTACAGCACCCGCTGACCGCGCCCGCGGTCTAGGCTGCCGGCATGGGTAGCTGGTTGCTCCTGCTCGCGCTCGCGTCGCTCGCCGCCGTGCTGTGGCTGGCCCGGCGGGCCGGGCGCCGCCAGCAGGAGCGCGAGCGCGGCCAGCAGTAGCCCAGTCGCTGACCGCCGAGGAGGCGGAGACGACCCACGCCTAGGCTTGCTCCATGATCCGTCGTCGCGCCGGGGCCCTGCTCGTCCTCATCGCCCTGGTCTGCACCACCGCTCCGGCGTACGCCGACGTGCCGGCCGGCACCGACGTCGACTACCAGCTCGGTGGCAACCGTTCGGTGCCCGAGCACGTCGGCATCGTGGTGCGTGACCGTGAGGCCGAGCCCGCCGCCGGGCGCTACAACGTCTGCTACGTCAACGGGTTCCAGACCCAGCCCGGCGAGCGGTCGTTCTGGCGCAAGCACTGGAAGCTCGTGCTCAAGCGGCAGGGCAAGCCCGTGGTCGACGAGGCCTGGGGCGAGTGGCTGCTCGACACGCGCACGAACGAGAAGCGCCGACAGCTGGCCCGCCTCGTCGGCCGCTGGATCGACGGGTGCGCCGCGGACGGCTTCGACGCGGTCGAGTTCGACAACCTCGACTCGTTCACGCGCAGCCACCGGCTGCTGAAGCGCGCGCACAACCTGGCGTACGCCGAGCGGCTGGTCCGGGTCGCGCACGACGCCGGCCTGGACGCCGGGCAGAAGAACCTGGCCGGGTACGACGGCACCAGCATCGGCTTCGACTTCGTGGTCGCCGAGGAGTGCGGCCGCTACCACGAGTGCGATGCGTACACCGACGACTTCGGCGACCAGGTGCTCGCGATCGAGTACCGCGCCCGGGACTTCGAGTGGACCTGCGCCGAGGTTGGCGACCAGCTGCCGGTCGTGCTGCGCGACCGCGACCTCACGCCGACGGGACTGCGCCGGTGGTGCTGAACACGACGACCCTGGGGGAGAGCGGGCCGCTGGTCGCGTTCTGCCACGGGCTGTTCGGGCAGGGGAAGAACTGGACGACGATCGCCAAGGCGGTCGCCGAGGACCACCGGGTGCTGCTGGTCGACATGCCGCACCACGGGCGGTCGGAGTGGCCCGACCACTTCGACTACGTCGACGTCGCGGACCGGGTGGCCGAGCTGTTCGACGCCAGCGACCCGGTCGCCCTGGTCGGCCACTCCATGGGCGGCAAGGCCGCGATGGTGCTGGCGCTGCGGCACCCGGAGCTCGTCGAGCGACTGTGCGTGGTGGACGTCGCGCCCGCGGACTACGAGTCGCGCAGCGAGTTCGCCGGCTACATCGAGGCGATGCTCGCGCTGGACCTGGCCAGCCTGGAGAGCCGCGGCGACGCCGACGCCGCGCTCGAGGCGGCGGTGCCGAGCCGCACCGTCCGGAGCTTCCTGCTCCAGAACCTCCGGCACACCGATGACGGCTGGCGGTGGCAGCCGAACCTCGAGGTGCTCGGCCGCGACCTGCCGGCGCTCGGCGGCTGGCCGGACGAGGCGCTCGCCGGCGTCGCGCCGTACGACGGCAGCACGCTGTGGATCGCGGGGGAGAAGTCGGCGTACGTCCAGGACGAGCACGCCGCCGAGATGTCGCGGTGGTTCCCGAAGGTCCGTCGGGTCACGATCAAGGAAGCGGGGCACTGGGTGCACTCCGAGCAGCCCGAGATCTTCACCGAGGTACTGCGGCGCTTCCTCGCCTAGGACATCTTCCTGCGCCGATAGGCGGCGACGGCGTTCCTGTTGCCGCACGCCGTCGAGCAGAACCGCTTCGAGCGGTTGCGGGAGAGGTCGAGCACGACGCCGCGGCAGGTGTCGTCCGCGCAGACGCCCAGCCGGGTCATCTCGTCGGCCCGGATCACGTCGATCATCGCCATCGCGGCCTCGACGACGATCCGGGTGGGCAGGTCGCGCTCCGGGCCGACCGCGTGCAGGTGCCAGTCCCACTCGTCGTGGCGCACGAGCTGGGGGATCGCTCCCGCGGCGGCGAGCATCCGGTTGACCATCTCGACCGCCTCGTCGCGGTTCGCGGTGAGCAGCAGGTAGAGGTCCTCGCGGATCGCGCGCACCGCCTCGAGCTCGGCCTCGTCGCCGTCGCGGCGTCCGGTGAACTCGAACTCCTCGTAGAACGCGTCGAGGTCCTCGACCGTCGTCAGCGTGTCCGGGTCGAGACCGGTGTTGGCGAGAACGGCCGCGGCCTGGAGTGACACCTCGGTGTCATGAGCGAAAACCACATTGACAGATTACACCGTCCCGACCTAGTGTCATGTGTCATGACGACGTTGGCTCATGACGAGGCCGCTCCGGTCGCGACCGGGTCCCGGCTGGCGAGCGGGTTGACGTTCGCCGTCCTGTCGGCGTTCACGTTCGGCCTGTCGGGCTCCTTGGCGTCACCCATGCTCCAGGCCGGCTGGAGCGCCGGCGCGATCGTCCTGATCCGGGTCGGGATCGCGGCCCTGGTCGTGCTGCCCCTCGGCCTGGTCGCCCTGCACGGCCGCTGGAGCGCGGTCCGCCGCAACGCCGGACTGATCCTGGCCTTCGGCGCGGTAGCAGTAGCCGGCGCCCAGTTCTGCTACTTCTCCGCCGTCCAGCACATGCAGGTGGGGCCGGCGATCCTCATCGAGTACACCGCGCCCGCGGCCGTCGTCGTCTGGATGTGGCTGCGCCACGGCCAGCGCCCCGGGCCGGTCACGCTCGTCGGCGCCGGCCTGGCCGCGCTGGGTCTGGTGCTCGTGCTCGACCTGCTGTCGGGCGCGGACCTCAGCCTGCCCGGTGTGCTCTGGGCGCTGGCGGCGATGGTCGGCGCGGCGACGTACTTCATCGTCTCGGCCGACGACGACAACGGGCTGCCCCCGATGGCGCTCGCCGCCGGGGGACTGGTCGCCGGCGCCGCGGTCATCGCGGCCCTGGGCCTACTCGGGCTGATGCCGATGCGGACGTCCACCGCGAGCGTGGAGTACGCCGGCCAGACCGTCGCCTGGTGGGTGCCGCTGGTGCTCCTTGGCGTGGTGACCGCGGCGATCCCGTACACCACCGGCATCGCCGGCATCCGCCGGCTCGGGTCCCGCCTGGCGTCGTTCGTGGCACTGCTCGAGGTGGTCGCGAGCGTGCTGTTCGCCTGGCTGCTGCTCGACCAGCTGCCGATGCCGGTGCAGCTCGTCGGCGGCGTGCTGATCCTCGCGGGTGTCGTGTGCGTGAAGCTGGGGGAGCGGGAGACCGCGACTAGCGAGCATCCTGCCGTCTGACCCAGACCTCGCGGACCAGCATCAGGATCGAGGCGGCGGTCGGGATCGCCAGCAGCGCGCCGACCACCCCGAAGAGCGCGGCGCCGATCAGCGCCGCGATCACGGTGGCTGCGCCGGGCAGGTCCACGGACTTCGACATCACCCGCGGGTAGATGACGTAGTTCTCCACCTGCTGGTAGATCACGTAGAAGACCGCGCAGGCCAGACCGATCTTCCAGTCCGTGGCGAACGCGATCGCGGTGACGATGACCGCGCCGATGGTGGCGCCGATCATCGGGATCACGTCGAGCAGCGCCACCACGAACGCCAGTGCGACGGCGTACTCCCCGAGCCCGGCGGCGAACAGGAAGATCAGCGACGAGATGCCGGCGCACATGGCGACGACGAACGCGCCGGAGACGTAACCGCCCACACTGCGGATCACGCGGTTGCCGAGCTTGGAGACCCGGTCGCGGCGGGAGGCCGGCGCGAGGCGGTAGGCGGCGGTCTTGGTCGTCTCGAGCGAGGCGAGGAAGTACAGCGTGAGCACGATGATGATGAAGCCGTTGAACAGCGCGCCGAGCACGGCGAGCCCGATCCCGACCGCACCGCCGAAGATCGCGCCGAGGAAGTCACCCCCGGTGACGTAGTCCTCGACCTTGCTGATGACGTCGTATTCCTCGTCGAGGCGCTGCACCTGCTTGTTGCGCTGCAGGTCGTCGAGCCACTGCGGGACGTTGTCGGTCAGCGCCTTCACCTGGTCGGCGATCACCGGCGCGATCGCGACCACGAACAGCGTGACCGCGAGCAGGAACGCGATGATCACGGTGACGACGGCGTACGAGCGCCGCATCCCCCGTCGCTCGAAGAACTCGACAGACGGGTTGAGGCCGGCGGCGAGGAACAGTGCGACCACGACCAGCATCAGGGTGGGGCCGATCGAGCGGATCTGCAGCGCCAGCCACAGGGCGATGAGGAACCCGAGACCCCCGACGAACCCGACGAAGAACGGCGCTCGGTGGTTGAGCGGGGGTCCTGGCTCGCCGAGGTCGTCAGCGGGGATGACCGCGTCCTCGGTCGGCTCCTCCTCGGGTGGCGCCGGGGCGTCCGTCACTCGTCGTCCTCGCCGAACCCGGCGACCACGTCACGCAGGGAGGCCAGCTGGGCGGTGATCGCGTCGCGGCGCTTGGTCATCCGGTCGACCTCGGCGCGCACGGCAGCCAGCTCGCGCTCGGCCTCCGCCGTCCCGGTCGAGGTGATGGCCTCGGCCTGGGTGCGGGCCGTCGTGACGATCTGCTCCGCCTCGCGGCGGGCCCGGCTGAGCTGGGCATCGGCCTCGGCCTCGGCGTGGCTGCGGTGCTCGGCGGCCTGCGCGATCGCCTCGCGGAGCCGCGCCTCGGCCGCGGCCGCGCGCTCCTCGGCCTCGTCGATCAGCTGCTTGGTCTCCATCATCGCGGCGGCGTGGTGGTCGGTGGCCTCCTTGGCCAGCCGCTCCTTCTCCACCGCGAGCATCCGCCGCGCCTCCTGGACCTCGCGGTCGGTCGCGGCGCGCTGCTGCTCGGCGTCGCGCTTGGCGGCCGAGCGCAGCTCGTTGGCCTCCTGAGCGGAGGCGAGCAGGATCTGGGCGGACTCCCGCTTGGCGGAGGCGACGACGTCCTCGGCCTCGGTGCGCGCCCGGGCCCGCTCGGTCTCGGCGTCGGCCTGGAGCCGCGCGCGGTTCTCCTCGAGCTCCTTGAGCTGCACCATGCGCATGTCCTCGGCCTCGCGGGTGGCCTCGACGCGGGTCGCGTGGGCGTCCCGGTTGGCCTGCTCGCGGATCTCCTTGGCCTCGCGCAAGGCGGTCTCGCGGACCTCCGCGGCCTCCTCCTCGGCCAGGCGCAGCATGGCGGCGGCGCGGCCGCCGAGGCCGGCGTACGACGGGTTCTGCCGCTCGGCGAGGTCCTCCTGCAGGTGCGCGACCTTCTCCTCGAGCTCGAGGACGCGGCGCTCGGACTCGCTGAGGCTGTTGCTGAGCCCGGCCTTCTCGGTCGAGAGCTGGCGGACCCGGGCGTCGACGGCGTCCTTGTCGTAGCCGCCGCGGCGGACCACGGGGAAGCCGGCGGCCGGCATCGGAGCGGCGCCGGGCCGGTGCTGGGCCGGCGGGGCGGCGGGAGCCGCGGCGGGGGCGGTCACGGGGGCGGCCACGGGGGCGGCCGGCGGGATCACCGGCGGCTGCTTGGTGCTCTCGGCGGCCGGATCCGGCTTGTCGGCCGGGACCGTGGGCATCACCTGGGTGGCGTCCTCGTCGGCGCCGTTGGTCGCGTCCGCGCCCGGCTCCTCGTCGAAGATGGACAGTCCCTGGTCGGTCATGAAGGCGCTTCCCCTTTGGTCGCGAGCGGCTCGTGCGCACAGTCTTGCCGATCGGCCGGGAACAACCCACCCCGGCCCGCGACAAAGTTGCGCGGACCGGGGTGGGTCGAGGGGTGCAGGGGCGGGTCAGACCCCGCGGAAGCGGTTGATCGCGTCGATGTGCTGCGCGCGCATCTCCTCGTCACGCACGCCGAGGCCCTCCTCGGGGGCGAGGCAGAGGACGCCGACCTTGCCCTGGTGGGCGTTGTGGTGGACGTCGAGCGCGGCCTGGCCGACCTCGTCGAGGGTGTAGCTCTTCGACAGCGTCGGGTGGATCTTGCCCTTGGCGATCAGCCGGTTGGCCTCCCAGGACTCGCGGTAGTTGGCGAAGTGCGAGGAGATGATCCGCTTGAGGTTCATCCAGAGGTAGCGGTTGTCGTACTCGTGCATGTAGCCGCTGGTCGAGGCGCAGGTCGTGATGGTGCCGCCCTTGCGGGTGACGTACACGCTCGCGCCGAACGTCTCGCGGCCCGGGTGCTCGAACACGATGTCGATGTCCTCGCCGCCGGTGAGCTCCCGGATCTTGGCTCCGAAGCGCTTCCACTCCTTCGGGTCCTGGGTGTGCTCGTCCTTCCAGAACTTGTAGTCCTCCTCGGAGCGGTTGATGATCAGCTCCGCGCCCATGGAGCGAGCGATCGCGGCCTTCTCCTCGTTGGAGACCACGCAGACCGGGGTCGCGCCGCCGTTGAGGGCGTATTGCGTCGCGAAGCCGCCGAGGCCGCCGGACGCGCCCCAGATCAGCACGTTGTCGCCCTGCTTCATGTCGCCGCCGTTCTTGGAGACGAGCTGGCGGTACGCCGTGCAGTTCACCAGGCCGGGGGAGGCGGCCTCCTCCCAGGTGAGGTGGGCCGGCTTGGGCATCAGCTGGTTGGCCTTGACCAGGGCGACGGTGGCCAGGCCGCCGAAGTTGGTCTCGAAGCCCCAGATCCGCTGCTGCGGGTCGAGCATCGTGTCATCGTGGCCGTCGGGGTCCTCGAGCTCCACCGAGAGGCAGTGCGCGACGACCTCGGTGCCGGGCTTCCACTTGGTCACGCCCGGGCCGGTGCGCAGCACGACGCCGGCCAGGTCGGAGCCGACCACGTGGTACGGCAGGTCGTGCCGCTTGGTCAGCGGCGACAGCCGGCCGTAGCGCTCGAGGAAGCCGAACGTCGAGACCGGCTCGAAGATCGAGGTCCAGACGGTGTTGTAGTTGATCGCGCTCGCCATCACCGCGACCAGGGCCTCGCCCGGCCCGAGCTCGGGCAGGGCGACGTCCTCGACGTGGATCGACTTGCGGGGGTCCTTGTCCTTGCTCGCGATGCCCTCGAACATGTCGACCTCGTCCTTGTGGACGGTCGCGGCGCGGTAGTGGTCGGGGATCTCGAGGTTCGCGAAGTCCTCGGCGGCGGTGTCGCCGGCCTGGATCGCGTCGAGGATGTGCTGCACGTCGGCTCCTGGGGTGGTCAGGGTCGGGCTGTTGGCGGGAGATTACCCACGGGTAACAGAACTGAACACAACCTGTGACGTGTTCCTCAGTGCGCGTTAGCCGCGGGCTCGACGAGCTCCACCAGCACGCCACCGGCGTCCTTGGGGTGGATGAAGTTGATCCGCGAGTCCGAGGTGCCGCGGCGCGGCTCGTCGTACAGCAGGCGCAGCCCGCGCTCGCGCAGGATCGCGCTGACCGCCTCGACGTCGGTCACCCGGTAGGCCATCTGCTGGATGCCCGGGCCCTTCGAGTCGAGGAACTTCGCGATCGTGGACTGCTCGTTGAGCGGCGCGAGCAGCTGGATGTGGCTGCCGGAGTCCCCGACGGCCATCATCGCCTCGCGCACGCCCTGCTCCTCGTTGACCTCCTGGTGCGCCAGGCGCATGCCGTAGGTCTCCTCGTAGAAGGCGATCGCGGCGTCGAGGTCGGGCACGGCGATGCCGACGTGGTCGATGGCGGTGAACAGGTGCGCGGCGTGGCCGAGTTCGTTCTGGGGGCTCATGCGGCTCATCGTCGTACGACGGGCCCGGTGCCGCGAGGGGGTGTGACATGTTCCACCCTCGCCGGTGCCCGAACCCGTGGGTAAGGTCAGGAGAGGTCCACCCCACGAGTCCCTGGAGGCATTCCATGTCCGGTACGTCCGTCATCGTCGCGGGTGCGCGCACCCCGATCGGTCGCCTCCTCGGAGGCCTCAAGAGCCTGTCGGCGGCCGAGCTGGGCGGGGTCGCGATCAAGGGCGCGCTCGACAAGGCCGGCGTCCAGCCGGAGCAGGTCGACTACCTGATCATGGGCCAGGTCATCCTGGCCGGTGCCGGGCAGAACCCCGCCCGTGCGGCCGGCATCGCGGCCGGCCTGCCGTGGAGCATGCCGTCGATCACGATCAACAAGGTCTGCCTCTCCGGCCTGAACTCCATCGCGATGGCCGACCAGCTGATCCGCGCCGGCGAGTGCGAGATCGTCGTCGCCGGTGGCATGGAGTCGATGACCAACGCCCCGCACTTCCTGCCGAAGTCGCGTGAGGGCTTCAAGTTCGGCGACGTGAAGCTCGTCGACTCGATGGCGTACGACGCCCTGTACGACCAGGCCACCAAGCAGGCCATGGGCGGGCTGACCGAGCAGATCAACGCCGAGGGCGTGAAGCTCACCCGCGAGGAGCAGGACGCGTTCGCCGCGGCCTCGCACCAGAAGGCCGCCGAGGCGTGGAAGAACGGCGTGTTCGACGACGAGGTCGTCCCGGTGACGATCCCGCAGCGCAAGGGCGACCCGATCGTGGTCTCCGCCGACGAAGGCGTCCGCGGCGACACCACCACCGAGTCGCTCGGCAAGCTGCCGCCGGCGTTCGCCAAGGACGGCACCATCACCGCCGGCTCGGCCTCGCAGATCTCCGACGGCGCCGCCGCCGTCGTGGTGATGAGCAAGGCCAAGGCCGAGGAGCTCGGCCTGGAGTGGCTCGCCGAGATCGGCGCGCACGGCATGGTCGCCGGCCCCGACTCCTCGCTGCAGATGCAGCCGGCCAACGCCACCAAGAAGGCCTGTGAGAAGGAGGGGATCACCCCCGCCGACCTCGACCTGGTCGAGTTCAACGAGGCGTTCGCCGCGGTCGGCATCGAGTCGGCCCGGGCGCTCGACCTGAACCCCGACATCGTGAACGTCAACGGCGGCGCGATCGCGCTCGGCCACCCGGTCGGCATGTCCGGCACCCGCGTGGTGCTGCACCTCGCCCTGGAGCTCAAGCGCCGTGGCGGCGGCGTCGGTGCCGCCGCGCTGTGCGGTGGCGGTGGGCAGGGCGACGCCCTGATCGTGCGTGTCCCCTCGGCGTGACGTCGCCGTCCCGGACCTCGTCGAGCGCGCCCGCGCCGGCGAGGCCCGGGCGGTCGCCCGCCTGATCTCGCTCGTCGAGGACGAGTCACCGCTGCTGCGCGAGGTGATGGCCGCGCTGGCGCCGTACGCCGGTCGCGCGCAGGTCATCGGCATCACCGGGTCGCCCGGCGTCGGCAAGTCCACGTCCACGAGCGCGCTGGTGACCGAGCTGCGCCGCCAGGACAAGCGGGTCGGCGTCCTCGCGGTCGACCCCTCTTCTCCGTTCTCCGGCGGGGCGCTGCTCGGCGACCGGGTGCGGATGCAGGACCACGCGACCGACGCCGGCGTCTACATCCGCTCGATGGCGTCGCGCGGGCACCTCGGCGGGCTGTCGTGGTCGACCCCGCAGGCACTGCGCGTCCTCGACGCGGCCGGCTGCGACGTGATCCTCATCGAGACCGTCGGCGTCGGGCAGAGCGAGGTCGAGATCGCCGGTCTGGCCGACACCACGCTGGTGCTGCTCGCGCCGGGGATGGGTGACGGGATCCAGGCTGCGAAGGCCGGCATCCTCGAGATCGGCGACCTGTACGTCGTGAACAAGGCCGACCGCGACGGCGCCGACCAGGTCCGCCGTGACCTGCGGTCGATGCTCGCACTGGCCCAGGCGCCCGAGGGCGCCTGGAAGCCGCCGATCGTGAAGACCGTCGCGCAGAAGGGCGAGGGCCTCGACGAGGTCGTCGCCGAGATCGAGAAGCACCGCGTCTGGCTGGAGTCCTCCGGCGAGCTCGCGCGCCGGCGCACCCGTCGAGCCCGCGACGAGATCGAGGCGATCGCGGTGACCGCGCTCCGCAAGCGGTGGGGCGACGTGCACGGCCGCAGCGAGCTCGACGACCTTGCGGCCGCGGTCGTGGCCGGGACGGCGGACCCGTACGCCGCCGCCGACGAGCTGCTCGAGGGACTGTGAGCATCGCGAGCGGGCCGGTCACGCAGATCTGCTGGGTGACCGACGACGTCGAGGCGACCGAGCGACTGCTCACCGAGCAGTTCGGCGTCGCGTCGTGGACGCGGATCCCCGACGTGCGGTTCGGTCCCGACACGACGACGCTGCGCGGGGTGCCGGTCGACTGCACGCTGCACGTCTCGCTCGGGTACGCCGGAGACCTCCAGCTCGAGCTGATCCAGCCGGTCGCCGGGCCGTCGATCCACCAGGAGTTCCTCGACGCCCACGGCGCCGGCCTCCACCACGTCTGCTTCGCCGTCGACGACATCGAGGCGGCGTGCGCGGCCGCGGAGGCGGCCGGCACGCCCGTGCTGATGCGCGGCTCGATGATGGACGGGGAGTTCGAGTTCGCGTACGTCGACGGCTCCGCCGGGGGAGCGCCGTACATCGAGCTCGCCCGGATCGGGCCGCAGATGCAGGCGTTCTACGACGCGGTCCGTGCCGGCTGAAGGCCCCTCGGCCGTCGAGTGACGCGAACTGGCTGGAATCGCTCGACGGTGGACACACCGGCTCCACTAGGGTCCACGGCGTGGAGAAGGTCGCACTCGTCACCGGCGCAGGGGAGCGCACGCTCGGCGCCGCGACCGCGGACGCCCTGCGGGCACGGGGCTTCCGGGTCCTGACCACCACGCGCTCGTGTCCGGTCACCGACGACACGCACCCGCTCGACCTGACCTCGCGAGCGTCCGTGGAGGCCCTGGCCGACTGGGTGCCCGACCGCCTGGACGTGCTGGTGAACAACGCCGGCATCCACCTCGACCTGCGCTCGAAGTGGAAGGAGCCGCAGCTCGTCGACGGCCACGAGGTGCACTGGCGCACGAACTACCTGGGCACCGCGCAGCTCACGCGGCTGCTGCTGCCCCACCTGCTCGCGAGCGGTGACGCGCGAGTGGTCAACGTCGTCTCCAAGCTGCACGACCGCGGCCGCAACCCCTGGCTCTTCGCGCCCGTGACGCCGTACGACTCCTGGGCGGCGTACGGCACGTCGAAGCTCGCCCTGGTCCACGAGGCCGCCGAGATCGAGCGGCGGTACGGCGACCGCGGGGTGCACGGCTACTCCCTGCACCCGGGCTCGGTCTACACCCGCATCGCCGACCGCGGGCTCGAGACCGCGCCGCTGCTCGGGCGGCTGCGCAAGCTCGCGGCCCCGCTGGAGCGGCGGACGCTGGTGAGCCCCGAGGTCGGCGCGCGGACCACCGTCTTCTGCGCGACCTCGCCCGACGCCGTGCCGGGCGGCTACCACCGGCGCGAGGCGCCGGCCGAGCCGTCGGCCGATGCTCAGGACGCCGCGGTCGCGGCGCGGCTCTGGGACGCGACGACCAGGTCGGTGGCCGCGCCCGGCCAGTCCGGGTAGTCGAACGAGAAGCCCGCCTCGAGCAGCCGTCCGGGCACCACCCGCCGGCTCTTCAGCAGCAGCTCGGTGTCGGTCCGCAGCACCCAGGCGCCGATCGCGGCCATGGTGCGCGTCGCGGGAAGCCCAGGTCGACCACCCCAGGCGCGCCGCAGCTCGCGCATCAGCTCGCGCTGGGGGAGCGGCTCGGGAGCGGCGAGGTTGACCGGACCGGCGAGGTCGTCGCGCTCGACCAGCAGGTCGACCGCCCGGCAGAAGTCCCGTGCGTGGATCCACGACACGTACTGCCCGCCGCCGGCCACCGGACCACCGAGACCCAGGCGCGCCAGCCAGGACAGGTAGTCGAAGACCCCGCCGCGGTCCGGGCTCATCACCATCGCGGCGCGCATCGCGACCCGCCTGGTCCGCGGCAGCGTGGCCTCCTGCTGGGCCGCCTCCCAGTTCCGGGCGATCCGCACGCTGTACTCCCAGTACGACGGGACGCCGGGTTCGTTCCCGCCGATGACGCCGGTGGCCTCGTCGTTCGGCGCGTCGCGGCGGTCGGCGTAGATCGTCGCGGTGCTCATCTGGAGCCACACGGCCGGCGGCCGGGCGGCCAGCTCCAGGGCGCGGCCGACCGCCCGCGTCGAGTCGACGCGGGAGTCCATCATCTGGCGCAGGTTGTCCTCGGTGTACCGGCAGCTGACCGACCGGCCGGCGAGGTTGACCACGACGTCCGCGCCGTCGAGCTCCTCGGCCCACGCCCCGACCGAGTGGCCGTCCCAGACCCGGTGCCGGACGCCCGGCTCGAGCGTCTCGCGGTGGCGGCTCAGCACCACGACGTCGTGCCCGGCCGCGGCGTACCACCGCCGCAGGAGGCCGCCGACCTGTCCCGTCCCTCCCGGGATCACGATGCGCATGAGCAGACCCTAACCCAGTTTTGAACATGTTCAACAGTGCTGGCGGGATGGACGACCGGCGGTCCCGGGGACGCGATGTCCTAACCTCGCGGCGTGGCCCTCCCCTTCGACCCGATCGACGAAGCCGCGCGCCAGTGGGGCAACCACTGGGACCGCGTGCCGGCGATGCACGCCGTCACGTCGCTGATGCGCGCGCACCAGCTCGTGATCGGACGGCTCGACGCGATCCTCAAGCCGCACGGCCTGACGTTCGCGCGCTACGAGGCGCTGGTGCTGCTGGTGTTCTCCTCGCGTGGCTCGCTGCCGCTGGGCAAGATGGGCGAGCGGCTGCAGGTGCACCCGACGTCGGTGACGTCGATCGTGCGGCGGCTCGAGGCGGCCGGCCTCGTCGTCCGCACCCCGCACCCGGAGGACGGCCGGGCGGTGCTGGCCGAGATCACCGAGGAGGGCCGGGCGCTGGTCGAGGTCGCGACGAAGGCCCTCGTCGAGTCCGACTTCGCGCTCGAGGCGCTGGGGGACGAGCAGCTGCGGGAGCTGTCCGCGCTGCTGACGCCGATCCGCAAGGCAGCCGGGGACTTCTAGCCCACAATGAGGCCATGGTCACCGCCGACGACGTCCGCGAGGTTGGCCTGGCCCTGCCGCGCACCTACGAGTTCTTCACCGGCGGCCGGTACAAGCTCAAGGTCCGCCAGATCGTGTACGTCGGGTTCTCGAGGGACGAGTCCGCGATGGGGTTCGGCTACCCGAAGGACGCCCGGGACGGGCTGATCGAGTCCGCCCCGGACACGTTCTTCCTGCCGCCGGCGCGGGACCTGCGCTATCAGTGGGTGTGCGCGCGCCTGGACCGGCTGGACCCGGTGGAGATGCGCGAGCTGGTCGTCGACGCGTGGCGGATGTGCACGCCCAAGATGCTGCACGAGCTGCCGGACCTCGAGCCGCCCGCGGCGGCCGCCTGGGACGCGATGGACTCGGGGGAGTGGTCGGACCTGACGACGTACCTGCACCCCTATCTGCACTTCACGGACGGTGACCTGGCCCTGCGCGGCAGGAGGAACGTCGTCGCCCACCTGCGCGACCACCCGACGCCGAAGCCGCCGGCGTCGGTCGAGGTGCGCGACGGCCAGGTCTACCGCTGGATCCGGTGAGGGTGGCTTGGCGCAATTAGTAGGACGTCCTACTATCTGGGTATGACCGAGAACGCGCGCGCCCGCTGGCAGGCCCGGTACGACTCGTCCCGCGTCCGCGAGGCCGACTTCACCACGCTCAGCGGGGTCGAGCTCGAGCCGGCGTACGGCACCGAGGACTCCGAGTGGCCCGGGGAGTTCCCGTTCACCCGGGGGCTCTACCCGACCGGCTACCGCGGCCGGACCTGGACGATCCGGCAGTTCGCCGGCTTCGGCAACGCCCAGCAGACCAACGAGCGCTACCGGATGATCCTCGGTCGCGGCGGTGGCGGGCTGTCGGTCGCGTTCGACATGCCCACGCTGATGGGGCGCGACTCCGACGACCCGAAGTCGCTCGGCGAGGTCGGCCACTGCGGCGTGGCCATCGACTCCGTCGCCGACATGGAGATCCTGTTCGACGGGATCGACCTCGGTGACGTCACCACCTCGATGACCATCAGCGGCCCCGCCGTCCCCGTCTTCTGCATGATGATCGTCGCGGCGGAGCGCGCGGGCGTCGACACCACCGCGCTCAACGGCACGCTGCAGACCGACATCTTCAAGGAGTACATCGCCCAGAAGGAGTGGATCTTCGGGCCGGAGCCGCACCTGCGGCTCATCGGTGACCTGATGGAGTACTGCGCCGAGAACATCCCGGCGTACAAGCCGCTCTCGGTCTCCGGCTACCACATCCGCGAGGCGGGCTCGACGGCCGCACAGGAGCTGGCGTTCACGCTCGCCGACGGGTTCGGGTACGTCGAGCTCGGGCTGTCGCGCGGCCTCGACGTCGACGTGTTCGCCCCGGGGCTGTCGTTCTTCTTCGACGCGCACGTCGACTTCTTCGAGGAGATCGCGAAGTTCCGTGCCGCCCGCCGGATCTGGGCGCGCTGGATGCGCGACGTCTACGGCGCCAAGACCGACAAGGCCCAGTGGCTGCGGTTCCACACCCAGACCGCCGGCGTCTCGCTGACCGCCCAGCAGCCCTACAACAACGTCGTCCGCACCGGCATCGAGGCGCTCTCCGCCGTGCTCGGCGGCACGAACTCGCTGCACACCAACGCCCTCGACGAGACGCTCGCCCTGCCGTCGGAGCAGGCCGCCGAGATCGCGCTGCGCACCCAGCAGGTGATCATGGAGGAGACCGGCGTCGTCAACGTCGCCGACCCGCTGGGCGGCTCGTGGTACGTCGAGGCGCTCACCGACAGGATCGAGGCCGAGGCGAACGCGATCTTCGACAAGATCCTCTCGATGGGCGGCTCCACGCTCACGTCCGCGCAGCCCGAGAAGATCGCCGAGGCGGTCGGCCGGGGCGAGTGGCTGGTCACCCGCGGCCTCCTCCACGGGATCGAGGAGGGCTGGTTCATGGGTGAGATCGCGGAGGCGGCGTTCCAGTACCAGGTCGCGCTCGAGAAGGGCGAGAAGCGGATCGTCGGCGTCAACTGCCACGAGGACTCCGTCACCCACGAGCTCGAGATCCTGCGGGTCTCCCACGAGGTCGAGGTCGAGCAGGTCCGGGTGCTGCAGGGTCGCCGCGAGGCGCGTGACGACGAGGCGGTGACGGTCGCGCTGGCGCGCCTGGTCGCCGCCGCCCGGGCCGACGAGAACATGATCGAGCCGATGCTCGACGCCTGTCGCGCCGAGGCCACCCTGGGCGAGATCTGCGACGCGCTGCGCGCCGAGTGGGGCGAGTACCGGGAACCGGCTCGCTTCTGAGCGCGTCCAAGCGGGCATGAGGCTCTGGCTCGTCGCGCTCCTGCTGCCACTGACCGCCTGCTCGGACGACGGCGACGACTGGTGGGCGAGCCCGCCCGACGGCACCCGCTGGGTCGGGTACGACGGCGCGGTGGTCGCCGTACCGGACTGGTGGACGACCGGTGAGACCCAGTGCGGCGCACCGGTCGAGGACACCGTCTACTTCGACTCGGGCGCGATCTACGACTGCTCGGACCCGGCCGACCCGGAGACGGTCCGGTCGGTGTCCTCGCTCGCCGTCCTCGACGACGGCAGCGGCCGGTACGCCGAGGGCGACCTCGACGGCGACTGCGAGGAGTGGTTCGAGGGAGTCTGCCGGCGGCTCTTCGGCGTGGCAGGCACCGACGCGATCTTCGCCGTCACGATCGACGAGGAGGGCGACGGCGACTTCGAGGAGATCCGCGACTCGGCGCGGACCCTGCCCGACGGCGTCACGACCGTCCCGCTCGCGACGGGTCCGGACGGCTGGACGCCGTCGTGGGGCGCCGAGCCGTCGTTCGTGCGCGACCTGACCGAGGCGATCGAGGCGGCCGGGCTCGAGGTCGAGGTCGAGACCGTCGAGCCCGACCCGGACGGCGACGTCGCGGACCTGCCGCCCGGCTCGCTGCTGGACGTCGAGCCGGCGCTCGGGACGCCGATCGAGGACGGCGGCACGGTGGTGGTCACCGTGATGGGGACTTCCGGCCCATGACGCGCTGAGCCGCGGTCTGGTGCAATCGGAGGGTGGACCTCGCCGCTGCGCTCTCGGCCCTGCCCGCCAACCCACGGATCGTCGTCACCGGGAACCATGTGACGCCGTGGCACACCGTCGGCCTGATCGACGGCGCGCTCGACGCGTACCGGCTCTGGGCGCTCAACGGCCAGCACGGCCTGCCCGACCGTGACGGCGTGACCCTCGAGACCTGCTTCGTCGGTCCCGGTCAGCGGCGCAGCCCGCGGCTGAGCTACGTGCCGTCGCGGCTGTCCATGGTGCCCACGCTGTTCGGTACGGCGCTGCCGCCGGACGCGGTCGTCCTGCACACCACCCGGCCGCGCGACGGCAGGATCTCGCTCGGCGTCGAGGTGAACGTGCTGCCGGCGGCGCTCGAGGCGGCGCGCCGCCGGGGCGGCGTGGTGATCGCGCAGGTCAACGACCAGATGCCCTGGACCAACGGCGACTCGGTGATCGACCTCGACATGGTCGACGTGCTCGTCGAGGCCGACGCGCCGCTGCCGACCGCGCCGACGACGGTCATCGACGACCACTCCGCGCGGATCGGGGAGCTGGTGGCCGCCCGGGTCGGCGACGGGGCGACGCTCCAGGCCGGCATCGGCGCCGTACCCGACGCGACGCTGCACGGCCTGACCAGCCGCAGCGGGCTGCGGGTGTGGACCGAGATGTTCTCCGACAGCATCTTCGCGCTGGAGAAGGTGGGGGCGCTGGACCGCAACGTCCCGATCTCCGCCTCGTTCCTGTTCGGCTCGCCGGAGCTGATCGCGTGGGTGCACGACAACGAGCGGGTCGAGATGGTGCGCACCGAGGTCACCAACAGTCCGGCGCGGATCGCGCGGAACCCGCACATGGTGAGCGTGAACACGGCCCTCCAGGTCGACCTGTTCGGCCAGGCCAACGCATCGCGGATCAACGCGCGGATCCACTCCGGCTTCGGCGGCCAGACCGACTTCTTCGTCGGCGCGATGCACAGCGACGGCGGGCAGGCGTTCATCGCGATGAAGTCGTGGCACCCGAAGGCCGACTGCTCGACGATCGTGCCGCTCGTCGACGAGCCGGTCACGTCCTTCCAGATGACTGCGGTCGTCACCGAGCAGGGCGTCGCCGAGCTCTACGGGCGCGACCAGAAGGAGCAGGCGCGCCAGCTGATCGAGCACGCCGCGCACCCGCAGGTCCGCGAGGAGCTGCGCGAGGAGGCGGTCGCGCTCGGGCTCGCGTGAGGTGGTCAATAGGATTGCGTCCATGAGCCAGCAGCCGTTCTCCCGTCCCGGTGCCGTCGACCTCTCCGGCATGAAGGCAGCAGCGCCCGACCAGGCCGCCGCTCCGGGCGCCGTCGGCGGGTCGTCGTACTCCGTGCAGATCACCGAGGAGAACTTCCAGAGCACCATCGAGTCGTCGATGACGGCGCCGGTGCTGCTGGCGTTCTACTCGCCGACGCGGATGCCCGAGAGCGTCGGGCTCGCGCGGGACCTGGCGACGCTCTCGACCGAGTTCGAGGGGCGCTTCCTCGTCGGCCTGGTCGACATCGACGCGGTTCCGCAGATCGCCCAGGCGATGCAGATCCCGTCGATCCCGCTCGTGGTGGCGATCGTCGACGGCCGGCCCGCGCCACTGCTGCAGGACGTGCTCCCGATCGATGAGCTGCGCACCGCGCTGACCCAGGTGGTGCAGCAGCTGACCGCCAGCGGCGTCGCCGGCCGGCACCAGCCGCGGGCGGCCGGGGGTCCGGTGGGCGAGGACGGCGAGGCGCCGATGGACCCGCGCTACGCCGCGGCCCAGGACGCGCTCGGTGAGGGCGACATCGACCGTGCGGTCGCGGAGTACCAGAAGCTCCTCGACGCCAACCCCGCCGACGCCGAGGCCGCTGCAGGGCTGGCGATGGCGAAGCTGCTGCAGCGCACCCAGGGCGTCGACCTCGCCGCCGCGCGTGCGGCCGCGGCGGCCGCCCCCGACGACGTCGCCGCCCAGACCATGGTCGCCGACCTCGACATGCTCGGCGGACACGTGGAGGACGCCTTCAACCGGCTGGTGGACCTGGTCCGGCGTACCGCCGGCGACGAGCGCAACCAGGCCCGCGAGCACCTGCTCGGGCTCTTCGGTGCGGTCGGCAACGACGACCCGCGCGTGCTCAAGGGCCGTCAGAACCTCGCGTCCGCGCTCTTCTGAGGCTCCGGAGGTGACCCGCTCCCGCAGTGACCTGCTGTGGGGCGGAGCCCTGCTCCTGGTGGCCGCCGCGCTCGCGGTGCAGCTGCTCGTCGACGACCCGGGCGGCGGGTTCCAGCGCGCTGCGTGGGTCCTGAGGCTGGTGCTGGTCCTGGGGCTGGCGGCGCTGTTCCTGACCGCGCACGACCTCGCCGCGATGGCGGTGGCGGCCGGCAGCGTCGTGCTGCTCGTGCTCACCTGGACCGTGGGGCTGCTGGTCGCGCCGGAGCAGTTCGTCGGGACCGGCGCCAAGGCTCCCGAGAACGTCGAGGAGGCGCAGGCGCTCGGGCTGCTGCTGACCGCGCTCCTCCTGGTCGTCGCGGTCGCGATCCTCAGGCGGTGGTGGCGGAGCCGGCGAGACCGTTGAGGACCGCGCGCACGGCGGGGGACTCGCTCATGCTGCGCCGGTGCACGGCGATCACGTCGCGGGTCGGCTCCGGGTCGTGCGCGGGTACGGCGACCAGCTCGTCGCCGAGCGGCTGCCGGCCCAGGCGCGGGACCAGCGCGATGCCGAGCTCGGCGCGGACCAGCGCCAGGTGGGAGTCGAACTCCATCGACGTGTGCGCGATGCGGGGGAGCCGCCCGGTCCCGGCGTACATGCGGGTGAGCCACTGCCGGCAGATCGTGCCGTCCGGGGTGGCGATCCAGCCCTCGTCGACGAGGTCGCGGGGCGCGACCCGGGCGCGGCCGGCGAGCGGGTGGTCGCGGTGCACGATCACGTCGGCGACGTCGTGCGCGACCACGGTGCTGGTCAGGTGGTCGGGCACGGTGATCGGCACGTCGCCCCAGCGGTGGATCACGCCGAGGTCGCTCTGGCCGGAGGCGACCAGGTCGACGGTGTCCCAGGGTTCGCGCTCGGTCAGCGCGACGGTGAGGTCCGGGTGCTCGTCGCGCAGCCCGCGCACCACCGGAGCGACCAACCCGCGCATGGCGGTCGAGAACGCCGTCACCCGCAGGTGCCCGGCGACCGCGCCGGCGCGCTGGTGGAGCGTCGCCTCGACCTGCTCGAGGTCGGCGAGCAGCCGGCCGCCGGCGTCGACGAGGTGCCGCCCGTGGTCGGTGAGGATCACGCCGCGACCGACCCGTTCCAGGAGCGGCACCCCGGTCTGCTTCTCGAGGCGCTTGACCTGCTGCGAGACCGCGCTGGGGGTGAACCCGAGCGCGTCGGCAGCCGCCACCACGGACCCGTGGGTGTCGACGGCGCGCAGGCTGGTCAGCGCGGCGAGGTCGATCATGTAGCGATGCTACAACGATCCATGCATGATCATTCGCTGGTACTTCACGGTCAGGTCAAGCAACCTGGTCCGGTGAACCGCCGTGACTCCCTGCTCGCTGCCCTGGTCGCCTCGATCTGGGGCTTCAACTTCGTGGTGATCGACTGGGGGATGGAGGGCATCCCGCCGCTGCTCTTCGCGGCCATCCGGTTCGCGTGCGTGGTGTTCCCCGCGATCTTCTTCGTCGCGCGCCCGGACGCGCCGTGGCGCGTGATCGCGGCGGTCGGGGTGTTCATGTCGCTGGGGCAGTTCGGCTTCCTCTACGTCTCGATGGACGCGGGCATGCCGCCGGGGCTGGCGGCGCTGGTGCTGCAGGCCCAGGTGATCTTCACGATCCTGATCGCGGCCGGTGTGCTGCGCGAGCTCCCGACCTCCTCCCAGGTCGCCGGGGTGCTCGTCGGCGCCGGCGGCCTCGCGGTCGTCGCGGTCGGGCGCGGCGGCCAGGTCACGGCGGTCGCGCTGTCGCTGTGCCTGCTCGCGGCGCTGTCGTGGGGCATCGGCAACGTGATCTCCCGCGCCTCCGGCGTGAAGGGCGGGCTGTCGCTGACGGTCTGGTCCGCGGTCGTCGTGCCGGTGCCCCTGCTGGCGCTCTCGTTCGCGGTCGACGGCCCGGCCGCGATCGGCGACGCCTTGGGGTCGTTCTCCTGGGAGGCCGCCGTCTCCACGCTCTACACCGCGGTCCTCGCCTCGCTGGTCGGCTACGGCGTGTTCAACACGCTGCTCTCGCGCAACCCGTCGTCCTCGGTCGTGCCGTGGGTGCTGCTCGCGCCGGTCGTCGCGATGGCCTCGGCCTGGCTGCTGCTCGACCAGCGGCCGAACGCCGCCGAGCTCACCGGCGGGCTGCTGCTCATCGTCGGGGTGCTGGTCGCGATCCGGCCGCCGCGACGTCGGTCAGCGGACGAGGCCGACGTCCTCGATGTCCACGATCTGGCGCCCCAGCGGTAGCAGCGCGACCGGGATCATCTTGAAGTTCGCGATCCCGAGCGGGATCCCGATGACGGTGAGGCAGAGCAGGATCCCGGTGACGACGTGGCCGATGGCCAGCCAGACGCCGGCCACGACGAGCCAGATCACGTTGCCGAGCGCGGACCAGAACCCGGCGGTGGGCTGCCGGATCACGGTCCTCCCGAACGGCCACAGCGCGTAGGCCGCGATCCGGAACGAGGCGATCCCGAACGGGATCGTGACGATCAGGATGCAGCAGACGACCCCGGCGACGGCGTACCCGATCGCCATCCAGATGCCGCACAGCAGCAGCCAGATGACGTTCAGCAGGGTGCGCACCCCGCCAATGTAGCGATCAGGCGGCGGGACCCTTGGCGCGGACGTCGGCGACGGCGCTCATCGCGTCGCGCAGCTCGGCGAGCCAGTCGTCCTCGTGCTGCCCGACCAGCCGCACGCACCACGCGAGCGCGTCGGACCGGGACTTCGCCACACCAGCGTCGACCAGGGTGTCGAGCACGATGCGCTGCGGCTGGCGCAGCCGGGTCATCACCGGCGCCGACACGTGCGTCCACAGCTCGCGCCGCTCGCCGACGGCCACGCCCCAGGAGACCTTCCTCTCGAAGCGGTGCTGGGCCTCCTGAGCGATCTCCATCCGCTGCTCGCGGGTCTCCTCGCGGAACGCCGCCGCGCGCCCGGCCCGCGCCTCGGCCGTCGCGGCCTCGCTGCCCTGGGCGTCGGCGTCCGCGATCGTCAGCACGACCGTGATCTCCTCGCGGTCGACCGTGACGTCGGCGGGGGCGGCCTGCCACTGCGCCGGGAGCCGGCCGGCGAACCAGCCCGTCACACGCTCGGGGAGTTCGTTTGTAATCATGTAATCAGTGTTGCACTGCGGTCAAAAGGCATGCGGAATGGTCACCAACCGCACGTCGGGAGCGTTCCCACCTGCGGTTGGTGACCATTCCGCACGCCGGAGCGCGCGACGGAGCGCTAACGGCCGGACTCGGTGTACGCCGGTCCGCCACCTGCGGCCAGGTTGGCCAGCGCGGCCTCGATCCGGCGGGCGGTGAAGTCGGCGCAGCGCTCGCGGACCTGGTCGACGGTGCAGAACTCCGCGGCGCGGATCTCGCGGGTCTCGCGCACGATCGTGTCGGTGAGCGAGGCGGCGTGGGTGCCGCCGTCGAAGACCAGGCAGAGCGCGTCGTCCCAGCCGCTCCAGGCCGGCAGCCAGTCGGTGAGCACCAGGGCGCCGGCGCTGATGTCGAGGCCGAGCTCCTCCTCGATCTCGCGGCTGACCGCCTCGCGCGGCGACTCGTTGACCTCGACCACACCGCCGGGCAGGTCCCAGTCGGCCTTGTAGGTGAGGTTGCACAGCAGCACCCGGCCGGCGTCGTCGCGGACCAGCATCTGGCCGATGGCGCGCTTGCGGGGGAGGAAGGAGTTCAGCAGCGCCCGGAAGCCCTCGGGCTCGTGCAGCGGGGTGTCGGTGGCCAGCCGCGCGTAGACGATCCGGTCGACCGGTGACCCGTCGACGGTGACGCCGCGCATCACGCCCTCCCGCCGCAGCCCCGACCAGGTCGCGGTGCGCTGGGCGCCCTCGTCCGAGGGGTCGATCAGCGCTTCGACGCGGGCGTGTTCGGTGAGGGCGGCGACCACGGTGTGGCGCACGACGTCGATCGGCTCGTCGCTGCTCCAGGAGATCCGGGCAACTCCCTCTGCGACGGTCGTCACGGAGGTAGTGGGCTGGGTCACGCAGACACCCTAGCGATCACTCCTGACGACGGAACCACACGGTTGCCAGCGGTGGGACGACGATCGTCGCGTGGGCGGGCTGACCGGCGTGCTCGCCCTCGACGGCGGTGATCGCGCCGAGGTTGCCGACGCCGGAGCCGGCGTACGCCGCCGCGTCGGTGTTGACGACCTCGTCCCACTGGCCGGCGGCCGGCAGGCCCAGCTTGTAGTCGTCGTGCGGCACCGCGGCGAAGTTCGCGACGCAGACCAGGTCCGGGTCACCCTGCGCGCCGCGACGGACGAACGAGAAGACGTTGCGGCCCGCGTCGTTGGCGTCGAGCCACTGGAAGCCGGACGGCTCGTGGTCGAGCGCCCACAGCGCGGGGGTGTCGACGTACGCCTTGTTGAGGTCTCGGACCAGGTCGGAGACGCCCTGGTGCTCGGGGTGGTCGAGCAGCCACCAGTCCAGCTCGCGCGACTCGGCCCACTCGGACTCCTGGCCGAGCTCGACGCCCATGAACAGCAGCTGCTTGCCGGGGTGGGCCCACATGAACGCGAGGTAGGCGCGCAGGTTCGCCAGCTGCTGCCAGCGGTCGCCCGGCATCTTGCGCAGCAGCGAGCCCTTGCCGTGCACGACCTCGTCGTGGCTGATCGGGAGGACGAAGTTCTCCGTCCAGGCGTACACGAGCGAGAACGTCATCTCGCCGTGGTGGTAGGCGCGGTGCACGGGCTCGTGCGCCATGTAGTCCAGCGAGTCGTGCATCCAGCCCATGTTCCACTTGAACCCGAAGCCCAGCCCGTCGGCCGAGGTCGGCTTCGTGACGCCCGGCCAGGACGTCGACTCCTCGGCGATCGTGGTGATGCCGGGGACCCGCTTGTAGACGGTGGCGTTCATCTCCTGGAGGAACTGCACCGCCTCGAGGTTCTCGTGCCCGCCGTGGATGTTCGGCGACCACTCGCCCTCCTCGCGGGCGTAGTCGAGGTAGAGCATCGAGGCCACTCCGTCGACGCGCAGGCCGTCGGCGTGGAACTCCTCGAGCCAGTAGAGCGCGTTGGCGTACAGGAAGTTGCGGACCTCCCGGCGCCCGAAGTTGAAGATGTGCGAGCCCCACTCCTTGTGCCAGCCGCGCTGCGGGTTGGGGTCCTCGTACAGCGGCGTGCCGTCGAAGCGCGCCAGCGCCCACTCGTCGGTCGCGAAGTGGCCAGGGACCCAGTCGAGGATCACGCCGATCCCGGCCTGGTGCAGCCGGTCCACGAGCAGCCGGAAGCCGTCCGGGTCGCCGAAGCGCGAGTCCGGCGCGAAGTACGACGTCACGTGGTAGCCCCACGAGCCGCCGAACGGGTGCTGCATCACCGGCATCAGCTCGACGTGGGTGAAGCCCAGCCCGGCGACGTACGCCGGCAGCTCCTCCGCGAGCTCTTCCCACGACCAGTACCGCCCGTCGTGGTGCTTCTTCCACGACCCGAGGTGCATCTCGTAGATGCTCATCGGCGAGGCCACCGGCTGGCGCTTCTGCCGCTCGGCGAGCCAGGCGTCGTCACCCCACGTGTAGCCGGACTCGAAGACCCGCGACGCGGTGTCCGCCGGCTTCTCGGCCCAGGCCGCCATCGGGTCGGCCTTCTCGCGCCACTGCCCGTCCTGCCCGAGCACGGCGTACTTGTACGACGTGCCGGTGCCGACGTTCGGCACGAACAGCTCCCACACCCCCGACGTGCCGAGCTGGCGCATCGGGTGCTCGCGGCCGTCCCAGCTGTTGAAGTCCGCCTTGATCCGGACCGCCCGGGCGTTGGGCGCCCACACCGCGAACGCCGTGCCGGTCACCGGCTCGAGCGCGCCGGGGTAGTGGTGGACGCGGGCGCCGAGGACGTCCCACAGCTGCTCGTGCCGGCCCTCGTTGATCAGGTGCAGGTCGACCTCGCCGAGCGTGGGCAGGAACCGGTACGGGTCGTCGACCACGTGCTCGTGCTCGCCGTACGTCACCGCGACGCGGTAGTCGGGCACGTCGGGGAGCGGTACGACGCCGACCCAGATCCCCTCGTGCTCATGGGTCAGCTCGGTCTCGCCGCCCTCCCAGCGCACCGTGACCTTGGCGGCCAGCGGCTTGAGGACCCGGACCGTCACCCCGCCGTCGTGCGGGTGCGGGCCGAGCACGCCGTGCGGGTTGCCGTGCTCGCCGCTGGCGATCTGGCCGAGCTCGGCCTCGGAGACCTTCAGGACAGTGGTGTTCTTCATGCCGCTCCGATCCTCGCCACGGCCTCGAGCGGGATGTCCACCCAGGTCGGACGGTTGCGGGTCTCGTAGACGGTTTCGTAGACGGCCTTGTCGGCGACGTACGCGTCGAGCAGCGTCCGCTGCTCGGGGGTGATGTCGATGCCGGCGTAGGCGGTGAGGAAGTGGTTACGGTTGCGGTGGGCCCACTCGTCGGCCCGCTGCGCGCGCTGCTCGACGTCCTCGGGGTGGTCCTCGGCGAGCTGCCGCTCCACCACGTGCGGCACGTAGTCGAACGACCGCAGCATCCCGGCGACGTCGCGCCAGGGGGAGTCGGGCCGCAGCCGCTCGGACAGCGGCTTGGCGGGCTCGCCCTCGAAGTCCACGATCTTCCAGCCCAGGCTGGTGCGCAGCGTCTGGCCGAGGTGCAGGTCGCCGTGGATCTGCTGCACCCGCACCCCGTCGAGGGTGCGCAGGCGGGCGTACGCCGCGCGCAGCGTGGACTCGTGCTCGGCCAGGCCGGGCACCACGCCGAGCGCCGCGTCGAGGCGCGCGTCCATGCCGTCGGCCAGCTCGGCCACGGCCGCGGCGTCGAGCTCCTCGACGGGGAAGTGCTCGGCCAGCACGTCGTGCACCTCGCGCAGCGCGGTGCCGAGACGGGCGGCCTCCGACGCGAAGTCGCCGCCGGCTTCGTGGGCGTGCAGCTCGGAGTCGGCGTACAGGTTCCGGACGCTGGTGATCGCGAGGTCCCAGCCGTCGCTGGCGGTGCGCAGGAACTCCTGCAGCATCGCCAGCTGGACGGTCGTGCCCGCGCCGCCGTCGGCGTCCTCGTCGACCCAGTCCAGGTAGCCGTACAGCGCGGCGATGTGGTCGGAGCCCCTGCGGGTGAGGACGTCGTGGACGCTGATGTCGGGGTTCACCCCCGGGGTGATCTTGCGGAACACCTTCATCAGCGCGTCCTCGCCGAACGCCACCGAGGAGTTGGACTGCTCACCGCTGAACAGCGTCGAGTGCGCCTCGAGGTCGAGGTCGTGCCCGGGCAGCCGGTGGAAGCGCAGGCCGCTCTCGTCGAGCAGGTTGCCCCCGGACTCCTTCGCGGCGGCGTCGAACGCCCGCTGCCAGCACGCCATCGCCTCACGGTCGTGGAGGGCGTCGTACGCGTGCACCCAGCCGTACGTCGGCTCCTCCCACCAACCGATGAACGCGTGGTCGAGCCGGGTCTCGGGGTGCTCGTAGAGCGCCATTGGCACCTGGTAGACGTCGGACCCGCCCTCCGCGTCGCCGTAGGCGACCTCGACGAGGTCGATGACGACCGTCGGCTTGCCCTCCGCGCCGCAGGGGACCTCGCCGATCCGGCGCACGGAGGCGACCTCGAACGGGCGCCCCTTGCCCCCGAACCACCGGGTGCGCTCGAGATAGCGGGTGAAGACCTCGGGTTCGGGGATCACAGCAGCAGCCCTTCCTCGGTGGCCTCGGGGGCGGTCAGCCGGAACCAGTAGAAGCCGTAACCGGCCAGCGTGAGCAGGTAGGGCAGCTCCCCGATCTCGGGGAACGGGACCCCGCCCAGCAGCTCGACCGGGCGCCGTCCCTCGAACCGGCGCAGGTCGAGCTCGACCGGCTGCGGGAAGCGCGACAGGTTGTTGACGCACAGGATGAGGTCCTCGCTGCCGTCCGGGGCGGCGTACTCGCGGACGTACGAGAGCACCGACGGGTTGGACCCGCCGAGGTCGTGGAACTCGCCGAGGCCGAACGCCTGGTGGTTGCGGCGCACGTGGATCATGCGTCGCGTCCAGTGCAGGAGCGACGAGGAGTTCTCGAGCTGGGCTTCGACATTGACTGCCTGGTACCCGAACACGGGGTCCTGGATGACCGGGCGGTCGAGCTTGCCCGGCGTCGCGGAGGAGAAGCCGGCGTTGCGGTCGGCGGTCCACTGCATCGGGGTCCGGACACCGTCGCGGTCACCGAGCCAGATGTTGTCGCCCATGCCGATCTCGTCGCCGTAGTAGAGGACGGGGGAGCCGGGCAGCGACAGCAGCAGCGCGTTGAACAGCTCGATCTGGTTGGTGTCGTTGTCCAGCAGCGGGGCGAGCCGGCGACGGATACCGATGTTGGCCTTCATGCGGGGGTCCTTGGCGTACTCGCCCCACATGTAGTCCCGGTCCTCGTCGGTGACCATCTCGAGCGTCAGCTCGTCGTGGTTGCGCAGGAAGATGCCCCACTGGCAGCTCGACGGGATGGGCGGCGTCTGCTCGAGGATCTCCGAGATCGGGAAGCGCGACTCCCGGCGTACCGCCATGAAGATGCGCGGCATCACCGGGAAGTGGAACGCCATGTGGCACTCGTCGCCGCCGGCCTCGAAGTCGCCGAAGTACTCCACGACGTCCTCGGGCCACTGGTTGGCCTCGCAGAGCAGGACGCGGCCGGGGTACTCGTCGTCCACGATCTTGCGGACCTTCTTGAGCATCTCGTGGGTCTCGGGGAGGTTCTCGCCGTTGGTGCCCGGTCGCTCGTAGAGGTACGGCACCGCGTCGAGGCGGAACCCGTCCATGCCCATGTCGAGCCAGAAGCGGATCGCGTCGAGGATCGCCTCCTGGACCTTGGGGTTGTCGAAGTTGAGGTCGGGTTGGTGGGAGAAGAACCGGTGCCAGAAGTACTGCTGGCGGACCGGGTCCCACGTCCAGTTCGACGGCTCGGTGTCGACGAAGATGATCCGGGCTTCCTGATAGAGCTCGTCGGTGTCGGACCAGACGTAGAAGTCGCCGTACGGCCCGTCGGGGTCGGAGCGCGACTGCTGGAACCACTCGTGCTGGTCGCTCGTGTGGTTCATGACGAAGTCGATGATCACGCGGATACCGCGCTTGTGCGCCTCGCCCAGGAAGTAGCGGAAGTCCTCGATCGTGCCGATGTCGGGGTGGATGCCGGTGTAGTCGGCGACGTCGTACCCGTCGTCACGCAGCGGGCTGGGGAAGAACGGCGGGATCCAGAGACAGTCCACCCCGAGCCACTGGAGGTAGTCGAGCTTCTCGACCAGCCCCCGGAAGTCGCCGGTGCCGTCGCCGTTGGAGTCACGGAACGCGCGGACCAGGACCTCGTAGAAGACCGCGGTCTTGAACCACTCGGGGGTCTGCTCGTTGAGGGGCGTCAGGGAGGCCTCCGTCACCGCGTCCTCCTCACCGTCAGGACGTGCGCTGGCTCGTGGAACGGGTCGAGCCGCACGTAGTTGTGCGCGCTCCAGTTCCAGTCCTCTCCGGTGATCTCGTCGTGGACCACGAAGGTGTCGTGCTCGTCGAGCCCGAGCGCGGCCATGTCCAGGTGCACGGTGGTCTCCCGCGCGGCGTGCGGGTCGGTGTTGATGACCACGATGACGGTGTCGCTCCGCCCGTCTCCCTGGCTGGCCGACTTCGAGAAGACCAGGATGTTCTCGTCGTCGCTCCAGTGGATCGCGAGGTTGCGCAGCAGCTGGAGCGCCGGGTGCTGACGCCGGATCTCGTTGAGCCGGGTGAGGTACGGCGCCAGCGTGCGGCCCTCGCGGTCCGCGGCGTCCCAGTCCCGGATCCGGATCTGGTACTTCTCCGAGTCGAGGTACTCCTCGCTCCCGGGCCGCACCGCCACGTGCTCGAACAGCTCGTAGCCCGCGTAGACGCCCCAGCTCGGGGAGCTGGTCGCGGCCAGCGCGGCGCGGACCTTGAACGCGGCCGGCCCGCCGTACTGCAGGTAGGCGTGCAGGATGTCGGGGGTGTTGACGAAGAAGTTCGGCCGCACCATGTGGTCGGTCTCGTGGGACAGCTCGCGGAGGTACTCCTCGATCTCCCACTTGGCGGTGCGCCACGTGAAGTACGTGTAGGACTGGTGGAACCCGATCGCGCCGAGGCCGTGCATCATCGCCGGGCGGGTGAACGCCTCGGCCAGGAACAGCACGTCGGGGTCGGTACGCCGGATCTCCTTGAGCAGCCACTCCCAGAACACGACCGGCTTCGTGTGTGGGTTGTCGACGCGGAACACGCGAACGCCGTGGGACATCCACAGCCGCACGATCCGCAGCACCTCCTGGGCGATGCCCGTGGGGTCGTTGTCGAAGTTGATCGGGTAGATGTCCTGGTACTTCTTCGGCGGGTTCTCCGCGTAGGCGATGGTGCCGTCGGCGCGGGTCGTGAACCACTCGGGGTGCGTCTTCACCCACGGGTGGTCCGGCGCGGCCTGCAGGGCCAGGTCGAGCGCCACCTCGAGCCCGAGCGAGCGGGCGCGGGCGACGAACGCGTCGAAGTCCTCGAACGTGCCGAGGTCGGGGTGGATCGCGTCGTGACCGCCGTGCTTCGACCCGATCGCCCAGGGCGAGCCGGTGTCGTCGGGGCCGGGGTCGAGGGTGTTGTTCGGTCCCTTGCGGTTGACCTCGCCGATCGGGTGGATGGGCGGCAGGTAGACGACGTCGAAGCCCATCGCCGCCACGGCGTCGAGGCGCTTGGCGGCGGTCTGGAAGCTGCCGCTGGTGACCTTGCCGGTCTTCGGGTCCTTGGTCGCGCCCTCGGAGCGCGGGAAGAACTCGTACCAGCTGCTGAAGAGCGCGAGGGGCCGGTCGGCGTACACCGGGAAGGGCCCCTCGACCGTGAGCAGCTCGCGGATCGGGTGCGCGTGCAGGGCCGCGGACACCTCGGGCGACTGGAGCACCGCGAGCCGGGCGGCCTCGGGGCGCTCGGCGTCGGTAGCGGCCTCGAGCGCGCCCTTGAGGACGGGTACGGCGGGGTCCCGCGCCGGCAGCGCGCCGAGCACGCGCTCGATCAGCAGCCGGCCCTCGGTGAACATCAGCTCGACGTCGACCCCGGCCGGGATCTTCAACCCGGCTGCGTGCTGCCAGGTGGCGATCGGGTCGGACCAGGCGACCACCTCGAACGTCCAGGCGCCACCGGCGTCCGGGGTCACCCAGGTCTCGTAGCGGTCGGGCACGTCGCCGTGCTTCGACATCCGCACCGGTGGGCGGCGCTTGCCGTCCGGGCCGATCAGCACGACCTCGGCACCGAGCTTGTCGTGTCCCTCGCGGAACACGGTCGCGCGGACCGGGAACGGCTCACCGACGGTCGCCTTGGCGGGTTGCCGCCCGAGGTCGACGAGCGGCGTGACGTTCATGATGGGGATGCGTCCGACCATGATCTCCAACCTAGCGAGGGTGCAACGCCGACGGATACCGCGTACCCGTCGGCGTTGGCTGGAAACCAGGCGATCTCACCCAGTGGTTCGGCGACGGTGGTTTCGAGGGTGGCTTCGCTCGCACCTCAACCACCGGGTCTCATGGTGGTTTCGAGGGTGGCTTCGCTTGCGCCTCGACCACCGGGTCTCATGGTGGTTTCGAGGGTGGCTTCGCTCGCGCCTCGACGACGGGTCTCCACGGTGGTTGAGGTGCGAGGAGCGCCAGCGACGAGCCTCGAAACCACCCCTCGCTCAGAACACCTGCAGCTCGGCGGCGTGCACGATCGTCCCGCGGTCGGAGCCGGTCTTGCAGTCGGTGTTGTTGATCGGATCCGCGTCCTGCTCCCCGGCGTACCCGCCGAAGCCGGTGCACTGGTTCTCGAGGGCGACCAGCCGGATCGCGGCGGCCCGGGTGGCGGGCACCGCGAAGCTGCGGAGCGTGAGGTCCGGCGCGACCGGCCGGGGCCGGCGCGCGGGGAACGCGTTGCGCTTCGAGGTGTAGAAGCGCTTCCAGACCGCCTGGTCGCTCGCGCAGCTGCTCGTGCACGCCTCGAGCGCGAAGCGACGCAGCGCGGTGAACCGGGAGCCCGAGTCGGGGTCGGGGTCGGCCGCGAGCGGGATCTCGGTGGGGTCCGCCGGCGCGGGGTTGAGCATCGCGCTGACCTGGACCCGGCGCACGGTGTGCACGCCGCCGGCCAGGTCGACCGCGACGAACGGGTGCGTCTCGTCCACGTTGGTCTCGGAGACGCCGGCCCAGGCCGTCCGCTCGGTCCCGTCGAGCAGCCAGGTGGGGTTGAGAGAGCCGGCGCTGGAGCCGATCAGCTTGGCGCCGTTCCTGGTCGCCGCGAGGTTCTTCGGGGTCGCGATCCGGACCGTCTTGCGCTGCCAGGGGTTCACGGTCAGCTTGAGCCGCTTGAACCCGCCGGCCGGGGAGACGAACGTCAGGTCGTAGCGGCCGGGCGCGAACTTCACGACGTTCTTCAGCTTGCCGCCGGGCGCGGTGTCGGCGACCGGGGTGACGCGCGCCTCGTAGTGACCGACGTACACCTTGCCGGGAGAGCCGCTGCGGAACGTGACGGTGCCGTTGCGCGCCTTCGGGGAGGCGAAGCTCGCGGTCACGTCGCCGGAGTCCGCGCTCGGCGTCGAGGCGCCGACGCCGAAGCCGCGCCGGGCGAACGCCGCCCACATGACCTCGTTGTTCGCGCCGCCGAAGCGCATCTCGTCGGCCGCGAGCATCGCGTCGCGGGCGTCGAGCATCGACGTCGCGCCCTGCTGGAGCAGGAACGAGTCGAACACCAGCTGGATCCAGCGCCGGTTGCCCGGGCACTTGTTCGGCGGCAGCGGCGTCTGGCCGGCGGTCGCCTGGGCGCAGCGCAGCTGGAGCTGGGCGTTGCCGTACGGGAACCCGGCGTTCCACCGGTCGACGAGCGCCTGACGGACCTCCCACTGGGTGCCGTTCCAGATCTCGCCGTCTGAGTGCACCTCGTTGCCGGTGCTGTCGAAGCCGTAGTCGGAGTAGTTGAGCGGGTTCTTGTTGATCGCGTAGTCCCGGATCGCGACCGCCTTGTTGCCGGTCGCGTAGACGCCGATGGCCCAGGGGTTCCCGCCGTTCGCGTAGCCGTGGCTGAACATGTACTCGCCGGCCGTCAGGTCGCCCCACGACTCACCCATGGCGCCGCCCTGCTCGGAGGTGATGCCCTCGTCCGGGCCGCCGATCATCCGGTTGCTGATCGCGTGGGTGTACTCGTGGCCGACGATGCCCATGTCGAGACCGCCGTCCACGCACGGGGCGTAGAACGCACCGGCGAGCGGCTGGAAGAGGTACTGGTTCGTGATGCCCGGTACGCCGTCCTGCAGCGTGATCTGGTTGGCGTTGTCACGGCCGAGGAACGACGGCTGCCCGCCGGTGAGGGCACCGGCCTGCGCGTTGCCGATCTCCTGGTCGCCCTCGACGCCGCCGCGGCCCAGGTTGCTGGCCTGCAGGTTGTAGTTCTCCTCGGTGAAGCCCAGGTAGTAGGAGTAGTCGTGCATCCGGTTGTGGGCCACGAACAGGTTGCCGACCGAGGCGTCGATGTCGTTGCCGCCGGGCGTGAGCTGGGCCGGGTCGCACTGGGCGTTGTTCCAGGCGTCGGTGAACTCCGTCGTGTACTCCCGCGTCGGAGAGATCGGCGCCTGCGCCGTACCTCCCGGCGTCAGCGGGCTGACCCACGCCTCGTGGGTGTTCGCGTTGTTGCCGACCGTGGTCAGCGTGCCGATGCCGGTCCCGGCCACCGTGTCCCAGGGCCCGGGCGCGGCGACGTTGCGGAGCGGGCCGCTCGGCGACGTGCAGCCCGCGCCGGGGAACCAGCAGCCGATGACGGTGTTGGTCGGGGTGGTCTCGGGGGAGTAGTCGAGGGTGGGATTCGCGGTGAAGAAGCGCCACTTCGGCTCGAAGCCGAGGTCGCCGGTCGACGGGCCCTCGGTGTCGCTGGTGGTGACGCTGGCGACGTAGCTGCCCGGGGGCAGGAACGGCACGGTCGGCGCGTCGAACGGGCAGACCTGCATCGTGTAGACGCCCTTCGGGATCGACGCGGCGGCGTACGTCGCGGTCTCCGGGCTGGTGCCGAGGTCGCCGGACACGAGCAGGTCGCCGCCGGGCGAGAACAGCTTCACCACGACGTCGTTGGCCGTGTTCGCCATCGCCGCGACCGCGACGATCTGCTTGGTGTTGCCGTCGGTGAGCTCGAACTCGTGCTTCGGGCCGCACGCCGTCGCGGTGACCTCGCCCTGGAACGGATGGACGTCGTTGTTGGCCTCGGCCTGGTTCTGCCGGTGCAGGACCGCCCCGGTGACGCCGTCGACCATCACCGTGTAGGCGAACGGCGAGCCGCCCTCGACGTCGAGGACGTTGGTCTCGAACACCGGGCGCACGGTGCCGTCGGCCAGGGCCAGCGCGCGCAGCCGGACCAGCTGCTGCTGGGCGAAGCCGGGCACCGAGAGCCGGGTCCATCCGTCCGCGACGGCGCTGGTGATGTCACCGGTCGTGACCGTGCGGCCGACGTCGGCAGCGGCCTTCACGAACGCCTGCAGCGGGGTGAGGGTGGCGGCCGGTGGCTCCTCCGTGGTCCGCGTGATCGACGACGACGCGTATGCGATCGCGCCGTTCGCGACGCCGACCGTGACCATGCTCCCCAGCGCCGGCGTGAGCTCCCCGAACCGCTGGCGGAACAGCACCGCCCGAGCGCTGCTCTGCGCGAGCCTCTGGTTGTTGACCAGCTCCAGCGCGTCGACCTGGGCCCGGGTGAGGCCGAAGACGGCGGCGTTGTCGCGCAGCCAGGCGCGGGCGGCGGCCACCGGGTCGCTCGCGGTCGCCCGGGCCAGCACGCCGGTGACCGGCAGGATCGAGGACGGCGTACCGAACTGGTTCCAGCGCAGGTCGACCGCGTTGAGCCCGGTGGCGGCGCGGCGCTGGACGGCGGTCGGGCGCGCGACGCCGCGCAGGTCGAGGTCGGCGAGTCCGGCGACCGGCTCCGTCAGCGTCACCGTGATGTCGCCCGACGGGAGGGGAGCCCGGGTGGGGCTCGTGGCGAGAGCGGGGAGCTGCGCGAGCCCCGGGACCAGGGTGGCGGTCAGGAGGGCCAGCGCGACGCCGCGGTGGTGGCGGCGGCCGGGGGATCGGGTCATGCCGGAGTCAACGCCGGACGCCATCGTTCGTTATGTGAACCGCCTCACCGCGCGGGTCTCCCGGTTCTTTGATCGTTCCAAGGATCTGGCGGTACCGTCCTGCTGTGCGTGCTATCCGTCGCTTCACCGTCCGCCCCGTCCTGCCCCCGGCCCTCGCCGCGCTGGGCGATCTCGCCGGCAACCTGCGCTGGTCCTGGGACCCAGCCGCCCAGGACGTCTTCGAGTATGTCGACCCCACGCTGTGGGAGTCCACGGGTCGCGACCCGGTCAAGCTGCTCGGCGCCGTGGGCCGCGACCGCCTCGAGGAGCTCGCCTCCGACGCCGCGTTCCTGGAGCGCCTGGGTGCCGCCCGCGCGGACCTCGAGCGGTACCTGACCGGCGACCGCTGGTGCCAGCGCCGCCAGGCCGCGGGCGAGGACTGCCCGAAGGCGATCGCCTACTTCTCCCCGGAGTTCGGCATCACCGCGGTGCTCCCGCAGTACTCCGGCGGTCTCGGCATCCTCGCCGGCGACCACCTGAAGGCCGCCAGCGACCTGGGTGTCCCGATCATCGGCGTCGGCCTGCTCTACCGGCACGGCTACTTCAAGCAGGCGCTGTCGCGCGAGGGCTGGCAGCAGGAGTCGTACCCCGTCCTCGACCCCGACGGCCTGCCGATCTCGCTGCTGCGCGAGGAGAACGGCGAGCGGGCGACGATCAGCATCGCCGTCCCCGGCGGCCCCGACATCGAGGCACGGATATTCGTCGCACGCGTCGGCCGGGTGCCGCTGCTGATGCTCGACACCGACCTCGAGCACAACCCCGAGACCTACCGCGACATCACCGACCGGCTGTACGGCGGCAACAGCGAGCACCGGCTGCGCCAGGAGCTGCTGCTCGGCGTCGGCGGCGTGCGCGCGATCCGCGCGTTCTGCCGCATCACCGGCCACCCCGCGCCCGAGGTCTTCCACACCAACGAGGGCCACGCGGGCTTCCTCGGTCTGGAGCGGATCCGCGAGCTCACCGTCGCCGAGGGCGGTCCGAAGCTCGACTTCGACACCGCCCTCGAGGTCGGCCGCGGCTCCACGGTCTTCACGACCCACACCCCGGTGCCCGCCGGCATCGACCGGTTCCCGCGCACGCTCATCGAGCAGTACTTCGGCGAGGCCGGCCCGACCCCGGGCGTGCCGGTCGACCGGGTGCTCGCGCTCGGCGCCGAGGACTACGAGGGCGGCGACGCCTCGGTCTTCAACATGGCGGTGATGGGCTTCCGGCTCGCGCAGCGCGCGAACGGCGTCTCGCAGCTGCACGGCCACGTCAGCCGCGGCATGTTCCGCGGGCTGTGGCCGGCGTTCGACGAGGCCGAGGTCCCGATCACCTCGATCACCAACGGCGTGCACGCGCCGACCTGGGTCGCGCGCGAGGTCGTGGCGCTGGCCGTCGGCCAGGGCGCCGACCCCGAGGACGACGACACCACCGCCTTCTGGGCCGCCGCAGACAAGGTGCCCGGCGCCGAGGTCTGGGCGACCAAGCGGCTGCTGCGCGAGCGGCTGGTCAAGGACGCCCGCAAGCGGCTGGCCCGCTCGTGGGAGAAGCGCGGCGCGGCGCGCGCCGAGCTCGGCTGGATCGAGAACGCCCTCGACCCCGACGTCCTCACCATCGGCTTCGCGCGGCGCGCGGCGTCGTACAAGCGCCTGACGCTGATGATGCGCGACCCCGCGCGGCTCAAGAGCCTCCTGCTGCACCCGGAGCGGCCGATCCAGCTGGTGATCGCCGGCAAGGCGCACCCGGCCGACGACGGCGGCAAGAAGCTCATCCAGGACATCGTCCGGCTCTCCGACGACCCGGAGATCCGGCACCGGATCGTGTTCCTGCCGAACTACGACATCGCGATGGCGCAGCCGCTGTACCCCGGCTGCGACGTCTGGCTGAACAACCCGCTGCGCCCCTACGAGGCGTGCGGCACCTCGGGCATGAAGGCCGCGCTCAACGGCGGTCTCAACCTGTCGGTGCTCGACGGCTGGTGGGACGAGTGGTACGACGGCAACAACGGCTGGGCGATCCCGACCGCCGACGGTGTCGAGGACGTCGACCACCGCGACGACCTCGAGGCCGACGCGCTCTACGACCTGATCGAGAACGAGGTCGCGCCGCGGTTCTACGACCTCGACGCCGAGGGCGTCCCGGCCCGCTGGATCGAGATGACGCGGCACACGCTGAAGTCGCTCGGCCCGAAGGTCCTGGCCACCCGGATGGTCCGCGACTACGTGCGCCAGCTCTACACGCCGGCCGCGCTGACCGCGCGGGCGCTCAACTCCGACTACGCCGGGGCCGCGGAGCTGGCTGCGTGGAAGAAGAAGGTCCGCACCGGTTGGTCCGGCGTCCGCGTCGAGCACGTGGAGAGCAGCGGCGTGAGCGACGCGCCCGAGGTCGGCGACCAGATGAGCGTGTGCGCGTTCGTCGCGCTCGGCGACCTGTCGCCCGCCGACGTCGACGTCCAGCTGATCCACGGCCGCAGCAACGGCGAGGACGAGCTCAGCGACACGACCGTCGAGTCGCTGCGCGTGGCCGAGACCTACGAGGGTGGCCGGCACCGCTTCGACGGCGACCTCGTCCTCGACCACTCCGGCGCCTTCGGGTACACCGTGCGGGTCATCCCGCGCAACGACCTGCTGGCCTCCCCGGCCGAGCTCGGCGTCGTCGCCCTGCCGTAGGCCGGTCTCGCCGTCCTCGTCGCGCGATTCGCGCGCCGGAGCGCCCGGTGCTCCCTAGGGTGTGCCCGTGATCAGAGTTCTCGGGCCGCTCGAGGTGGACGGGCCGGCCGGGCCCGTGGACGTCGGTTCGCCACGACACCGTGAGGTGCTGGCGGCCCTGATCGTCGACGTGGGCCGGGTCGTCTCGACCGACGCGCTGCACGAGCGGGTGTGGGGCGACGGCGCCCGCGGCGCCACGACCGCGAACCTGCACGCGATCATCTCCCGCCTGCGCGCCCGGTTGAAGGCGTCCGACGGGCTGGAGATCGTGACGGTGCCACCGGGCTACCGCCTCGACGTGCCCGCCGAGTCGATCGACGCCGTCCGGTTCGTCGCTCTGCTCGGCCGGGCCAGGTCGTCCCGGACCGCGGGCGACCTCGAGCTCGCACGGCAGCAGGTCGAGGAAGCGCTCGCGCTCTGGCGAGGGGACGCGTACGCCGAGGTCCAGCAGCCGTTCGCGCAGACCGAGGCCGCCCGGTTGGCCGGCCAGCGCCTCGCCGGCCACGAGCTCGCGGCCGACCTCGACCTGGCACTGGGCCGGCACGACCGCGTGCTGGCGGACCTCGCCCCGCTGGTGGCGGAGCACCCGTTGCGCGAGCCGCTTCGCGTCCGTCAGATGCTGGCGCTGTACCGCGCGGGCAACCAGGCCGACGCCCTCGCCGTCTACGCCGACGTGCGCGCGGTGCTCGTCGAGGAGCTCGGCCTGGACCCCGGCCCGGAGCTGCAGCGGCTCTACCAGCGCATCCTCGAGCAGGACGACACCCTGCTCGACGACCCCCGACCCCCGGCAGCCCCGGCGGCGACCCGGCCCGCGGACCAGCGAACGGACCAGCGAACGGACCTGGGCGCCGACCTGCGTCGCGACATCGTCCCGCCGGCCGGCGAGCTGGTCGGCCGCGCCGACCAGGTCGCCTACGTGCGCTCGCTGCTCGACGACAGCGCGCAACGCATCGTCACGCTCACCGGGGTCGGCGGGGTCGGCAAGACCCGGCTCGCCCACGCGGTGGCGACGGCCGCGGCCCCGGCGTACCGCGACGGCGTCGCGATGATCTCCCTGGCGCCGCTGACGGACCCGGCGACCGTCGTCCCCGAGGTCGGCCGCGCGACCGGGCTGACGGCTACCGACGGTCTCGACCCGGTGGCGACCGTCGCCGAGCACCTGCGCAACCGCGAGCTGCTGGTCGTGCTCGACAACCACGAGCACCTCCTGGAGGCGGCCGGACAGGTGAGCCGCCTGGTCGCGTCGTGCCCGGGTCTCACTCTGCTCGTCACCAGCCGCGCTCCCTTGCGGGTCCGCGGCGAGATCCAGTACCAGGTGACGCCGCTGCCCCTGCCCGCCCCGGACGCCGCCGACCCGGAGGACATCGAGTCGTCCGCCGCCGTCGCGCTGTTCGTCGAGCGGGCCGAGGCGGCCTCGCCCGGCTTCGAGCTGGACGCCTCGAACGCCGCAGCGGTCGGTGCGATCTGCCGCAGGCTCGCGGGCATCCCGCTGGCTCTCGAGCTGGCCGCGGCCCGGGTCCGGCTGCTGCCGCCGGTCGCGATGCTGCCCCGCCTCGACGAGATGATGGCGACCTCGAGCGCCCGCGACCTGCCGCCCCGGCAACGCACCATGCGGACGGCGATCGACTGGAGCCACGACCTGCTCCGGCCGGAGGAGCAGCAGCTGTTCCGGCGGCTGTCGGTGTTCGCCGGCGGCTTCAGCCTGGATGCGGCCGAGGCGGTGGCCGATCAGGCCGACGCCCTGTCGCTCCTCGACTCGCTGGTCGAGCACTCGCTCGTCGTACCGGACGGCGCGACCGGCGACACGCCCCGGTTCCGGATGCTCGAGCCGATCCTGCAGTACGCCGCCGACCGGCTCGTCGGCGACGAGGCGCTCGCGGTGCGGGCCAACCACCGGTCCTACTTCGGAGCGCTGGCGGCGGCGACCGAGCCGCGCTACCGCGGCGAGGGCACCATCGAGGCGCTCGCCCTGACCCAGCGGGAGCACCCGAACTACGTCGCGGCCCTGGAGTCCGGCCTCGCGGACGGCGATGCCGAGTCCACTGGTCGGCTGGCGTGGGACCTCTGGCTGTTCTGGTGGCTGCGCGGGCACCTGGTCGAGGGCCGGCGGATCACGACGGCGGTGCTGGAGCGCGACGTCCCCGACGACGTCCGGGTCCGGGCGCTGGCGGCGCGCGGCGCGATGACCTTCGCGCAGGGTGACCTCGAGGAGGCCAGGTGCTGGGTCGAGGGCGCCGCGCTCGCCGCGGCGACCGACGACCCGGTCGGTCAGTCGCACTGCGTCGCCGGCGTCGGCCTGGTCGCCCTCGCCGAGGGTGACCTCGAGGCCGCGGAGCGGGCCATGGACGCCACGATCCCGCTCTGTGAGCGGACCGGGGACCGCGGCGGCTGGCTGTGGACGCTGGCGCACGTCTGGCAGGCGACGATCGCGCTGCTGCGTGGCGACCCGGAGCGGGCCGAGGCGCTCGTGACCCTCGGGCTGGACGCGGGACGGCGCCGGCACGACCCCCTCGCGGTCTACATCGCGCTGTTCACCGCGGCCCAGGTCGCCATCGCCACCGGTGACACCGGTCGCGCCCGCCGGCAGCTGGAGGAGGGGATCGCGCTGAGCCTCGAGACCGGTGACCTGGCCAACCTGGCGTACTTCCTCGACGCGCTCGCGGTCGTCGAGTCCCAGGCCGGCCGGCACCGCCGGGTCGGCGTGCTGCACGGGGCGTCCGGGCGGCTGCGGGAGTCGGTGGGGGCCAACGTCTACGGCTACTACAAGCCGGACGAGGCGTTGCTCGCCGAGGCGCTGGCGGTGGCCGCGACCGCGCTCGGCGAGACGGAGTTCGCGGCGGCGGTCGACGAGGGTCGGCGACTCACGGTGACCGAGGTCGCGGCGTACGCAAGGGGCCTCCAAGCCAACGGCAGGTGATCGACAAGGGCCGCCACCGAGGGTGGTGGTCATGGAGATCCGCACCGAGACCTGGCTGCCGGCCGACTGGCAGCACCCGACCAGGGTCGACCTGATCACGGGCTACCACCTGCGCCCGATCCGGGAGTCCGACGTCGACCTCGACATGCCCGCCGTCATGGGCTCTCGCGACCGGCTCTGGTCGATCTACGGCGCCGCCTGGGGGTGGCCGCCGGTCGGCATGACCCACGAGCAGGACCGCGTCGACCTCGCGCGGCACGAGGCCGAGATCGAGGCTCACGAGTCGTTCAACTACGCGCTGTTCGACACCGACGAGTCCGCCCTGCTCGGCTGCGTGTACGTCGACCCGCCCGAGAAGGCCGGCGCCGACGCCGAGATCTCGTGGTGGGTCGTCGACGGCCTCGTCGGCACCGAGGTCGAGGCCGCTCTCGACGAGCTGGTGCCGCGGTGGATCGCCACCGCCTGGCCACTCGAGCGGCCGCGCTTCGTCGGGCGCGACCTGACCTGGGCCGCGTGGATGGCCCTGCCGGACCTGCCCGCACCCGACCGCGACTGACCCCACACCATCCCGCCCCACCAGAAGAGGAAAGACAGTGATGAAGAAGCTCCTCCTGGCCCTGCTCGCGACCACCGTCGCGCTGCTCGGCCTGCTCGCCCCGTCCGCGCCCGCACACGCCGTGGGCGAGTGGCAGGACGGCAAGTCCGACGCGGACACCGTCGTCGACTGCATCACCGGGCTGCCGAGCACCGGCGTCAGCGCGAACGTCGGCTGGCTCTCGCCCGACGGCAAGGTGCCGTCGGTCGGCGAGAAGTTCTACCTGCGCGGCTACATCGGGCTGATCAGCCTGCCGTGCAGCGGCAAGGTCTCCGTCCTGCCGGAGATCCTGGTGCCCCGCGGCATCGAGTTCGTCGACGAGGACGTGCGGTGGGACCTCACCAAGTCCGGCGAGGACCAGGTCCTCGGCACCGGTGACCTCGCGTTCGACAACGGCGTCAACGGCGGCATCCTGATCGGCAACGCCGACTACTCGCCGTTCGTCCTGCGCCAGGGCGACATCCTGGAGTTCCAGTTCCCGGTCCGCGCGACCCGCGAGCTCAAGGGTCCGGCGACCCAGCAGCCGGAGTGCCAGGACCGGCGTGACGGCACGGCTCCGTGCCCGATCGAGCAAGCCGGCGACCACTTCCAGGTCGGCTTCACCGTCGGCGGTCACGGCGGCGACAAGTACTACGTGACCCCGTACGTCGGCCTGTTCGCCGCCAAGGCCGGGCAGGACGGCCAGGACGGCAAGGTCGCGTCGACCACGACGGCGAACTACGTCGTCAAGGCGGGCAAGCCGGCCCGGGCGACGGTCGTCGTCGACGCCGACCGCACCCCGCTCGGCAAGGTCGTCGTCCTCGACAAGGGCAAGGTCATCGCCTCCGCCCACCTCGAGGAGGACGACCGGGGCCGGATCTCGATCGCGCTCGGCAGGCTCGCAGCGGGGCCGCACAAGCTGGTCGCGAAGTACCAGGGATCCGGCACCGTCCAGGCTTCCGCGTCGAAGCCGAAGACGGTCCGGGTGGGCTGAGGGACGCCGGGTCGGCGCGGGTCACCCCGGATGCGGGTGACCCGTGCCGACCCGGTCAGTTCTCGCGGATCACGAGCATGGTGCGGGGGCCGAGCGTGAGCCGGTCACCGGCCGCGACGGGGGTCCCGGTGGGCAGGTCGTCCTCGGTCGACAGCACGATCTCGCCGGACTGCACCCAGTCGTTCTCGGGGAGCGCGATCCGCAGCGGCTCGGGGCCGGAGTTGAACCAGAGCACGAACGAGCTGTCCACCAGCTGCTCGCCACGGGGGCCGGGGGAGCGCAGCGGGGCACCGGAGACGAACATCCCGACCGCGCGCAGGTTGGCGTCGTACCAGTCGTCGTCCGCCATCTCCCGCCCGGACGGGTGCAGCCAGGCCAGGTCCTTCGGGCCGCCACGGATGGTGGGCCGACCCTCGAACCAGTGCCGCTGGCGCAGTGCCGGATGCTCGCGGCGCAGCCGCAGCGCCGCCTTGGTGACCTCGTAGACGTCGAGCCACGCGTCGTCGGGGCGCCAGTCGATCCATGACGTCTCGTTGTCCTGGGCGTAGGCGTTGTTGTTGCCGCCCTGGGTGCGGCCGCGCTCGTCGCCGGCGGTGATCATGGGGACGCCGTTGGACAGGCAGAGCGTGGCCATCATGTTCGCCGCCTGCCGGCGGCGTACGGCCACGATCTCCTTGTCGTCGATCTCGCCCTCGACACCGTGGTTCCACGACCGGTTGTTGTCGGTGCCGTCGCGGTTGTCCTCGCCGTTGGCCTCGTTGCGCTTGTGCTCGTAGGTGACCAGGTCGCGCACGGTGAACCCGTCGTGCGCGGTGACGAAGTTGATCGAGGCGTACGGCGAGCGCCCGTCGTCGAGGTAGAGGTCGGACGAGCCCGCCAGCCGGGTCGCGACCGTGCGGATCCCGGCGGAGTGGTTGCGCCAGAAGTCGCGGATCTCGTCGCGGTACTGGTCGTTCCACTCCACCCACGGCGGCGGGAACTCGCCGACGCGGTAGCCGTCCATCGACGCGTCCCAGGGCTCCGCGATGAGCTTCACGTGCCGCAGCACCGGGTCCTGGCCGATCGCGATCAGCAGGGGACAGGCCATGTCGACGCTGTGCTGCACGCGGGTGAGCGCGGACATCAGGTCGAAGCGGAACCCGTCGACGTGCATCTCGGTGACCCAGTACCGCAGCGAGTCGAGGATCAGCCGCAGCACGAACGGGTCGGACGCGTCGACGGTGTTGCCGCACCCGGTGACGTCCCAGTAGGTGTCGTCGAAGTCCGTCGCGGGGTCGCCGTCGCTGACCCGGCAGTAGAAGCCGCGGTCGTCGAGGCCGCGGAACGACAGCGTCGGCCCGAGCGGACCGGCCTCCGCGGTGTGGTTGAAGACGACGTCGAGGATCACCTCGATGCCGGCCTCGTGGAACGCCTTCACCATCGCCTTGAACTCCGTGACCTGCTGGCCCCGGTCGCCGGCGGCGGCGTAGGCGTTGTGCGGTGCGAAGAACCCGATCGAGTTGTAGCCCCAGTAGTTCACCAGCCCGCGCTCGACCAGCGCCGGCTCGCTGGTGAACTGGTGGATCGGCAACAGCTCGACGGCCGTGATCCCGAGGTCCTTGAGGTAGTCGACGACCGCAGGCGTGCCGAGGCCGGCGTACGTCCCGCGCAGCTCCTCGGGCACGCGGTCGTGCAGCGCCGTCATGCCCTTGACGTGCACCTCGTAGATCGTGCTGTCGCGCCAGCGGTGCCGCAGCGGGGCGTCGTCGCCCCAGTCGAAGCCGTCGTCGCCGACGACCACGCTGCGCGGGACGTACGGCGCGGAGTCGTCGGTGTTCATGTGGGCGGGGTCGTCGAACCGGTAGCCGAAGATCGCGGGGTCGACGGTCACCTCGCCGCTCACCGCCTTCGCGAACGGGTCGAGCAGCAGCTTGTTCACGTTGAAGCGGAAGCCCTGCTCGGGGTCCCAGGGGCCGGCGACCCGGTAGCCGTAGCGGGTGCCCGGCACCACGTCGGGGATCGCGCCGTGCCAGATGCCGAGGGTCTGCTCGGTGAGGCGGTGCTGCCGCTCACCGCCCTCGTCGTCGAACAGGCAGACCCAGGCGGCGGTCGCCCGTGGGGCGTGCACGGCGAAGTTCGTCGCCTCGGCGGACCACGTCGACCCGAGGGGCCAGTTCCGCCCGGGCCACACGGAGGCTCGCTCGCCGCGGTTGCGCCACAGTCCTGGGGTCACCCGCGCCATTGTTCACGATCACGACACAATGCCGGTGACCGAGTTCGAGCGAGACACGAAGCGAAGACGAGAGGCAGGGCGTGACATGGGCGAGTTCGTACGACTGGAGGTTGCCGACGGGATCGGCACGATCCGGCTCGACCGGCCGAAGATGAACGCGCTCAACGTCCAGGTCCAGGAGGAGATCCGCGCGGCCGCGACCGAGGCCACCGAGCGCGACGACGTGAAGGCCGTCGTCGTGTACGGCGGCGAGCGGGTCTTCGCGGCGGGCGCGGACATCAAGGAGATGGCCGACATGTCGTACACCGACATGGTCAAGCGCTCGGGCGCGCTGCAGTCGTCCTTCGGCGCCGTGGCCCGGATCCCCAAGCCGGTCGTCGCCGCGGTCACGGGCTACGCGCTCGGCGGCGGGTGTGAGCTGGCGCTGTGCGCCGACATCCGGATCGCCGCCGACAACGCGGTGCTCGGCCAGCCCGAGATCCTGCTCGGCATCATCCCGGGCGCGGGCGGCACCCAGCGGCTGACCCGCCTGGTCGGCCCGAGCAAGGCCAAGGACCTGATCTTCACGGGCCGTTTCGTGCAGGCCGAGGAGGCCCTCGCCATCGGCCTGGTCGACAAGGTGGTCCCGGCGGAGTCGGTCTACGACGAGGCTCTCGCCTGGGCCCGGCAGTTCACCACAGCGGCGTCGTACGCGATCCGCGCGGCGAAGGAGAGCATCGACCGGGGCGTCGAGGTCGACCTGGAGACCGGCCTCGAGATCGAGCGGCAGCAGTTCGCGGCGCTGTTCGCGACCGAGGACCGGGCGATCGGCATGCAGTCGTTCATCGAGAGCGGCCCGGGGAAGGCCGCGTTCGTGGGCCGCTGAGACTTTCCGAATTTCTGTGCGCGAAATCATATATTTCGCACAACTTCGGCTTAAGGTGCTCCCACGGCCCCGGACGGGCCGCCCCCGAGTCGAGTGGCTCGGGGCCGTACGTGCCACCGTGGTGGCCCGAAGGGGAGTTTCATGATTCAGAAGTCGAGCACGCGTCGTCGGTTCGCCGCGCTGGCCTCGGGCGCCCTGGTCGCCGGTGGCCTGATGGTGGCTCCGCAGATCGGTCTGAGCGCGGCCAACGCCGCTCCGGTGGACCTGGACTACACCTGCAGCGTGAGCGGCGCCGGCCAGACGAAGGCACAGCCGACCACGGTCTCGCTCGAGCTGACCGTGCCCGAGGCGGTCGCCCCCGGTGCGGCGTTCCCCGTGAGCATCGCCGCGACCCTGGACATGGGTTCCGCGTCCTTCGGCCCGGTGACCGGCCTCACCGCCGACTTCGCGGTTCCGCTGACCGTCGGTGGCGTGACGTCGGTCGTGACGCTCGACCCCGCGAGCGCTCCGCTCAGCGACCTGGTGTTCACGACCACCGGCACGGGCAACGTGACCGCGCCCGCCGAGCTCGGGGCCCTCCCGATCACGGTCGGCGAGATCACCGACCTCGACCTGAAGACCGAGCCCGACTTCGGTGTCCCCGCCACGGCCACCTGCGTCCCCGCGGCCGCCCAGGACCAGACCGTCGGCACCGTCACGGTCTCCGACGAGGTCGAGCCCGTCGCCGTCCCGGTGACCGGCGCGGTCAAGATCACCGGCACCCCGAAGGTCGGCAAGACCCTGAAGGCCGTGCCCGGCAAGACCGACGGCGCGACCGTCAAGTACCAGTGGCTCGCCGGTGGCAAGGCGATCAAGGGCGCGACCAAGCCGTCGCTCAAGATGACCAAGGCGATGAAGGGCAAGAAGGTCTCCGTCAAGGTCACCTACAGCAAGGACGGCTTCCTGCCGGTCGTGCAGACCTCGAAGCCGGTGACCGTCAAGAAGTAGCGGCACCTCGTTCCACAGACCGGCCCCGGCGCCTTCCCGCCGGGGCCGGTCTGCTGTTCCCGCGCCGGCCCCGGGGTGAGGTTTGGAACCTCGGCCGCTGTGCCATCCTTCGTCCGTGGCAGACCGGAAGTCGACGAGGGCAGGCAGCACCATCCGGCTCCGAGTGAGCCAGGTCGTGTGGGCGGCCGCCGTCGTGTGCGCGTTGTTCCTCGCCGTCGGAGCCTTGCTCATCGCGCTCGACGCGAACCGCGACAACGCCCTGGTGAGCTTCGTCCTCGACGTCGCCGACACGGTCGACCTCGACGTGTTCTCCCGCGACAACGGGGTCTTCCACTTCACCGGAGAGGACGCCGAGACCAAGAACGCCCTGACGAACTGGGGGCTGGCCGCGGTCGGCTACCTCGTCGTGGGCCGGATCCTCGAGCGGGTCATCCGGCCCTGAGGGAACATCCCGACCCTGACAGCGTCGCTGTGACAAAGCCGACGCTCCAGCGAGTTTCTACGGCGCGTACGCGACGGTAGCCTCACGACCACACACCTAGTGCACAGGAGGGGCCGCTCCGGCCACACACCACTATGAACATTGTCGTCTGTGTGAAGTACGTTCCCGACGCCACTGCCGACCGGCAGTTCGAGTCGGACAACACCGTGGACCGTGTCGGCGTCGACGGGCTCCTGTCCGAGCTCGACGAGTACGCCGTCGAGCAGGCCCTCCAGATCAAGGAGAAGGCCGGCGACGACACCGAGGTCACCGCGGTCTGCATCGGCCCCGAGAAGGCCGTCGACGCCGTGCGCAAGGCGCTCCAGATGGGTGCCGACAAGGGCATCCACGTGGTCGACGACGCGATCGCCGGCTCGGACGCCGTCGCCACGTCGCTCGTCCTCGCCAAGGCCGTCGAGAAGGCCGGTCCGGCCGACCTCGTCGTCTGCGGCATGGCCTCGACCGACGCCGTCATGAGCGTCGTCCCGGCGATGCTCGCCGAGCGCCTGAACCTGCCGCAGGTCACTCTCGCCTCGGTCATCGAGACCCAGGGCGACCAGGTCCGCGTCAAGCGGGACGGCGACACCGCGACCGAGGTCATCGGCGCGACCATGCCGCTGGTGCTGTCGGTCACCGACCAGTCCGGCGAGGCGCGCTACCCGTCGTTCAAGGGCATCATGGCCGCCAAGAAGAAGCCGCTCGAGACCTGGTCGCTGAGCGACATCGGTGTCGACGCCGGCGACGTCGGCCTCTCGGTCGCGTGGACCGCGGTCGAGGAGACCACGCCCCGCCCGCCGCGCACCGCCGGCGAGATCGTCAAGGACGAGGACGGCTCGGGCGCCACGGCGCTGACCGAGTTCCTCGCCTCGAAGAAGTTCATCTGAGGAGCCGACTGATGTCTGAAGTTCTCGTTCTCATCGACCACGTCGACGGCGCCGTGCGCAAGCCGACGTACGAGCTCCTGACCATCGCCAAGCGGCTCGGTGAGCCGTCCGCGGTCTTCATCGGCAGCGGCGCCCAGGGCGCCGAGGTGGCCGAGAAGGTCAAGGCGTACGGCGCGGAGAAGGTCTACGTCGTCGACGACGCGCAGATCAAGGGCTACCTGGTGGCCCCGAAGGCCGAGGCGCTGCAGCAGCTCGCCGAGAAGGCCTCGCCCGCCGCGATCCTGATCCCCTCCACCGCGGAGGGCAAGGAGATCGCCGGGCGCCTCGCGATCAAGATCGGCTCGGGCCTCATCACCGACGCCGTCGACGTGCAGGAGGGCCCGGTGACCACGCAGAGCGTGTTCGCGGGCAACTACACCGTCCAGGCCAAGGTCACCCAGGGCACGCCGATCATCACGGTGAAGCCGAACTCCGCCGCTCCGGAGGAGTCCGCGGGCGCCGGCACCGTCGAGGAGTTCGCGGCGACCGTCTCCGACGCCGCCAAGGGCGCCCAGATCGTGGCCTCCCAGCCGCGCAAGGCGACCGGTCGCCCCGAGCTCACCGAGGCGGCCGCGGTCGTCGCCGGTGGTCGTGGCACCGCCGGCAACTTCGAGCCGATCGAGGGCCTCGCCGACGCGCTCGGCGCGGCGGTCGGCGCCTCGCGTGCCGCCGTCGACTCCGGCTGGATCCCGCACACCTTCCAGATCGGTCAGACCGGCAAGACCGTGTCGCCGCAGCTGTACGTCGCCGCCGGCATCTCCGGCGCGATCCAGCACCGCGCCGGCATGCAGACCTCGAAGACCATCGTGGCCGTCAACAAGGACGAGGAAGCCCCGATCTTCGAGCTGGTCGACTTCGGTGTGGTCGGAGACCTGAACTCGGTCCTCCCGGCTGCGGCCGAGGAGATCACCAAGCGCAAGGGCTGATCCTGGACCTCGGGAACGGGTCGTCCGCCTCTCACGGGTCAATGGACCCGCCTGAGGCGGACGACCCGTTCGCTTCTCTCCAGCCGCTCGAGGGTGGCTGGTCCGGGGAGACGTTCGTCGCAGAGGCCGGCGGAGACCGCACCGTGGTGCGGATCTTCGCCGGCCTCCGCCATTCCCCGCAGGCCGCGGAGATCCAGGCGGCGCTGCTGCGGCTGGTCCGCGGACTGCTGCCCGTGCCGGAGGTGCTCGAGGTCCGACCGGGGCTGCTCGTGACGTCCTTCCTGCCCGGGGTGCGCGGCGACCTGCTGCTGCCGACCCTCGACGACGCCGGGCTGCGGCGGGTGGGGGAGTCGTTCGGCCGCGTGGCCGGCGTCCTCGGCGGCATGCCGTTGCTCACCCGCGGCGTCTTCGCCGACGGGGAGCTGCGCATCGAGCGGTACGACGTCGAGCTGCCCGACTCGCTCGGCGCGCTCGCCGCTCGCGCGCACACCGTGCTCGACCAGGAGCGGCGTACCTGCCTGGTGCACAGCGACCTCAACCCGAAGAACCTGCTCGTCGACCCGGACTCGCTGGAGGTCACCGGCGTCCTGGACTGGGAGTTCGCGCACGCGGGCCACCCGTTCACCGACCTCGGCAACCTGCTGCGCTTCGACCGCGCGCCGGCGTACGTCGGCGGCGTGCTCGCGGCGTACGGCGCCCTGCGCGGGACCCGGCCCGAGCACGCGCTCGACCTCGCCCGGGCCGCCGACCTCCACGCACTCGTCGAGCTCGCGTCCCGCGCCGGTGAGAACCCGGTCGCCGACCGCGCCGCCGCCCGCGTCGAGGCGATCGTCGCCGCGCAGGACTGGCACGCCACCGAGTGACACTCTCGGCCGAATCGGGCGACCCGCGGGGCGGCGGTTGCCCCTTAGCCTGAGGCCGTGGCGAGAACCCTGTGGCTGGCGCTGGTGCTCGGCGGCGCGGTGGGCGCGGTCGCGGGGCTGTACCTCGAGGCCGTCCGCCTGACGACCGAGCTGCTGTGGGACGGGACCGACCCGCGGCTGCTGCCGGGCGACCGGGCCTGGCAGGTGATCGTGCTGTGCGGACTCGGCGGACTCGCGGTCGGGGCGCTGCGCGCCCGGCACGACCGGGACACCCCGCACGACCTCGAGGACGCGCTCGACGGGCTCGACGACGTCGTCGACGAGGACCACAAGCCGCCGGTGAAGGTCAGCTACCTGGCGCGGGCGGTGCTGCTCGGCGTGGTGTCGCTGGCGTTCGGCGCCTCGCTCGGGCCGGAGGCGCCGCTGATCGTGCTCGCGACCGGGCTCGGCGACCGGGTCGGACGGATCCTGCGGACCAGCCGCAGCGAGGCGGCGCTGATCTCGGCGTCCGGCGCGCTGTCCGGCCTGTTCGGCGGTCCGCTCGCCGCGATCGCGCTGCCGCTCGAGCGGGGGAGGGACAGCGACAAGAAGGTCCGGATGATCGGAGCGTCGTTCGTCGCTGGCGTCGCCGGCCTGGTGACGATGCTCGTGGTGCTGCCCGGGTCCGGCACCAAGTACGACCTCCCGGCCGTGGAGACCGACAGCGCGCGTGAGCTGCTCGGGGCCGTCGGCTGGTCGGCGCTGGCCGCCGTACCGGCTGCGGTCGCGGGCCTGCTGCTGCTCCTCGCGACCGAGCCCGCCCAGCGCTGGGCGGCCCGGCTCGCGCCGGCGACCGTGCCGCGGGCCGTGGTCGGCGGGCTGGTGCTCGGGTGCTGCGGGGCGCTCGACGGACTGACGCTGTTCTCCGGGGAGCACCAGGGCCAGGACCTCATCGACTCGGCGGGGGACACCGCCGCGACGGCGCTGCTCGCGCTGGTGGCACTCAAGCTCGTCGCGACGCTGGCCTGCCTGAGCACGGGGTGGTTCGGCGGCCAGATCTTCCCGTCGGTGTTCATGGGGATGACGGCCGCGATCGCGCTGACCGAGGTCTGGTCGGCCGTCCCGCTCGGGGCGGCGGTCGCCGCGGGCGGCGCGGCTGCGGCCAGTGCCGTGCTGCGCCGCCCGCTGGCGACTGTGCTGATCCTGCTGCTGTTCTTCCCGCTCGGCTCGGTGCTGCCGCTCGTCGTCGGCGCCGGCGTCGGAGCCCTCGCGGTGTCCCTGCTGGGCGACCGGGCGCCGGCGCCGCACGGCCTGGCGACACCGTGACCGTCGGCTGGGGTCAGCCGGTCCCGCCGTACCCCTCCTCCTCGATGATGCCGACCTGCGGCACGACGACCTTGCGGGCGCCCTCCTTGCCCTTCAGTCGGATCTCGCGGAGCTCGAGGTTGTTGGTCTTGTCGGACTCCACGAGCCGGTTCTCCGGGTTCGCGAGGACCGCGATGTAGTAGGTGCCGTTCGGCAGCCCGCGCAGGTCGAAGGACTGTCCGGCGCGGTACTGCGTGTAGGTGTCGCCCCACCCGGCGGCGAGCACCTCGCGGATGGACAGCGAGGAGTAGTCACCGCACGACGTCAAGAGGTCGGTGTTCTCCGGCTTCCACTCGGCGTCGGCGACCGTCAGGTCGACCGAGTCGGTGTTCGCGAGGCAGAACGCCTCCTTGCGCGAGCGCACCGCCTCGACCATGTCGGCGTTGAGCAGCGAGTACCGGGCGAAGTCCTCGAAGTGCCAGTGGGAGTGCGACGGCTTGGCGTCCCACTCCATCGAGCCGACCTCCTCGTAGCCGGTCTGGTTGCCGTCGGCGTCGAAGAAGTACTGGTACGCCGTCATCTCCTCGTCGGCGGTCCGGAAGCCGTCGACGACCACGGGGCTGTTGCCGGCGTTCCACACCGTGGCGGAGAAGCGCAGGAAGTTGCCGTTCTCGGCGACGTTGATGCCCCAGGCGGGCAGCGAGCGCAGGTCCGGCATCGGGCCGTCGGCGCGGGCGCCCTGCGGGCCGGTCGGCGCGTGTGCCGCCGGGCGGTACGCCGGGCTCCGGTGCTCGTGCGGCGGCTCCGGGCTGTCGTCGGTGACGGTCAGCGACAGCGTGCGGGTCGCCTGCTCCTCGGTGAGGCCGAACAGGTCGGCGTACAGCGGGGCGATCCGGGCGGTCACGGTGTACTCGCCCGCCGGGATGCGCAGCGGCCGCTCGGTGGTGAGGACGGGCGTCGCCCAGCCCTCCTGGACGCCCTGGACCGAGCCGACGCTGTAGGCGTTGTACCAGCAGCCGGTCGGGTACGGCGAGCGTGCCGGCGCCGACGGCTCGACCCGCTCGGAGTAGCCGTTGAGGCAGGCCTTGCGGGTGAACGTGAGCGTCTTGCCGCGCCCCGTGGGATCGACCTCGAGGCTCAGGAAGCCGTCGAGGCCGGAGAAGGTGTCCATCGCCCCGAGCGGCAGCGTCACGTCGCCGCCGGGCGCCTTCCAGACCGTCTGGATCTCCTGGTCGTACGACGGCCGGTTCGACCACAGCTCGAACGGGCCGTCCTCCGCGACGACCCGGAGGCCGAGGTCGGTCCAGGCCCTGTTCCGGTAGCCGTACGCGGTGACGTGGTCGGGAGCCCACAGCGAGATCGCCGGGGTCTCGGCCGCACGCGGCTGGTCTTCAGGGGCCGCGGTCGCGCCGGGCACGGCGGCGAGCACCGGGACCGTGAGCACGAGTGCGGCGGTGAGCCCGAGGGCTCGAGAGGAGCGGAGGAACAAGGCGGGTCCTTCCCCGACGGCAGCGCGGGCGCTGCGATGATTCCGACGAGCGTACGACGGTCCCCGGAGCCGTTTGGTTGCTTTAACCTCGCCCCATGAGCACGACTGACCCGGCGCACGACGTCATCGCCGTCGCCGAGCGCGCCCGCGCCGCGAGCCACGGCCTGGCGCTGGCCACGCGCGCCGAGAAGGACCGGGCGCTGCTGGCCATGGCCGACGCCCTCCTGTCCCGGGCCGACGAGGTCCTCGCCGGCAACGCCGAGGACGTCGAGCGGGCCGAGGCGGGCGGCACGCCGGCCAACATCATCGACCGGCTCCGGCTCACCCCCGACCGTCTCGACGCGATGGCGCAGGGCCTGCGCGACGTGGCCGGCCTCCCGGACCCCGTCGGGGAGGTCGTCCGGGGCGGGACGCTCGCCAACGGGCTCGAGCTGCGCCAGGTCCGCGTGCCGTTCGGGGTCGTCGGCATGATCTACGAGGCGCGCCCCAACGTCACCGCCGACGCCGCCGGCATCTGCCTGAAGTCCGGCAACGCCGTGCTCCTGCGCGGCAGCTCCAGCGCCCGCTCGAGCAACGCCGCGATCGTCGCGGTGCTGCGTGACGCGATCGCCGGGGCGGGCCTCGAGCCGGACGTCGTCCAGCTGGTGCCGGGCGACACCCACGACAGCGTGAAGGCGCTGATGCGCGCCCGCGGCCACGTCGACGTGCTGATCCCGCGCGGGGGAGCGGGGCTGATCCGCTCGGTCGTCGAGGAGTCGACCGTCCCGGTCATCGAGACCGGTGTCGGCAACTGCCACGTCTACGTCGACCGCGCCGCGGACCTCGACAAGGCGCTCGCGATCGTGCTGAACGCCAAGACCCACCGCACGAGCGTCTGCAACGCCGCCGAGTCGCTGCTGGTGCACGCCGACGTCGCCGGGGCGTTCCTGCCCCGCGTGGTCTCGGCGCTGCAGGACGCCGGCGTCACGATCCACGGCGACGCGGCGTTCGAGGCGTACGACGGGGTGGTGCCCGCCACCGAGGACGACTATGAGCAGGAGTACCTCTCGCTCGACATCTCCGCGGCCGTCGTACCCGACCTCGACGCGGCGATCCGGCACATCCGTCGCTACTCCAGCCAGCACACCGAGGCGATCGTCACCGAGGACGTCGCCGCGGCCCGGCGGTTCACGGCCGCGGTCGACTCGGCGGCGGTGCTGGTCAACGCGTCGACGCGGTTCACCGACGGCGGCGAGTTCGGCTTCGGCGCCGAGATCGGCATCAGCACCCAGAAGCTCCACGCCCGCGGCCCGATGGGGCTCCCGGAGATGACCTCGACCAAGTACGTCGTGACCGGCGACGGTCACGTCCGTCCGTGACGCTAGGATTCGGGGCATGAACGCGCTCCTGACCGTGCTGCACACCGAGAACCCCAACGTGCCGAACCACTGGCTGGTCGGCGGGGTGACCCTGGTGATCCTCATGGCGCTGATCCTCGGGCTGATGTTCTTCGGCGCGGGACGCGAGCACAGCTGAGCAGCGACACGCCTCTGCGCCCCCTGCCCCGGCGGGTCGGGGTCATGGGTGGCACGTTCGACCCGATCCACCACGGCCACCTCGTGGCCGCGTCGGAGGTGCAGGCGTGGTTCGACCTCGACGAGGTCGTGTTCGTCCCCACCGGTGCCCCCTGGCAGAAGGCGGACCGGACGGTGACGCCCGCCGAGGACCGCTACCTGATGACGGTGATCGCGACCGCGTCCAACCCGCGGTTCACCGTCTCCCGCGTCGACATCGACCGGCCGGGCACGACGTACACGATCGACACGCTGCGCGACCTGAAGGCCGAGATGCCGGACGCGGAGCTCTACTTCATCACCGGCGCCGACGCGCTGGCCGACATCTTCACCTGGCGCGACGCGGAGGGCCTCTTCGAGCTCGCCCGGTTCGTCGGCTGCACCCGGCCCGGCTACACCATGGACGAGTCGACGATTGCGTCGATCCCCGCCGACCGCGTCACCATGGTGGAGATCCCCGCCCTGGCGATCTCCTCCACCGACTGCCGCGAGCGCACGCGGCGCGGCGAGCCGGTCTGGTACCTCGTGCCGGACGGCGTCGTCCAGTACATCGCCAAGCACGACCTGTATCCCAAGGAACCCCAGGACTCTGCATGACTGCCACCGACCACGCCATCGAGCTCGTCGAGGCCGCGGCCCGCGCCGCTTCCGAGAAGCTCGCCCAGAAGATCATCGCGTTCGACGTCAGCGACCAGCTCGCGATCACCGACGCGTTCGTGCTGGCCTCGGCCACCAACGACCGCCAGGTGAAGGCGATCGTCGACGAGGTCGAGGACAAGCTCCGCGAGATCGGCGCCAAGCCGATCCGCCGCGAGGGCGAGCGCGACGGACGGTGGGTGCTCATCGACTACGGCGAGATCGTCGTCCACGTGCAGCACGAGGAGGAGCGCGAGTTCTACGCGCTCGAGCGGCTGTGGCGCGACTGCCCGCTGATCGACCTCCCGGCCGACGTCGTCTCGCATGAGCGCTGAGGCGCGCCGGCTCATCCTGCTCCGGCACGGCCGCACGCCCTGGAACGCCGAGGGGCGGATCCAGGGCCAGCTCGACGTCGAGCTCGACGACACCGGCCACGCCCAGGCGGCCGCCACGGCGCCCGCACTGGCCGCGCTCGGACCGGCGCTGCTGTGGTCGTCCGACAGCGCCCGCGCGCGGCAGACGGCGTCGTACGTCGCCAAGGAGAGCGGGCTCGAGCCGACGTACGACGCGCGGCTGCGCGAGTACTACCTCGCCGACTGGCAGGGACGCACCCACGCCGACGTGCGCGAGGGCGAGGCCGCGCTGTTCGACCGGTTCCGCGCGGGTGACTTCGACGCCGTCCCCGGCGGTGAGACGACCGCCGAGGTGTCGGCCCGCATGGTCGCGGCCCTGACCGAGCTGCTCGCCTCGACCGGTCCGGGGGAGCTGGCGATCGCCGTGTCCCACGGTGCCGCGATCCGCGACGCGGTGCCGGTGCTGCTCGGGCTCCCGGCGGCCGAGCGCGCCGCGCTGCACGGCCTCGACAACTGCGGCTGGGTCGAGCTCGACCAGGCCGAGCCGGGCGGGGCCCTGCGGCTGCGCGCCTACAACCGGGTCGTCTGACACCCCCGATTTCGCATCGGCGGATCGGGTTGGCTAGTATTCCGCGAGTTGTCACCCGCTCGTCGGGGAAGCAATGGGGCTGTGGCGCAGCTGGTAGCGCACCTGCATGGCATGCAGGGGGTCAGGGGTTCGAGTCCCCTCAGCTCCACCGGATCGAGAAGGCCGCCTGCGGGCGGCCTTCCGGCATTTCCGGGTCCGTCGGCCTTCCGGCATTGTCGGGGTGTCGGCCTTCCGGCAGTGTCGAGGAGATGGTCGGTCGGCGCCTAGGGTGCAGCCGTGACTCTCGCTGCTGCCTACACCGCCGTGTCCGCCACCGCCCCGCTCGAGCCCGGCACCGTCCAGCGTCGCGAGGTCGGCGCGCGCGACGTGCTGATCGAGATCGCCTGGGCAGGCATCTGCCACTCGGACATCCACACGGTGCGCGGCGACTGGGGCGACATCGCCTACCCGCAGACCGTCGGCCACGAGATCGTCGGCACCGTGGCACGGGTGGGCGCCGAGGTCACCACGCACGCGGTGGGCGAACTGGTCGGGGTGGGCTGCATGGTCGACTCCTGCCGCGAGTGCGACGCGTGCGTCGCGGGGCAGGAGCAGTACTGCGCGCGCGGGTTCACCGACACCTACGCCGCCACCGACCGGGACGGCTCGATCACCCAGGGTGGCTACTCCAGCCACATCGTCGTCGACGAGCACTTCGTGCTGCGGATCCCCGAGGGCATCGCGGTCGAGAAGGCCGCGCCGCTGCTCTGCGCCGGGATCACGACGTACTCCCCGCTGCGGCACTGGAACGCCGGCCCGGGCAGCCGGGTCGCGGTGGTCGGGCTCGGCGGCCTCGGCCACATGGCGGTGAAGATCGCGCACGCGATGGGCGCTGAGGTCACCGTGCTGTCGCGGACGCTCGCCAAGGCCGACGACGCACGGGCACTCGGCGCCGACCACGTGCACGCGACCGGCGAGCGCGAGACGATGAAGCGCCTGCGCGGCTCGTTTGACCTGATCATCAACACCGTGAGCGCCCCGGTCGACCTCGACGCCTACCTCAAGCTGCTCGCCCTCGACGGCACCATGGTGTGCGTCGGGGCCCCGCCGGAGCGGCTGCCGGTCCAGGTGTTCACGCTGTTCCAGAACCGGCGCTCGCTCGCCGGTTCCACGATCGGTGGCATCGCCGAGACCCAGGAGATGCTGGAGTTCTGCGCCCAGCACCGCATCGCGCCGGACGTCGAGATCGTCGCCGCGGACCAGGTCAACGAGGCCTGGGAGCGAGTGCTGGCCGCCGACGTGCGCTACCGGTTCGTCATCGACATCTCCACGCTGCCGACGCCGTGATGTCACCGCGTGTTTTCTTGACTCGTTCAAGAAAGCGCGCAAGACTGCGCGGGTGACCACGGCACCCGAGCACCAGCTGCGAGAGGCCGGCCTGCGGGTCACGCGGCCTCGGCTCGCGGTGCTCGCGGCGGTGCACGCGCACCCCCACGCCGACACCGAGGCGATCCTCGGCGCGGTGCGCGCGGACCTGCCCGACGTGTCCCACCAGGCCGTCTACGACTCGCTGCACACACTGACCGGCCACGGTCTCGTACGCCGGATCAAGCCGGCCGGCTCGGTCGCCCGCTACGAGTCCCGCACCGGCGACAACCACCACCACCTGGTGTGTCGTTCGTGCGGTCTGATCGCCGACGTCGACTGCGCGGTGGGGCACACGCCCTGCCTGACCGCGTCCGACGACCACGGCTTCGTGATCGACGAGGCCGAGGTCGTCTACTGGGGCCTGTGCCCCACCTGCTCCACCCGCACGCAACCCGAGTGACCGAGTGAAACCCGTGGAAGGAACGACATGACCGACAGTGGATGCCCCGTCGCGCACGACGGCAGCGAGAGCGAGAACCCGGCGATCGACTCGCCGACGCCGAAGACGGGTGGCCGGCCGCACACCAACAAGGACTGGTGGCCGAACCAGCTGGACCTCTCGGTCCTGCACGCCCACTCGCCCGCAGGCAACCCGCTGGACCCGGACTTCAGCTACGCGAAGGAGTTCGAGAAGCTCGACCTCGCCGAGCTGCGCCGTGACATCGTCCAGGTCCTGAACACCTCGCAGGACTGGTGGCCCGCCGACTTCGGCCACTACGGCGGCCTGATGATCCGCCTCAGCTGGCACGCCGCCGGCACCTACCGCATCTACGACGGCCGCGGTGGCGCTGGTGACGGCGGGCAGCGGTTCGCCCCGCTCAACAGCTGGCCCGACAACGCGAACCTTGACAAGGCGCGCCGCCTGCTGTGGCCGGTCAAGCAGAAGCACGGCCAGAAGATCTCGTGGGCCGACCTGCTCGTGCTCGCCGGCAACGTCGCGCTCGAGGACATGGGCTTCACGACGTTCGGCTTCGGGTTCGGCCGCGAGGACGTCTGGGAGCCGGAGGAGATCTTCTGGGGCCCCGAGGACACCTGGCTCGGCGACGAGCGGTACGCCGACGAGCGGACGCTCGAGGAGAACCTCGGTGCCGTCCAGATGGGCCTGATCTACGTCAACCCCGAGGGCCCGAACGGCAACCCGGACCCGCTGGCATCGGCCCGCGACATCCGCGACACGTTCGCCCGGATGGCGATGAACGACGAGGAGACCGTCGCGCTGATCGCCGGTGGCCACACGTTCGGCAAGACCCACGGCGCCGGCGACGCCGACCTGGTCGGCCCGGAGCCGGAGGCCGCGCCGCTGGAGGAGCAGGGCCTCGGCTGGAAGAGCGCGTTCGGCTCCGGCAAGGGCGCCGACGCGATCACGTCGGGCCTGGAGGTCACCTGGACCACCACGCCGACCCGGTGGAGCAACGACTTCTTCAAGCTCCTGTTCGGCTACGAGTGGGAGCTCACCAAGAGCCCGGCCGGCGCGCACCAGTGGGTCGCGAAGGACGCCGAGGACATCGTCCCCGGCCCGACCCCGGACTCGCCCAAGCGCAAGCCGACGATGCTGACCAGCGACCTCGCGCTCCGCTTCGACCCGGAGTACGAGAAGATCTCGCGCCGCTTCCTCGAGAACCCCAACGAGTTCGCGCTGGCCTTCGCCAAGGCCTGGTACAAGCTGCTGCACCGCGACATGGGCCCGGTCGAGCGGTTCCTCGGCCCGTGGGTGCCGGAGCCGCAGCTGTGGCAGGACCCGGTCCCGCCCGTCACCGGCGAGCTCGTGGGCGACGCCGACATCGCCGCGCTCAAGGAGAAGGTGCTCGGCTCCGGCCTGACCGTCTCGCAGCTGGTCTCGACCGCGTGGGCCTCGGCTGCCAGCTTCCGCACCACCGACAAGCGCGGCGGCGCGAACGGCGCCCGGATCGCCCTCGAGCCGCAGCGCAGCTGGGCGGTCAACCAGCCCGAGCAGCTCGCGACCGTCCTGGAGACCCTCGAGGGCATCCGGGCCGAGTTCAACGGCGCCGGTGGTGCGCAGATCTCGCTCGCCGACCTGATCGTCCTGGCCGGCACGGCCGCGGTCGAGAAGGCCGCGAAGGACGCGGGCATCGAGCTGGACGTCGTGTTCCACCCGGGCCGCACCGACGCGACCCAGGAGCAGACCGACGTCGAGTCGTTCAAGGTCCTCGAGCCGCGCGCCGACGGCTTCCGCAACTACCTGCGTGCCGGCGAGAAGCTGCAGCCCGAGACGCTGCTGGTCGACCGGGCGTACATGCTGGGCCTCAGCGCTCCGGAGATGACCGTGCTGGTGGGCGGCCTGCGCTCGCTCGGCGCCAACGTCGGCGGCGCGCAGCACGGCGTGCTCACCGACCGCCCGGGCGTCCTCTCGACCGACTTCTTCACGAACCTGCTGTCCCCGGGCACGCAGTGGAAGGCATCGGAGACCGAGGAGAACGTCTACGAGATCCGCGACCTGGCGTCCGGCGAGGTGAAGTGGACCGCGACCGCGGTCGACCTGGTCTTCGGCTCGAACTCCCAGCTGCGCGCGCTCTCGGAGGTCTACGCCAGCGCCGACGCGAACGAGAAGTTCGCGCGCGACTTCGCGGCCGCGTGGACCAAGGTCATGGAGCTCGACCGGTTCGACCTGGCCTGAGCCAGCGACACCTGCACCACGGAACGGCGCCCGGGACACCCCGGGCGCCGTTCCGCGTTCGGCTAGCATCGCCGGAACGAGAACCTGTTCTACAAGGCGGTGTCGCATGTCAGGTCCCGGTCCGGACGGCTTCAACCTCGCGACGGTCTTCGCCACCGTCGCCGCGGCGGTGCCCGACCAGGAGGTGCTGGTCTGGAAGGACCGGCGGCTCACCTACGCCCAGGTCGACGCGCGCGCCGACGGCCTCGCGCACTTCCTCGTCGAGCGGGGGCTCGGCTGCCACACGGAGCGGGACGGGCTCGCCGGCCACGAGTCCGGGCAGGACCACCTCGGTCTCTACCTGCGCAACGGCAACGAGTACCTCGAGGGCATGGTCGCGGGCTACCGCGCCCGGGTCGCGCCGTTCAACGTGAACTACCGCTACGTCGAGGAGGAGCTCCTCTACCTGCTCACCGACGCCCGGACCAGGGCGCTGGTCTACCACGCCGAGTTCGCCCCGCGCGTCGCCGCGATCCGCGACCGGGTCCCCGGGCTCGACGTGCTCGTCCAGGTCGCCGACGACTCCGGCAACGCGCTGCTCCCGGGCGCGGTCGACTACGAGACCGTCCTCGCCACCCCGGCGCCCGCCACCGGCATGCCGGTCCCGTCCGGCGACGACCTGTACATCCTCTACACCGGGGGGACCACGGGCATGCCGAAGGGCGTGCTGTGGCGCAACGACGACATCTACGTGACGTCGATGGGCGGCACGCCGTTCGGCACCGACGTGCCACGGACGTCGTACGACGAGGTCGCGGAGGCGGCCGTCGCCGGGGGCGGCGGCATGTGCCTGATGATGGTGCCGCCGTTCATGCACGGCGCGGCCCAGTGGTCGACGTTCCACACCATCAGCGGCGGCGGCAAGATCGTGCTGCCCGACGACGTGCGCCGCTTCGACCCCGCCGACGTCCTCCGGGTCGCCGAGCGCGAGCGGGCGGTGAGCATCCCGGTCGTCGGCGACGCGGTCGCGCTGCCCCTGGTCGAGGAGATCGAGCGCGGGAGCTACGACCTGTCCGGGCTCGCCGCGGTCAACAACGGCAGCGCCGCCCTGACGCCGACGGTGCGCGAGCGGCTGCTGACCGCGCTCCCGCACATCATCGTGATGGACGCAGCCGGCGCGTCCGAGACCGGGCTGCAGATGAGCTCGATGTCGCTGAAGGGCATGGAGGCGGACACCGCGACGTTCACGCCCGTCACCGCGACCACCGTCGTCGACGACCTGTTCAGCCGGGTGCTCGAACCGGGCGAGGGTGGCGGGTGGCTGGCCCAGCGCGGTCGGGTGCCGCTGGGCTACCTCGGCGACGCGGAGAAGACGGCCCGGACGTTCCCGGTGATCGGCGGCGAGCGGTTCTCGATCCCCGGCGACCGGGCGAACCTGCTCGAGGACGGCCGGATCCAGCTGCTCGGCCGGGACGGCGTCACGATCAACACCGGCGGGGAGAAGGTGTTCGTCGAGGAGGTCGAGCGGGCCTTCGTCGCCCACCCGGCGGTCCGCGACGTGGTCGTGGTCGGCCGGCCGTCGGAGCGCTGGGGGAGCGAGGTGGTCGCGGTCGTCCAGCTCGACGAGGGCAGCACGGCCACCGACGAGGAGCTGCTCGACGAGGCCCGCCGGCACATCGCGGGGTACAAGCTGCCGAAGGCGATCGTGCGGGTGCCGCGCGTGGAGCGCTCGCCCTCGGGCAAGGCCGACTACCGCTGGGCGAAGGCCCAGGCACAGGTGTAGGCACAGGTGTAGCCACCGCCGGGGTCGGGCACCGCGACCGCATGGCTGACTTCGACGTGGCCGTCCTCGACATCGACGGCACCCTGCTGGACTCGAACTACCACCACGCGCTGGCCTGGTCGCGGGCCTTCGAGCAGGTGCTGGAGAGGCACGTCCCGCTGGTGGCCCTCCACCGCGCGATCGGCCTCGGTGGGGACCGGCTGGTCGCCGCGGTCGGTGGCGACGACGTCGAGCGGGACCACGGTGACGAGATCCGCGAGCGGTGGGAGCGGGAGTACGACGCCATGATCGGCGAGACGCGGCTCTTCGACGGCGCGACCGACCTGCTGCGCGGCCTGCGCGAGGCGGGCCTCAAGGTCGTGCTCGCCAGCTCCAGCATCCCGAAGCACGCGGAGCACGCGCTCGAGCTGCTGGGCGCCGAGGAGCTCGCGGACGCGTGGACCACCAGCGAGGACGCCGAGGAGTCCAAGCCCGACCCCGAGCTCCTCGACGAGGCGCTGGCGAAGGTCGGCGGCGGTCGCGCGGTCATGATCGGCGACGCGGTGTGGGACGTGCAGGCCGCCGAGCGCCGCGGGGACCCGACGATCGGGTTGCTGTCCGGCGGCTTCGGACGTCAGGAGCTGATGGACGCCGGCGCCGCCGCCGTGTACGCCTACCCGCGTGACCTGCTCGACGCGGTCGACGAGGCGCTGTCGGTGGCCGGTTCTACGGTGCGATGAGTTCCGACCGCGACGGCGGTCAACGCATCGACCCGACCCGACCCGATCCGAGGAGACCCGATGGCCACCGTGCTCAACCCCTACCTCAACTTCCGCGCCCAGGCCCGTGAGGCGATGGGCTTCTACCAGTCCGTGCTCGGCGGCGAGCTGACCGTGATGACGTTCGCCGACCAGGGCGGGATGGGCGTGCCGGACGCCGAGCAGGACCTGGTGATGCACTCCCAGCTGGTGGTCTCGGACGCCGTGCAGCTGATGGGCGCCGATGTCCCGAGCCACATGGACACCGGAGGCGACATCGCGAACGGCTCGATCTCGCTGAGCGGCGACGACGAGGCCACGCTGCGCGGCTGGTTCGAGGGCCTCAGCGCCGGCGGGACCCTCGGCGTGCCGCTCGAGAAGGCACCCTGGGGCGACTCGTTCGGGATGTTCACCGACAAGTTCGGCGTCGAGTGGATGGTGAACATCGCCGGCTCCCCGGCGGCCTAGCGGGGTGCGAGCTCCTCGAGCTCGGACCAGTCGACGGTCGCGGTGCGCCGCTTGTACTCCGCGACCAGGCCGGGCCAGTTCGTCGTGATCCGCTGCCCGTCGCGGTACCAGCTGTCGCACCCGGCCCAGATGCTGTCGCCGAGGCGGCGCTGCATCTCGGCGTCGTAGGCCTGCCAGACCTCGGGACGGACCGCCAGTCGGTGCGCCTGGCCGGCGTCGACCCGGCGCGCGACCTGGGCGATCCAACCGGCCTGCGCCTCGAGCATGCCGATGATCGAGCTGCCGCCGAGGTTGGTGTTCGGGCCGTAGACCACGAAGAGGTTCGGGAAGCCCGGCATCGCGATGCCGAGGTGGGCGCGGGCGCCATCGGCCCAGAGCTCCTTGAGCGAGCTGCCGTCGGCGCCGCGCACGTCGAGTCCGCCGAGGAACTCCGTCGCGGCGAAGCCGGTGCCCCAGATCAGCACGTCCGCCTCGTGCAGCGTGCCGTCGCCGGTGCGGACCCCGCCCGGCTCGACGGCGGTGACCGGTTCCGTCGTCAGGTCGACGTGGTCGCGGTCGAGCGTGCGGTACCAGTCGTTGGAGAACAGGACCCGCTTGCACCCCATCTCGTAGTCCGGCACGAGCTTGCGGCGCAGCTCCGGGTCGCGGACCTGCCGGCGCAGCTGCAGCCTCCACGTCGCGCGCAGCGCGGCCATCAGGGGCTTGGCGATGGAGGAGGTGCCCTCCAGGGCGCCGTTGAACTGCTCGGTGATCCAGTACGTCAGCCGCCGCTCGCCCGCGGGCACCGACGGGTACTTCGCGAACAGGCGGTGGTGGCGCTCGGTGTAGCCGGTGTCCGGCTTCGGCAGCACGTACGGCGCAGAGCGCTGGAACACCGTCATCGACGCCACCCGATCCGCGATGCCGGGGACGAACTGGATCGCGCTCGCACCGGTCCCGACCACCGCGACCCGCTTGCCGCTCAGGTCGACGTCGTGGCGCCACTGCGCCGAGTGGAACATCGGCCCGGCGAAGGAGTCCGCGCCCGGTATCGCCGGCACGACGGGGTTCGAGAGCTGCCCGGTCGCGCACACGACGAGGTCGGCCTCGAGGACGCCGGAGTCGGTGGTGACCCGCCACGCGTCGTCGACGTACTCCAGCGAGGTGACGGTGGTGCCGGTGCGCACGAGCTCGCGCAGCCCCTCGGCCTCCGCGGTGCGCTGGATGTAGTCGAGGATCTCGGCCTGGCCGGAGTAGCGCCGTCCCCAGCTGGGGTTGGTGGCCCAGGACCAGGAGTACAGCGGCGACGGCACGTCGCAGGCGGCGCCGGGGTAGGTGTTGTCGCGCCACACCCCGCCGACGTCGTCGGCGCGCTCGAGGATGGTGATGTCACGGATCCCCGCCTCGCGCAGCGCGCGCGCCACGCCGAGACCGCCGAACCCAGCACCGATGACGACCACACGGACTGCCATGGGCAGAACATACCGGGAGTACGACGCCGTCCGCCGTTCACGTGTCCGCCATGTGGGGATCGCCTGCGCACCACCTGCCGTCCCTACCTTCCGGACCATGACGATCGCACCTGCGCCCGAGGGCCGTGCCCCACTCCCGCTGCTGTCGACCGGAGCTCGGCACGGCTCCCGCAGCTACATGACCTGCTTCTTCCGCTGCGGCAACGCCTGCGACCACCCCGAGCCCAACCCGACCGAGCACGGTCACATCCAGGACCAGGTGGCCAAGGCGGTCCAGCGCCGCGCCGTCCTGAAGGGCGCGGCCGCGACCTCCGGCGCGCTGCTGGTCGGCAGCGTCCTTGGTACGGCGGCCCCGGCCGCGGCGGCCTCCGGCGCTCCCGCCGGCCGCCCGGGCGGCGGCGCCTCCAGCGGCCACCTCGGCCGGGCGGCGTTCTCCCCGGTGCAGCCGAACAAGCGCGACGCCGTGACGACGGCGGCCGGCTTCGACCACAGCGTCGTGATCCGCTGGGGCGACCCCGTGGTCCCGGGCGCCCCGGCGTTCGACGTCCACAACCAGTCGGCGCAGGCTGCGATGAAGCAGTTCGGCTACAACTGCGACTACGTCGGCGTGCTGCCGATCGAGGGCGACCCGAAGCGCGCGCTGCTGGTGGTCAACCACGAGTACACCGACGAGAACCTGATGTTCCCGGCCAGCCGCTACAGCGCGGACGAGATCAAGTCGATCGCGATGTTCAACCACGGCCTGTCGGTCGTGGCGATCCGGCGTGGCCTGGTGCCGGGCTCGTGGTACCAGGAGTCCAAGCTGGATGCGACGCCGTACAACCGCCGGATCCACATCCGAACCCGCTTCGTGCTCGACGGGCCCGCCGCGGGCGACGACCGCCTGAAGACGTCGTCGGACCCGACCGGCAAGAGCGTCCTCGGCACCCTCAACAACTGCGCCGGCGGGACGACGCCCTGGGGAACCGTGCTGTCGGGCGAGGAGAACTTCAACCAGTACTTCGACAAGTCCGGGGCGCTCGACCCGCGCTACACCGCGCAGTACGCGCGCTACGGCATCACCGGCACCGGCACCAAGGGCTGGAAGGACGTCGACTTCCGCTTCGACCTCACTCAGGAGCCGCACGAGCCGCACCGGTTCGGGTGGATCGTCGAGGTCGACCCGTTCGAGCCCGACTCCGCGCCGGTCAAGCACACGATGCTCGGCCGCTTCAAGCACGAGGGCGCGAACGTCGCCATCGCCGACAGCGGCCAGGTCGTGGCCTACATGGGCGACGACGAGCGCGGCGACTACATCTACAAGTTCGTGTCGAAGAACAAGGTCGCCAAGGGCAGCAGCCGGGCGGCTCGCACGAAGAACAAGAAGCTGCTGAGCCAGGGCACGCTGTACGTCGCGAAGTTCACCGGTGACGGCTCCGAGGACAACGTGTACGACGGCACCGGCGAGTGGATCCCGCTGTGCTCCGACACCGAGTCGTTCGTCGAGGGCATGTCGGTCGCGGACGTGCTGATCTTCACCCGCCTCGCGGCGGACAAGGTCGGCCCGACCAAGATGGACCGGCCCGAGGACGTCGAGGTGAACCCGGTCAACGGCAAGGTGTACGCCGCCTTGACCAACAACTCGAGCCGCGGCTCGCAGTCCCTCCCGGTCGACGAGGCCAACCCGGTCGCGTCGTCGATGGTGCGCTCGAAGCTCGGCGCCCCGCTGACCTCGGCGAGCGGCAACCGCAACGGCTACGTCCTCGAGATCACGCCGGACGACCACGCCGGGACCACGTTCGGCTGGGACCTGATGCTCGTCTGTGGCGACCCGGCCGCGGCCGAGACCTACTTCGGCGGCTTCGACAAGTCGAAGGTCAGCCCGATCAGCTGCCCCGACAACGTCGCGTTCGACGACGACGGCAACCTGTGGGTCTCGACCGACGGCAACGTGCTCGGCTCCAACGATGGCATCTTCCGGGTGCCGGTCGCCGGCCCGAACCGCGGCCAGGTGCTGCAGTTCGTCACCATGCCGCGCGGCGCCGAGGCCTGCGGCCCGCTGATCGCCGACGACAGCCGGTCGCTGTTCTTCGCCGTCCAGCACCCCGGTGAGATCGACGGCGCGACGTTCGAGAACCAGGCCAGCACCTGGCCGCACACCGACGACTTCCCGCGCCCGTCGGTGGTCGTCGCCTACCGCCAGCGCTGACCTCGGCGGAGGCGCCCTCGCTGGTGAACCTGTCAACAGACCTCACGTGATCGTCAGCCCACCGTCGACGGCGATCGTCTGACCGGTGATGTACCCGGCGGCGTCGGAGGCGAGGAAGACGACGGCGGCCGCGAGCTCGGCCGGGTCGCCCTTGCGGCCGGTGGGGATCCGCGGCGCCTGGGACTCGAGGTAGCCCGGCGGGTACTGGTCGGTCATCTCGGAGTCGAAGAACCCCGGCGCGATCGAGTTCACGCGGATGCCCTTGCGCCCGGTCCACTGCTGGGCGAGGTCGCGGGTCAGCCCGATCAGCCCGGCCTTCGACGCGGCGTACGCCGCCTGGGGGAGCCCGGCCGTGGTGATGCCGAGCACCGAGCTGATGTTGATGATGCTCGAGCCGGGCTGCATGACCCGGCCGCACGCCTGCGCCATCCAGTAGCAGCCGTTGAGGTTGACGTCGATGACCTGCCGGAACTGCTCCGGGGTCTCGCGGGTCGCCGGGACCGCCGTGCCGATGCCGGCGTTGTTGACCAGGATGTCGACCCGCCCGAACTCCTCCATCGCCAGCGCGACCAGGTTCGTGCACGCGTCCGGGTCGGCAACGTCGGTCTCGACGTTGAGCGCCCGGCGTCCGGCTCCCTCGACGAGCGCGGCGGTGTCGGCCAGGCGGTCGACACGGCGGGCGCCCAGCGCGAGGTCGGCACCCGCCTCGGCCAGGCCCTGGGCGAACGCGACACCGAGGCCGCTCGAGGCGCCGGTGACGACGGCGACCTTGCCGTCGAGGCGGAACATGTCTGTGAGCGTCATGAGAGGTAGCATGACGCGTATGCGGTTGAACTCGCTCCTTACCTAGCCGCGTCGAGACGCACGTTCGACGCGGCTGCCCCTCGTGCCCGAGGGGCTTTTTTGTGCCTCCAGGTCAGCAGAGCCGAACCCGCCACAGACGAGAGAGACGAGAATGAGCGAGCAGGAGACGTACGACGTCGAGCAGGTGCAGCAGAAGTGGCTGCCCGTGTGGGACGAGCTGCAGCCGTTCCGCGCCGACGACGACTCGCCCCGCGAGAAGAAGTACGCGCTGACCATGTTCCCGTACCCCAGCGGTGACCTGCACATGGGTCACGCCGAGGTGACCGCGCTGCACGACGTGATCGCGCGCTACTGGTGGCAGCGCGGCTTCGAGGTCCTGAACCCGATGGGCTGGGACTCGTTCGGCCTGCCCGCGGAGAACGCCGCGATCCGCAACAACGAGCACCCGGCGACGTACACCTACGCGAACATCGAGACGCAGTACGAGTCCTTCAAGCGGTACGGCATCTCGTTCGACTGGTCGCGCCGGCTGCACACCTCCGACCCGGAGTACTACCGCTGGACGCAGTGGCTGTTCCTGAAGTTCCGCGAGCGCGGGCTGGCCTACCGCAAGAACAGCCCGGTGAACTGGTGCCCCAACGACCAGACCGTGCTGGCCAACGAGCAGGTCGTCGACGGCAAGTGCGAGCGCTGCGGCGCCGAGGTCACCAAGCGCGAGCTGACCCAGTGGTACTTCAAGATCACCGAGTACGCCCAGGAGCTGCTGGACTGCCTGGACGACCTGGAGGCCACCTGGCCGGCGCGCGTCGTCACCGCGCAGCGCAACTGGATCGGCCGCTCGGAGGGCGCGCACGTCGCTTTCGCGGTCGAGGGCCGCGACGAGCCGATCACCGTCTACACGACGCGCCCGGACACGCTGTACGGCGCGACCTTCATGGTCGTCGCCGCCGACGCGAAGCTGGCCGCGGACCTGGTCAGCGACGAGCAGCGCGCGGCGCTGGACGAGTACCTGACCGAGGTGCGTAAGTCGACCGAGGTCGACCGGCTGTCGACCGACCGTCCCAAGACCGGTGTGTTCCTGGGCGTGCACGCGGTGAACCCGGTCAACGGCGAGCGGATCCCGGTGTGGGCGGCCGACTACGTGCTGGCCGACTACGGCACCGGCGCGATCATGGCGGTGCCCGCGCACGACCAGCGTGACCTGGACTTCGCCAAGAAGTTCGACCTGCCGGTCCGCCGCGTCGTCGACACCGGCGAGCCGAACCCGGAGGAGACCTACGAGGCCACCACCGGCAACGGCGTCTACGTGAACTCCGGCCCGCTGGACGGGCTGACCGACAAGGCCGCCGGGATCCACGCGATCATCGAGCGGCTGCAGGCCGACGGCGCCGGCGAGGGCACGGTCAACTTCCGGCTGCGCGACTGGCTGCTGAGCCGGCAGCGCTACTGGGGCGTGCCGATCCCGGTGATCCACTGCGAGAAGGACGGCGAGGTCCCGGTTCCCTACGACCAGCTGCCGCTGGAGCTGCCGGAGCTGCGCGGGGCCGACCTGAAGCCCAAGGGCGTGTCGCCGCTGGCCGCGGCCGAGGACTGGGTCAACGTGGAGTGCCCCACCTGCGGCGGTCCCGCCAGGCGCGACAGCGACACGATGGACACGTTCGTCGACTCGTCGTGGTACTTCCTGCGCTACTGCTCGCCGGGCTACACCGAGGGCCCGTTCGACGTCGAGAAGGCCAAGACGTGGATGCCGGCCGACATCTACGTCGGCGGTGTGGAGCACGCGGTGCTGCACCTGCTGTACGCGCGCTTCTTCACCAAGGTGCTGCGCGACATGGGGATGCTGGAGGTCGGCGAGCCGTTCGCCGCCCAGCTGAACCAGGGCTTCGTCATCAACCGCGGCAAGAAGATGAGCAAGTCGCTGGGCAACGGCGTCAGTCTGGGGGACCAACTTGCGGAGTTCGGAGTGGACGCCGTACGTCTGACCCTGGTCTTCGCCGGGCCGCCCGAGGACGACATCGACTGGGCCGAGATGTCGCCGGCCGGTTCGCTGCGCTTCCTGCAGCGCGCCTGGCGGCTGTCCGGCGACGTCACCTCGCCGGCGGGCACGCCGGGCGAGGGCGGCGACGTCGCGCTGCGCCGGGTCACCGCGCGGACCGTGCACGACGCGGCCGAGCTGGTCGAGGCGTACCGCTTCAACGTGATGATCGCCCGCGTCATGGAGCTGGTGAACGCGACCCGCAAGGCCATCGACTCGGGCTGCGGCCCGGAGGACCCCGCCGTGCGCGAGGCCGCGGAGGCCGTGGCGATCCTGCTGTCGCTGGTCGCGCCGTACACCGCCGAGGAGATGTGGGAGCGGCTGGGCCACCAGCCGACCGTCGCCCGCGCCGGCTGGCCGGCGGTGGACCCCGCGTTGCTGGTCGAGGAGTCGGTGACCGCGGTGGTGCAGATCCAGGGCAAGGTCAAGGCCCGCCTGGAGGTTGCCCCCGACATCTCCGAGGCCGACCTGGAGCAGCTGGCGCTGGCCGACGAGGGCGTGATCAAGGCGATCGACGGCCGCGAGGTCCGCAAGGTGATCGTCCGCGCGCCGAAGCTGGTCAACGTCGTCGTCTAATCTCTGCGCATGCCGGTGGTGATCGTCACGGACTCGACCGCCAGCCTCCCTCCGGAGGTGGCGGCCGAGCGCGGGATCGTGGTCGTGCCGCTGCAGGTCGTCATCGGCGCGACCGTGTACGACGAGGGCGCGGACGGCGCGACCCCGGAGCTGGTGGCGGCCGCGCTCAAGGAGTGGAGGCCGGTCAGCACCTCGCGACCCGGCCCGGCAGCGCTGCTGGAGGTCTACGAGAAGGCCGCCGCCGACGGCGCCACCGCGATCGTGTCGGTCCACCTGTCCGGCGACATGAGCGGGACGTTCGAGTCCGCGCAGCTCGCGGCCCGCGACGCGTCGGTGCCGGTGCTGCCCGTCGACACCCGGCAGGTGGGGGTCGCGACGGGGTACGCCGCGCTCGCTGCGGCCGACGTGATCGAGGCGGGCGGGAGCGCGGAGGAGGCCGCCGAGGCGGCGCGCGCGCGGGCGGACGCGGCGTCGTCGCTGTTCTACGTCGACACGCTGGAGTACCTGCGCCGCGGTGGCCGGATCGGCGCAGCAGCCGCGCTGCTCGGTGGGGCGTTGTCGGTGAAGCCGCTGCTGAAGATCGAGGACGGCAAGGTCGCCTCGCTCGAGCGGGTGCGGACGTCCGGGCGGGCGCTCGCCCGGCTGGAGGAGCTCGCCGTGCAGGCGGCCGGGGAGCAGCAGGTCGACGTGTGCGTCGCGCACCTGGCGAACCCGGAGCGGGCCGGGGCGCTCACCGAGCGGCTCGCCCAGCGGCTGGAGGCGAACCTCGACGGACGCGAGGTCTGGTGCGGCGAGCTCGGTGCCGTGCTCGGCGCCCACGTGGGGCCGGGCATGATCGCGGTCTGCGTCGCGCCGCGGACCTGAATCCCTCCACAACGCACCTCCGAGCGCCGGTCTCCACAGGCGTCCCGTCGCGCTCCGCCCCCGGTCGGCGGCGCTGCCTAGCGTCGCTCGCATGCCCCTTCGTCGCCCTCATCCCGAGCACCAGGAAGCCGTCTCCCGCCGGCTCGCGCTGCTGAGCGCCGAGCTCGGGCACGAGCCACCTCCACCGGTCCCCGTGCCCGGCCGGCACGCCGCCGGCCGGGTCGCGCTCGGTCCGGCGCAGCTGGCCGTGGTCGCGGTCCTGGTGGCCGCCGGGCTCGCGATCACCTGCTGGTGGGTCGTGCGCGGCGACGCCGAGCAGATCGAGGCGCCCGCGCTGAGCCCGGTCACGGCAGCCGCGGCCGGGGGCCCGCTCGCGGAGGCGAGCCCCGCGGCGGCCGGCGCGGTGACCGCGAGTCCGTCGCCCGCCGGCGTCACGGTCGACGTCGCGGGGAAGGTCCGCCGCCCCGGCATCGTCGTGCTCGACAGCGGCGCGCGGGTGGTCGACGCGATCGAGGCGGCCGGGGGAGCGCGACCCGGCGTCGACCTGTCCAGCCTCAACCTGGCGCGGCTGCTGGTGGACGGCGAGCAGGTGCTCGTCGGGGTGGTGCCGCCGGCGGGTGTCGCGGCCGCCGCGGCCACCGGTGACCCCGGCGGCACGCTGGTGAACCTCAACACCGCGACCCAGGAGGACCTGGAGGCGCTGCCCGAGGTGGGGCCGGTGACCGCCCAGGCGATCCTCGCCTGGCGAGACGAGCACGGTGGCTTCACCGCGGTCGACGAGCTGCTCGAGGTGGTCGGCATCGGTGACGCGACCCTCGCGCAGGTGGCTCCTCATGTCACGGTGTGACCTCCGGTGCCGGACCTGCGGATGCCGTTGCTGGCGGTGGCGGCCTGGGCCGGCGCGCTCGGGGCGCGGTGGGGCGGCTGGTGGGTGCCCGGCCTCGCGATCGGGGTCGCGCTCGTCCTGGCCGCCGCCGGGGCGCGGCGCGAGGACCGGCTCCGTACGGCGCTCGGTGCTGCGCTGGTGCTGGCCGCGGTCGCCGCCGTGACCACGCTGCGGACCGAGCAGCTCGAGCGCAGCCCGGTCGCCGGGCTGGCCGCCGAGGGCGCCGCGGTCCAGCTGGTCGGCACGGTCTCCTCGGACCCGCGCCGGACGGAAGGCCGCTACGGTCCGGTCGTCGTGGTCCGGCTCGACGTCACGGAGGTCACCGGGCGGGGCGCCACCTACGCGCTGTCGTCCCCGGTGCTGGTGCTCGCCGACCCCGCCTGGGAGTCGGCCCGGCTGGGCGCCACGGTGGCGGCCTCCGGCCGGCTGTCCCCGTCCGACGGCGACGACCTGGGCGCCGTGCTGAGCGCGCGCGGGCCGCCCGAGGAGCTGGCCGCGCCCGACGTGTGGTGGCGCGGCGCTGCCGCGGTGCGGGCGTCGGTCCGCGCCTCGGTCGAGCACCGCCCGGACGCCCAGCGAGCGCTGGTCCCGGCTCTCGTCGACGGTGACGACACCGGGCTGGACCCGGCGCTGGCCGACGACTTCAGGACGGCCGGCCTCACGCACCTGCTCGCCGTCTCGGGGACGAACCTCACCCTGGTGGTCGGCTTCCTGCTGATCCTGGCGCGGTGGTGCCGGGTCCGGGGCCGGTGGCTGTACGTCGTCGGCGCGGCGGGCATCGTCGGGTTCGTGCTGCTCGCCCGCACGGAGCCGAGCGTGCTGCGGGCGGCGGTCATGGGCACGGTGGCGCTGTTCGCGATGGGCACCGACGGCCGCCGGCGCGGGACGCGCGCCCTCGGGGTGGCCGTGGTCGTGCTGCTGCTGGTGCAGCCGGGGCTCGCGGCCTCGGCCGGGTTCGCGCTCTCCGTGCTCGCGACCGCCGGCATCCTGCTGCTCGCCCCGGGCTGGCGCGACGCGATGGCGCGGTGGCTGCCGCGCTGGGCCGCCGAGGCGATCGCGATCCCGGCCGCCGCCCAGCTCGCCTGCACGCCGGTCGTGGCCGCGATCTCCGGGCAGGTCAGCCTGGTGGCGGTCGCCGCCAACCTGGCGGCCGCGCCGGCGGTCGCGCCGGCGACGGTCCTCGGTCTCACCGGCGGCCTGGTCGGCCTGGTCTGGCCGGGCGGCGGGCGCCTCCTCGGCACGCTCGCGGGCTGGTGCGTCGCCTGGATCGTCGCGGTGGCGACCCGGTGCGCCGACCTGCCGACGGCGGCGATCGGGTGGGGCACGAGCGCCGCCGCGCTCGCGGTCCTGACCGTCGTGGTCGTGGTGATCGCGGGCGTCGGGCCCTACCTGCTCCGCCGCCCCGCCACCGGGCTGGCCTGCTGCGCGGTGCTGGTCGTCGGCGTCCTGGTCCGCCCGCCCACGCCGGGCTGGCCGCCGGACGGCTGGCTGCTGGTCGCGTGCGACGTCGGGCAGGGTGACGCGCTGGTGCTGAACGCCGGGGCGCACGCGGCGGTCGTGGTCGACGCCGGCCCCGACCCCGCGGCGGTGGACGCCTGCCTGGACCGGCTGGAGATCACCACGGTGCCGCTGCTGGTGCTCACCCACTTCCACGCCGATCACGTCGACGGGACCGCCGGCGTGCTCGACGGCCGCACGGTCGGCACGGTCGAGAGCACCCGGTTGCAGGATCCGCCCGCGGGCGTTGCCCGGGTCGAGGCGCTCGCCGACCCGGCGCCCGCGCCGTACGGCAGCGTCCGGCAGGTCGGCCAGGTGTCGCTCCAGGCGCTCTGGCCGCCGCCGGACTCACCGACCACAGGTCCCGGCGACGGCAGCACCGCCAACGACGCGAGCGTGGTGCTGCTCGTCGAGGTCCAGGGGGTGCGGATCCTGCTGACCGGCGACCTGGAGCCCGCGGGCCAGGCCGCGCTGGCGCGGGCGTACCCCGGCCTGAGCGTCGACGTGCTGAAGGTGCCCCACCACGGCAGCCGCTACCAGGACCAGGACTGGCTGCTGTCCCTCGGCGCCCGCATCGCGCTGGTCTCGGTGGGGGAGGACAACGACTACGGCCACCCCGCGGCCAGCACGCTGGAGCCGCTCGAGGACACCGGGGCCCGGGTGCTGCGCACCGACCTGGACGGCGACGTCGCGGTCATCGAGGACGGCGACGGGCTGTCGGTGGGCACCCGTTAGGGTTGCCGCACCATGGCAGGCTCACCCCGCGCGGCAGACGTCCTCGGCCGGGTCACCCTGGTGACCGGCAAGGAGGAGTTCCTCAACGAGCGCACCGTCGCGGCGGTCCGTGACGCCGTGCGGCACCACGATGCCGAGTCGGAGTTCTCGGAGACCTCGGCCTCCGAGCTCTCGCTGGCCACCCTCGGCGAGCTCTCGGCGCCGTCGCTGTTCTCGAGCATCCGCTGCGTGGTGGTGCGCAACCTGGAGAACCTCCCCGACGAGTCCGTCGAGGGGCTGCTCGGCTACGCCGCCGCGCCCGCCGAGGAGGTCGCGCTCGTGCTCGTGCACGGCGGTGGTCAGAAGGGCTCCGGCACGCTCACCAAGCTCCGCAAGCTCCCGGCCGTCACCGAGTCGAAGTCGGGCGAGCTGCGGCCCTCGGAGTTCCCCGGGTTCGTGGCCGCGGAGGTGCGCCGCTACGGCGCCACGATCGAGCAGGAGGCGGCCGACACCCTCGTGCAGGCGGTCGGGCAGGACCTCCGCTCGCTGGCCGCGGCGGCCCACCAGCTCGCCAACGACTTCCCGGGCCAGCCGCTGACCGAGGCGCGGGTGAAGCAGTACTTCGGCGGTCGCGCGGAGGCCAAGTCCTTCGCGGTCGCCGACGCGGCGTTCTGGGGCCGGCGCACGGCCGCCCTCGAGGAGCTGCGCTGGGCGCTCGACGGCGGTACGGCGCCGGTGCTGGTCACCTCGGCCTTCGCCGGCGGCGCGCGCGGGGTGGCTCGCTACAAGTCCGCGCCGCGGGGCATGCGCGAGGCGGACCTCGCCCGCGAGGTCGGGGTGCCGCCGTGGAAGCTGCGCACGATCCGCGACCAGTCCCGGGGCTGGTCTGACGGCGGCATCGCCCGCGCGATCCGCGCGATCGCCGCGGCCGACGCCGACATCAAGGGCGCGGCCAGCGACCCGGCGTACACGCTGGAGCGGCTGGTCCTCACGATCACCGAGCTGCGCGACCCCCGCTGAAGCACGGCCGAGAGCGGCAGGGCCGACATACGAAACGGCCCGCCAGGACGAGTGTCCTGACGGGCCGATCGGAGGGCCGGCTCAGAGAGCGGCGGCCTTCTTGGCGATCGCGGACTTGCGGTTCGCGGCCTGGTTCTTGTGGATGACGCCCTTCGAGGCGGCCTTGTCGAGCTTCTTGGCGGCGTCGCGACCGAGGGTGACCGCGGCCTCCTTGTCGCCGGCCTCCGCGGCCTCACGGAACTTGCGGACGGCGGACTTCAGGCCGGTCTTGACGGCCTTGTTGCGCTCGTGACGCTTCTCGTTCTGCTTGTTCCGCTTGATCTGGGACTTGATGTTCGCCACTTGATGAGCCTTCGTCGTCGGTGTGGTTAGGGAAATGTCTGTGGTGCGTACGGCGTGCGGACAGCCAGACACGCGACGTAAAAGGTTAGCGCAGGCCCGCTGCGCCGCCCAAATCGAGCCTCAGGCCCAGCCGCGCCGCTCGGCCAGCCAGGTCCAGCACACCTCGCCCTGCCAGCGCTGCGCGTCCCGCACGTGCGGCGAGGTGGGCGGCACCGGCTGCGTGGCCGAGTACAGAAAGTAGCCCGTGACCAGCGCGATCACGACATCGAGGGACTCGGCCGGCAGGTCCCGGGTGAGCGGCGACGCGGCCAGCAGCGCGTCCACGTCGTGTCCGTCGCCGCGCGGCCCGATCATCAAGAACGCGGTGTCGAGCCAGGCCGCGCCGGCCACGGGGAAGTTCCAGTCACACAGCAGCACCCGCCCGTCGGCCGCCAGCAGGATGTTGTCGTCGCGGATGTCCATGTGCACGACCGTCGACCCGGCGGTGACCTCGGCGAACCGGCCGGCCAGGGCGGCCGCCTCGTCCAGGTGCTCCTCCAGCGCAGGCAGGGCGGGCGGGTCCGCGCGCAGCCGGTCCCAGAACGCCGGCCAGTCGCCGTACTCCTCGGCGAAGGTCGGCAGCTCCAGCGTCGCGGGCGCCGGGGTGAGGACCTCGGCCATCGCCGTGGTCATCGCGACCGCGCGGTCGAGGTCGGCGGCGCGCCACGGGCGCCGCGGCTGCGTCGCCTCGACGTACTCGGTGGCGAGCACCATCCAGTCGTCGGCGTCGTGGGTCCACAACAGCCGCGGGGCCGGGGCGCCCTCGGGGAGGGTCGCGAGCTTCGCGGCCTCCTCGCGGTAGGCCTCGGCGAACGCCCGCTGCGCCTTCAGCGAGGCCGCCTTCACGAAGTGCCGCGACCCGTCCTCGCAGGTCAGCACGGACGCGAACCCCGGCGTGAAGCCCGCTCCCTGCGACGCCGCCGCGCTCACCGGCGACCCGCAGCGGCGCTCGATGGCCGCGCGGATCTGGGGCGGCAGGTGCGGCCACTCGAGGCGACGAGCGGTCCTCCCGTGCGGGATGGTGGTCGGGATGGGGACGGCGGCGGTCACGCGAGCATCCTCCCTGCACGCGGCCCCGAGGGCGAGTCGGTTGTCGGCTCTTGTCATCCGATTGGTCGCGGCCACCCCCGACAGGTGACAATGGGGGCACCATGCCTGACCCACGCGCCCCCCAGCCGGGGCAGACCGAACCGGCGATCATCCGGAACTTCTGCATCATCGCCCACATCGACCACGGCAAGTCGACCCTGGCCGACCGGATGCTGCAGCTGACCGGCGTCGTCGACGAGCGGGCTGCGCGGGCGCAGTACCTCGACCGGATGGACATCGAGCGCGAGCGCGGCATCACGATCAAGAGCCAGGCCGTCCGGATGCCCTGGACGGTGCCGGAGGGCAACGCCGAGGGCGCGGAGCCGGGCACCTACGTGCTCAACATGATCGACACCCCCGGGCACGTCGACTTCACCTACGAGGTCTCCCGGTCGCTCGAGGCCTGCGAGGCCGCGATCCTGCTGGTCGACGCGGCCCAGGGCATCGAGGCGCAGACGCTGGCGAACCTCTACCTCGCCATGGGCGCGGACCTGCACATCATCCCGGTGCTCAACAAGATCGACCTGCCGAGCGCGAACCCGGAGAAGTACGCCGCGGAGCTCGCCGGGCTGGTCGGGTGCGACCCCAGCGACGTGCTCCAGGTCAGCGCGAAGACCGGTCTCGGTGTGGAGGCGCTGCTCAACCACATCGTCAACGAGACCCCGCCGCCGGTCGGCGAGGCCGACAAGCCGGCCCGGGCCCTGATCTTCGACTCGGTCTACGACACCTACCGGGGCGTGATCACCTACGTCCGGGTCGTCGACGGCAAGCTCACCCACCGCGACCGCATCAAGATGATGTCGACCGGCGCCACCCACGAGCTCCTCGAGCTCGGCGTGATCAGCCCCGAGCAGGTCAAGGCCGGCGAGATCGGCGTGGGCGAGGTCGGCTACCTCATCACCGGCGTGAAGGACGTCCGCCAGTCCCGGGTCGGTGACACCGTCACCGTGCAGCACGGTGGCGCCACCGAGGCGCTCGGCGGCTACAAGCACCCGAACCCGATGGTCTACGCCGGTCTCTACCCGATCGACGGCGACCAGTTCGGCGACCTGCGCGAGGCCCTGGAGAAGCTCCAGCTCAACGACGCCGCGCTCACCTACGAGCCCGAGACCTCCGGCGCGCTCGGCTTCGGCTTCCGCTGCGGCTTCCTCGGCCTGCTGCACATGGAGATCACCCGCGACCGGCTCGAGCGCGAGTTCGGCCTCGACCTGATCTCGACCGCGCCGAACGTCGTCTACGAGGTCGCGATGGAGGACGGCTCGGAGGTGCAGGTCACCAACCCGAGCGAGTTCCCCGACGGCAAGATCTCCGAGGTGCGCGAGCCCGTGGTCCGCGCCACGATCCTCAGCCCGTCCGACTACATCGGCACGATCATGGAGCTCTGCCAGACCAAGCGCGGCACCCTGCAGGGCATGGACTACCTGTCCGAGGACCGGGTCGAGATGCGCTACACGCTGCCGATGGGCGAGATCGTCTTCGACTTCTTCGACCAGCTGAAGTCGCGCACCAAGGGCTACGCCTCCCTCGACTACGAGCGCTCCGGCGAGCAGGCCGCCGACCTGGTCAAGGTCGACGTGCTGCTCCAGGGCGAGCCCGTCGACGCCTTCTCGGCGATCGTGCACAAGGACGCGGCGTACGCCTACGGCGTGATGATGGCCGGGAAGCTCAAGGAGCTGATCCCGAGGCAGCAGTTCGAGGTGCCGATCCAGGCCGCCATCGGCGCCCGGGTGATCGCCCGCGAGAACATCCGCGCGATCCGCAAGGACGTGCTCGCCAAGTGCTACGGCGGCGACATCACCCGCAAGCGCAAGCTGCTCGAGAAGCAGAAGGCCGGCAAGAAGCGGATGAAGAACATCGGGACCGTCGAGGTGCCGCCGGAGGCCTTCGTCGCCGCGCTCGCCACCACCCAGCCGACGGAGAAGACCAAGAAGTAGTGCAGCTGCCCGAGTCGTTCCTGGCGTACGCCGCACGCGGCCCGGAGTTCGCGGCCTGGCTCGACCGGCTCCCGGCGCTGCTGCGCGACCTCGTCGACGAGTGGGAGCTGGCCGTCGACGGTGAGCCGGCGCACGGGTCCTGCGCGGTCGTCGTCCCGGTGCGCACCGGGAGCGGCCGCCCGGCGGCGCTCAAGGTGGGCTGGCCGCACAGGGCGACCGAGCACGAGCACCTCGCGCTCCAGCACTGGCACGGGCGCGGCGCCGTCCAGCTGCTGCGGGCCGACCCGCACCGGTACGCGCTGCTCCTCGAGCGACTGCACCGCGAGGACCTCGCGGACCATTGGGACGTCGAGGCGTGCGAGGTCGTCGCCGGTCTCTACGCGCGCCTGCACATCGCGGCGCCGCCGCAGCTGCCGCGCCTCTCGGAGGAGGTGCTCGGCTGGGTCGGCGGGCTCGCCGACGCCCCGCTGCCGCGTCGCCTGGTGGAGCAGGCGGTGTCGCTCGGCCGCTCGTTCGCGACCGACCCGGACACCGACGGCCGGATGGTCCACACCGACCTGCACTACGCGAACGTGCTCGCCGGCGACCGCGAGCCGTGGTTGGCGATCGGCCCGAAGCCGCTCAGCGGAGACCCGCACTACGAGGTCGCGCCGCTGCTCTGGAACCGCTGGGACGAGCTGGCGGGGGACATCCGCCGGGGCGTGCGGGCGCGTTTCCACGCCGCGATCGACGCGGCCGGGCTCGACGAGGAGCGGGCCCGCGACTGGGTGGTCCTCCGAGCGGTCGTCCGCGCGGCCGGCGATGCGGATCGGACCTCGCGCTACGTGTCGATCGCGAAGTCGGTCCAGGACTGACCCGTCCGGCCTGCGAGACCGGTGCTGGGCAGTCGGCCGGCCCATTCGCCAATCTGTGCACGATATATCATCTAGGAAAGGTGCACAGCATGATTCGGTCCCCCCGCCGACGCTCGCTCCTCGCAGCCCTGGCCCTCGCGTTCACCGGCCTCGCCGTGCCGGTGGCCGCCCCGCTCGCCGCCCAGGCCGACCCGGTCTCGCCGGTCTCGCAGGTCGCGGTCTCGACGTACCACTCGCAGATCACCAACGACGGCACCAACGTCTACTACCCGACGAACCCGACCGGGACGCTGCCGGTCGCGCTGCTGCTCCAGGGCGGCAAGGTGCACCGGATGCACTACGCGGAGTACGCCGCGGAGGTCGCGTCGTACGGCTTCGTCGTCGTGACGCCGAACCACCGCCGCCTGAACTTCTTCAGCCTCGACTACTACACCTCGACCAGCCAGATCGGCGAGACGCTCAGCTGGATGTCCACCGAGAACGCGCTGGCCACGTCGCCGCTCAAGGGCCACATCGACACGAGCACGCTGGTGCTGCTCGGCCACTCCTTCGGGGGCGCGACCGGCCTGTCGATCGCCGAGAGCAAGTGCTCCATCCCGTTCTGCACCGGGCTCACGTTCACGCTCCCGAGCCAGGTCAAGGCGGGTTCGTTCTACGGCACGCACAACGAGTTCCTCGGCTCGTACGCGAACGTGAACAACAAGATCCCGGTCCAGCTGGTCCAGGGCCAGGAGGACGGCGTCGCCGAGCCCGCGCAGGCGGAGACGACGTTCTCGAAGATCCAGAACGGCCCGAAGCAGATCGTGCGGCTGAGCGGCGCCAACCACTACGGGATCACCAACACCCAGAACCCGTCGGGCGCCGACCCCGAGGTCGGACCGCAGTCGCTGTCGCAGTCGCAGTCGATCGACGAGGCGGCCCGGTGGGCCGCGCTCTGGCTGCGCGCCCAGCTCGGTGACGCGGCGGCGGCGACGTACGTCACGAGCACCGGCGACGCCGCCGACCCGCTCGTCACGGTCACCACGGCGCCCTGACCGGCCTGCGACGATGGGGGCGTGACAGCGTCCGCCCCCGTCGTCGCATCCGTCAACGTCGGTACGCCGCAGCAGGTTTCCTGGACCCGCGGTCGGCGTACCGCCATCGAGAAGCGCCCGGTCACCGGGCCGGTGGCCGTGCGCGCGCTCGGGCTCGACGGCGACCAGGTCTCGAACCGCAAGCACCACGGGGGAGTGGACAAGGCGGTCTACGCCTTCGCCCGCGAGGACCTCGACCGCTGGGGTGACGAGCTCGGCAGCACCCTGCCCGACGGGTTCTTCGGCGAGAACCTCACGACCGCCGGCATCGACGTCAACGAGGCCGAGATCGGCGAGCGCTGGCGGATCGGCTCCGCGGAGCTCGAGGTCGCCGGCATCCGCACGCCGTGCCAGACGTTCAGCTCCTGGCTGCGGGTCTCGGGCCTCGACAACCGGGGCTGGGCCGCGCGCTTCACGGCCGCCGGTCGGCCCGGTCCCTACCTGCGCGTCGTGCGTGAGGGGGAGCTCGCGGCCGGCGACGGGATCGAGGTCCTGCACCGCCCTGGGCACGGGCTCACGGTGACCGCGATGTTCCGCCAGCGGATGGCGGCACGCTGACCTGGGGGACTTGCTACCCGTGAGTTGGGTTCGTGATCTAGGTTACTCCGCAACCCCGTTCCTCTCGGCCACCTCGCAGGAGTGACCATGACCGCCCAGGCCAGCCAGGCGCCCAACTTCGACCCGTCCTTCGTGGACAACCTGACCCCGAACGTCGCGGTCCAGTTCCTGGACCGCGTCGCCACCTCCGGCTCCAAGGAGGCGTTCCGCTACCCGCGCGGTGAGGCGTGGGAGTCGGTCACGTGGAGCCAAGTGGGCGACCTGGTGGAGAAGCTCGCGGCCGGCCTGCTGTCGCTCGGGCTGCAGTCGGAGCAGCGCGTCGGCATCGTGTCCGGGACCCGCTACGAGTGGATCCTCGCCGACCTCGCGATCATGTGCGCCGCCGGCGCGACGACCACGGTCTACCCGTCGACGAACTCCGAGGACACGGCGTACATCCTCGGTGACTCCGAGAGCAAGGTCGTCTTCGCCGAGGACGACGAGCAGATCGCCAAGCTCAAGGAGCACAAGGCCGAGCTGCCGCACGTCGGCAAGGTCGTGACGTTCGACGGCACCGTCGACGGTGACTGGGTGATCGGCCTCGACGACCTCGCCAAGCTCGGCGAGGCCTACCTCGCCGACCACGCCGGCGTCGTCGAGGAGACCGCGCGCTCGATCGCGCCGGACCAGCTCGCCACCCTGATCTACACCTCCGGGACCACCGGTCGCCCGAAGGGCGTGCGGCTGCTGCACCGCTCGTGGGTCTACGAGGGCACCGCGATCCAGGTGCAGGACATCCTGCACGAGGACGACCTGCAGTTCCTCTGGCTGCCGATGGCGCACTCGTTCGGCAAGGTGCTGCTCTCCGCCCAGCTCGCGTGCGGCTTCGCGACCGCCGTGGACGGCCGGGTCGAGAAGATCGTGGACAACTGCGCGATCGTGAAGCCGACGTTCATGGGTGCGGCGCCGCGCATCTTCGAGAAGGCGCACAGCCGGATCGTGATGATGCAGGCCGCCGAGGGCGGCGCCAAGGAGAAGATCTTCAACAAGGCCTTCGAGGTCGGCATCAAGGTCGACAAGCTCAAGCTCGAGGGCAAGTCGGTGCCGTTCATGCTGAACCTCCAGCACGGCCTCTTCGACAAGCTGGTGTTCAGCAAGGTGCGCGCCCGCTTCGGTGGCCGGGTCCGGTTCTTCATCTCCGGCTCCGCCGCGCTGAACTCCGAGATCGCCGAGTTCTTCCACGCCGCCGGCATCCTCATCCTCGAGGGCTACGGCATGACCGAGAACTCCGCCGGCGCCACGGTCAACCACCCGAGCCGCTACAAGATCGGCTCCGTCGGCCACGCGCTGCCCGGCAGCGAGGTGAAGATCGGTGAGAACGACGAGGTCATGCTCCGCGGGCCGCACATCATGGCCGGCTACCACAACCTGCCGGAGGAGACCGCGAAGACGCTGACCTCCGACGGCTGGCTGCACACGGGCGACAAGGGCAGCCTCGACGCCGACGGCTTCCTCACGATCACCGGCCGGATCAAGGACCTCTTCAAGACCTCGGGCGGCAAGTACGTCGCCCCGACCGCGATCGAGTCGAAGTTCAAGGCGATCTGCCCCTACACCAGCCAGTTCCTGGTGTTCGGCAGCGAGCGCAACTTCGTGGTCGCGCTGATCACCCTCGACCCGGACGCCATGGCGGCCTGGGCGGAGGAGAACGGCATGGCCGGCAAGTCGTACACCGAGATCGTCACCTCGGACGCGGTCAAGACGATGGTCGGCGGCTACGTCGACGAGCTGAACTCCCGCCTGAACCGCTGGGAGACCATCAAGAAGTGGGAGATCCTCGACCACGACCTGACCATCGAGTCCGGCGAGCTGACCCCCTCGATGAAGGTCAAGCGCAACGTCGTCGAGGGCAACAACAAGGCCCGCATCGACGCGTTCTACAGCTGATCTGATCGGGTCGTCCGCCTCTCGGCTTGTCCTAGGCAGCCGAGAGGCGGACGACCCGATTGACTCATTCGAACAGATGTTCGAAGATGGGGTGTGACTCCCGCACCCGCCACCCTCGACACCATCGCGCAGCTGCGCAGCCGGATGGCGGGCATGCAGGACGGCATGCCCCGCCTCCCGCTGGAGACCCACCCGGCGCTGGCCGGGCTGGTCCAGCTGCGCGCCGGCGGGAGCTACGCGGTCGACAGCGCCAGCCTGGCGCTGGCGCTGGTGGCCGGCCCGTCCAGGGCCGGCAGCTGGGCGGCCGCGGTCGGGGTGAGCGACTTCGGCGCTGAGGCCGCCCGCGCGCTGGGGGTCGACCTGGACCGCACGGTGCTGGTGCCCGACCCGGGGGAGCAGTGGCTCGAGGTGGTTGGCGCGCTGGTCGACGTCGTGACCGTGGTGCTGGTGAAGCCGCCCGGCCGGGTCCCCGAGCAGGTCGCGGCCAAGCTCGGCGCCCGGCTGCGCAAGCGGTCCGCCGCGCTGGTCGTCCTCGGCGACTGGCCCCGCGCCGAGGTGCGGCTGACCACCCGCTCGCCCGCCTGGAGCGGCGTCGGCGCCGGCCACGGCCACCTGCGCGCCCGCCGGATCCTGGTCGAGGCGCACCGCGGCTCGGCACCGCCGCGGCGCGGGGCGCTGTGGTTCCCGGCCGAGGACATGACGTACCGACGTGCCGACGAGCTGGTCGCCGTACCCGCCGTGGAGGCGGCGAGCTAGTGCGCGTCATGGTCACCTGGTGCCCGGACTGGCCGGTGGTCGCGGCCCTGGCCGAGGACGGGCTGCCCACCCACCTCCCGGCCGCGGTCTTCCACGCCAACCGGGTGGTCGCGAGCAACGCCGCCGCCCGCACCTCCGGTGTCCGCCGCGGGATGCGCCGCCGTGACGCCCAGGGCCGCTGCCCCGAGCTCAAGGTGTACGCCGCCACCCCGGACCGCGACGTGCGCGCGTTCGAGCCGGTGCTCGCCGCGGTCGAGGAGATCCGCCCGGGCGTGACGCCGCTGCGGCCGGGACTGCTGGCGGTGCGCGCGCCGGGCCGGTTCCATGGTGGCGAGCCGGCCGGCGCCGCGCTGCTCGCCGAGCGGCTGGTCGGGCTCGGCGTGTGGGACTGCCGCTTCGGCGTCGCTGACGAGCTGTTCACCGCCGAGCACGCCGCACGGCACGCCGAGCGGCAGGACTGCCTGGTCGTCGAGCCGGGGGAGTCGGTGCCGTTCCTGCGCGGCCTGCCCATCCAGGTGATCGAGGACCTCGACGCGGTCAGCCTGATGAAGCGGCTCGGGCTGCGCACGCTCGGCGACCTGGCCGACCTGTCCGCCGTCGACGTACGCGACCGGTTCGGCCGGCAGGTCGCGTGGGTGCACCGGGTGGTCAGCGGCGACGGCGCCGAGGCGCTCGCACCGCGCACCCCGCCGCCCGACCTCGCCTGCCACGTCGACTTCGAGCCGCCGCTCGACAATGCCGAGACGATCAGCTTCAGCGTCCGCCAGACCGCCGACCGGGTCGTCGACCAGCTGGCCCGCCTCGGGCTGGTGTGCACCGAGGTGCTCATCGAGGCGCGCTGCGAGGGCTCGTCCGAGCCCGCGTCCGCGCGGGTCTGGCTGCACCCGCGCTGGTTCACCGCCGCCGATCTCGTCGACCGGCTGCACTGGCAGCTGCAGGGTGGGTTCCGGGCCGGCGACATCCGCGCGCCGGTCGACCGGGTGCTGATCACACCACTCACCGTCGTCCCCGACGCCGTGCACGCGGACGGGCTCTGGGGCGGCACCGACGAGCGGGTCGAGCGCGGCATCGCGCGGGTGCAGGGGATGCTCGGCCACGAGGCCGTGGTGCGACCGGTGCTGCAGGGCGGCCGGGCGCCCGCGGACCGGCAGGTGCTGGTGCCGTGGGGCGAGCGGCCCACCGGGCTGCGGCCGGTCGGCCCGCCATGGCCGGGCAGCATCCCGCCGCCCGCGCCGTCGCGCGTGCTGGCCAGCCCCTGGGCGGCCGCGATGATCGGCGCTGGTGGGCACACCGTCGGCGTCGACGAGCGCGGCGGGGTGACGTGCGAGCCCGAACAGTTCCGTCCCGGTCCCTCCGGCGACTGGCAGCCGGTCGCCGCGTGGGCCGGACCGTGGCCGGTGGAGGAGCTGTGGTGGGAGTCGAGCCCACGACGCGTCGCCCGCTTCCAGGTGGTCGGCGTCGACGGCCGCGCGTGGCTGATGACGTGGGACGCCGGGGTCTGGTTCACGGAAGCCGCCTATGACTAGCAGGGCCGACTGATGGGCTGGAACAACCCCGCGATCTCCTGGGGCGAGCTGGAGAAGCGGCTCTCCGGGCGGGTCAACACGCCCCAGGACCCCGAGGCGCCGATCTCGCAGCGCAAGCGCAAGCAGCAGCGCGTCGACATCGAGCGGCCGACCGGCCCGGTCACGCCGTACGCCGAGCTGCACTGCCACTCGAACTTCAGCTTCCTCGACGGCGCCAGCGGCCCCGACCACCTGGTGCTCGAGGCGCTCCGGCTCGGGCTGCACGCGCTGGCGATCACCGACCACGACGGGTTCTACGGCGCGCCGCTCCTTGCGGAAACGGCGCAATTGCACGGTGGCCTGAAGACGATCTACGGCGCCGAGCTATCGCTGGGGCTGACCAAGCCGCAGAACGGCGTGCCCGACCCCGAGGGTGGTCACCTGCTGGTCCTCGCGCGCGGGGTCGAGGGCTACCACCGGCTGGCCGGCGCGATCACCGACGCCCAGCTGCGCGGCGACGAGAAGGGCAAGCCGGTCTACGACCTGCGCGAGCTCGCCGAGCGCGGGCGCGGGCACTGGCTGGTGCTCACCGGCTGCCGCAAGGGCGCCGTGCGTCAGGCACTGACCCGCGGCCCGTCGTACGCCGCGACCGAGCTGGACCGGCTGACTGCGCTGTTCGGTCACGAGAACGTCGCCGTCGAGCTGATCGATCACGGGCACCCGACCGACAGCGCCGACAACGACGCGCTCGCCCGGCTGGCGCGCGACCACGGGCTGCCGTACGTCGCCACCAACAACGTGCACTACGCCCGGCCCGAGCAGCACCGGCTCGCCGGGGCGATGGCCGCCGTCCGCGCCCGTCGCAGCCTGGCCGAGATGGACGGCTGGCTGCCGGCGTCGGGGCTGGCCAGCCTGCGCTCGGGTGCGGAGATGGCGCGCCGGTTCGCGCGCTACCCGGGCGCGGTCGAGCGCAGCGTCGTGCTCGCCGACGAGGTCGCGTTCGACCTCCAGAAGGCCAGCCCGCGGCTGCCGAAGTTCGTCCCCGACGGGTGGACACCGGCGGGCTGGCTGCGCGAGCTGACCGAGCGCGGCTTCGCGATCCGCTACGCCCACGAGCCCCATGCCCGCGAGGCCCGCGAGCGGGTCGAGCACGAGCTGAAGGTGATCGCGGAGAAGGACTTCGACGGCTACTTCGTGATCGTCCACGACATCGTGGAGTTCGCCCGCGAGCGCGGGATCCTCTGCCAGGGCAGGGGATCCGCGGCCAGCTCGGCGGTCTGCTACGCGCTCGGCATCACCGCGATCGACCCGGTCTTCTACCGGCTCCCGTTCGAGCGGTTCATCTCGCAGCACCGCGAGGAGGAGCCCGACATCGACGTCGACTTCGACTCCGACAAGCGGGAGCAGGTCATCCAGTGGGTCTACGAGAAGTACGGCCGGCACAACGCCGCCCAGGTGGCGAACGTCGTCGGCTACCGGCCCAAGATGGCCGTCCGTGACGCCGCGAAGGCGCTCGGCCACTCGCCGGGCCAGCAGGACGCCTGGTCGAAGCAGGTCACGTCGTGGACCGAGGTCGCCGTGCGCGAGGGTGGCGAGCACGACGTACCCCCTCCGGTCGTGGACCTCGCCAACGGCTTCCTCGGGGCGCCGCGCCACCTCGGCATCCACTCGGGCGGGATGGTGCTCACCGAGCGGCCGATCGGTGAGGTGGTGCCGATCGAGCGGGCGCGGATGGAGAAGCGCACCGTGCTGCAGTGGGACAAGGACGCCTGCGAGTTCATGGGGCTGGTGAAGTTCGACCTGCTCGGGCTCGGGATGCTCAGCGCGCTCGACCACATGATGGTGATCGTGCGCGAGCACCTGCGTGAGGACTGGACGCTCGCGTCGATCCCCAAGGAGGAGTCCGCGGTCTACGACATGCTCTGCCGCGCCGACTCGGTGGGCGTCTTCCAGGTCGAGAGCCGCGCCCAGATCGGCACGCTGCCGCGGCTGCAGCCGCGGGAGTTCTACGACCTCGCGATCGAGATCGCGCTGATCCGGCCCGGTCCGATCCAGGGCGGGGCAGTGCACCCCTACGTACGCCGCGCGACCGGCGTCGACCCGGTCGAGTTCGCCCACCCGCTGCTGATCCCGGTCCTCGAGCGCACCAAGGGCGTGCCGCTGTTCCAGGAGCAGCTGATGGACATGGCGCGGGTCCTCGGCGACTGCAACCGCGACGAGGCCGACCTGCTGCGCCGGGCGATGGGCTCGAAGCGCGGCGTCGAGCGGATCGAGTCGGTGAAGGCGAAGTTGATGTCCGGGATGGCCGACAAGGGCATCACCGGCGCGCAAGCGGACGCGATCTACCTGCAGATCCTGTCGTTCGCGAACTTCGGCTTCGCCGAGAGCCACGCACTGTCGTTCGCGAAGCTCGTCTACGCCAGCTCGTGGTGCAAGCTGCACTACCCGGGCGCGTTCCTCGCAGCACTGCTGCGTGCGCAGCCGATGGGGTTCTACTCGCCACAGTCCCTGGTGCACGACGCGCGCCGGCACGGCGTGGAGGTGCGCCGCCCCGACCTCGCACTGTCCCGCGCGACCGCCGACCTCGAGCTCGCTGGTCCTCCCGGTCCCACCGGACTCGACGCGTGCCTCTCCGACGGGGAGTGGGCGCCGTGGGTCCCGAACACGCCCGACCCGACCCCCGAGCATCGGCGCGACACGTCGTACGCCGTACGTCTCGGGCTGGACTCCGTGCGCGGCATCAGCACCACCGTCGCGGAGCGGATCGTGGCGGCGCGTGCGGAGCGGCCGTTCGCCGACCAGGCGGACCTGTCGCGGCGGGCCGGGCTCGACGCGCGGCAGCTGGAGGCGCTGGCGACCGCCGGGGTCTTCGAGGGGACCGGTCTCACCCGGCGGCAGGCGCTGTGGAACGCCGGCTGGACCGAGACCGAGGAGCACCTCGAGGGGATCCGCGTCTCCGGGGCGGCGCCGATGCTGCCGGAGATGGACGACGTCGAGATCACGATGGCGGACATGTGGGCGACCGGCATCACACCCGGGGCGCACCCGTTCGAGCACCTGCGGGACCGGCTGCGCGCGGTCGGGATCAAGTCGGTCGCCGACTGCTTCGTCACCGAGCCCGGGCGGGTGCACGTCGCGGGGCTGGTCACGCACCGGCAGCGGCCGGGCACCGCGCAGGGGGTCACGTTCCTCAACCTCGAGGACGAGACCGGGATGCTCAACGTGATCTGCACGGTCGGGGTGTGGCGGCGCTACCGCAACGTCGCCAACAGCGCCGCCGGCATGGTGATCCGCGGCATCCTCGAGCGGCGCGACGGCGTCACCAACCTGCTCGCCGACCGGCTCTCCGCGATCGAGACCGTGCACGCGCAGGCCGGTCAGGCGCTCCAGGCGCGGCACCGGTCGCGCGACTTCCACTGACGGCTCACTGCGGTCGCACAGCAATCACACAGGCACGCGGGGTCTTCTGGGGACATGGAAGAACGCGAAGACCACGACCTCGGCCTCTCCCACGACCTGCCTCGCATCGTCGAGCGCAACAAGCGGATGGGCCGGCGAGGGATGCTCGCGGTCTTCGGCGCCGCGGGAGTGGCCGCTCTGGCAGTGAGCTGTGGGACCGACGAACCCGAGACCGTCACGTCCTCCAGCACCCAGGGCGGTCCTCCCGCCGGTGGTACCCCGCCCGGCGGCGCCCCTGCTGGCGGGGAGACGTCGGTGCAGGTCGCGGACGGCGAGATCCCCGAGGAGACCGCCGGCCCGTACCCGGGCGACGGGTCGAACGGCGTGAACGTGCTCACGGAGTCGGGGGTCGTCCGGAGCGACCTCACCACGTCGTTCGGCTCGGCGTCCGGGGTCGCCGAGGGCATCCCGGTCACCATCCGGCTCAAGGTCCTCGACCTCAACGGGGAGGACGCCACCGCGATGGCCGGTGCGGCGGTCTACCTGTGGCACTGCGACCGGGAGGGTCGGTACTCGATGTACGACGAGGAGATCGCCGACGAGAACTACCTGCGCGGGGTGCAGGAGACCGGTGCCGACGGCCGCGTGGAGTTCACCTCGATCTTCCCCGCCTGCTACGACGGCCGCTGGCCGCACATGCACTTCGAGGTCTACCAGTCGCTGGACGACGCCACGTCGTACGCGAACAAGCTGCGCACCTCCCAGCTCGCGCTCCCGCAGGACGTCTGCGAGACCGTCTACGCCACCGAGGGCTACGACGCCTCGGTCGCCAACCTCGCCGCGGTCAGCCTCGACAGCGACGGCGTCTTCTCCGACGGCCACTCGCTCCAGATGGCCACCGTCACCGGCTCCGTCGACACCGGCTACACCATCACCCTCAACGTGCCGGTGTGACCGGGTCGTCCGCCTCTCGGCTGCCTATAGCAAGGCGTCAGGCGGACGACCCGAGCAGGCCGATGCGCAGCAGGTCCCGGACGATGCGCTCGGGATCGTCCCTGAGCTGGATCGCGGTGCAGCGCACGACGACAAGGCCGGTGGCGACGAGCTGACGCTCACGTTCGAGGTCGGCGCCCCAGTGCTTGACCGTCATGTGGAAGCCTCCGTCGACCTCCAGCACGAGGGTTCGACCGTCGGTCAGTGACCATTCGGCGTCCGTGTACCGAGCCCGCCCCGCTGAGTCCAGGCGCCTGGTCTGCCGCCGCGGCCGCGGCAGCCCGAACCGGTCGCACATCCTCAGGACGTCGAGCTCGGCCACGGACTGGCTCCCCTCCGCGATCTCGCCGAGCACGCGCCGGAACGGCTTCGCGCGACGCAGCGGGCGCATCCGGGTGATCCAGCCGTCGAGCCGGTACGGCGAGGTCAGCGACTGCTGCACACACGCTGCCAGCACGCCGTAGGCCGATCGCGTGACCGGGGTGTACGCCGCCCAGTGCAGGGCAGCAGGCTCGACCCGCCAGGTCGGCAGCGCCTTGGAGGAGGTCATCAGCTGGATCGGTCGCCGCGTCTCGACGAACTTGATGCCCTTGATCCTCTCGAGGTGGTGGGACTTCGGGATCAGCACGGTGATCTCGTCGCGGTGCCAGTTGTCGAGGCCGTGCACCTCCAGCGCGGTCAGCCCACCGATCGCGCTCCGCGGTCCTGCATGCAGGACCCCGGCCCACATGAGCTGTGGTCGCGTCAGTGCACCGGTCGTGGTGGCGAGGACGGTGCTGCTGATCTCCTGCCACCGACGTCCACTGAGCTGGGCGTCGACGTAGTTGCTGGTGAGACCGAGCTGCCTGAGCTGGCGCCGGGTGACCAACCCAGCCTGCCGCTGTGCCACCAGCACCCATCGCGGAGCGTTGCCTGTCATGGGCGACAGAGTTCCCCGTATCTCGAATCGCGGGGCTCGCTCTCCACAGGGCATCGGGTCGTCCGCACCACACGGGCCTCTAGCAAGCCGAGAGGCGGACGACCCGCCAACGCGGGGGGTGGGGGAGACTGGTGGGCATGCCGTCTGCCCTGCCCGCTGGTGATCCTGTTCCCGAGGACGGCGGCCTTCCGGACAGCGCGCTGGCGGGGGTGGGCAGCAGGCCGTTCGGGTTCTACGTGCACGTGCCGTTCTGCACGGTGCGGTGCGGCTACTGCGACTTCAACACCTACACCGCCGACGAGCTCGGGCCCGGGGCGAGCCGGGCGTCGTACGCCGACACCGCGATCGCGGAGGTACGACGCGCCAGGCAGGTGCTCGGCGACGTCGACGTGCCGGTCAGCACCGTGTTCTTCGGGGGCGGTACGCCGACGCTGCTCGACCCGGCCGACCTGAGCAACATCGTGCGGGCGATCGACCACGAGTTCGGGCTCGCCCCCGGCGCGGAGGTCACCACGGAGTCCAACCCCGACAGCGTCGACCTGGTCGCGCTGGAGGCCTTGCGGGCGGGCGGGTTCAACCGGCTGTCGTTCGGGATGCAGTCCGCGGTGCCGCACGTGCTCGCCGTCCTCGACCGCACCCACGACCCGCTGCGGGTGCCGCAGGTCGTCGACTGGGCGCGGCAGGCGGGCTTCGAGCAAGCCGGGGGCGGAAGCATCAGCCTCGACCTCATCTACGGCACGCCGGGGGAGAGCATCGAGGACTGGGCGACCAGCGTCGACACCGCGCTGGCGAGCAGCCCCGACCACGTGTCGGCGTACTCCCTCATCGTCGAGGAGGGCACCGCGCTCGCCCGACGGGTCAAGCGTGGCGAGCTGCCGATGCCCGACGAGGACGACCTCGCCGACAAGTACGTGCTGGTCGACGAGCGACTCGAGGCTGCGGGGCTGAGCTGGTACGAGGTCTCGAACTGGGCCAAGGACGACGCCAGCCGGTGCCGCCACAACCTCCTCTACTGGACCGGCGGCGACTGGTGGGGCGTCGGCCCCGGCGCGCACAGCCACGTCGGCGGCGTGCGGTGGTGGAACGTCAAGCACCCCGCGGCGTACGCCGACCGGATCGGCGCCGATCGCAGCCCGGCGCACGCCCGCGAGCTCCTCGACGAGGACAGCCGCCGCATCGAGCGGGTGCTGCTGGAGCTGCGGCTGCGCGACGGGCTGCCGGCCGACGCCCTCGACGCGCACGGACGCGCCGCGGTCCCGGGTTTGGTCGAGCGCGGGCTGCTCATCGAGCACGGCGCCCGGCTGGTGCCGACCCGCACCGGTCGGCTGCTGGCCGACGCGATCGTGCGCGACCTGCTGCCATAGGCCATCGCGGACCCCTAGTCTGTCGACCATGACCCAAGGTCCTGAGACTCCCGACCCGAACCAGCAGCCGGAGGGCTCGGCGCCCCCGCCGCCGCCCTACGAGCAGCCCGCCCAGCCCACCCCGCCGCCGTACGGCCAGCCGCAGGGCGGCTACGCCCCGCCGGCCGGCGGCTTCGCCGCCCCGAACCCGGCCGCGCCGTACGGCGTGCACCCGGTCACCGGCGTCCCGTACTCCGACAAGACCAAGCTGGTGGCGGGCCTGCTGCAGATCCTGATCCCGCTCGGCATCGGCCGCTTCTACATCGGCGACACCAAGACCGGCGTGTGGCAGCTCGTCGTCACGATCCTCACCTGCGGCATCGGCGCGCTGTGGCCGTTCATCGACGGCATCATGATCCTCGCGACCGACAGCAAGGACGCCCAGGGCCGACCCCTGCGCACCAGCTAGACCGACGCTCCACCCAGTCCCGCGTCCCGCGCCCGGGCGACCGCCTCGGCGCGGGATGCGGCTGGCAGCTTGGTGAGGATCGACGAGACGACGTTGCGCACGGTCTTCTCCGACAGGTAGAGCTCCCGCGCAATGTCGCCGTTGCCGAGCCCCCGCGCGACCAGGTCGAGCACCTCACGCTCCCGGTCGCTCAGCTGCTGGAACGGCGCCAGCGCGTCGCCCCGCGTCACCAGCCGCGACAGCACCCCGGCGCCGACCCCGGCGCCGAGGATCACCTCGCCGTGCCCGGCGGCCTCGAGCGCCCGGGTGATCTCCTGCTTGCTCGCGCCCTTCACCAGGTAGCCGCGCGCCCCGGCCCGCAGCGCGGCCGCGACGGCCTCGTCGTTCTCGACCATCGTCAGCACGACGACCGCGGTCTCCGGCAGCTCGGCGGTCAGCCGGCGGGTCGCCTCCAGCCCGTTCGTGCCGGGCATCTGCAGGTCCATGAGGACGACGTCGGGGCGGGTGCGCAGCGCCTCGGCGACCGCGGCGTCCCCATCGCCGGCCTCGCCCACCACCGTCGCCCACGGCAGGCTGTCGACGACCGCGGTCAGCCCCTCGCGGAACATCGGGTGGTCGTCGACGACCAGCACCGTCAGCTGCGCCTGCTCGCTCATCGTGCTCCCACCGGGATCGTCGCCTCCACTCTCGTACCCGAGCCGGGCTCGCCGCGCACCACGCAGGTGCCGCCGAGCTCCGCCGCGCGCTGGTGCATCGAGCCGAGCCCGACGCCCGGCACCAGGTCGTCGGGCAGCCCCCGGCCGTCGTCGGCGACCTCGATGACGATGCCGTCGGCACCGCGCGCCAGCCGCACCCGCAGGTGCCGGGCATCGGCGTGCCGGGCGACGTTCGTCATCGCCTCGGCCGTGATCCGGTATGCCGCCACCTCGGCCGCGGCGGGCAGGGCGGTCAGGTCGCCGTCGGTCGACACGGACACCGCGAGGCCGTGTTCCCCGAGCCGCGCGGCCTGCTCGCGCACCGCCTGCACCAGCCCGAGGTCGTCGAGCGCCGCGGGCCGCAGGTCGTCGACGATCCGGCGCACGTCCGCGACGCCTTCGCGCAGGTAGCCGGTGGCGCGCTCGAGCACCTGCACCGCCCGGCCCGGTTCCTCGGCGACCAGCTCGACGGCGTTCTCGAGCTGGAGCGCGGTCGCGGCCAGCCGCGGGCCGAGGTCGTCGTGCAGGTCGTTGCGGATCCGCCGGCGCTCCTCCTCGCGCGCGACGACGACCTGCTCGCGCGACTGCTGGACGGCGTCCTGCAGCGCGACCGCGTGCGCCACGACCGCGGCGTGCCGGGCCAGGTCGGCGAGAAGGGCCTCGCCCCGCGTGCCCAGCCCGCCGGGAGGCGCGGAGATCGTGAGCTCGCCGACCGGCACCCGGTGGTGCACCAGCGGCACCGTCTCGAGCGCCCCGGACGGCCCGCCCTGGCGGACGGTCGTGCCGTCGGCCAGGCGGATCTCGGCGTGCGCGGTGCCGAGGGTGCTCGCGACCACGGCGAGCACGTGCGGCAGCGCGTCGAGCGGCGAGGTGGCCGCGCCGACCTGCTCACCGAGCCGGTGCACGGCTTCACCGGGCTCCGTCGCGTCGCGGTAGAGGAACCGGTTGACCAGCTGCTGCACCGGTCCGAGCAGCGGCAGCGCGACCGCGACGGCGATCGCTGCGGCCAGGCCGGCCGGCACCGGGAGCAGCCCACCGAGGACGGCGCCGACCGCGCCGAGGACGCCCAGCACCAGCGTCTTGTTGACGACGAGATCGAGGTCCCAGAGGCGGCGGCGTACCGACGACCAGGTGATCGCGGCCGGCAGCGGCAGCATCGCGACCGCGATGATCGTGTCGCTGCTGTCGGGGAACCCGAACGCGCCCACGAGCAGCACCGCGGTGAGCACGGCTCCCGCGAGCACCCAGTAGACCTGCTCCCGCTCCCGGCCGCGTGAGGTGCGCACCCGCAGCGCGAGGGTCACCAGGCCGGCCACCATGCCGACGAGGACGGCGGCCAGCGAGATCGGCAGCAGCACGCCGGTGCCGTCGACGCCGATCGGGTTCGTCAGGTGGGCGTACCGGTCCGGCAGGGCGTAGTCCTGCTGGTCGTACGGCGTCAGCGCCCACGCCAGCGTGACCAGCGCGGTCCCGACGCTGCCCACCGCGACCAGCGCGCGGCCGTACCGCCCGTAGGGACGGCCGTTCGGGAGGATCAGCAGCAGCACCGTCGGCACCAGCACGTAGCCCGGCACCCACGACCAGCTGGACAGCCAGAACGCCCAGCCGGTCACCGAGGAGCCGTCATCGAGACTGCGGTCGGCGAGCACGCCCATCGCCGCCGAGAAGGCGTTGCTGAACCCGATCAGCAGCATCACCCAGCCGACCGGCAGCCGGGGGCGGCGGGCGGCGAGGAAGCCGCCGAGCCCGCCGTACGCGATGCCGGCGGTCACGCCGCGCAGCAGCTGGTCGACCTCGGGGCGGTAGTGCTCGTTGACGGCGAGGTCGGCCGCGACCGCCACCGCGAGCGCGACGCACAGCAGCCCGCCGGCGGCGGCGCCTGCGCTGATCATCCGGGTCCTCATGGTGCGGTCATCCTCGCAGCGAGTGCGTCCCGGGGGAGCGGGTTCGATGTCCCGTGTCGTGGTCGGGACATCGAGCAGATGCCGGCGGGACGTCCGCCGCCGGAGGGTTCTCGTCATCAACCGATCGACTGAGGAGATGAAGTGAACGAGATCCGTCTGGGTGCCGGCGTGCTGGACCCGAAGCCCACCCCCACCGCCCCGGTCCTGTCCGGCGCGGTCCCGCTCCGGCGCCGGCTGCTCGCGGTGGCAGCCGTCGTGTCCCCGCTCGCGCTGTCGGCGCAGTACGCGCTCGATCCGACGGGGATGCTGCCGCGCGACAACCCGGAGGCGCTGCTGTCCGCGATCGCGGCCGAGCCCGGTCAGTACCTGGCGTCGACCGTGGTCTTCCTGCTCGGCATCATCACGCTCGTCGCCTGGGCGCTGACGCTGTTCGCGGCGCTGCGAGACCGGATGCCGAAGCTCGCCGCGACCACCGCGACCATGCTCACGCTCGCCGCGATCGGCGGCGCCGGCTTCGCCGGGCTCCGGCTCGCGGCCTGCTCCTTCGTCGACGACGGCGAGGTGACCCCCGGCGCCGTCGAGATCTGGGAGCGGCTCCAGACCGGCCCGGTGTTCAACGTCCTCACCCCGCTGCTGGCGATGACGATCCTCGGCAGCCTGCTCGCGGGCGTCGCGCTGATCCGGGCCCGGTCCGAGGTCACCGTCTGGGCCGGCCCGCTCTACCTGGTGGGGTTCGTCCTCGGCTCGGGCGAGTTCCCGGTCGCCTTCAGCGTCGCCGGTGGCCTGCTGCAGGCCGTCGCCGTGCTGCTGGTGGCGCGGCTCGCGGTCAAGCCGTCACGAAATCGATGAGCTCCTCGACCCGGCCCAGCAGGGCCGGGTCGAGGTCGTTGTACGACGAGACCTTGCCGAGGATGTGCTTCCAGGCGCGGGCGATGTCGGCCTGGTCGCGGTGCGGCCAGCCCAGCTGCTGGCAGACGCCCTTCTTCCACTCGATGCTGCGCGGGACGTCCGGCCACTTCTGCAGGCCGAGCCGCTCGGGCTTCACCGCCGCCCAGATGTCGATGAACGGGTGCCCGACGATCAGCACGTCCCTGCCGGCCGGCGACTTCGCGATCGCGTCGGCGATCCGGCTCTCCTTGGAGCCGCGCACCAGGTGGTCGACCAGCACGCCGACCTTCCGCTCCGGGCCGGGCTTGAAGTCACGCAGGTGGTCGGCGAGGTCGTCGACGCCGCCGAGGTACTCGACGACCACGCCCTCGATCCGCAGGTCGTCGCCCCAGACCTTCTCGACGAGCTCGGCGTCGTGCCGGCCCTCGACGAAGATCCGGCTGGCCCGCGCGACCCGCGCCTTCGCACCGGCCACCGCGATCGACCCGGAGGCGGTGCGCGTCGGCGCGGCCGGGGCGCCGCCGCGGGGCGGCGCGACCAGGATCACCGGCCTGCCCTCGAGCAGGAACCCTGGCCCGAGCGGGAACGTGCGTCGCTTGCCGCGGCGGTCCTCCAGCGTCAGCGTGTGGAGGTCGCGGTCGACTGCCACGATCTCGCCGCACCAGTCCGTCGTCACCTCCTCGACCACGGCGCCGAGCTCGGCCGGCGCCTCGGTCGCGCGGCCGCGCTTCGGGGCGCGCCAGTCGGTGGCCAGGACGTCGGTGCCGTAACGATCGCTGCTCACCCGACGACCGTAGGTCGCGCCACCGACAGTGCCGGGGAGGGCACGCCGTCAGTCCTCGGAGTCGTCCGTGTCGTCGGTCTCGTCGGACTTCTCGGACTCCACCGGCGCCTTGCCGCCGCCCATGTCGAGCTCGTCGGGCGACTTCGCCTCGTCCTCGTCGAGATCCTGCGCCAGCGGGTTGTCCTCGGTCGGCTGCAGGTCCTCGGGGAGGTCCTCGTCCTCGATGCCGGTGTTCTCGCTCATGGCCGAGTCGTACCCGCCTCAGATCAGCGGCAACCGCTTCTGGCTGTTCGGGAGCTGCTCGTAGCCGCGGCGGACGGCGACCGCGAGCCGCTCGCGCTCCCACGGCCACTCGCCGGCGTCGAGCGCCTGGTCCACCGGCACGCCGCGGCCCGCCAGGTCGCGGATCGTCTCGGCGACGATGCCGATGGTGTTGCGCTGCTCCTCCACGAAGTCGCGGCCGACCGGGGCGCCGTGGCCGGGCACGACCACCGTGCCCGGCGTGCTGAGGCCGAGCACGACGTCGAGGCTCAGCGGCCAGTCCATCGGCCACGAGTCGTCGTTGAACGACGGGGGAGCGGACTCCTCGACGAGGTCGCCGGCGAGCAGCACGTCGGCGTCGGGGACGCGCAGCACCAGGTCTCCGGCGGTGTGCCCCCGCCCGGGGTACACGAGCTCGACCTGCCGGTCCCCGAGGTCGAGGACCAGGGCGCTGGAGAACGTCCGGTCGGGCAGCACGACCACGTCGGAGTCGCCCCACCGCTCGAGCTCCTCGACCGCGATCTCGTGCGCGACGATCGGCACGTCGCCGTACGCCGTGCGGAACGCGCCGTTGCCGTAGGTGTGGTCGAAGTGCCAGTGCGTGTTGACGATCCCGGTCACGTCGCCGGCGCCGAGCGCGCGGACGTCCTCGATCACCTCCCGCGCCGCGGCGGCCGATCCGTGCGTGTCGACGACGAGCAGCCCGGAGGAGCCGCCCACCAGGGTCACGTTGACGTCGTACTGCTCGTAGCGCGCGACCCAGACCCGGTCGGCGATCTCGGTGAAAGCCACCGGATCACCCTAGAGGCGCAATCCCGCGTACAGCCCGCGGCGCAGCAGCTCGCCGAGGTCGGCGATGTCGTGGGCGGGCCGGGGGAACCGGAGCACCTGCTGGTGCGCACCCTGCTCGTCGACCCACTGCACCTCGACGCCCTCGGGCGACAGCCGCGAGATCTGGACGCCGAGGATCTCGGTGGGCCGGGTGCCGGTGCCGAGTGAGACCGCACGCCGCAGCTCGTCCTGGTGGCACTCGTTGGCGTGCTCGGTCGAGCGCTGCAGGTGCCCCCGGTTCATCCGGTGCTCCGGGCTGCGGAAGTCCTCCAGGGAGATCTTGTGCTGCCGGTCGTCCCGTGCCAGCAGCACGAAGTTCAGGTGCAGCACGATCGCCTCGCCGTGCGTGGGCTGGAGGCGGCCGCCCAGGGTCAGCGTGTCGGCGCGGTCGGGCCCGGTGCGCGGGCCGAGCCCGCTGGTGAGGGTCAGCAGCGCGCTCGCGCGGCGGGCGGCGGCCCGGGCGACGGGGGAGTCCGGCGGGCAGTACAGCGCCGGCGTACCTCCGTCGTCGCAGAGCTCGAGCCGGTCCTCGATGGCGTTCGGCTCGCCCTCGACCACCAGGCTCGCGGAGGCGGGGCAGGCCAGGATGCTGCGGGCGTCGGCGGCGAGCCGCCGCGAGTCGGACGGGAGCACGGATCCTCCTGGCAATCAGGTTAGAGAAGTTAGGTAAGCCTAACCTACGTCGACGCCACGCGTCGATGGGTGCGCCCCCGCGTGACACCCGCTGTAGGCTTGGCACTCCGGACATTCGAGTGCCAGTGAGGAGGCGGGATGCAGGAGGAACGTCGGCTCGCCGTGCTCCGCGCCATCGTCGAGGACTACGTCTCCACCGAGGAACCCGTCGGCTCCAAGGCGCTCGTCGAGCGGCACGGCCTCGGCGTCTCGCCGGCCACCGTCCGCAACGACATGGCCGCGCTCGAGGACGAGGGCTACATCACCCAGCCGCACACCAGCGCGGGCCGCGTGCCGACCGACAAGGGCTACCGGCTGTTCGTCGACCGCCTGACCACCGTCAAGCCGATGAGCGCCGCCGAGAAGCGCGCGATCGCCACCATCTTGGACGGGGCGGTCGACCTCGACGACGTCGTGAACCGCTCGGTGCGGCTGCTCGCGCAGCTGACCCGCCAGGTCGCCGTCGTGCAGTACCCCACGCTCTCGCGCTCGACGGTCCGCCACGTCGAGCTGGTCGCGCTCGCGCCGAACCGGCTGCTGGTCGTGCTGATCCTCAGCACCGGCCGGGTCGAGCAACGGCTGGTCGAGCTCGGCGTCGACCTCGCCGAGGACGACCTCGCCGACCTGCGCCAGCAGGTCAACCGCGCCGCGACCGGCGAGGTCATCGCCGAGGCGGTGACGTCCCTGCGCGCACTCGTGCCGTCCGGGGAGAGCACCCCGCTCGGCTCGGTGGCCGAGACCCTCGTGGACGCGATGTCCGACCACCGCTCGGACGAGCGGATCGTGGTCGGTGGCGCGGCGAACCTGGCGCGGTACGGCGACAACTTCGACTCCGCCGTCCGCCCGCTGCTCGAGGCGCTCGAGGAGCACGTCGTGCTGCTCAAGCTGCTCGGCGAGGCCTCGACCGGCGAGCTGCTGACCGTCCGCATCGGCCACGAGGGCCCCTACCAGGAGCTCGCGTCCACGAGCGTGGTCGCGACCGGGTACGGCCCGGGCGACGAGTCGCTCGCCCGGCTCGGCATCGTCGGCCCCACCCGCATGGACTACCCAGGCTCGATGGCCGCGGTGCGTGCCGTGGCGCGCTACGTCTCGCGCATCCTCGACGAGGCCTGAGCCTCCAGAACCCCAGAGATACAAGGAACGCAGTTGAGTCAGGACCTGTACGAGCTCCTCGGTGTCGCCCGCGACGCGGACGGCGACGCCATCAAGAAGGCCTACCGTCGGCTCGCCCGGCAGTACCACCCCGACGTGAACCCCGACCCCGAGGCGCAAGAGCGGTTCAAGGAGATCTCGCTCGCCTACGAGGTGCTCTCGGACCCGCAGAAGCGCGCGTCGTACGACCGCGGCGGCGACCCGTTCGGTGGCGCCGGCGGGTTCGGCCAGGGCGCGGGCTTCTCGTTCACCGACATCATGGACGCGTTCTTCGGCGGCGGCGGGGCGGCGTCCGCCGGCCGCGGCCCGCGCCCGCGCGAGCGGCGCGGCCAGGACGCCCTGATCCGGCTCGAGGTGGACCTCTCCGAGGCGGCGTTCGGTGTCACCCGCGAGCTCAAGGTGGACACCGCGGTGCTCTGCAGCACCTGCCACGGTGAGGGGACGGCGGCCGGCACCCACCCGATCCCGTGCGAGACCTGTCACGGTGCCGGCGAGGTCGCGCACGTGCAGCGCTCGTTCCTCGGCGAGATCCGCACCCTGCGCCCGTGCGCGGCGTGCCGCGGCTTCGGCAGCATCATCCCCGAGCCGTGCCGCGAGTGCTCCGGCGACGGCCGGGTCCGCTCGCGCCGCACGCTCACCGTGAAGATCCCGGCGGGCGTCGACACCGGCACCCGCGTCCAGCTCGCCGGCGAGGGCGAGGTCGGCCCGGGCGGCGGCCCGGCCGGTGACCTGTACGTCGAGATCACCATCGCGCCGCACCCCACCTTCACCCGGCACGGCAACGACCTGCACTGCACGGTGACGCTGCCGATGACCGCGGCCGCGCTCGGCACCACGCTCACGCTGCCCACCCTCGAGGCGGACGTCGTCGGCGAGGACGGCGGCGACCCGGAGCTGCAGACGTCGTTCGAGCTCGAGGTCCGTCCCGGCACCCAGTCCGGGGCCGACCGGATCCTGCGGGGGCTCGGCGTGCCCGGCCTGCGGGGCGGGCGCGGCGACCTGGTCGTCACGATCATCGTCGAGACGCCGACCAAGCTCGACGCGCGCCAGGAGGAGCTCCTCCGCGAGCTCGCGGCGATCCGCGACGAGGAGGCCCCCTCCGGCCAGGTGCGTCCCGGCCAGAAGGGCGTCTTCGGCCGCCTCCGCGACGCCTTCAACCACTGATGTCGCTGCCCGTCCACCTGGTGCCCGGCCTCGACGGGGTCGCCGTCGGGGACGAGGTCACGGTGGAGGGCGACGAAGCGCACCACGCGGTCGCCGTACGCCGCCTGCGCGTCGGCGAGCAGGTCGTGCTGACCGACGGCCGCGGCACGTCGCTGCGCGGGTCGGTCACGTCGACCGGCAAGCGGGTGTTCGCGGTCGAGGCCGAGCAGGTCACCCGGCACGAGCGTCCCGAGCCCGAGGTGGTCGTGGTCCAGGCGATCCCGAAGGGCGACCGCGGAGAGCTCGCCGTGGAGGTGCTGACCGAGGTCGGCGTCGCGTCGGTCGTGCCGTGGGCCGCCGCGCGCAGCGTCGCCGTCTGGAAGGGCGAGCGCGCCGCGAAGTCGCTCGCCCGCTGGCGCTCGACGGCCCGCGAGGCGGCCAAGCAGGCGCGCCGCTCCTGGCACCCGGAGGTCGCCGAGATGGCGAGCACCGCCGACGTGGCCGCGCTGGTCGGCGCTGCCGACCTCGCCGTCGTGCTGCACGAGGAGGCGACGTCGTCGCTGGCTGCGCTCGACGTCCCGGCCTCCGGCCGGATCGTGGTCGTCGTGGGCCCGGAGGGCGGACTGTCCGAGGACGAGGTGACGGCGTTCGTCACCGCCGGCGCGGTCTCGGTGCGCCTCGGCGCCGAGGTGCTGCGCACCTCGACCGCGGGCGTCGCGGCGGTCTCCGCCCTGCTGTCCCGCACCGCACGCTGGGCCTAGGTGGTGGCGTAGCCCAGCAGCTCACCGTCGTGGGCGCTCGCGAAGAGGATGGCGTCGCGGAGCGCCACGTCGGACGCGAGCCCGGTGAGGTCGCTCATCGAGAACTGGTCGGCCCGCGGGCCCGACTCGACGACGTTCACGATCGTCTGGACGCCGTCGCCCTGGATCCAGATCTGCGAGGCGTGGGACAACCGGTCATCCTGGTAGACCTTCGTCAGCACGGTGGCCGGGCCGGACGGCGTGGTGAGGACCTGGCACCGCGGCGTGGTCGCGGCGCACGCGGGGACCGGCAGGCCCTCGGCGAGGTAGACGGTCGCGTTGAGCCGGACCTCGCCCTGGGGGCCGGACGCGACGAACTCGAGCGCCTGCCGGTCGTCGCCACCCGTTGCGGTCACGCCCGGGGCGAACCCCTCGGGAAGATGGTCGGCGAAGACCTGCGCCATCCGCTCGGACCACTCGGCGCGCACGGACGCCTGGCGCTGGTCGGCGGCGTCGACAGTGCCTGACCCGCCGTGGCCGGCGCTCGCCCACGCGGTTCCGGCGACGACGACGGCAGCGACGAGGGCGCCCGCGGCTGCCCGCCGTCGCCGCACGGTGGCGCGTCCGCGGCTGAGGACGTGGTGGGTGAGGTCGTCCAGCGGCTCGAGGTGGTCGAGCTCGGTGGCCAGGCGGTCTCGAAGGTCCGTCGTCATCGGGTGGCTCCTGTGGCAGTGGTGGCGTCGAGGCCGGTGAACTCCTCGCCGAGTCGGTCGCGGAGGTGAGCGAGGGCCTTGCTGGTGGTGGACTTGACCGTGCCCTCGGAGCAGCCCAGGACGCCGGCGGTGTCCCGGACCGACAGGTCGTCCCAGAACCTGAGCATCACGGTCGCTCGCATCCGCGGTGGCAGCTCCGCGAGCGCCCCCAGCAGGGTCAGCGTGTCGTCGGGAGCGCGGTGCGGTGCGGCGACGTCGATGACGTCGTCGGACAGGAGCTCCCGGCGCCGATGGGCTGCGACCTTGAAGAACGCGCGCACCAGGGAGGTCGTGGCGTACGCCGTGGGGTGGTCGACGCGCCTCCAGGCCAGGTAGGTGCTGAGCAGCACCTGCTGCACCAGGTCACGGGCGCTCTCGCGCTCGCCGGTCAGCAGGTACGCCTTGCGGTAGAGCTGGTGCTGGGTGTCGCCCACCCAAGCGGTGAAGGCGTCCTCGCGGCTAGGTCGTCCCATGGCTCTCCGATCTCACACCCGTACAGAGACCAGTGCCCCGCGGATGGTTGCCTCGGTCAGCGACTCTTCAGCAGGTCCGCGACGACCTCCAGCTCCTGGTCGAGCTCGGACCGCTCCCGCTTGGTGAGCGCCCGGAACAGCTCGACCTCGCCGTCGGCCCTCCAGAGCCCCTCCAGCATGCCGTCGACCAGCACCACCATGCCGAGGCCGCCGTTCGGGCCCATCCAGCGGCGGCGGTTCTCCGGGGAGGTGACCCGGTCGCGGCCGGCGTGCGCGAGCCACAGGTTGTCGTAGGTGCCGAACAGCCGCACCGGTGCCGGCGCGTCCGCCTCGACGATCTCGCCGCCCGGGACGTCGTACAGCACCTTGCCGTGCTCGTCCTCGTGACGGACCAGGTCGGCCATCCCCGCGAGCACGGGCCCGAGCCGGGTGACGCCGGACCAGGCGGTGACGTCGGCGGTCGAGGCGGGGCCGAACGCGCGCAGGTAGCGGCGCACGATCTCGGGCACGTCCGGCTCGCGCAGCGGGGCGCCGACCCACTCCTCGAGCGGCGCGTAGTCGACCTTGCCCGATCCGCGCCACGTCCCGCGCGGCGGCTTCTGGACCAGCGCCTGCTGGAACTGGGGGACCGGCTCGGCGTGGTTGCGCTGCACCTTGTCCATCACCACCTGGGTCCACGGCCGCAGCTCGAGGGCGTCCTCGGGCGTGAGCAGGTGGATGGTGCCGCGCATCGTCAGCAGTCGCACCAGCGTCCGCTCCTCGAGCGCGCTTGTGACGTCCTCCGGGTCGAACGCGGTGAGCCGCGCGTGCAGCGAGAGGTACGGCGGCAGGGTCTCCTGCGCCTGCAGCCCGAGCAGGTGCCGGGACATCGCGACCGGCGTCGCGTCGACCCGCTCGAGCAGGTACTGCCGGTGCAGCAGCGTGCGGTTGAGCTGCCGGGCGGTCAGCCTCATCCCGCGGGGCTCAGCCGACGACGATGGTCTTGGAGTCCTCGGCGGGGCCGTTGCCCTCGGCGCCCCCGGAGGGGTCGTCGGTCATCGCCACGAACGTGTAGGTGCCTGGCTCCAGGTCGGACACGTCGACCTCGGTCTCCCAGGGGTAGAGCTTGTCCATCCAGCCCTCGGCGGTCGCGAACCCGTCCTTCACCACGGCGCCCGAGGCGTCGCGGATCTCCCACGGCGTGGTCGCCTCGAAGGAGCTCGAGACGCCACTGGCCGTGAACGTGCCGGACACGCTCGCGCCCTCCTCGGGCGAGGTGACGTTCACCATCGAGCGCACCTGGAGCTCCGGCTCGTTGCCGATCTGGCCGCCGAAGCCGAACAGGTCAGCGGGCTCGCCGTCGAGCACGATCTCGACCGGGAGCCGGGACTGCGCGATGCCCTGCACCGTGTAGACGAGCTGCTGGGCGGCCAGCCGGGCGTCCTGCTCGGACATGCCGTCGGGCAGGGTGGTCCAGGACTCGTCGGGGAGGCTGACCTCGATCGCGTCGTCGTCGACCTGCACGTCGGTGAACGAGCCGTCGACGGCGTACGCCGTCCGGTAGTCGGGGTCGAGCGCGTCGCCGGCCGTCATCAGCGCCAGCGCCTCGACGGCCGGGTTGTCGGCCTCGACCTTGCGGAACTCGCGGAACAGGACCTCGCCGTTCGGGGCGTCGCCGACGAAGTAGACCGGCACCGTCGTCGTCGCGGAACTGCCCGAGTCCGATTCGCCGGAGGCGGGCGACGAGCTGTCGTCCTGCTGCTTGCCGGACCCGTTCCCGGGCTTCGGGTCCGCTGCGGTCGGGGTGGTGTCGTTGCCGCACGCCGTCGCCGCGAGGGCGGTGGTGACCAGCAGGGCGGCGAGACGCGTGCGCTTCATGGGTCCATCCTCCCGTTCCGGATCGGCTATCGGACGGTGATCGTTCGCGTGTCGGTGAACAGCAGGCTCTGCTCGGCGCCACCGGAGGGGTCGGGGTTCACGGCGACGAACAGGTACTCGCCGGGCGCGAGGCCGCTCAGGTCGACCTCGGTCTCCCAGCCGTACAGCTTGTCGCCGGTGCCGGTCGCGGTCGTGTACCCCTCGCGCACGGTCTCGCCGTCCGGGCGCCGGACCTCCCACACCACCGTGGCCTCGTAGGCGTTCGCCCGGCCGCGGGCGATCATCGAGCCCTCGTACGCGTTGCCCTCCGCCGGGTCGCTGATGCTCATCAGGCTCAGCACGTCGTTCTGGGGCAGGGCGCTGACCGGTGAGCTCCCGCGCTGGCCCTCGCGCCAGAACCAGACGGGGAGCGGTTCGCCAGCTGCGCCCTGGAGGGTGTAGACGACCTGTTGCACGGCGAGCTCGTCGGTCAGGTCCCCCTCGAGCAGGTCGACATGGATCCCGTCGTCGCGGACGGTGACGTCGCCGAACGAGCCCTCCGGCCATGGCGTGGTGTAGTCCGGGTCGGACGGCGGCTGCTGGATGCGGTCGAGCGCGGCGTCGAGCGCGTCGTGGCCCTCGGCCTCGTCGAACTCGCGGTACAGCCGCTCGCCCCGGGGTGTGTCGCCGACGAAGTACGCCGGCACCAGGAAGGTCTCCTGGCCGTGGCCGTCGTGGGCCGGTCCCGGGTCGGTCGCCGAGTCGTCGCCGAGCACGGCGAACGCAGTCACCGCCGCGGCGGTGGCGAGCACCGTCGCCCCCGCGGCGTAGAACCACGGGCGCGCGGCAGCCCGCTGCGGGTTCGCCGTGCGCTCCCGGATGTCCTGGAGCCGGTCGGCGGGCTCGATCCCGTCGACCGCGTCGTGCAGCAGCTCCGAGATGTTCATTGGTCCTCCTGGAGGAGCTCACGCAGGGCGGCGGCGCCACGCGAGGCGTGGCTCTTCACCGCGCCGCGACTGATCCCGAGCGCGTCGGCGATGTCGGCCTCGGACAGGTCGAGGTAGTAGCGCAGCGCGAGCACCTCGCGCTGCCGCTGGGGCAGCGCCCGCAGCGCGTCGAGCACGACCTCGCGCCGGTCGGAGTCGGGCGTGGAGTCGGGGGAGTCGACGGTGCGGAGCGTGGCGGCGTGCCGCTCGACGACGGCGCGGTGCCGCAGCGCCGAGCGGGAGCGGTTCACCACGGTCTGGCGCAGGTAGGCGAGCGCCCGGCCCGGGTCGCGCAGCCGGGCCCAGCGGGCGTGCACCGCGACGAACGCGTCCTGCACGACCTCCTCGGCGACGCCCTGGTCGCGGACGAGCAGCACCGACAGGCGCACCAGCGACCTCCAGTGCGCGGCGTAGAGCTGCTCGAGCGCCTCGTCGGCGCTCCACACCACCCGCTCGGTCATTGTCGTCACGCTAGTGGGACGCCCAGGTGGGCCGACCGGTTTACCCGACGGTCGACCTGGGCCGTGCGAGGATTCGGTGAAGGAGGTCACACGTGGAGGACTGCTTGTTCTGCAAGATCGTCTCGGGGGAGATCCCCGGGGAGGTCGTGCACACCACCGAGCGCACGGTCGCGTTCCGCGACATCAACGCGCAGGCGCCCACCCACGTGCTGGTGGTGCCCAAGGCCCACCACGCGAACGCCGCCGAGCTCGCGGCCGCCGACCCGCAGGCCTCGGCCGAGCTGGTGCTCACCGCTGCCGCGGTCGCGACCGCGGAGGGGTACGACGACTACCGGCTCGTCTACAACACCGGTGCGGGTGCGGGACAGAGCGTCTTCCACACCCACCTGCACGTGCTCGCGGGCCGCCCCCTGACCTGGCCGCCCGGATGATGCGCCGCCTCGGCCTGGCCGCCGCTCTCGTGGCGGTGGCCCTCGGCCCGCTCGCGGGGTGCGTCACCGAGGGCCAGGACCGGCGCACCGGTCCTCCCGCGGAGGTCCTGAAGCAGCAGGACCCGCCGGAGGTCCAGGCCTCCCAGCTCGCCGCGATCAAGCCCGGCAAGCAGCTCCCGCTGCGCGACGGCGAGCAGCGGATGACGGTCAAGATGGCGGCGGCGTACACCCCGTCCGCGCCGACCGGGGTCGGGACCGACGACTACCGGTGCTTCCTGCTCGACCCGAAGCTGAAGAAGGACGTGTTCCTCACCGGCAACCAGGTGCTGCCGGGAAACCCGCAGGTCGTGCACCACGTGATCCTGTTCCGCGTCGACCCCGAGCAGGTCGGTGAGGCGAAGGCGCTCGACGCCGAGACCCAGGACCCGGGCTGGACCTGCTTCGGCGGGACCGGCCTGAAGGGCGAGTTCGCGAACGTCGACGACGCGAACTGGCTGGCCGCCTGGGCGCCCGGCGGCGACGAGACCATGACCCGCGACGGCTACGGCACTCCGCTGCGCGCCGGCTCCCAGATCGTCATGCAGGTCCACTACAACCTGCTCCAGGGTGCGGCCCCCGACGTCTCCAGCACCCAGCTGCGCTGGATGTCGGGCGACGCCGGCCTGACGCCGCTGCACACCTACCAGCTGCCGGCGCCGGTCGAGCTGCCCTGCCGTCCCGACCACAGCGGCAGCCCGCTGTGCAACCGCTTCAACGCCGAGGCCGACATCCGCGCCCGCTTCGGCGAGGACCAGAACACCCACAACCTGCTGCACCTGCTGTGCGACAGCCCGATCGAGGCCGTGCAGACCACGAGCTGCGTGCGCAACGTCAACCGCGGCATGACGATCCTCGGCGTCGCCGGCCACATGCACCTGCTGGGCCGCAAGATCTCGATCGAGACGAACCCGGGGACGCCGGAGGCGAGGACGATCCTCGACGTCCCCATCTGGGACTTCGACAACCAGGGGTCCAGGCCGCTGAAGGAGCCCCTGCACCTCGACGCGGGTGACACGGTCAAGGTCACCTGCACCCACGTGCAGTGGCTGCGCGACGTCCTGCCGGCGTTCGAGGAGCAGCGCGAGGACCGCTACATCCTCTGGGCCGAGGGCAGTACCGACGAGATGTGCCTCGGCTCGCTCTCGGTCGCCTTCGACGACGAGAGCTAGAGCAGGAACGCGACCCGCAGCGCCATCAGCACGACCGGCAGGCCGAACACCAGCAGCATCACCCAAGCGGTGATCAGGTGCCGCGGCTTGGCCGGGTCGAGGGAGCCCGCGAAGTCCAGCAGCGCGCCGTCCGGCACGTGATGGGTGAGGCCCATGCTCCGGGCGTCGTCGGGGAGGTGCGCTCCGGCGAACCAGTACGGCGCGGCGACCTGCTCCGACTCCCTCTCCATGGCGTCACGTTACTCGCTGGGCCGCGCTCCGGTGCTCCCGTAGCATGGAGAGGCACCTCCACCCACGCGAAAGGCAGCCCGTCCGGGCATCCATGACTGACAGCAACCACACAGGGGACCGCACCGCTCACGCCACCCGGCACACCGTGGTGGTCCCCAACAGCATCAACATGGTCAGCCTGCTGGGTCCTGGCGACGAGTACCTCGGGATCATCGAGGGCGCGTTCGACGCCGAGGTCCACGTCCGAGGCAACCGCATCACGCTGTACGGCGAGCCCGGCGAGGTCGCGCTGGCCGAGCGGCTGCTCGACGAGCTGGTGACGATCATCCGCACCGGCCAGGGCATCACGTCCGAGACCGTCGAGCGCGTGCACACCATGCTGCGCGCGGAGACCACCGAGCGTCCGGCCGACGTGCTGAGCCTCAACATCCTGAGCAACCGCGGCCGCTCCATCCGCCCGAAGACGCTGAACCAGAAGCGCTACGTCGACTCCATCGACAAGCACACGATCACGTTCGGCATCGGCCCGGCCGGCACCGGCAAGACGTACCTGGCGATGGCCAAGGCCGTGCAGGCCCTGCAGTCCAAGAACGTCAACCGGATCATCCTGACCCGCCCGGCCGTCGAGGCGGGCGAGCGGCTCGGCTTCCTGCCCGGCACCCTGAGCGAGAAGATCGACCCGTACCTGCGCCCGCTCTACGACGCGCTGCACGACATGATCGACCCCGACTCGATCCCGAAGCTGCTGGCCGCCGGCACCATCGAGGTCGCGCCGTTGGCCTACATGCGCGGCCGCTCGCTCAACGACTCCTTCATCATCCTCGACGAGGCGCAGAACACCTCGCCGGAGCAGATGAAGATGTTCCTGACCCGGCTCGGCTTCGGCTCCAAGATCGTGGTCACCGGTGACGTCACCCAGGTCGACCTGCCCAGCGGCACGAAGTCCGGCCTGCGCGTGATCGAGGAGATCCTCACCGGCGTCGAGGACATCTCGTTCAACCGGCTCACCAGCCACGACGTCGTACGCCACAAGCTGGTCGGGCGGATCGTCGCGGCGTACGACGAGTTCGACGAGCGCACGAACCGCGGGCCCAAGCAGGTCGGCAACCCGTGAACCACCCCACGAAGTTCCACGCTCCTTCCGCTGCGCTCCCTCCGCGCGCAACTTCGAGGGGACCCCGGTGACGATCGAGATCCTCAACGAGTCCGGCCGTGAGCTCGACGTGCGCCGGCTGTCGGAGCTCAGCCGGTTCGTGATGGACCGGATGCGCGTGCACCCGCAGGCGGAGCTGTGCATCAAGGCCGTCGACGAGGCGACCATCGCCCAGCTCAACGAGCAGTGGATGGAGAAGGAGGGCCCGACCGACGTGCTGGCCTTCCCGATGGACGAGCTGCGTCCCGGCCTGGTCAACGAGGAGCCCGAGGAGGGCGTGCTCGGCGACCTGGTGCTGTGCCCCGACGTCGCCGCCCGCCAGGGCGAGACCGCCGGCCACGGGACCGAGGCCGAGATCGAGCTGCTGACCGTGCACGGCATCCTGCACCTGCTCGGCTACGACCACGCGGAGCCCGAGGAGCACAAGGAGATGTTCGGTCTCCAGGACGAGCTCCTCGCCGCCTGGCGGTCGCCGGGCTCCGCCGGTGACTAGCGGCGACGTCTGGCTGCTGCTCGTCGCGGCCGCACTCGTCGTACTCGCCGGGCTGTTCTCCGCGGCCGACGCCGCCCTCGGGTCTTTCTCGCGCGCCCGCGCCGAGGAGCTGGTGGCCGAGGGCAAGCCGGGCTCGCGGCGGCTGCTGGCCGTGCTGGACGACCCGCCGCGCTACCTGAACACCGCGCTGCTGCTGCGGCTGCTGTGCGAGATCGCGGCGATCGTGATCGTCGCGGTCCAGCTGCAGATCGCGTACGACGCGTTCTGGCCGGCCGTGCTGACCGCGATCGGCGTGATGCTGGTGATCTCCTTCGTCGCGATCGGCGTCGGCCCCCGGACCGTCGGCCGCCAGCACTCCGAGCGGATCGCGCTGCTGTCGGCCGCGCCGATCGCGACCGTGACCGCGGTGCTCGGCCCGATCCCGCGGCTGCTGATCCTGGTCGGCAACGCGCTGACGCCGGGCAAGGGATTCCGCGAGGGCCCGTTCTCGACCGAGACCGAGCTGCGCGAGCTGGTCGACCTGGCCGAGGCGTCGGCGGTCATCGAGTCCGGCGAGCGCAAGATGATCCACTCGGTCTTCGAGCTCGGCGACACCAGCACGCGCGAGGTGATGGTCCCGCGCAACGACGTGGTCTACATCGAGCGCTACAAGAACCTGCGCCAGACGATGTCGCTGTTCCTGCGCAGCGGCTTCTCGCGGGTGCCGGTGATCGACGACAACCTCGACACGATCGTCGGGTTCGCCTACCTCAAGGACATCGTCCGCCGCGACTTCGAGGCTCCCGACGTGGAGTTCACCCAGCGCATCGACGAGGTGATGCGGCCGGCGTACTGGGTCCCCGAGTCCAAGCCCGTCGACGCACTGCTGTCGGAGATGCAGGCCAACCGTCAGCACATCGCGGTCGTGGTCGACGAGTACGGCGGCACGGCGGGCATCGTCACCATCGAGGACGTGCTCGAGGAGATCGTCGGCGAGATCACCGACGAGTACGACGAGGAGCAGGTCGAGGTCGAGACGCTGGAGGATGGCCGGCTGCGGGTGTCCTCGCGCTACCCGATCGACGACCTCGACGAGCTGTTCGGCTTCGAGGTCGAGGAGGAGGACGTCGACAGCGTCGGCGGCCTGATGGCCAAGCACCTCGGCCGGGTGCCGATCCCCGGGTCGGTCGTCGAGGCGCACGGGCTGCGCTTCGAGGCCGAGGCCGCCACCGGCCGCCGCAACCGGATCGGCACCGTGCTGATCGCCCCGGTCCCGGCCGACGACGAGGAGAGGGAGGACGACGATGAGTGACCTGTCCGCGGAGGATCAGAAGCTCGTGACCCTGGCCCGCGCGACGCGGGCCCGCACCAACGCGGCCGAGGGCGCCGCCGTGCGCGACGCCGACGGCCGCACCTACGCCGGCGCGACCGTCGCGCTGCCCTCGCTGCAGGTCTCGGCGCTCGGCGTCTGCGTCGCGATGGCCGTCGCGTCCGGCGCGAAGGGGCTGGAGGCCGCGGTCGTGCTCACGGACGCCGACGCCGTCAGCCCCGACGACCTCTCGGCCCTGCGCGACCTCGGCGGAGCGGGTGTCGTGGTGCACCGCGGTGACACGCGGGGAACCGTGCTCGCCAGCAACCTCGTGGACTGAGCCGCCGCTCGCCCGATACCTTTGGTCTCGTGAGTCCCAAAGGCTGGGCGGCGCACGAGCAGGCGGTGGGCCGGCTGCGAGCGTCCTACGCCGCGATCCCGCCCGGTGCGCCGGTGCGGCTGGCCAAGAAGACGTCCAACCTGTTCCGTCCCCGCGCCGCGACCAACGCGCCCGGCCTGGACGTCTCGGGCCTCGACGGCGTGATCGCGGTCGACACCGAGGCGCGCACCGCGGACGTGCAGGGCATGTGCACCTACGAGGACCTCGTCGACGCGACCCTGCCGTACGGCCTGATCCCTTACGTCGTCCCGCAGCTGCGCACGATCACGCTCGGCGGCGCGGTCACCGGGCTCGGCATCGAGTCCACGAGCTTCCGCAACGGTCTGCCGCACGAGTCGGTGCTGGAGATGGACGTCTTCACCGGCGGCGGTGAGGTCGTCACGACCGTGCCGGGCGAGGACCTGTTCGACACGTTCCCCAACTCCTACGGCTCCCTCGGCTACGCCACCCGGCTGAAGATCGAGCTCGAGCCCGTGCCCGGCCACGTCGCGCTGCGTCACGTGCGCTTCGACGACCTCGGCCTGCTCGCGAAGTCGATCGCGGACATCACCGAGACCGGGGCGTACGCCGGCACCCGCGTCGACGGGCTCGACGGGGTGGCGTTCGCACCGGGGGAGTACTACCTGACGCTCGCGACGTGGAGCGAGTCCGGCGGCGCGACCAGCGACTACGCCGGCCAGCAGATCTACTACCGGTCGATCGAGCAGCGCGAGACCGACCTGCTCACGATGTACGACTACCTGTGGCGCTGGGACACCGACTGGTTCTGGTGCTCGGGCGCGTTCGGCGCCCAGAACCCGACACTGCGCCGGGTGTGGCCGCGACGCTGGCGCCGCTCGGACGTGTACATGAGGCTGCTCGGCCTCGACCGGCGCTTCTCGATCGCCGACCGGCTCGACCGGCGTGCCGGCCGGCCCCTGCGCGAGCGGGTGATCCAGGACGTCGAGGTGCCGGTGGAGCGGCTCGGGGAGTTCCTCGAATGGTTCGACGAGGCGGTCGGCATGCGACCGGTGTGGCTGTGCCCTCTCGTGGCGAAGCGCGCCTGGCCCTCCTACCCGCTGGAGCCGGGGGAGACCTACGTCAACGTCGGCTTCTGGGGCACGGTGCACGTCGGCCCGGACGCGCCGAACGGCCCGCGCAACCGCGCGATCGAGGCGAAGGTGCACGAGCTCGGCGGGCACAAGTCGCTCTACAGCGAGGCGTTCTACGACCGCGCGACCTTCGACGAGCTCTACGACGGCGCCAACCTCGCCGCCGTGAAGCGGCGCTACGACCCACAGGAACGGCTGACAAGCCTGTACGACAAGGCGGTGAAGAGGCGATGAGCAGGACCTACACCATCGGCGAGGCGATGGAGTCGCTGTTGAAGGACGGCATGCCGCTGCGGTTCACGGCGTACGACGGCAGCGCGGCCGGCCCGGTCGACGCGCCGTACGGGATGACGCTGCTCAACGAGCGCGGGCTGGCCTACATCATGACCGCGCCCGGCGACCTCGGCCTCGCCCGCGCCTACGCGGCCGGCGACCTCGAGCTGACCGGCGTGCACCCGGGCGACCCGTACCCGGTGATGCAGCTGCTGCAGAACCACACGAAGTTCCGCCGGCCGTCGCCCTCCGAGGTCCTCGCGATCGTGCGCAGCCTGGGCATCGCGAACCTCAAGCCCCCGCCGCCGCCCCCGCAGGAGCACCTGCCGCGCTGGCGCCGGGTGGTCGAGGGCCTGCGGCACTCCGAGTCGCGCGACGCCGAGGTGATCCACCACCACTACGACGTGTCCAACGAGTTCTACGAATACGTCCTCGGGCCGTCGATGACCTACACCTGCGCGGTCTTCCCGACCGAGGACGCCACCCTCGAGGAGGCGCAGCGCGCCAAGTACGACCTGGTCGCGCGCAAGCTCGACCTCCAGCCCGGGCAGCGCCTGCTCGACCTCGGCTGTGGCTGGGGCGGCATGGTCCGGCACGCGGCGCGCGAGTACGGCGTGCACGCGCTCGGCGTGACCCTGTCGCGCGAGCAGGCGTCGTGGGCGCAGCGCGCGATCAAGGAGGAGGGCCTCGACCACCTCGCCGAGGTGCGGTTCATGGACTACCGCCACGTCGAGGAGTCCGGCTTCGACGCGATCTCCTCGATCGGTCTCACCGAGCACATCGGCGTGAAGAACTACCCGGCGTACTTCGGCTGGATCCGCGACCACCTCAAGCCGCAGGGCCGGCTGCTCAACCACTGCATCACGCGCCACGACAACAAGCCGCGCAGCACCGGGGCGTTCATCGACCGCTACGTCTTCCCCGACGGCGAGCTGATCGGCTCCGGCACGATCATCAGCGAGGTGCAGGACGCCGGGCTCGAGGTGCAGCACGAGGAGAACATCCGCGTGCACTACGCCAAGACGCTCGCCGGCTGGTGCCGCAACCTCGTGGAGAACTGGGACGCCTGCGTCGAGGAGGTCGGGGAGGGCACCGCGCGGATCTGGGGCCTCTACATGGCCGGCTCGCGCATCGGCTTCGAGCGCAACGAGATCCAGCTCCACCACGTGCTCGCGACCAGGACCGACGAGAACGGGGTCAGCGGTTACCCGCTGCGTCACACGTTCTAGCCTTGGCCGGTGAGCACGCGGGCCCAGCAGTACGACGCACAGGTACTCCGCCGAGAGCAGGTCTCGGCGCACCTGGTCCGGCTCACCCTCGGCGGCCCCGGTCTCGCGGGCTTCGCGTCCACGGGCATCCCCGACGAGTGGGTCGGGCTGGTGGTGCCCGGACAGTTCCAGAGCCGCTACTACACGGTGCGCTCGTGGTCCGGCGGTGAGCTCGTGCTCGACGTCGTGGTGCACGAGGTCGGCCTGGTCACCGAGTGGGCCCAGCTCGACGTGGTCGGCCAGACCGTGACGATCACCGAGCCGAAGGGCTCGTTCGCGATGCCGGCCGGTGCGCAGTGGCTGCTGCTGGTCGGGGACCTGACCGCGATGCCGGCGATGGCGCGGATCGCCTCCGAGGTCGACGTGCCGACCCGGATCTGGGCCGAGGTGCCCGACGACCTGGCGTCGTACCTCACCGGTGACGTCACCTGGCTGACCCCGCCGGGCGAGGGGCAGAGCGCGCTCGCGGAGGTCGTCGAGTCGATCGACTGGCCGGCGGGCGAGGGCTACTTCTGGATGGCGGGGGAGTCCGCGCAGATGCGGGCGATCCGCAAGCACCTGATGCGAGACCGTAGGCTGCCGAGCACGGCGTACGACGTGATGGGCTACTGGCGCGGCGTCGCCCAGCGCCAGCCGCGCGCTGTCGACCCCGGCCCGATCTGGCGGGCCGGCAAGGCGGCCGGCAAGAGCGACGAGCAGATCTGGGCCGAGTACGACGAAGCGAGGGACACATGAGCGAGCACAGAAGTGGGTTCGTCTCGTTCGTCGGGCGCCCGAACGCCGGCAAGTCCACCCTGACCAACGCCCTGGTCGGTCAGAAGGTCGTGATCACCTCCGACAAGCCGCAGACCACGCGGACCGTCGTGCGCGGCATCGTGCACCGCGAGGACGCGCAGCTGATCCTCGTCGACACCCCCGGGCTGCACCGGCCGCGCACGCTGCTCGGCGAGCGGCTCAACGACCTGGTCGCCACCACGCTGGCCGAGGTCGACGTGGTCGCCGTGTGCTTCCCGGCGAACGAGAAGATCGGTCCGGGCGACAAGTTCATCGCCACCGAGATGGCGAAGATCAAGCGCACCAAGAAGGTCGCGATCGCCACCAAGACCGACCTCGCGACTCCTGAGCAGATCGGCGCGCACCTGCTGGACATCCAGGCGCTCGGCGCGGAGATCGGCGTGGAGTGGCAGGAGATCGTGCCGGTCTCGGCCCAGGCCGGCGACCAGATCGCGCTGCTGGCCGACCTGCTCGTCGGGCTGCTGCCCGAGGGGCCGCAGCTCTACCCGGACGGCGACCTCACCGACGCCCCCGAGGAGATCCTCGCCGCCGAGCTGATCCGCGAGGCCGCGCTCGACGGTCTGCGCGACGAGCTCCCGCACTCGGTCGCCGTGGTCGTCGAGGAGATGAACCTGCGCCCCGACCGGCCCGAGGACAAGCCGCTGCTCGACATCCACGCGAACGTCTACGTCGAGCGCGACTCCCAGAAGGGCATCATCATCGGCCCCAAGGGCTCGCGCCTGAAGTCGATCGGCTCGCGCTCGCGCCAGCAGATCGAGGCGCTGCTCGGCACACCGGTCTACCTCGACCTCCACGTGAAGGTCGCCAAGGACTGGCAGCGCGACCCGCGCCAGCTGCGGAAGCTCGGCTTCTGATGTCCGTTCCCGCTGCGGTCGCCGCCTGGCACGAGGTCGCTGCGCGCCGCGACGCCTCGCTCCTCGACGGCCTCCTCGCCGACTCGTGCGTGTTCCGGTCGCCGGCCGTGCACACACCCCAGGAGGGCAAGGCCATAACCACGGCCTACCTCACCGCCGCTCTGGTGGTGCTCGGTCCCACGCTCACGTATGTCCGCGAGTGGTACGGCGAGGACTCGGCCGTGCTCGAGTTCGAGGCGACCCTGGAAGGGCTGACGATCCACGGCGTCGACATGCTCACCTGGGGCCCCGACGACCGGCTCACCGACTTCGCCGTGATGGTCCGCCCGTTCAAGGGCCTCACGACGTTGATGGAGAAGATGGCCGCGGAGCTGGGGTGACCGGTGGTTGAGGTGCGAGCGGAGCGAGCCTCGAAACCACCCTCGACTGTGGGTGGCCTGCGGGTTCGCTCGGTTTGGCCGCCGACAGGGCATTTACGCGGGTACGGCGGGTTCGGCTGGCGCTGCTTCCCGGCTTTCCGGCCGCATTCGTCGGTGGTCGAGGTGCGAGCGCTAGCGAGCCTCGAAACCACCCGGACCGTCGGCAGCTTGCGGGCATGCGGTGGTCGGTCGCCGATAGGGCATTTACGCGGGTACGGCGGGTTCGGGCTGGCGCTGCTTCCCGGCTTTCCGGCCGCATTCGTCGGTGGTTGAGATGCGAGCGCTAGCGAGCCTCGAAGCCACCACCGAGAGATCTCCCGGACTACTTCGCGAAAGTGTCCGAATCCTGGTCAAAACAAGGGTTCTGGGCCCTTGACTGTCGGTGGTCGGTGATTGGGTTGAACCATGACAACGACCAGCACCCTCACTCGTGAGCAGGTGCTGAAGGCTGCCCGCAATCGTCACGAGGCAGCGGTGAAAGCGGAGATCGACAAGCTCCAGCTCGCCGTCGAGTGGGCCGAGCTGAACCCCGGCGACGTCGTCGACGAGACCCGGTCGTGGGAGGAGCGCGACCTCGAGGTCGCTGGGGACGGTGCGCCGACGGTCGCGGAGTTCTCCATCGCGGAGTTCTCGCTCGCGGTCGGGATGTCGACCGATGCCGGTCGGGTGTACATCGGGGACGCGGTCGAGCTGTGCCACCGGCTCCCGCGCCTCTGGGCTCGCATGATGGATGCCGAGGTGCCGGTGTGGAAGGCGAGGAAGCTCGCCCAGCAGACCAAGTCCCTCCCGGTGGATGCGGCGGCGTTCGTGGACCGGGCGTTGGCGCCGGTGCTGCAGAGTTGTTCGTTTGCGCAGATCGAGCGGACCGTCGAAGCCGCGCGTGCGGAGTTCGACCCGGTCGTTGCTGAGGAGCGTCGGGTTGCGGCAGCGGAGAAGCGGCACCTGACCTTGTACTGGAACCACCTCACCTGTGATGGACAGGTCCCGGTCGCCGGACTGCTCGACATCGCTGACGCCGTCGCCTTGGACGAGACCCTCACGGCCAAGGCCGCCACCCTCGATCCCGCACTCCCCATCGACGTGCGCCGCTCCATCGCCGCCGGCATGCTCGGCGGAGGGAACGAGCGCGAGGTCGTCATCTACGCCCACGTCCAGGCCGACCAGACGATGGTCGAGGTCGAGAACACCCGCACCGTGGTGACACCCGAGCAGATCCAGGAGTGGTGCGAAGCCGCCGGCACGAAGGTGACCGTGAAGCCGGTGATCGACCTCAACGAGAACCTCACCACCGACTCCTACGCCCCCACCGAGCGGCAGCAGGAACAAGCGGTTCTGACGTTCCCGCAGTGCGTGTTCCCCGACTGCACCCGCCGATCACGCTGCGCGGACCTTGACCACATCGAGGAATGGCCGTGGGGGAACACCGACAGCTGGAACCTCGCCCCTTTGTGCCGAGGACACCACCGCTACAAGACCTTCACCGCCTGGACCTACGAACGGATCGGTCCGCGGACCTTCGCCTGGACCAGCCCCACGGGCCAGATCTACGTCGTCACGACGGACCGACATATCCGCTGACCCACACCCCGCCGGTCTCGACTGGCGGGGCATGTGTCGTGTTCTTCTGGCAACGGTGACCACGACGGTCGACCCGAGCGGACCCGCAAGCCGAGCGACTGCCGCAACCACCTTCCGGTGACCACAGACTGCGGTGACCCCGTTAGCCGAGGATCCAGGAAGCGGGACCAACGGCGGACCCGCAGGCCGCCAAGCCTCCCGACACTCGCGCGGGCCATCAGGCGTTCGGAGCCCAGCACCGCCCGTAGCGCTGGCCGGCGTCCCACTGGTCGCGGGTCGGCCACTCGTAGCCCCAGCGGTAGTCGAGCGAGTCGTCGGCGACGGCGGCGCCGGCGGCCTGGCAGGGATCCTGGCCGGCTTCGCGCACGGCGGCCTCGCCGGGGTAGGTGCGAGCGGAGAACGGGACGACGGAGATCGCGCGCCAGGTGTGGGTGCGCGCGCAGATGACGCGGCGGAAGTCGCGGCTCCCGGGCTCGGCGGTGCCGCACATCGCGTACTGATCACGGGTCTCGGGCCGGTCGAGGGCGCCCTCGACAGGACCGGTGAGCGGGGCCAGCCTCCCGTCGGCGGCGAGGGCGACGACGTCACACCGGAACCAGCGGGCGCCCGCCTCGACCTCCTCGGGGGTCGGTGTGAACCACACCGGGCGCAGCATCGTCAGCGCGCGGGCCTCGGCGTCGCCGCCGAGATAGCCGTCGAGACGCGCCGGGCACTGCTGGGCCGCGCGCTGCTCGGTGGGGATCCGGACGTCACCGACGTAGTACGTCGCCGCCGTGTGCTCGCGCCGGCAGCTCACCGGGTCCGCGTGGTTGTGGTCGGCGACCGCGGCGTCGTACCGCAGCAGGTAGCAGGCCCGCTCGCCCGGAGGCGGAGGGGGAGGTACGGCGGTCGACTCGCTCGCGCTGGGAGAGGAGGACGGCGTGGGCGCGGACCCCGGCTCGCTCCCGCCCGAGCACCCGGTGAGGACCAGGAGCGCCAGCAGGAGCGCGACGAGCCGGGTCACAGGTCGGTCTTCGCCCAGCAGACGGACCGGCGGTTGCCCGCGTCCCACTCGGCCTCGTGGAACCACGTGTAGCCGTAGTCGTAGTCGACCGGGTAGTTCAGCCAGGCCCAGACCGACTTGGAGCAGTAGTCGCGGGTGGTGACCTCGACCAGCCGGTCGCCGGGGTAGGTGTCCTTCTCGTCACCGATGGAGATCGTGGTGACCGCGCGCCACTCGTGCGGCTCGGTGCACGGCACCTTCACCGACCCCGAGACGGTCGGCCCGTCGGCGCAGACCATCCACTGGTCGCCGATCCGGCCGGTCAGCAGGCCCTTGGCGGTCTCGGGGAGCTCGACGTACTCCTTGGTCTGCTCGCCCCCGCCGACGACGTCGCAGCGGTACCACCGCGCGCCGTCGTCCCACGCCTTCTCGGACGGGCGGAACCACGCCCAGCTCACGACCGTGCGCATCACCAGGCTCTCGTCGGCGCCGAGGAAGCTCATGAACGCCCGGGAGCAGGTCTTGTACGCCCAGGCGCCGAGGTCCGGGTCGTCGTAGTCGGCGTCGTCGAACGTCGCCGGCAGCTCGCCGATCGCGAACGTCTCCGCGGTGTGCGGCTCGGCGCACTCGACGACCGAGGTGTTGTTGCTCGGCTGGGCGACGTCCTCGGGCGTCAGCACCCGGCAGGCGCCGAGCGTCGGGGTCTGCTCCGGCTCGCTGTCGTCGGTCTTCTCGCCGCAACCGGCGAGCGCGAGAGCCAGCACGAGCGCCAGGACACCGGCCTTGCGCTGCACCCTGCCTCCTCGTTGCCGTCGCGGACCGCGCGATCGTACCTCTAGGCGGACAGCAGCGCGGCCAGCGTGCCCCCGAGCTCGTACGCCGCGGCGCGCTCCTCGTCGCCGACCTCGCCGAGCACCTCCAGCACGTCGGCCGCACGCGTCCACGGCAGCGCCCCGACGATCGACAGCACCGAGCGGACCGCGCCCGTCGTGTCGTAGCGACCGTGCACCCAGAGCCCGAACGGGATCCGGCCGCCACCGGTCGACGCGGCCGAGCCGTCCTCGACCAGCGCCCCGCCGGCCTCGAGGAAGATCGTGTCGAAGAAGTGCTTGAGGGCACCGCTCATGTAGCCGAAGTTCGCGGTGGTCCCGAGCAGCACGCCGTCCGCGGCGAGCACGTCCGCCGCGCTCGCCTCGAGCGCCGGGCGGACCACCACCTCGACGCCCTCGATGGCGTCGTCGTGCGCCCCGGCGACCACGGCGCCGGTCAGCGCGCGGACGGTGTCGGTCGGGGAGTGGTGGACGATGACGAGCCGAGCCATGGCCTCAGGTTGCCACCAGCTCCTCGCGCAGCGTCTCGTGGATCCGGGTCAGCAGCCGCGAGACCTGCATCTGCGTCACGCCGAGGTCGTGGCCGATCTCCTCCTGCGTGCGGTCCTCGAAGTAGCGCAGGTACAGCACCAGCCGGTCCCGCTCGGAGAGGTTGCGCACCGCCGGGGCGAGCGCCATGCGGGCGTCCGCGGCCTCGCCGTCGCGGTCGTCGGCGACGAGCAGGTCCGCGACCGTCGCACCGCCGGGTGTCGGCTGGTCGAGCGAGGCGGGCTGGAAGCAGCCGAACGCGGACTGCGTCTCGAGGTACTCCTCGACCGGGACGCCCAGCGCCTCGGCGACGTCCTCGGGCGTCGGCTCGGTCCCGAGCTGCTGGGCGAGGTCCTCGACCAGCTGGCTGACCTGCCACTGCTGCTCCTGGATGCGCCGCGGCGGGCGCACCACCCACCCGAGGTCGCGGAAGTAGCGCTGCAGCTCGCCGCGGATGGTGGGCACGGCGTAGCTCAGCAGGTCCTTGCGCAGCGTCGGGTCGAACCGGAGCACCGCCTTGGTGAGGCCTTCGTACGCGACCTGGTTCAGGTCGTCCTGCGCGACGCCGCGGTTGCGGTAGCGCGTCGCGACCGCCTCGGCGACTCCGCGGTTGACGAGGACGACCTGCTCGCGGAGGTCGGCGGCCTCCTCGGGGTCGTCGCAGTGCCACGCGGCCCGCAGCAGCCGGGCGGTGAGCTCGGCGCGCTCGCATCGTGAGAGCGCCGCTTCGTCGTACGGATCCATCCCGAGGTGTGCCTCCGATGTGCCCTCCGCCCAGGGCCTACCCGAGCCTGCGTCTCCGCAAACGGACAGCTTCCTGCGGGCGCGCGGCGGATCCGTTACTGTGAGTCCATCATGATGCGCAGCCTCCTCCTTCGCTGCCGCAGCGAGGTCTGAGCCAGAGCCGGACCCCCTCGCTGCGGAGTGAGTGCGTGCGCCGGACCTCACCGACCACCTCAGCGAGGACCTCATGACGATTCCCCAGCAGCAGCCCAGCGGGATGCCCTTCGAGCGCTACCGCCCCTTCCCGCCGATCGACCTGCCGGACCGGACCTGGCCGAACGCCGTGATCACGCAGGCGCCGCGGTGGCTCTCCACCGACCTGCGCGACGGCAACCAGGCCCTCATCGACCCGATGAGCCCGGCCCGCAAGATGAAGATGTTCGACCTGCTCGTGAAGATGGGCTACAAGGAGATCGAGGTCGGCTTCCCGGCCGCCTCCGAGACCGACTTCTCCTTCGTCCGCCAGCTCATCGAGGGCGACCGGATCCCCGACGACGTCACGATCTCGGTGCTCACGCAGGCCCGCGAGGACCTCATCGAGCGCAGCGTGCAGTCGCTGGTCGGCGTGCCCCGCGCGAACATCCACCTCTACAACGCGCTCGCCCCACTGTTCCGCCGCGTCGTGTTCCACGCGAGCAACGACGAGATCAAGGACATCGCGACCCGCGGCACCGAGATCGTCATGAAGAACGTCGAGAGCTACCTCGACGCGACCGTGATCGGCTACGAGTACAGCCCCGAGATCTTCACCTCGACCGAGCTGCCGTACTCCCTCGAGGTCTGCGAGGCCGTGTCCGACATCTGGCAGCCCGAGGACGGCCGCGAGATCATCCTCAACCTGCCGGCGACCGTCGAGTCGGCGACGCCGAACGTGTACGCCGACCAGATCGAGTGGTTCAGCCGCCAGCTCACGCGCCGGCAGAACACCGTCATCAGCCTGCACCCGCACAACGACCGGGGTACGGCGGTCGCCGCGACCGAGCTCGCGATGATGGCCGGCGCCGACCGCGTCGAGGGCTGCCTGTTCGGCCACGGCGAGCGCACCGGCAACGTGTGCCTGGTGACGCTGGGGATGAACCTCTTCAGCCAGGGCATCGACCCGATGATCGACTTCTCCGACATCGACGAGATCCGCCGCACGGTCGAGTACTGCACCCAGCTGCCGGTGCACCCGCGGCACCCGTACGCCGGCGACCTCGTCTACACGGCGTTCTCCGGCTCGCACCAGGACGCGATCAAGAAGGGCCTCGAGGACCTCGACCGGCAGGCCGCCGAGCAGGGTGTCCCCGTCTCGGAGCTGCCCTGGGAGGCGCCGTACCTGCCGATCGACCCGAAGGACGTCGGCCGCTCCTACGAGGCCGTGATCCGGGTCAACAGCCAGTCCGGCAAGGGCGGGGTGGCCTACATCCTCAAGGCCGAGCACAAGCTCGACCTGCCGCGGCGGGCGCAGATCGAGTTCAGCCGCGTGGTCCAGGAGCGCACCGACGCCGAGGGCGGCGAGATGACGCCGGAGGCGATCTGGAACGTCTTCTCCAGCGAGTACCTCGACCGCGAGGCGCCGCTCAAGCTCAACTCGGTGCACACCTCCTCGGCGGCGGGCCAGAAGGACGCCCTCGACGTGAACGTCTACGTCGACGGCGCGCTGCAGTCGCTGCACGGCGAGGGCAACGGCCCCATCGAGGCGTTCGTGAACGCGATCAACGACCTCCCGCACTCGTGGGACGTCCGTGTCCTCGACTACGCCGAGCACGCGCTGTCGGCCGGCGGTGACGCGGTCGCCGCGGCGTACGTCGAGTGCCTCGTCCGCGACCAGGTCTACTGGGGCGTCGGCATCGACGCGAACATCGTGACCGCCTCGCTGAAGGCGGTCATCAGCGCGGTCAACCGCGCGCCAGTGGCAACCTGACCGTGAACGTCGTGCCTTCCAGGTGGGCGGAGCGGACGTCGATCCGCCCACCGTGGGCCGCGACGATCGCCGCCACGATGGACAGGCCCAGGCCGGTGCCCTGGATCGCCCGCTGCTGGGCGGTCGAGGACCGGAAGAAGCGCTGGAACAGCTCGGCCTGCTCCTCCAGCGGGATGCCGATGCCGGTGTCGCTGACCTCCAGCCAGGCCTCGTTCTCGTGGACGCTGACCCGGCAGTCGACCCGCCCGCCGTCCTCGGTGAACTTGATCGCGTTGCCGACCAGGTTGACCAGCACCCGCTCGAGCTGGCCGCGGTCGCCGAGGACCAGGACCGGCTCGGGACTTCCGAGGTAGCCGACCTCGAGGTCGCGGTTGCGCAGCAGCGGACGCACCGCCTCCTCGGTGGACCGCACGATCTCCGACAGGTCGATCGCACCCCGCTCGAACCGCAGCGCGCCGGAGTCGAGGCCGCTGAGCGTGAGCAGGTCGTCGCAGAGGGCGATCAGGCGCTGGCCGTTGCGCTGGATGCTCTCGAGCAGCGGCAGCTGCTCGGGGGACGGCCGGACGACGTCGCCGTCCTCGAGGATCTCGGTGTACCCGACGATGCTGGTCACCGGCGTCCGCAGCTCGTGGCTCACGGTCGACACGAAGTCGTTCTTGGCCTCGTCGAGACGGCGCATCCGCTCGACGGCGAGCCGCTCCTTCTCCAGCGCGGACACCAGCATCTCCTGGCTCGCGCGCGCCTCGGTGACGTCGCGACCGACGCAGAAGTAGCCGACCCGGGCCGCGAACGTGTCGGCGGCGACGCTGAGGGTCATCGAGACCGTGTGCGGCCGGCCGTCGGCGCCGATCCACGTCCAGTCGCGGGCGCTGCTCTCGCCGCCGGTCTCGAGACCGGCGACCAGCTTCTCGAACTGCTCGGCCGGGGTGGCGCCCGGGCAGCGCTCGGCCACCTGGGCGGGGTCGAGCAGGTCGAGGAACGGCGTACCGATCTGGTCCTGCTGGTCGAGGCCGAGCAGGTTCGCGGCGCCGGTGTTGAAGATCGTGATCGAGCCGTGCGGGTCGATGCCGATCATCGCCGTGCTGGCCGCGGCCTCGAGCATGTGCCGGTTGAGGCCCGCGGCGGTCCGCTCGGCGGTGAGGTCCGTGCCGGTGAGCACGACGTGCGTCGGCCGGTCGCGCTCGTCGCGCACGTAGCCGGTGTTCCACAGCACGCGGTATCGGACGCCGGACTTCGTGACGACGTCCGACTCGCGACCGACCTGCGCGAACGGACCGTCCGGCAGGCCAGCGGGGTAGCCGCTGGCGCCGGGCGGCGCGAACGGCAGGTCCCACACCTCGACGCCGACCAACTCGGACTCGTCGAAGCCGGTCAGTGCGGTGGTGGCGCCGTTGACCCGCACCACCTCGCCGTACAGGTCGGTCACCAGCACCATCGCGGCGACGGTGTCGAGGGTGGCGCTGGTGAGCTTCTCCGCGGCCTCGAGCTGGCGGCGGGCCTCGTACTCCGTGCTGATGTCCTGGAGCTGGGCCGAGAACGTCGGCTCCGGCTCGGCGGTGAGCAGGGAGACCGCGAGGTGCAGGCGAGCGCCGGGCCGGTCCTTCAGGCCGCACTGGGACTTCCAGCCGTCCAGGCGGCCGTCGACGAGGCGCGACTGGATCAGGTCGAGCGGCTCCCGGGCGTCGACGTACGCGGCCAGCCCACGGCCGACCGCGGAGCCGCGCCCGCCGAGCAGGCGTGCGGCGGAGTCGTTGAGGTCGACGATCTCGAACGGCGTGTCCTCGCCCCGGCGCAGCAGCAGCATGCCGACCAGCGACTCGGTGAAGTTGCGGCGGAAGAGCAGCTCGCTGCGGCTGAGCTGGTCGAGCGCCGCGGTGCGCTGCTCCACGACGATGGCCAACGGCAGGGTCAGCATCGTGGCGGCCAGGAGGTAGATGTGGACGACGCTCGACAGCTGGGCGGAGTCGAGCCCACCCCGGCTGAAGTCGTAGCCGATCGGGCCGTGGCCACGGGTGCTCAGGTAGGTGGCGACCAGGCTGAAGCCCACGAGCTCCCAGCTGACGGTGCGCATGTCGAACCGCAGCGCCGCCCAGACCAGGAACGGCAGCGGGAGGAACTCGATCGACAGGGTCTGGTCGGGTGAGAACACCGCGAACGTCGCCAGCGTCAGCGTGATCGTCTGCGCCGGCACCTCCCAGGCCCGGACCGCGACCCGGCTCCGCGCGGCCCGCGGGGTCATCACGAGGGGAACGACCACCAAGATCGCGGAGGCGTGGGAGGTGACGACCGTGCGCCAGGTCACCACCCAGTCCCCGCCGGCGAGCAGGGCGGACCCGGTCGAGACGAACATGGCGATGGTGACGCCGCCCGCGAGGGCAGTGGCCACCAGGCGGCCGAACGTCCGGAGCGAGTCCAGGCGCGGGATGCGGGTCCGGCCGTGCATCAGCACGAGCGTCGCCACCGTCACCTCGACGGCGTTGCCGACACCGAGCCAGAGCGAGAAGTCGGTCTCCTGGCCGCCGGTGAGGTTCGCAGCCGCCGTCACCACGCCGACGCCCGGGACGAGGAGCCACCACGCCCGCCGCGGAGCCAGGGCCAGGAGGATCACGCCGATGCCGGCCGCCGGCCACCAGGTGGCGATGTTGGAGTCCTCGGGCCGGATCGCGATCGCGAGCACGCCGGCCAGGTAGACCGCCAGGAGGCCCCCGACGGCGGTCGGCCACCCGACCTTGCCCGGCCCCGAACTCGACATGCGGGTCAGTGTGGGCCAGGTTGCCCCCGCAGAGCGAGCCACCACGCGGGATCCGCCGGTCGCCGTAGGCTGGTGGGCATGTTGGTGGTGTCGGAGCGGATCGGACAGTTCTTCTTCGAGACCGAGTCGAGCCGCGACCGGCTCGAGTTCACCGAGTACGGCGCCGGTGACGCGTGGGTCGTGCTGGTCCCCGGCGAGCTGATGCCCCGGCGGTCGCAACAGCCGCTGGCGCGCGTGCTGGCCAGCGCCGGGCTCCACGTGATCAGCCTCGATCTCCTGGGTCACGGACGTTCTGATCGGCCAGAAGACCCCCAGGCTTACTCAGTCACGGCATTTGCCGAGCAGGTCGTCGCGCTCCTCGACCACCTCGGGGCCGCCCAGGCGGTGGTCGGTGGCACCTCGCTGGGCGCCAACGTCGCCCTCGAGACGGCCGCGATCGCGCCCGATCGGGTCCGGGGGCTGATCCTGGAGGCGCCGATCCTCGACAACGGCGTGGAGGCGGGCGTGGTGGCGTTCGGCCCGCTGCTGCTCGCCGCCCGGTTCCTCCCGCTGAGCATCACGGCGGTACGCCGCCTCACCAGGCCGGTGCCGCGAGGCATCGTGCCGTTCTGGGCCGGGATCGCCCTCGACGCGCTCGACCAGCGACCGGCATCGGTCGCGGCGCTGCTGCACGGGCTGTTCTTCGGCCGGGCCGCCCCGTCGGCGCGCGAGCGCCGCCGGATCGCGGTCCCGGCGCTGGTGGTCGGCCACCCGTTCGACCCGCTGCACTCGATGGCCGACGCCCAGATGGTCGCCGAGGAGCTGCCGAAGGCCACGCTGGTGCGCGCGCGGTCGGTCCTGGAGTGGCGACTGGCCTCGGACCGGCTCGACCAGGCCGCGATCGACCTCGCGACGCGCTGCTGGAGGACGCCCCGGCGCGGCCGACGCACCGGCGCCTGACCACCGAGGCACAATGAGCGGGTGCTCTACCGTGACGAGGCGATCGTGCTGCGCACCCACAAGCTGGGTGAGGCCGACCGCATCATCACGCTGCTGACCCGCAACCACGGCCGGGTCCGGGCGGTCGCGAAGGGGGTCCGCCGCACGACGTCGCGCTTCGGCTCGCGGCTCGAGCCCTTCACGCACGTCGACCTGCAGCTCGCCGAGGGCCGCAACCTGGACACGGTCACCCAGGCGGAGACGCTCACGCCGTACTCCAAGGGCCTGGGGCTCGACTACGACCGCTACACCGCCGGCACGGTGATGCTCGAGACCGCCGACCGGCTGGTCGCGGAGGAGCGCCAGCCGTCGGTGCAGCAGTTCCTGCTGCTGGTCGGTGGGCTCCGGGCGATGGTGGCGGGGGAGCACGGTCCCGGCCAGGTGCTGGACTCCTACCTGCTGCGCTCGCTGTCGGTGGCCGGCTACGCCCCGTCGTTCGCGGGCTGCTCGCGGTGCGGCCTCGAGGGGCAGCACCGCTGGTTCAACCCGTCGATGGGAGGCGTGCTGTGCGCCACCTGCCGGGTGCCCGGGTCGGCGAGCCCGGCGGCCGAGACCCTCACGCTGCTCGGTGCCCTGCTCGCGGGAGACTGGGCCGTCGTCGACGCCGCCGAGCCGCGGCACCTGCGCGAGGCGAGCACGCTCGTCGCTGCGTACCTCGCCTGGCACCTCGAGCGCGGTCTCAAGTCGCTCGAGTACGTCGAACGCTGAATTCTCCTCCCGCCCTCAGGTCACCCGAAAGGGTGCCGATCCTGTCTGCGACAGGAGACGTAGGGAGGGCCCGGTGTCCGACTGGACTCAACGCGCCAGATGGCTGGTCACCCAGCTGGTCTGGAACCGTGGTGAGCCCGATCCGCGCGTCCTCCAGTCGACGTTCGCCTTCCTGATGATCGCGGCCCTGGTCGTCCGCCGGATCGACGAAGGGCCGATCGGCTGGGTGTCGTGGCCCGTGGCCGGCCTGGCCATCGGTGTGGCCGGCAGCATCGCCGTCCTCCTGGTCCCGCGCCGGATCACGATCGTGGCCCGCTCCCTCGCGGTGGTCCACATCGCCGCGATCGGGATGATCGTGTCGGGGTCGGACGCCGGTCTCGCGGCCATGCTGGTCCTGTTGCCGTCGATCTGGCTCGGCCTCGAGCTGGGGATGCGCGGCGCCGCCGTCGCGGTCGGCTCGGTCGTCGTCTTCGTCAGCGTTCCGATGCTCGTCGACCGCGGCGTCAGCGTGCTCAGCGTCGAGTGGGCTCTCCTCCTGGTGGGCCTGGCCGCCTTCGGCGCGTTCTCGACCAGCGCCGCGCTCGCCAAGGCCCAGGCCGCGCAGACGCGGGCGGAGGCGCGGGAGGCCGAGCTCGCGCTGGCCCTCAAGACCATCGAGCGCAACCGGCGCTCCGCGCAGGCGATCTTCGAGGCCGTCGACATCGGCCTGTGCCTGCTGGACACCAACGGCGAGGCCATCCTCATCAACCAGCCGCTGATCGAGTACACGAAGATCGCCTACCCGGACCCCGCCCTGGCGCAGAGCTGGGTGTACGACGAGACCGGGCAGGTCCACCTGTCCGTCGACGAGGTCCCCACCGCCCGGGCCCGGCGTGGCGAGGAGTTCGACGACGTCCGCGTGTGGATCGGCGAGGACGAGCGCTGCCGGCGCGCGATGTCGGTCTCGTCGCGGCGCGTCGAGGACTCCGACGGGAACTGGCTGGGCGCCGCGGTGTCCTACACCGACGTCACCGACTTCATGAACGCCCTGCAGGTCAAGGACGACTTCATCGCGCTGGTCTCCCACGAGCTGCGCACCCCCCTCACCTCGATCATCGGCTACGTGTCGATGGACCTCGAGATGGACGACCTCCAGCCGATGCTGCGCAAGCACCTCGAGATCGTGTTCCGCAACGCCCAGCGGCTCGAGCGCCTGGTCGAGGGCCTGCTCGAGGAGGTCGAGTACTCCGGTCGGCCGATGCCGCTGCGCAAGCAGGGCACCGACCTCGCGTCGATCGTCCGTGAGTGCGTCGACGCCGCCCGGACCCAGGCCCAGGAGGCAGGCGTCGTGCTCGCCGCCGACCTGCCGGACACGCTCGCCTTCACCGGCGACCCGCAGCGGCTCGCCCAGCTCGTCGACAACCTGGTGTCCAACGCGCTCAAGTACAACGAGCCCGGCGGCACGGCCCGCGTGGTCGCGGGCATCGAGGGCGGCGCGGTCGTGATCCGGGTCTGCGACACCGGGATCGGTATCTCGGCGGAGGACCAGCCGCACCTCTTCACGCGGTTCTTCCGCACCTACGAGGCGAACCGGCGCGCGATCCAGGGCGCCGGGCTCGGCCTCTCGCTCAGCAAGTCGATCGTCGAGGGGCACGAGGGACGGATCGAGGTCGACAGCGCCCCCGGCCGCGGCAGCGAGTTCCGGGTCGTCTTCCCCCTGCCTGCCGCCAGCCTCGCGTCCTGACCCGGCCGTAGGCTGCCGCCGTGAAGCGCAGCGTCCGTCCACCGACCCCGCACCCGTCCGGTGCCCGCCCTCCGGCGATCCCGAAGGAGCTGGTGCCGCGCCACGTCGCGATCGTCATGGATGGCAACGGCCGTTGGGCCAAGGAGCGCGGGCTGCCCCGCACCAAGGGCCACGAGCAGGGCGAGCACTCCCTGTTCGACGTGGTCGAGGGTGCCATCGAGATCGGCGTCAAGGCGGTCTCGGCGTACGCGTTCTCGACCGAGAACTGGTCGCGCTCGCCCGACGAGGTGAAGTTCCTGATGGGGTTCAACCGCGACGTGATCCGGCGCCGCCGCGACGAGATGCACGAGCTGGGCGTTCGGGTGCGGTGGGCCGGCCGCGCGCCGCGGCTCTGGAAGTCGGTGATCCGGGAGCTGCAGGTCGCCGAGGAGCTGACCCGGGGCAACGACGTGCTCACGCTGACGATGTGCGTGAACTACGGCGGTCGCGCCGAGCTCGCCGACACCGCGCGCAGCATCGCCCGTGAGGTCGCGGCCGGCCGGCTCGATCCGGAGAGGATCGACGAGCGGACCTTCGCCAAGCACCTGTACGTCCCCGAGCAGGCGAACGCCGACCTGGTCTGGCGCACGTCGGGGGAGCAGCGGCTCTCGAACTTCATGCTCTGGCAAGCCGCCTACTCGGAGCTGGTCTTTACCGACATACTGTGGCCGGATGTAGACCGACGCCACCTCTGGCACGCGATCGAGGTCTTCGCCAGCCGTGACCGGCGCTACGGCGGTGCGGCGCCGAACCCCGTACCGACCGAGGGCTGACAGGAGACGCACGCATGGGCCATCTCGGGCGGCGCATCCAGGTCTTGCGCGAGCGGCTGCTGTTCACCGACGAGCCGGACACCGCGATCCTGCAGGGCATCTTCGCCCTGCTGTTCATGCTCGACCTGACGCTGCGCACCGCCGGTGGCACGCCCGTCGACGCGGGGTCGTGGCCGGCGGCGGGTCTCGGGCTGGTCCTGGCCGCGTGCGTCGCCGCCCTGGTCGTGCCCTGGCACCGGCTGCCGGCGTGGGCGGTCGGCGTGCTCCCCGTCCTCGATCTCGCCGCGCTCGGGATGTCGCGGATGTCGAACGACGTCGGTGGCGCCGGCATCCTCGCGGTCGTGCCCGCGCTGTGGCTCGGCCGGCAGTTCGGGCTCCGCGGGGCCGGGGTCGCCGTCCTCGGGGCGGCCGTGCTGGTGGCCGTGCCGAACATCGTCTACCAGGGCGTGAGCGGCGTGGCCGCGTCGCGTGCGCTGCTGATCGCCGTGGTCGCAGGCTGGGCTGCCCTGGTGATCGCCTACGCGCTGGAGAAGCTGCGGGCCAGCCGGGACGCCGCCGAGGCCGCACTCGCGACCCTCGAGGCGGAACGGCGGTTCTCCGACGCGATCCTCGACACCGTCGACGTCGGCCTGGTGCTGCTCGCCGCCGACGGCACCTACCGCGGGATCAACCGTCGCCACGAGGACTTCATGCGGCTCGCGTTCCCCGACGGCCACCTCGGCCGGGCCGGCCAGACCGGCGAGGTGTACGACGCCAACGGCACCGCCCTGCTCGGTCGCGAGCAGATGCCGACGTACCGCGCCAGCCAGGGCGAGGAGTACGACGACGTGCGGATGTGGGTCGGCGGAGACCCGCTCACCCGGCGGGCGCTCTCGGTGTCCGCGCGGCGGGTGGCCTCGCCCCACGGCGAGTTCGCCGGCGCCGCGCTCGCCTACACCGACGTCACCGACTTCATGCGGCTGCTGCGGGTCAAGGACGAGTTCGTTGCATCGGTCTCGCACGAGCTGCGCACGCCGCTCACGTCGATCGTCGGCTACGTCAACATCCTGCTCGAGCGTGAGGACCTGCCGCCCGACGTCGTCGCGCAGCTCGAGGTCGTCGCGCGCAACACCGACCGCCTCAACCGGCTGGTCGCCGACCTGCTGCACACCGCGAAGTCCGCAGCCGGTCCCATGCACGTGGTCCGGGCGCCCACGGACCTCGCCGCGGTCGTGCGCGACTCCGTGGAGGCGGCCGGGCCGGCGGCGGCCCGCGCCGGTGTCTCGGTGCAGGTGGCGGTGCCGGAGACGCTGACGGTGATGGTCGACCAGCAGCGGATGGCGCAGGTCGTCGACAACCTGGTCTCGAACGCCGTGAAGTACTCCCTTCCCGGTGGTCTCGTCCAGGTCTCCCTCGGCCTCGACGTCGACCGGGTCGAGCTGTGCGTCATCGACAGCGGGATCGGGATCTCGTCGGCCGACCGGGACCGGCTGTTCAACCAGTTCTTCCGCTCCCGCCAGGCCGAGGAGCGCTCGATCCAGGGCGTGGGGCTCGGCCTGAGCATCACGAAGTCGATCGTCGAGAGCCACGGCGGCCGGATCGAGGTCGAGAGCGAGCTCGGCCAGGGCAGTGTCTTTCGCGTGCGGCTGCCACGCTGACGCGAAGACCTAAGACATCGCGTTCGCCGGCCGACTGGTCTGAGGTGGGACAGGCGAGCATGGACACGCTCAGCAGCGCCAGGGAGCGCTGGCTGTCGACGTCGATGACCGATCCGCGGATCTTCCAGCTCGGCTTCACCGCGCTGTACCTCCTCGACCTGGGCCTGCGGTTCGCCTTCGGGGCCCGGTGGCCGTGGCTCTCCTGGCCGATGGCCTCCCTGCTGCTCCTCGCGGTCCTCGCGGTCCTCGCGGTCCTCACCCCGTTCCTGCGTCCCGACCGGTCGGCCCACGCCCCGATCGTCCTGGCCGTGCTCGACCTCGCCGCGGTCGGCATGGCCCGCCTCGACCCCGACCCCGGCAGCGGTCTGCTCATCGTGATGCCCGCGCTGTGGCTGGGCCGCATCGCCGGGCGGACCGGGGTGCTGATCAGCGTCGGGTCGGTCGTGCTGCTCGTGTCGATCCCGTCGATGCTCTACTCCGGTCTCGAGCCGGTGGAGACGGCACGAGCGGTCCTCTACCCGGTCGTGGCGGGAGCCGCGGCCCTGGTGATGGCGGAGAGCATGGAGTGGATCGCCCACCAGCGCCGCGTGTCCGAGGCCATCTTCGACACGGTCGACGTCGGGCTGCTGCTCCTCGACGCACGCGGCCGGTACGCCGGCATGAACCGCCGGCACCAGGAGATCATGGAGATCGGCTTCCCCGACGGGCACAGCGGACGGGCCGGCCAGGTCGGCGAGGCGTACGGCGCCGACGGCCGCACCCGACTCACGCCCGAGCAGTCGCCGAGCCATCGTGCCTCGCTGGGGGAGGAGTTCGACGACCTCCGGATCTGGATCGGCCGCGACCCGGAGGCGCGGCGGGCCCTGTCCGTCTCCGCGCGGGCGGTCCGCACCGAGAGCGGTGCGGTCGGAGGAGCGGCGCTCGGTTACACCGACATCACCGACCTCATGCGCGCGCTCCAGGTGAAGAACGAGTTCATCGCGCTGGTCTCCCACGAGCTGCGAACCCCGCTCACCTCGATCGTCGGCTACACCCAGCTCCTCGAGGACGACGCGGAGCTGTCGGACCTCGCCCGCAGGCAGGTCGCGGCGGTCCAGCGCAACGCCGAACGGCTGCGCCGGCTCGTGGCAGACCTTCTCGACGTCGCCCAGTACGACGCGGGAGCCGTCGGGTTCGCCCGGGACCCGATCGACCTGGTCGCCGTCGTCCGCGACACCGTCGAGGCCGTGGAGCGCACGGCCGAGGAGGCCGGCGTGGCGATGAGCGCGGCCCTCCCGGAGACGATGGTGGTCGTGGGGGACGGCCAGCGGATCGCCCAGGTCGTCGACAACCTGGTGTCGAACGCCGTGAAGTACACCCTGTCCGGCGGCGCGGTCCAGGTGCGGTTGGCGGCTGACGACGGCCAGGCGGTGCTCGAGGTCGCCGACACCGGCCTGGGGATCCACCCCAGCGACGTGGCGCAGCTCTTCAACCGGTTCTTCCGCAGCCGGGAGGCTGAGAGCCGGGCGATCGCCGGCGCCGGGCTGGGCCTCTCCATCGCCAAGGACATCGTGGAGGGCCACGGCGGCCGGATCGAGGTCGAGAGCGAGCTCGGTCAGGGCAGCGTGTTCCGGGTGCGGCTCCCGGCGGGCGCCTAGCTGCAGCTGCGGCAGGTGCCGAAGATCTCCAGGGTGTGGCTGACGTCGTCGTAGCCGTGCTCGGCCGCGATCGCGCGGGTCCACCGCTCGACCGCGGGCCCCTCCACCTCCACGGTCGCGCCGCAGGTGCGGCAGACCAGGTGGTGGTGGTGCGAGTCGGAGCAGCGGCGGTAGATCGCCTCGCCGTCCTCGGTGCGCAGCAGGTCGACCTCGCCGGCTTCCGCGAGCCGTTGCAAGGTGCGGTAGACGGTGGCCAGCCCGACGGTCTCGCCGCGCTGCCCGAGCAGGTCGTGGATCTCCTGCGCGGAGCGGAAGTCCGCGAACGACTCCAGCGCCTCGGCGACGGCCTTGCGCTGCCTGGTGGGCCGAAGCGGTGGCGTCTGGTCAGTGCTCGTCATAGTGCTTCCCATGGGGTGCGTGCCGGTGCCCGTCGTGCACGTAGTCGACGTGGTCGCCGTGGGGCACGGCCACGTGGCCGCAGTCCTCGCCGTGCTGGTGCGGGTGCTCGTCGGTCTCCTGGTGCGCGACGACCGGGACGACCGGGAACGGCTGCCGGAGCCGGCGTCGCCGTCGCAGCCAGATCCCCACCGGCCAGGCGCTGACGAAGCCCGCCAGCGCGAGCAGCACGATCGTCGGGCCCGGCGCCACGCGGGCCTCGAAGGAGAGGTACGCCGAGAGGAGCAGACCGCCCACGGACGCCGCGGTGCCGAGTGCCATCGCCGCGCCCAGCGTGGTGCGGAAGGAGCGGCTCAGCTGCTGGGAGGTGGCAACGGGGACGACCATGAGGGCGGAGACCAGCAGGAGCCCGACCGTGCGCATCGCGACCGTCACGGTCACGGCCGCGAGCACCGCGACCAGCAGGTTGTAGGCGCGGATGTTGAGCCCGGCGACGCGGGCGAACTCCTGGTCCTGGGCCACCGCGAAGAGCTGCGGCGCCAGACCCACACAGATGAGCACGACCACGGCCGCGAGGACCATCGTGACGATCACATCGGTGTCCGAGATCGTGGTGATCGAGCCGAAGAGGAACTGGTTGAGCCGGGCACCGCTCTCGTTCGCGAGACCGGTGATCAGCACTCCGCCGGCCAGACCGCCGTAGAAGAGCAGCGCGAGCGCGACGTCGCCGTTCGCGTGCCCACGCTCGCGGATCACCTCGATCGCGATGGCTCCGGCGATCGCGACGATCACCGCGGTCCAGGTGGGGGAGGCGCCGGTGAACAGCCCGATGGCGACACCGGTGACGGCGACGTGGCCGATGCCGTCACCCATCAGCGCCATCCGGCGCTGGACGAGGTACGTCCCGATCGCCGGGGCGGCCAGGCCGGTGAAGACGGCGGCCAGCAGCGCGCGCTGCATGAACGCCATCGAGAGGAGGTCGACGTACTCGCTCACCGGTCTCCCTCCAGCAGCGACGAGACGTGCGGAGCGTGGTCGTGGTGGTCCGGCTCGTGGTGGTGATGGTGGTGGTGCCCGTCGAGGTGGGCGGTGGCGACCTGCTCGCTGGCCAGCGGCGAGCCGTCGTACGCGATCCGGCCGTCACGCATCACCACGGCGCGGTCGATCAACGGCGCCATCGGGCCGAGCTCGTGGGCGACCAGCACGATCGTGGCGCCGCGCCCGGACATCGTGCGCAGCGTGTCGGCGAGCACCTGCTGGTTCGGCAGGTCGACGCCGGCGGTCGGCTCGTCGAGGAAGAACAGGTCCGGCTCGCCGGCCAGCGCCCGGGCGATGAGCACCCGCTGCTGCTGGCCGCCGGACAGCGAGGACACGCTCTCCCGTGCGCGGTGGGCGAGCCCGACCACGTCGAGGGCGTCGGCGATCGCGGCCCGGTCGGCGCGCCCGAGCGGGCGCAGCAGCTTGCGCCGGGTCAGCCGGCCGGAGGCGACGACCTCCCAGACCGAGGCCGGTACGCCGGAGGCGGCGCCGCCGCGCTGCGGCACGAAGCCGACGCGCTGCCAGTCGTGGAACGACCCGAACGGTGTGCCGAACAGGCTGAGCGAGCCGGTCGTCAGCGGCCAGAGCCCGGTCAGCGCCCGCACCAGCGTGGACTTCCCGGAGCCGTTCGCGCCCATCAGCGCGACGAACTCACCGGATCGCACGGTCAGGTCGATGTGCCGAAGGATCGGGCGGCCGGCGATCGAGACGGCGCCGTTCTCCAGCTCGACGACACTGCTCAACAGCCGTTCGCCTCCTCCAGGGCGGTGAGGTTTGCCTCCATGAGGGAAAGGTAGTCCTCGTCGATGGTCTCGTCGGTCAGGCCCTCGACCGGATCGAGCACGGCGACCTGCGCGCCGGTGTCGTTGGCGAGCTGCTCGGCGATCGCGGGACTGACCAGCGACTCGTAGAACACGGTCGTCACGCCCTCCTCCTCGATGACCTCCTGGAGGTGCGCCAGGTCGGCCGGGGTCGGCTCGGCGTCGGGGGAGAGACCGGCGATCGGCTCGAACTCCAGGCCGTAGCGGCCGAGGTAGCCGAACGCGTCGTGCGCCACGACGACCGTGTGCCGCTCGCACTCGGCCAGGCCGTCGGTGTACGCCGCGTCGAGCGTCTCGAGGTCGCTGCGCAGGTCGGCAGCGTTGGCGCTGAAGTCGTCGGCGTGGTCCGGGTCGATCTCGGCGAGCCGCTCGGCGAGCTCGTCGGCGAGGTCGGCCATCAGCAGCGGGTCCTGCCAGAAGTGCGGGTCGGTGTCGCCGTGGTCGTGCTCCTCCTCGGCGTGCTCCTCCTCGGCGTGCTCCTCGTCCTCGTGCTCGTGGTCGGACTCGCCCGCCGGACGCAGCTCGACGGCCTCGGAGACGTCGAACGTCTCGCCCTCGGCGGTGGTGTCGACGGCGTCGTCGACCGAGGGCTGGAAGCCGTGCAGGTAGACGCCCAGGTCGGCCTCGGCGACCTGGGCGGTCTCCTTCACGGTCAGCTCGAGGTCGTGCGGCTCGCCGCCGGGAGCGGTGAGGTTCTCGACGCTCGCGTGGTCCCCGCCGACCCGCTCCGCGACGTACTGCAACGGGTAGAACGCCGTCGCGACCTCGACCCCGTCGGCGGAGGTGGCGGAGTCGTCGAACGCCGAGCAGCCGCTCAACGTCGCACTGAGGGAGAAGGCGGCCCCCAGGGCCGCGACGGCGTAGATCTTCATGAGAACGATTCTCAGAGAAGTTGAGAACGATTGTCAATTCGGGCGGGCACCAGCGGCACGCCCCGCCAGGCCGCGGCACACCCCTCACTACGCTGGGCGGCGTGATCGTCGTGAACAGGTTCCGGGTGGCGGTGGCGGACGGCGCGGCGTTCCGCGCCGACCTCACGACCGCGCGCGAGGCGCTGGCGGCGTGCCGGGGCTACGTCGGCGGCGAGATCGGGCGCAACATCGACGACCCGGAGCTGTGGGTGCTCACCACGCGGTGGGAGAACGTCGGCAGCTACCGGCGCGCCCTGTCGTCGTACGACGTGAAGCTGCGCGCCGTGGCCTGCTTGAGCCGGGCGATCGAGGAGCCGTCGGCGTACGAGTCCGCCGAGCCGGGGGCCGATCTCAACATCACCGACGTCCGCTCGTTAGGCTGAGACCTTCGAACCGACCGGCAGCCAGCCGGCCGAGAACCTAGGAGCTCACCCGTGGCCAAGCCGCCGCCGTCCACTGTCGACCAGGTCGTCTCCCTCGCCAAGCGCCGGGGCTTCGTGTACCCGTGCGGGGAGATCTACGGGGGCACCCGCTCCGCCTGGGACTACGGTCCGCTGGGCGTCGAGCTCAAGGAGAACATCAAGCGCCAGTGGTGGCGGTCCATGGTCACCATGCGCGACGACATGGTCGGCCTCGACTCCTCGATCATCCTGCCCCGCCAGGTGTGGGAGGCCAGCGGCCACGTCGACACGTTCACCGACCCGCTGACCGAGTGCCAGTCCTGCCACAAGCGGTTCCGCGCCGACCACCTCCAGGAGGAGGTCGCGGAGAAGAAGGACATCGCGAACCCCGACGACGTCGACATGGCGACCGTCGCGTGTCCCAACTGCGGCACCCGCGGCGCCTGGACCGAGCCGCGCCAGTTCTCCGGCCTGCTCAAGACCTACCTCGGCGTGATCGAGAACGAGGAGGGCCTGCACTACCTGCGGCCCGAGACCGCGCAGGGCATCTTCATCAACTTCGCCAACGTCGTGACGTCGAGCCGGCAGAAGCCGCCGTTCGGCATCGCGCAGATCGGCAAGAGCTTCCGCAACGAGATCACGCCGGGCAACTTCATCTTCCGCACCCGCGAGTTCGAGCAGATGGAGATGGAGTTCTTCGTCAAGCCGGGTGAGGACGAGGAGTGGCACCAGTACTGGATCGACGAGCGGACCAAGTGGTACGTCGACCTCGGCATCGACGCCGACAACCTGCGCCACTACGAGCACGCCCAGGAGAAGCTCAGCCACTACTCCAAGCGCACCGTGGACATCGAGTACCGCTTCCGCTTCGCCGGCTCCGAGTGGGGTGAGCTCGAGGGCATCGCGAACCGCACGGACTTCGACCTGTCGACGCACGCCAAGCACTCCGGCCAGGACCTGTCGTACTTCGACCAGGCCAACAACGAGCGTTACACGCCGTACGTCATCGAGCCGGCCGCCGGGCTCTCGCGCAGCCTGATGACGTTCCTCGTCGACGCCTACACCGAGGACGAGGCGCCCAACACCAAGGGCGGCGTCGACAAGCGCACGGTGCTGCGGCTCGACCCGCGCCTCGCGCCGGTCAAGGTCGCGGTGCTGCCGCTCTCGCGCAACGCCGACCTGTCGCCCAAGGCCAAGGACCTCTCGATGGCGCTGCGCAGTGCCGGCTGGAACGTCGACTTCGACGACTCCGGCGCGATCGGCCGCCGCTACCGGCGCCAGGACGAGATCGGCACGCCGTACTGCGTGACCGTCGACTTCGAAACGCTCGAGGACAACGCGGTCACGGTCCGCGAGCGCGACACCATGGCGCAGGAGCGGATCTCGCTCGACGGCGTCACGTCGTACTTCGCCGAGCGCCTCCTCGGCTGCTGATGAAGGCGCCCGCGATCGGCCTGGCGGTCTGTGCGGTCCTCGTGCTCGGGGGCTGCACGGACGACGGCGGCTCGGACTCGGCCGACCCGTCGCCCTCGGCGACGGTCGCCACCAGCGCGACGCCGTACCTGCCGGTCCCGGCGGGGGTCACCCTGACCCCGCCGGGCAGCCAGCTCTCGGTCGGTGACGCGGCCGTGGTCGCCTACGAGCCGCGCCAGGAGCAGGTCGGCGCGCTCGACATCACGGTCACGAAGCTCGAGACGACCAAGATCGAGGCGTTCTCGGCCTGGCAGCTGAGCGACGCGCAGAAGGCGTCCACGCCGTACTACGTGCGCGCCACGATCGAGAACGTCGGCGAGTCCGACCTCGGTGGCCGGCCGGTCCCGCTGTACGTCGTGAACGAGGACGACGTCCTGCTCGAGGCCACGCCGTTCGCGAGCTCGTTCAAGCCGTGCCCGAGCACGCCGTTCCCGGACCCGTTCGCCCCGGGCGACACGGCGAAGGTGTGCCTGGTCTACCTCGCTCCCGACCGGGGCGAGCTGGAGGCGGTGAGCTTCCGCCCCGAGGAGACGTTCAACCCGATCACCTGGACCGGCGAGGTGGAGAAGTACGTCGCGCCGAAGCCCGACAAGCCGAAGAAGTCCAAGGATTCGAAGAAGTCGGAGAAGCCCTAGACAATAGGGGTCATGCTCACGCTGGGTCCCCTGACGGTCGACGTGCCGGTGGTGCTCGCCCCCATGGCCGGCATCACCAACGCGGCGTACCGCCGGCTCTGCGCCGAGCAGGGCGCCGGGTTGTACGTATGCGAGATGATCACCAGCCGCGGCCTGGTGGAGGGTGACCAGCACACCAAGGACATGCTGGTGTTCGACGAGCTCGAGACCGTCCGCTCGGTCCAGCTCTACGGCACGGACCCGGTGTACGTCGGCAAGGCGGCCGAGATCCTCTGCGCCGAGTACGGCGTCGCGCACATCGACCTGAACTTCGGCTGCCCGGTCCCGAAGGTGACCCGCAAGGGTGGGGGCGGCGCGCTGCCGTGGAAGCGCGGGCTGCTCGGCGAGATCCTCGAGCACGCGGTGGCCGCGGCCACGCCGTACGACGTGCCGGTGACGATGAAGACCCGCAAGGGCATCGACGACGACCACCTGACCTACCTGGACGCCGGCCGGATCGCGCAGGAGTCGGGGTGTGCGGCGATCGCGCTGCACGGCCGCACGGTCGCGCAGGCGTACTCCGGTGAGGCCGACTGGGACGCGATCGCGGCGCTGGTCGAGCACGTCGACATCCCCGTGCTCGGCAACGGCGACATCTGGGAGGCCGCGGACGCGCTGCGGATGGTCGAGCAGACCGGTGCCGCGGGTGTCGTGGTCGGCCGCGGCTGCCTGGGCCGCCCCTGGCTGTTCCGCGACCTGGCCGCCGCGTTCCGCGGCGAGGAGGTCGCCACGCTGCCGACGCTGGGTGAGGTGGCCGCGATGATGCGGCGACACGCCGAGCTGCTGTGCCAGCACATGGGGGAGGAGCGCGGCTGCAAGGAGTTCCGCAAGCACGTCTCCTGGTACCTCAAGGGCTTCGCCGCCGGCGGTGAGATGCGTCGTTCGCTCGGGCTGGTCGACAGCCTCGCGGCGCTCGACGCGTTGCTCGCCGACCTCGATCCGGACGAGCCGTTCCCCGCCAGCGAGCTGGGCTCTCCCCGGGGCCGGCAGGGCTCGCCCCGCGCGCGTGTCGTGCTCCCGGAGGGCTGGCTCGACGACGCCGACGGCAGCGGCTCCCACCTGCAGGAAGACGCGGACGAGACCACCGGCGGGTGAGCGGAACCACAGCCTTTTAACCATTGTCGATTCTCCCCGTCGACTTTGGGTGTGGTTGACTCGGCCCGGTCGTTGCCATTTCGTGACCTTTCGGGAGGTCATCCGGCGGCGGCGCACCCCCGTACGCAACAGCAAAGGATCAGCGCTGTGGCAGAACATCGCCACAAGCGGGAAACCACTGCCCGCCGAAAGCCGCGCGCCGCACTCGTCGCCGGACCGCTCGCCGTGATGGCGACCGTCTCAGCCGTGACCCTCGGTGTCCTGGCCGCGGACCCCGAGGCCCGTGACCTGGTCGCCCAGGACGCCGCCTCCGACCTCTCCGCCGGCCTCATGGCCCGCGACACCGTCTCCCGCTCCGACTCCCGGGTCGAGCGCAAGGCACTGCAGAAGGCCTTCGACGAGAACGCCGAGCTCACCGCCACCGCCGCGGCGGTGAAGAAGGCCGAGACCAAGCTCTGGACCACGGCCCCGCTCAACCTCTGGTCCGACTCGGGCAAGGACGCCGTCCAGCGCGGCGAGATCGCCGCCGGCAAGCCCGTGCTCGTCACCGGCCGCAAGGCCGACGGCCGGGTCGAGATCGTCGTCGACGGCGAGTCCCGGTGGGTCACCGAGGGCTACCTGTCCGAGGACGAGCCGGTCGGTGGCGACTGCACCAACGGCACCAGCGTGCCGTCGGGCGTGAGCCCCAACATCGTGAAGGTGCACGAGGCGGTCTGCGCGCGGTTCCCCGAGATCACGACCTACGGCACGTTCCGTGGGGACGGCGAGCACTCCCAGGGCATCGCGGTCGACATCATGGTCAGCGGCGACCGGGGCTGGGAGGTCGCGGAGTTCATCCGTGCGAACTACGCGGAGCTCGGCGTCTCGTACCTGATCTACGCGCAGAGCATCTGGTCGGTGGAGCGCGGCGGCGAGGGCTGGCGGGGCATGTCCGACCGCGGCTCGGCGACGGCCAACCACTACGACCACGTGCACGTCACGACGTACTGACGCCCAGCGTCCTCAGTGGTCGCGCAGCAGTGAGCCCGCGCCGCCGACCTGGTCGGCGATGCCGTGCTCGCGCAGGGCGTGCCAGAGCGTGGCCGCGTTGATCGCGACCACCGGCTTGCCGAGGGCGGCCTCGAGCCGGTCTGCCTGGCCGACGAAGGACAGGTTCGTGCCGACCTGCACGATCGCCTCGACGTCGGGTCCGTCGAGCTCGGCGACCAGGGCGTCCAGTCGCGCCTCGTCGACCCGGGCGATGTCCATGGCGGTGGGGCAGCGCAGCCCGGTGATCGCGGCGACGTCGAACCCGGCCTCGGTGAAGAACCGGCCGACCTCGACGTCGGCGACGGGCTGGTACGGCGAGAACACCGCGATCCGCCGTACCCCCAGGGTCTGCAGCGCGGCGCGGCACGCGCTGGCGCCGGTCGTCACCGGGAGGCCGGTGCGCCCCTCGAGCCGTCGCTCGAACGCCGCATTGCCCTCGACGCCGCCCCAGAAGGTCTCCGCCGACATGCCCATGACCATCCGGTCCGGCTCCGCGGTCAGCACGTCGCGCACGGCGTCGTCGATGGACGCCCGGATCTGCACGAGCAGCGCCTCGAAGCCGGCGTCGCCGTCCATCGTCGGGTTCTCGATGTACATCGATCCTGCCCGGAACGCGACGCCGTCGATCCCGGCGCGCCAGTAGTCGTGCTCGACGACGGTGTTGGTGCTGGGCACGACCACGCCGAACACGGCGCGGGGTCCGACGACGTTCGTCATCGCGCGGCCTCCGTCAGGTACAGGTCGACCGCGCGGTGCGCGCGGGCGCGGGCCGTCGGCCGGTCGAGGAGCAGGGCGTCGACGAGCAGGGGGGAGACGATCGCGGCGACCGCGTCCTCGGCCGCGGCCCGGGGTGTGCCGGCGTCGCGGAGCACGGCCTGCACCGGCGCCAGGAGGTCCTCGACGTAGCGGTGGCGGAGCCCGGCGTCGGCCGCGACCAGGGCTCGGAGGAACGCGGCCACCGGCTTGTCGCGCAGCCGGTCGCAGAGCGCGTCGATCTCGGCGTGCAGGTCCTGGGCGAGGTCGCCGGACGGCTGGCGCCGCGGGCTCGGCGCCACGTCGATGAGGGCGGCGAGGACGTCGTTCGGCGTCGGCCAGTGCCGGTAGATCGTCGAGCGGGAGACGCCGGTGACCTGGTGGAGGCGCTGCGCGGTCAGCGCCCCGGCCCCCTCGGCGAGGAGCAGGTCGAGCGCGGCGGTGAGCACGGTCGCGGTGGTGTCGCTCGCCGGGCCCGCGGGCCGTCCTGTCCTCGTCACGTTGAAAACGATACAAGATGTACCGGCAATGTGATAGCAATACATCTTGTATCGGTAAGTCAACTACCCGAGGAGCCCCATGCGCCCCCATGTCGAAACCGTCGACGAGCGTGACCTGATCTGGCACGTCGCGGAGTTCGAGCACGCCACCGGCACCGCCAAGCAGCGCAACCTCTGCTACGACGAGGAGGACGGCTCGGCCTCGCTCAAGGTGCACTTCACCAGCCCGTGGTCGCGTCCCGCGGGCTTCCACGCCGCGGACACGGAGTGGTACGTCCTCGAGGGCGAGGTGCGCATCGGCGACACCGTCCTCGGCGCGGAGGGCTACTGGCACGCAGCGGCCGGCGTCTGGACCCCGGAGCTCGAGGTGGCCGACGGCACCGTCGTGCTGCTGTTCCGCGAGTACGGCGACTGGACGTTCACGCCGTGCGGCGAGGGCGACGAGCAGCTTCCGGTGGTGCGCGAGGACAAGAGGCTGATCGTGCTCGACGTCGCGGCGATGCCGTGGATCGACGTGGTCGACGGCAGCCCGATGCGCTTCGACCTCGGCGGCACGCCGGTCCCCGGTCTCTACATCAAGCTGCTGCACCGCGACGAGAAGACCGGGTTCTACACGCGGCTGATCAAGGCCAAGCCGGGCTGGGTCGAGCACCCGCTCGCACACCACCCGTGCAGCGAGGAGGCGTACTGCCTCGAGGGCGGCTTCGACTACAGCTTCGGCAAGATGTGGCCGGGCACCTACTTCTGGCGCCCGCCGCTGGTCCGGCACGGCGACTTCACCGCCGACGCCGAGCTCGGCTGCACCTGGATCCTGCGCTCCGACAGCGACCTCGTCGACTGGTACACCGACGACGCGCGCATCGAGATGCTCGGCACGCCCACCAACTGGGGCGAGGGCTACCCGCACAGTGCCGCGCCGCGACCGGTCCAGCCGGTGCGCTCGCGCAGCCTCGGCCCGTGGGCGGACCCGACGTACCAGTGAGCGCCGGCGGGGCCGGAGAGGTCAGGCGAGAAGGTCGCAGAACGCCACGGTCGCGTCGTCCGGAGCCCGCGGGCCCGGAACGCCGCGACCTGGTCGGCGCGGTCGTCGTACGACGTCAGACACTCAGTGCGCACGTCGACCTCGCGCGGGTCCGTGACGACCTGCTCACCGAGGAGCACGTACGTGTCGCCCAGGACCAGGTAGTCGACGTGCTCGTCGCTGAACCGCGCGACCGCGACGGTCGCCTGCGGGCTGCTCGGGTCGGCCAGGTCGCAGGTGCCTCGGTGGAGCCCGGCGACGTGCTCGATCGCGTCGGCCAGGGCAGCAGCGGGGGTATCGGCGGGGGTATCGGCGGGGGAGTCGGGCGCCAGCCGGGCGAGGAGGGCGGTCCCCAGGGTCTCGGCGTACCAGGCGGTCCCGCGGCAGAGGTGCTCGGCGCCGCGGATGCCGGCGCCGTCGAGGACCACGACGGCGCCCGGCGCGCACCCCACGAAGTCCTCGTTGGGCCGCCCGGGGTGACCGGCGCTGGTTGCCGTGTCGATCCGCACGCCTAGAGTCTGCCCCGATGGACGACCTGTACGACGACGCCGCCCGCGAGCGCCTCGTCCCCGAGCCGCCGAAGCGGGTGGACGCGCCCGTGCGCACGCCGTTCGAGCGCGACCGGGCCCGGCTGGTGCACGCCGCGTCGTCGCGGCGGCTGGCCGCGAAGACCCAGGTGGTCGGCCCGCAGAGCGACGACTTCGTGCGCAACCGGCTCACGCACAGCCTCGAGGTCGCCCAGGTCGCGCGGGACCTGTCCCGCGCGCTCGGCAGCCAGCCCGACATCGCCGAGACGGCGGCGCTGGCGCACGACCTCGGACACCCGCCGTTCGGCCACAACGGCGAGCGGGTGCTGGCCGAGGTCGGCGACGCGTGCGGCGGCTTCGAGGGCAACGCACAGACCCTGCGGATCCTGACCCGTCTCGAGGCCAAGACCGAGGGCGCCGGGCTGAACCTCACCCGCGCGACGCTGGACGCCTGCACGAAGTACCCGTGGCTGCGCAACGAGGTCACGCCGAAGTTCGGCGTGTACGTCGACGACCTGCCGGTCTTCACGTGGATGCGGCAGGGCGCGATCGGCTCCCGGCAGTGCCTCGAGGCGCAGGTGATGGACCTCGCCGACGACGTCGCCTACTCCGTGCACGACGTCGAGGACGGCGTGGTCGCGCACCGCGTCGACCTGACGACGTTCGACCCCGCCGCGGTCTGGGAGACCGTGCGCGAGTGGTACCTCCCGGCCGCCTCCGACGACCAGCTCGACGCCACCCTGGCCGGGCTGCGGGCCGTCGAGAGCTGGCCGCAGGCGTCGTACGACGGCACCCGTCGCTCGCTGGCCGCGCTGAAGAACCTCACCAGCGACCTGATCGGCCGGTTCTGCGGGGCCGTCCAGCACGCGACGTTCGCGGCCAGCGAGGGCCCGTTCGTGCGGTACGCCGCCGACCTCGTGGTGCCCGAGCAGACCCGGCTCGAGATGGCCGTGCTGAAAGGCATCGCCGCGCACTACGTCATGCAGGCCGACGACCGCGTCGCGCTGATGGAGCGGCAGCGCGAGCTGCTGGCCGAGCTGGTGGCGGTTCTCGCCGACCGCGGCCCCGACGCGCTGGACCGCCAGTTCGCCGACGACTGGCACGCCGCGGCCGACGACAGCGCCCGGCTGCGGGTCGTCCTCGACCAGGTCGCGTCGCTGACCGACCAGAGTGCGGTCGAGCGGCACTCTAGGCTCTGCCCGTGACCGACCGTCTCGTCTGGCTGCCGTTCGACCCCGCGCTGCTCGGCGACCCGCCGGAGGGCCTGCGCTACGAGGTGGTCGACCCGACCGAGCACGTGCCGGACAGCGTGGGCGACGTGCGGTTCTACGTGCCGCCGTACCAGGTCGGGCCGCGGGTGGCGGAGGTGCTGCCGCGGATGAGCAGCCTCGAGGTCGTGCAGACGCTGACCGCCGGCGTCGACAACGTCCGCGCCCACGTCCCCGACGGCGTGCTGCTGTGCAACGGCCGGGGCATCCACGACACGTCGACCGCCGAGCTCGCGGTCACCCTGACGCTCGCCAGCCTGCGCGGTGTCCCCGGGTTCGTGCGCGACCAGGACCGGCACGCGTGGAACACCGGCTGGCACCCCGCGCTCGCCGACAAGCGGGTCCTCCTGGTCGGGTACGGCGCGGTCGGCGAGGCCATCGAGCGCCGGCTGCTGCCGTTCGAGGTCGAGGTGGTCAAGGTCGCGCGCAGCGCCCGTGACGGCGTGCACCCGATCGGCGAGCTGCCCGCGCTGCTGCCGCACGCGGACGTCGTGGTCCTCGTCGTGCCCCTCACCGACGAGACCCGCGGCCTGGTCGACGCGGCGTTCCTCGGCGCCATGAAGGAGGGCGCGCTGCTGGTCAACGTCGCCCGGGGCGCCGTCGTGGACACCGACGCCCTCGTCGCCGCGCTGCACGCCGGCCGGATCTCCGCGGCGACCGACGTCGCCGAGGTCGAGCCGCTCCCGGCGGACCACCCGCTGTGGGAGGCGCCGAACCTGCTGATCTCCCCGCACGTCGGGGGCGCGAGCAGCGCGATGTGGCCGCGGGCGCACCGTCTGGTGCGTGACCAGCTGCACCGCTACGCCGCCGGCGAGGAACTTGTGAACGTCATGTCCGGCGCCTACTGAGCGGACCGTAGACTCCGCGACGTGGCAGGCCGGATCCGCGAGGAGGACATCGCCGAGGTGCGCGAGAAGACGCGCATCGACGACGTCGTCTCGCAGTACGTCACGCTCCGCAACGCCGGCGGCGGCTCGCAGAAGGGGCTCTGCCCGTTCCACGACGAGAAGTCGCCGTCGTTCCACGTCACGCCGGCCCGCGGCTTCTTCCACTGCTTCGGCTGCGGCGAGAGCGGCGACGTCATCAGCTTCCTGATGAAGATCGACGGCCTCACGTTCACCGAGACCGTCGAGCGGCTGGCCGAGAAGGCCGGGGTGATGCTGCGCCGCGAGGAGGGCGACGCCCGCGACGAGCGTCCGAAGGGGCCGCAGCGGCAGCGCCTCATCGAGGCCAACCGGGTCGCGCAGGAGTTCTACGCCGAGCAGCTCGCGACCCCGGAAGCGCTGGCCGCGCGGCAGTTCCTGTCCGAGCGCGGGTTCGACCAGACCGCGGCGGCGACGTTCGGCATCGGCTTCGCCCCGCGCGACGGCGAGGCGCTGTTCAAGCACCTCAAGGGCCGCGGGTTCACCCAGGAGGAGACCGTCGAGGCCGGCCTGGTGGCGATCGGGCGCTCGGCGTACGACCGGTTCCGCGGCCGGCTGCTGTGGCCGATCCGGGACGCGCCGGGCGACACGATCGGCTTCGGAGCGCGCCGGATCTTCGAGGACGACCGGATCGAGGCCAAGTACCTCAACACCCCCGAGACCAAGATCTACAAGAAGAGCCAGGTCCTGTACGGCATCGACCTGGCCCGCCGCGAGATCGCGCGCTCCTCCCAGGCGGTGATCGTCGAGGGCTACACCGACGTGATGGCGTGCCACCTCTCCGGCGTCGGGACGGCGGTCGCCACCTGTGGCACGGCGTTCGGGGACGACCACGCGCGGGTGCTGCGCCGGTTCCTGCACGACCACGAGGAGTTCCGTGGCGAGGTGATCTTCACCTTCGACGGGGACGCCGCCGGGCAGAAGGCGGCGATCCGCGCGTTCGGGGGCGACCAGAACTTCGTCTCGCAGACCTACGTCGCGGTCGAGCCGGACGGCCTGGACCCGTGCGACCTGCGGATCAAGAAGGGCGACGCCGCCGTGCGCGAGCTGGTCGCGCGCCGGGTCCCGCTGTACCGCTTCGTGCTCGCCAACATCGTCAGCAAGTACGACCTCGACCGGGCCGACTGCCGCATCGACGCGCTGCGCGAGAGCGCCCGCCTGGTCTCGAGCATCCGGGACCGCTCCAAGGTCGACGCCTTCGCGCGCGAGATCGCCGGGATGGTCGGCGTCGACGTCGACGAGGCGCGAGCAGAGGTCCGCCGGGCCGCCAACCGGAAGCCCGGGCAGGACCCGCGCGCGGCGGCCGCGGAGCAGCCCGCCGCGCCGCGGTCCGCCGTACCCGACCTGCGCGACCCGCGCTTCTCGCTCGAGCGGGAGACGCTGAAGCTCGTCGTCCAGCACCCGATGACCATCGGCCGCGCCACGTCCGAGATCGGTCCGAACGACTTCACCCACCCGACCTACCGGGCCGTCTGGGAGCTGGTCGCCGGAGCCGGTGGCCCCGGTGCCGGCGCGAACGACCCGGGCTGGGTCACCCGGCTGCGCGACGCCGCGGGGGAGCCGGCCGTGTCCTCGGCGGTCAGCGAGCTCGCCGTCGAGCCGCTGAAGAAGGAGCCGGACGCGGCCTACGTCGCCCAGCACGTCTTCGCCCTGATGGAGCTGACGACCGCCCGCCGGATCAACGCGATCAAGTCCAAGCTCCAGCGCACGAACCCGGTGGAGCAGGCCGAGGAGTTCAACAAGATGTTCGGGGAGCTGGCGGCGCTCGAGGCGCACCGCCGGATGCTGCGCGACCGCCTGGCGGGGCCGGCGCAGTGAGCCTCTTCAAGCGCGAGCGCCCGCCGATCCGCGTCGAGCGCGGTGAGCGGCTGCTGGCCCACGCCGCCGCCGAGGATGCGATGGTCGGCGGCACCCGGGACGCGCTGTACGTCGTCCGCGGCCTCGGTGCCGGCTCGCTCGGGCTCGAGGAGACCGTCCGGATCCCCTGGGAGGATGTCCAGGCCGCCGACTGGGACACCGACGAGGGCGTCCTGCGGGTCAGCGAGGTCGGGTCCTGGGGCGAGGTCCGCCCGGTCCACATCTTCGCCCTCACCGAGCCCGGACTGCTGCTGCAGCTGGTCCGTGAGCGGGTCACCGCGAGCATCGTGCTGCAGCGCCACGTCCCGATCGCCGGCAAGCGCGGCGTGCGCGTGATCGCACGGCGCGCGCCCCACGGGCGCGACCCGGTGCGCTGGATCTACGAGTACGACGAGGGCGTCGACCCGGACGACCCCGCCGTCCGCGCCGCGGCCGCCGAGGCCCTGGCCGCGGCGCAGCTCGAGGTCGGCACCGTCTAGAAACGCCGGGGAGGACCTCGATTTTTCCTCCGCGATGCCGATTGCTAATCTGTGCGGGCTGCACCGATCCCCTGTAGCTCAACTGGCAGAGCATTCGGCTGTTAACCGGAGGGTTGTTGGTTCGAGTCCAACCGGGGGAGCAGAGAGAAGGGCCTGACGATCACCGTCAGGCCCTTCTGGTCTTCCTGGTGGCGCAGCTACTCGCCCCAGCCCATCGGGAACACCTCGAACGCCGCGGCGAACGCGACGCCGAGCCGCTGGCCGGTCTGCCGGGCGAATCCCTCGAGGAACTCGCGGGGGTCCCAGTTCTCCCAGCCCAGCCCGTCGATGTAGGCGCGGTGCGCCTCGAGGGAGGCGACCCCGGCGTCGAACGTGTCGGTGGTGTCGACCGCGTGTCCCGCGACGGGGGAGCCGGCCGCCCAGACCGCGCGCACCCCGCCCCACGGCTCGAGCCCGTCGGTCAGCTGCTCGGCGAACACCCAGCGGTTGCCCGCGTCGCGGACGGCGTCCACCACGGCCCGGCCGGTCGCGATGTGGTCGGCCTGGTTGAGGTTCACCCCGCCCCAGGTGTCGCGGAAGTTGCCGGTGATCACGATGTCGGGGCGGTGGCGGCGTACGACGTGAGCGATCTCGCGGCGCAGCGGGACGCCGTACTCGAGGATCCCGTCGGGCTGGTGCAGGAACTCGACCTCGGAGACGCCGACGATCCGGGCGGACTCCACCTGCTCGGCCTCGCGGACGGTCCGGCACTCGTCGGGGGCGAGGCCGTCGATGCCGGCCTCGCCGCTGGTCACCATGCAGTAGGTGACGGTCTTGCCCTGGCCGGTCCAGCGCGCGATCGCGGCCGCGGCGCCGAACTCCAGGTCATCGGGGTGCGCCACGACGCACAGTGCGCGGTCCCAGTCCTCCGGCAGCGGCTCCAGCTTCTCGATCTCCATTCCCTGAGCATGACAGGCTGGCGCCCATGACGCGGTGGGCCGACCTGACGCTCCAGCTGCCGTCGGCGAGCGAGCGCTGGTCGAGCGGCGCCTTCCGCGACGAGCTGCGCGGCTGGGTGGCCTCGGTGGTGGGGGAGCCCAGCGCGCTCGAGCCGGTGAAGACCCGGGCCTGGGCGACGGTATGGCGGGCCGAGACCGCCAGCGGCGTGTTCTTCGCGAAGCAGAACTGCGCGACCCAGGCCTACGAGGCCGCCGTGGTCGTCGCGCTCAACGACCTGGCCCACCGCCATGTCGTCCCGCTCACCGGTGCCGACATCGGGCGTGGCCTGTTCCTCACCCCGGACCTCGGCCGCACGCTCGGCGACGCCGGAGTCGACGACGTGGACACGTGGTGCCGGGTCGCCGCGGCCGGAGCCCAGCTCCAGGTCGAGGTGTCGCGGTACGCCGACCGGCTGGTCGAGGCGGGACTGACCGTGCTCGCGCCGGGTGACGCGGTCGAGTACGTCGAGCGCCGGCTCGACGAGTTCGCCGCCCTTCCCGACGGCGACCCACGGGCGCCCGCGCCCGCGGCGCTCGCCGGCGTACGGGCCCGGCTGCCGGAGATCGCCGGATGGGCCGACCAGGTCGGCGCGCTCGGGCTGCCGCTGACGCTGTGCCACAACGACCTGCACGGCCACAACGTGTTCGACGTCGGGGGCGAGCTGCGGTTCTTCGACTTCGCGGACGCGATGGTCACCGAGCCGCTGGCCGCGCTGCTGATCCCGCTGCACCTGCTCGACGGCGACGAGCGCGACCGGCGCCGGGTGGCCGACGCCGCGCTCGAGACCTGGACCGACTACGCCCCGGCCGCCGAGCTCCGCGCGGCGCTCCCCGCAGCGCTCCAGCTCGCCCGCCTCGCCCGGGTGGAGTCGTGGATCCGCTGCACGGCGCCGATGAACGACGCCGAGCTCGACCAGTGGGGGAGCTCGGCCGGCGCCTGGCTCGGGTCGCTGAGCGACGCGCCCCCGGTCGACCACGGGTAGGTGGGTACCGCCCTGGCATGGGTGAGATCCGGGTCGGCATCTCGGGGTGGACGTACGCCGGCTGGCGCGGCGACTTCTACCCGAAGGGGCTGCCGCAACGGCGTGAGCTGGCCTACGCCGCCGAGCGGCTGGACAGCGTCGAGATCAACGGGTCGTTCTACTCGCTGCAGCGGCCGACGTCGTACCGCTCCTGGCGCGCGCAGGTCCCTGACGACTTCTGCTTCGCGGTGAAGGGCGGCCGCTACGTCACCCACCTCAAGCGGTTGCGGGACGTCGAGGCGCCGCTGGCGAACTTCTTCGCCTCCGGTGTGCTCGAGCTCGGCCCCACGCTGGGACCGTTCCTGTGGCAGCTCCCCGAGCGGCTCGAGTACGACGCCCGCTTGCTCGCCGACTTCTTCGACCTGCTGCCGCGCACCGTGGGTGAGGTCGCCGCGCTCGCGCGCCGCCACGACACGAAGCTGCCCGAGGACCGCGCCAGCACGCGCGCGCCGCGAGGGCTGGCGGGAGCGCGGGTGCGACACGCGCTCGAGTTCCGCAGCGCGACGTACTGCACCGACGAGGCGTTCGCGCTGCTGCGCGAGCACGACATCGCGTGCGTGGTCGCCGACAGCGCGGGGCGCTGGCCGATGGCGGAGGCCGTCACCAGCGACCTGGTCTACGTGCGCCTGCACGGTGACACCGAGCTGTACACGAGTGGCTACTCCGACGCCGCGCTCGAGCGCTGGGCGGAGCGCTGCCGCGACTGGTCCGAGGACGCCGACGTGGTCGTCTACTTCGACAACGACGCCAAGGGCTTCGCCCCGCACGACGCGGTACGGCTACGAACGCTCCTCCAGCAGCTCGGCCTTCTGCCTCCGGGTCCGCTTGAGGTCGAGCATGGCGGTCGCGGCTGACGCCACCGCCTCGGCCTCCCGTGCCTCGGCCTCGGCCGCGGCGATCGGGTCGGAACCCGCGACCTCCTCGCGCGCCCGGGCGGCCTCCTCCTGGACCTCGCGGTCGGCCTTCACGGCCTTCTTGACCTGGCGCTCGGTCTCCTTCAGGGAGGCTCGCAGCGCGGCAGTGCTCATCGTGGCGGCCAGCTTGCGTCGCTGCACCTCCGGGTCCCACCGGACCTGCGGCCACTCCGGGTCCATGTCGATCAGCGTCTGCGTGAGGATCTCGGTGATCGCGAGCCGGGCGTACCACTTGTGGTCGGCCGGTACGACGTACCAGGGCGCCTCCTCGGTCGACGTGCGCCGGAAGACGTCGCCGTACGCGGCCTGGTAGTCGTCCCACTGGGCGCGGGTGGGTACGTCGTTCTTGCTGTACTTCCAGTGCTTGTCGGGCCGGTCGAGCCGCTTCATCAGCCGCAGGCCCTGCTCGTCGTGACTCACCATGAGCCCGAGCTTGAGGACGGTCGTCCCGGAGGCGACGAGGTCGGCCTCGAACGCGTTGATCTCGTCGTAGCGCTGCTCCCAGGTCTTTCGGGGGACGAGCTCGTCGACGCGGGCGACCAGCACGTCCTCGTAGTGGGAGCGGTCGAAGACCCCGATGAGTCCCGGACCCGGCAGCGCCTTCTTGATCCGCCAGAGGAAGTGGTGCTTCTTCTCCTCGTCGGTGGGGGCGCCGAACGAGCGCAGCGCCACCCCCTGCGGGTCGACCTTGCTCATCACGTGGCGGGCGACGCCGCCCTTGCCCGCGGTGTCGAGGCCCTGGACGACCACGAGCAGCGAGCGCTTGCCGCCGGCGCGCCCCTCGGCGAACAGCCGCTCCTGCAGCTCGCTGAGCAGGTCACCGCGCTCGTGGCAGAACCGGCCCGCCGCCTTCTTGCCGGCCTTCCAGCCGGGCTTCGCGCCGCGGTCCATCCCCTCGAGGTCGAAGTCCTCGCCCGCCCGGAGCAGCTCGCGCGGGTCGTCGCGCCACCCGTGGTTCTTCGCCATGTCAGTCGCCCTCTCCGGGTCGTGGCCGGCCGTCCGGGTCGAACAGCAGGTGGTACAGCCGCGGCGCCCAGCGGAGCTGGGCGGCGGTGAGCTCGGGGGTGGCCAGCCGGCGCAACCGGCCGGGAGGCCGCTGGTCGGGGCCGGCGAGCGCGTAGTGCGCCGCGCGGTCCTGCACCCGGCGGCGTCGGTGCGCGTGTCCCGGGAGGTGGCGACTCACCGACGTCGGGACCGGGACCGGGCGGCGCGGGAGGTGTCCGGCGAGCCGGTCGCGAAGCCCGGTCCCACCGGGACGGCCGGCGTACCACGCGTCGAGCGCGGCGGCGCTGGCCACCATGGCGTCGAACAGCTCGTGCGGGTCCTCCGGCACGTCGTCGGGGTGGCAGTCGAGGTGCTCGGCGACCAGGGTCCGCAGCAGGACCCGGGGAAACGAGTCCGCCGGAGCCGGTGCGCCCGCCTCGCCCCGCCCGTCGACGACCGCGCAGGCGATCTCGCTGTCGCTGGTCCACGAACGGCGGTTGAGGTTGTCCGACCCCACGCTCGCCCAGCGGTGGTCGATGATGCAGGTCTTGGAGTGGACGTACACCGGCAGGCCGCTGTCGTTGGTCAGCCCGAACACGGCCACCCGGTCGCCGCCGGCCTCCAGGATCTTCTTCATCGCCAGCGACCGCCCGTACAGCTGCGGGACCTCCGCGGCGGCGCCCTCGCGGTCGGGCACGATCGGCAGCACCACGACCAGCCGGAGGTCGGGCTTGGCGCGCAGGGCGCTGGCGAAGTGCTCGCCGACCTCCTCGGACCAGAGGTACTGGTCCTCGACGTACACGAGCCGCTCGGCATGGGCGATCGCCTTGGTGTTGCCGAGCATGACGGAGCGCTCGCCCTCGGGCGCGAAGTCGTAGGACTTGGGGTAGATCACCGGGAACGTGCGGATGATCTGCACGACCTCGTTGCCGTCGGGCCGCGGCGGCGGGGGCGGTGCCTGCTCGCCGAGCGGCTCGGGCGTGAGGTCCTCGCGGTGGAAGAAGCTCGACATCAACCGGCCGGGGTTGAGGGTCAGCGGGGTGCTGTCCTCCCAGCGCTCGCGGAACGTCGTCTCGACGTCGTGGACCGCGGGTCCCTGCACGGCGACCTGGACGTCGTGCCAGGCGGGCGTCGGCCCGTAGGCCCGCGCCAGGTCCACCGGCTGCCGATCGCCCTGGTGCTTGGCGTCGTCCCGGCGCCCGTTGCAGAGGTCGATGCCGCCGACGTACGCGACGTCCCGGCTCGGGTCGTCGGCATGGCGGATCACGACGAACTTCTGGTGGTGGGCCCCCCGGGTGCGGACCCGCATGTCGCGCAGGCACTGCCCGCCGGCCTCACCGATCTCCTCGCCGAGCTGGCGGTGCCGGTGCGCACTGAAGCCGAGTCGGTGCCAGTGGGATCGCCACAGCAGCCCGCGGACGTCCACGCCACGGCGAACGGCGTCGACCAGCGTGTTGTTGAGCGTCGTCCTGGGGTCGTCGGTCAGCTGCTGGTCGGGGTCACCCTGCCAGTCCGCGAAGTAGAACCGGTCGCCCGGCCCGAGCGCGCAGATCCGTTCGTACAGCTCCGCGAAGTAGTCGCGCCCGTGCACCAGCGCCCGGACGGTGTTGCCGGCGGTCCACGCCGTCCCGTCCTCGCGCAGCGCGTCGATCGCGGTGTGCGGATTCTCCCTCTCCTCGCTGACCAGCAGCCACTCCCTCACATCCACGGAGCAATCCTTCTCACACCTGCTGCGCTCAAACCTCAGCCGTTGAGCGGGTTTGGGCGCGACGGCCACGGCGCAGGATGCGTTGCATGGGAGGGATGGAGGTACATCCGAGTCGAGCGCGCCGTCTGGCGCGTGCGATCGTCTACGCGGTGGTCGTGGCGATCCCGATCGCCCTGCTCGCGCTCCTGGTCCGCACCGACTTCGGCCCGCTCACCGCGCTCGACCGTGAGCTGAGCGTTGCCGCGACGGACGCCGCCCGGTCGCACGAGTGGATCCGCTCGACAGCGGAGGTCTGGGAGATGGTCACCCAGCCGTGGGTCGTGTACGCCGTGATCGGCGTGCCGCTGTGCCTGCTGGCCTGGTTCCGCCTGAACCTGCGTACCCGCGCGATGTGGGCGGTCGCCACGATGGCCACCGGCTGGCTCGTGGCCGTGCTGCTGAAGCTCCTGGTGCAGCGGTCGCGGCCGGTGATCGAGGAGCCGTTGGCCGTGCACCACGGGTACTCGTTCCCGTCGGGGCACGCCACGAACAACGCGATCATCGTGACGGTCGTGCTGTTGCTGCTGCGCCCGGTCCTGGGTGTCACGGCGCGGCGCCTGCTCCTGGCGATCGGGGCGGCCTGGATCCTCCTCACCAGTGCGGACCGGCTCTTCATGGGCGCGCACTACCTCTCTGACGTGACCGCGGGTGTTGTGCTCGGGGTCGGCCTGTGTGTCGCGTCGTACGCCGGCTACGTGGGCTGGAGCCCGCCGGAGCCGTCCGACCTCACCTCGAAGGAGTCCACTGATGACGATGCTCACCAGGTGGCATGACGACCAGTCCCGACCGACGCTGAAGGAGGCCGGACGCGACCTCGCGGTCCGGGTCTTCCTCCCGCTCGTCGCGTGGTGGCTCATCGTCCTCGCGATCGGCTGGTCCCTGGCCGACGGCCCGCTGAAGGACTACGGGATCTCGGAGGAGAAGCTCAACCGGTCGCTCGAGTCGTCGCGCACCACGCTGTTCGACAACATCACGTTGGTCTTCTCCTGGGCTGGGGCGACCGTCAGCATCATCGGCATCTGCCTGGTCGTGGTCGGCCTGGTGTGGTGGCGCACCAAGCAGTGGTGGTACGCCGTGATCCCGCTGATCGCGATCTCGGCGCAGGCGCTGGTCTTCTTCTTCACCACGCTGCTCATCGACCGGGAGCGGCCCGACGTGGAGAAGCTCGACGACTCGCCGCCGACGTCCAGCTTCCCGAGCGGTCACACCGGCGCGGCCACCGGCCTCTACTTCACGCTCGCCCTGATGGCGCTGCGCATCCGGCACCCCGGACTGCGCGCGGCCGTGATGACGGTCTGCGTGCTGATGCCGTTCGCCGTGGCGTCGGCCCGGCTCTACCGCGGCATGCACCACCTCAGCGACGTGATCGTGGCGATCGTCAACGGCCTGGTCGCCTGCCTGCTCGCGTGGAACTGGCTCCGCCGCGACCCGGCGGGGGACGAGCCGACCGCAGCAGAGCGGCCCTTGGACCAGACCCGCGCTTAGCGGCACCCCGCGCCGGGTAAGTCACTACGGGGACGGAAAATGAGGGAGACCATGTCACAACAGAACATGTCGGTGGGACGCGCGACCACGGCCGCCAAGGGAGCCGCGGGCAAGGCCGGGGACCACCCGGTCGTGGAGTGGGGAGCTCGTCTCGGCTATGCCGCCAGTGGTGTGCTGCACCTCGTCCTCGCCTGGCTGATCGTGCAGGTCGCGATCGGCGCCGGAGCGCACGCGAGCCAGTCCGGCGCCGTGTCGGCGGTCGCGAAGCAGCCCTTCGGGCAGTTCCTGCTCTGGGTGCTGGTCGTCGGGTTCGCGCTGCTGGCGCTGTGGCAGGTGACGGAGGTGTTCGCGTCCAGCGAGGCCTTCGACAAGGCGAAGGCGGGTGGCAAGGCGGTCATGTACGCCGCGCTCGCCTGGACCGCGGGTGTGTTCGCGATGGGCGGGCACACGTCGAGCAACAAGCAGACCAAGGACTTCACCCGCACGCTCATGGAGGCCCCCGCGGGCCGGGTGCTCGTCGGGCTGGTCGGTGTCGCGATCATCGGCATCGCGCTCTACCACGTCTACAAGGGCTGGAAGCAGAAGTTCCTCGACGACCTGGAGGAGCACCCCGGACGCGCGGCCGTCGTCGCCGCGCGGGTCGGCTACATCGGCAAGGGCATCGCGCTCGTCGCGGTCGGCCTGCTGTTCATCACCGCTGCCATCCAGCAGACGGCCGGAGAGGTCACCGGCCTCGACGGCGGCCTGAAGTCCCTGCGTGACCTGCCCGCGGGCCCGGTCCTGCTGATCGGCATCGCGCTCGGCTTCGCGGCGTACGGCGTCTACTCCTTCGCTCGGGCCCGCTATGCCCGGCTCTGACGCCTCCGCGGGCATCACGGTCGTCGTCAACCCGACGAAGGTCGACCTCGACGACGTCCGCGAGACCCTGTCGGAGGTGGCCAGGGCCGCCGGCCTCCCCGAGCCGACCTTCGTCGAGACCACCGAGGACGACCCGGGCTTCGGCCAGACCCGCGACGCGGTCGCCCGTGGCGCGAGCCTGGTGTGTGCGCTCGGGGGAGACGGCACGGTCCGGGCCGTCGCCCAGGAGCTGGTCGGCACCGGGGTGCCGATCGGGCTCCTGCCCGGTGGCACCGGCAACCTGCTGGCCCGCAACGTGGGCGGTCACGTCGACCCGATGGAGGACGCCGCGCGGGTGGCCTTCACCGGGAGGGACCGCACCATCGACGTCGGCTGGCTGGTCCTCGACCCGACGCCCGACCAGCTGGAGGGGCTGCCTGCGGCCGCCGAGAACGTGCACTGCTTCACGGTCATGGCCGGGGTCGGGTTCGACGCCCAGATGATGGCCGACGCTCCCGAAGGCGTGAAGGGCAAGGTGGGCTGGGCGGCGTACGTCGCCAGCGGCGGCAAGCACCTGACCGACCCGCCGTTCGCGCTCGACCTCGTCGTCGACGGGGAGCCCACCAACTCCAAGAAGGCGCGCACCGTGGTCGTCGGCAACTGCGGCGAGCTGACCGGCGGGATGGTGCTCCTGCCCGACGCGCTCCTCGACGACGGGGAGCTGGACGTCGCCACGGTCAGCCCGGAGAGCCTGACCCAGTGGGTCGGCGTCGCGGCTCGGGTCCTCGCCAACCGCGACGACGGCCCGGCGCTCGAGCGGACCAGTGGCCGCGACGTCAGGCTCGCCGTCGACCCGCCGCAGCTGTGCGAGGTGGACGGCGACGTCCTCACCGAGGCGTCGAGCCTCCGGTTCGTGCTGCAGCCGGACGCGCTGGTGGTCCGGGTCGACCACGACGGGGAGACGGCCTGACGGAAAGACGGCCTGACGGCCGAGCGCCCGCGCGGGGTCGGTCGAGGAGCGTCCGTTACCCGGCTGTGATCTGGGACTGTCCGTGCGAACGGACCCGCCCCGTCCGCCTTGTGTGGGACGACGAACTGCGACCGCGCCCTCGTTCCTAACGTGTCGGCATGAGCACCCTGCGCGAGGTCGAGGCCTGGATCACCGAGCAGCTCCCTGCCCTGATCGAGAAGTACGACGTTCCCGGCGCTGCCGTGGGCGTCCTGGCGGGCGGCGAGGTGATCGACAGCGCGGCCGGGGTCCTGAACCGGAACACGGGGGTCGAGTCCACGACGGACTCGCTCTTCCAGATCGGGTCCATCACCAAGCTCTGGACCAGCACCCTGGTCATGCAGCTGGTCGACGAGGGCAAGGTCGACCTCGACGTCCCGATCCGCACGTACCTGCCCGAGTTCGTGATCGGGGACGAGGCCGCGGCCTCCCGGATCACCACGCGGATGCTGCTCAACCACACCGCCGGCTTCGAAGGTGACATCTTCACCGACACCGGGGTCGGCGACGACTGCGTCGAGAAGTACCTCGGGGTGCTCGGCGAGGTCCCGCAGCTGTTCCCGGCGGGGGAGATGTTCTCCTACAACAACGCGGGCTACTGCGTGCTCGGCCGCCTGGTCGAGGTGCTGCGCGAGAAGCACTACGACGCCTGCCTGCGCGACCACCTGTTCGCACCGCTCGGCCTCACCCACGCGGCCACCAACCCGTACGAGGCGATCATGTTCCGCGCCGCGATGGGCCACGTCCAGCTCGAGCCGGGGACCGGCTACCAGCCCGCACCGGTCTGGACGTTCGCCCGGTCCAACGCCCCGGCCGGCTCGATGCTCGCGATGCGTCCGCGCGACCTGCTGAAGTTCGCCGCGATGCACATGGCCGACGGCAGGGCCGAGGACGGCACCCAGGTGCTCGCTCCCGGCACCGCCGCCCGGATGCAGGCGCACGCCGTCGACGTCCCGTACCTCGGGATCATGGGATCCTCGTGGGGTCTCGGCTTCGAGCGGTTCGACCTCCCAAGTGGCGCGATCGTCGGCCACGACGGCAGCACCATCGGCCAGAACGCGTTCCTGCGGATCATCCCGGAAGCCGGCGTCGCGATCGTCCTGCTGACCAACGGCGGCGACATCATCTCCTTCTACGAGGACCTGGTCACTCCGATCATCGAGAAGCTCACCGGCATCGAGATGCCGGCGCTGCCGGTGCCGCCGGCCGACCCCGAGCGCATCGACGCGAGCCGGTACGCCGGCACCTACTCCACCGAGATCGCCGACATGACGATCAGCCAGGACGACGACGGCCGGATCTGGATCGAGCAGGTCCCGAAGGGCATGTTCGAGGAGCTCGGGGAGAAGCCGGACCGCAAGGAGCTGGTGCCGTTCCGCGACGGGAGCCTGATCCCGCTCGTGCCCGAGCACGGCATGCACCTGCCGCACGTGTTCCTCGGCGACGACGGCGAGGGCCGCGCGCTCTACCTCCACGTCGGCCGCGCCGTCCGGCGCGCCGGCGCCTGAGCTTCCCTGCACCACCGGAACCGCCCAGCACCACCAGCACGACCCAGCCACACCAACGCGACGAGACAGGAACCGCCATGAAGTTGACCGTCCTCGGTCGATCCGCAGCAGTCCTCTGCGTGACCGCCGCCTTCCTCGCCGCCTGCGGCGGTGACAGCGACTCCGATCCCACCGGCGACAGCGACAGCCAGTACGTCGACGGCGGCACGTTCACGATGTCGCTGGCCGGGGACCCCGGCAAGCTCGACCCGCAGTCGTCGGCGAGCAGCCAGCTGTTCGCCGTGAACCAGCTCGCCTACGACACGCTGTTCTTCGTCGACGGCGAGTCCGGCGAGATCGGCCCCCAGCTGGCCAAGGAGTGGACCGTCGACGGCACCACGGTCAACGTGACCCTGAACGAGGGTGTGACCTGCTCCGACGGCAGCCCGCTCACGGCGACGACCGTCGCGGACAACCTCGCCTACGTCGGCGACCCGAAGAACAAGAGCCCGTACCTCGGCACGTTCGTCCCGGCCGGCGCGACCGCCGAGGCCGACGACGCCGCCGGCACCGTCACGATCACGCTGGCCGCGCCCGCGCCGTTCGTGCTGAACGGTCTCGCCAGCCTCCCGATCGTCTGCGACGCCGGCATGAAGGACCGCGCCTCGCTGGCCGACTCCACGCTCGGCAGCGGCCCCTACGAGCTCACCGAGGCGGCGCCCGGCGACCATTACACGTACCAGATCCGCGACGGGTACACCTGGGGCCCGGACGGCGCCACCACGGCCGAGGAGGGCATGCCCGACACCGTCGTGATGAAGATCGTCGAGAACGAGGGCACGGCCGCGAACCTGCTGCTCTCCGGTGACATCAACGCCGCGATGATCCAGGGCCCCGACGCCAAGCGTCTCGACGCGCAAGGCCTGTTCCACACCGAGACCGAGGCGATGGTCGGGGAGCAGTGGTACAACCACAACGAGGGCCACGAGACCTCGGACGCCGAGGTGCGGATGGCGCTGACGCAGGCGCTGGACTTCACCGAGCTGGCTTCGGTGTCGACCGCCGGTGAGGGCCACCTCGCCACGACGTTCGCCTCGCTGGCGCCGGCCTCCTGCCCGGGTGACTCGATCTCGGGCGCGCTCCCGGCCCAGGACGTCGACGCGGCCTCCGCCGTGCTCGACGGCAAGAAGTTCACGTTCCTCTACTCCAGCGCCGCGGGCGCCGCGGTGTCCGCAGCCGCCGAGCTCGCCGTTCAGCAGTGGGAGGCGGCCGGCGCCGAGGTGACCGCCAAGGGCGTCGACGAGACCGCGCTGCAGGGCGCGATCTTCGGCACCGGTGACTGGGACATCGCGTGGGTCCCGCTCAACGTCAGCAGCCCCGACCAGCTGGTCCCGTTCCTGTCCGGTCCCGGCATGGCCGACGGTGGCACGAACTTCTCCGGCATCGACAACGCCGACTACGCCGCCGGTGTCGAAGCGGCCAACGCCATGAACGGCACCGAGGGCTGCGACACGTGGCTCGAGGCCGAGTCGGCGCTGGTGGCCGCCGCCGACATCATCCCGTTCGCCAACAACGTCGTGAAGACGTTCGGCAACGGCGCGGAGTTCGAGTACCCCGGCACTTTCGCCCCCACCAGCATCCGCATGCTGGCGGAGTGAAACCCCTAGTGGATTCGGAGTAGCGCATGTCCTTGGCGAGCTCGGTCGCCCCGGCTCCACGGGTGGGCGTCACCGCTCACCCGTGGGTCCGGTTCGGGGTACGACGCCTCGGCCGCCTGCTGGTGTCCCTCTGGGTGCTGATCACCGCGTCGTTCCTGATGATCCACCTGATCCCGGGTGACCCGGTGCGGGCGGCCCTCGGGCCGACCGCACCGGCCGCCCTGGTCGCGGCGAAGCGCGAGGAGATGGGCCTCGACGACCCGATCCTGGTGCAGTACTGGCACTACCTGCAGAACCTGTTCACCGGCGACCTCGGCACGTCGATCACCTCGCAGCTGCCGGTCTCCGACATCGTCTCCCAGCGGCTCCCCGCGACCCTCCAGCTCGCGGTGCTCGCCTTCGTGGTCGCGGTCCTGGTCGCGGTTCCGCTCGGCGTCACGATGGGCGTGCTCACCCGGCGCGGCCACGGCCGCCGCACCGAGCTGGCCTTCACGACCACCAGCGTGATCATCGGCATCATCCCCGACTTCCTCATCGCGGTCGGCCTCGTCTACGTGTTCGGCGTCAACCTGGGCTGGCTCCCGGTGGCCGGCAACGACACCCCGTCGTCGTACGTCCTGCCGGTGCTGGCGCTGATGGTCGGCCCGGCCGCGATCCTGTCCAGGATCATCCGGGTCGAGATGGTCGCGGTGCTGGAGGCCGACTTCGTCCGCACCGCCCGCGCCAAGCGGATCCCGAACCGCTCGGTCTACCTCGGTCACGCCTTGCCGAACGCGCTCACCGCGTCGCTGACCCTGGGTGGGCTGATCCTCGGCTCGATGGTCGCCGGCACCGTCCTGGTCGAGAACGTCTTCGCCTGGCCCGGCCTGGGCAGCACGATCGTGTCGTCGATCCTGAACAAGGACTACCAGGTCGTGCAGGCCATCGTGATCGTGTACGGCGTCGCCGTCCTGCTCGTGAACACCGCCGTCGACGTGGCGCTCGCGCTGCTCGACCCCCGCTCGATGATCCGGGAGGACTGATGCGTCGCTGGATGCGCGTGCTGCGCACGCCGCTCGGGCTGACCGCGACCCTGCTCACCGTCGGTGTGCTGGTGATGGCTGTGATCGCGCCGATCCTGTGGACCGACGACGCCGACGCGATCGACACCAGCAACATCCTCGCCCCGCCGTCGAGCGAGCACTGGGCGGGCACGGACAACCTGGGTCGCGACATCTTCTACCGGACCCTGGTCGCGACCCGGCTCTCCGTCGAGCTGGCGCTGTCGGCGACGGTGATCGCGGTCGTCGTCGGCCTGGTCCTCGGGACGGCGTCGTTCCTGCTCGGCCGGCGCGCCGGCCGGTTCGTGAACGCCGGCATCAACATCGCCGTCGCGTTCCCGGGCATCCTCCTCGCACTCTTCTTCGCGGTGATCTTCGGCGTGGGGGCGACGGGTGCGGTGCTGGCGATCGGCATGGCGGGGGCGCCGGCGTTCGGCCGCCTCACCCAGACGCTGGTCGCCGGCATCGCCTCCCGTGACTTCGTCGCCGCGGCCCGCGTTGCCGGCGTCGGCCGGTTCCGCTCGCTGTTCCGCCACGTGCTGCCGAACATCGCCGAGCCGCTGGTCGTCAACGCCACCATCAGCGCCGGCAGCGCGCTGCTCGCGTTCGCGGGCCTGTCGTTCCTCGGCCTCGGCGTCCAGCAGCCCAAGTACGACTGGGGCCGGCTGCTGTACGACGGCATCAGCTCGATCTACGTGAACCCCTGGGCCGCGCTGGTGCCGGGCACCGCGGTGATCGTCGCCGGCCTGGCGTTCAACCTGTTCGGCGAGTCCGTCGCCAAGGCGCTGGGCGTCGGTGTGGTCGGCGGCATCCCGGAGCTCCCGTCGGTGTCGGCGCACCTCGAGGACGTGGCGCCGGTCGACGCGTCCCGCCGGCCGGCGGAGGACGTCGACGACGTCGTGCTCGACGTCCGCAACCTGCGGGTCACGTTCCCCGGCCCGCGCGGCCCGATCCGCCCGGTCCGCGGCATCTCGTTCGCCGTACGGCGTGGCGAAGCGGTCGGCGTCGTGGGGGAGTCGGGCTCCGGCAAGTCCCTGACCGCGCTCGCGGTCTCGCGGCTCGTGGACGACTCCGGCCGCGTCGAGGCCGACCGGCTCGACCTGCTCGGAACCGACCTGCGCGCCGCGGACTCCAAGGCCCAGCGCCAGCTGCTCGGCACCTCGATGGCCATGGTCTTCCAGGACCCGATGACGTCGTTCAACCCGACCCAGCGGATGGGTGGCCAGCTCGCCGAGTCGGCGCGCCACCACCAGGGGCTGAGCAAGAAGGACGCCCTCTCCCGGGCCGTCGACCGGCTCCGCTCCGTCCGCATCACCGAGCCCGAGAAGCGCGCGCACCAGTACCCGCACGAGTTCTCGGGCGGCATGCGCCAGCGCGCCATGATCGGCATGGGCCTGATGGGGACGCCGGCGCTGATCGTGGCCGACGAGCCGACCACCGCGCTCGACGTCACGGTCCAGCAGCAGGTGCTCGACCTGCTCGCGTCGATCCGTGAGGCCGACGACGTCGCGCTGATCCTGATCAGCCACGACGTCACGGTCGTCGGTGAGGTCTGCGACCGCGTGCTGGTGATGTACGCCGGCCGCATCGTCGAGGACCTCCCGGCAGGTGAGCTCTCCGCCGCCCAGCACCCGTACACGCGGGCGCTGATGGCCGCCGTCCCGGACATGCACACCGACCTCGACGAGCCGCTCGCGGTGATCCCGGGCCGGCCGGTCGACCCGTCCGACGTGCCCCAGGGCTGCGCGTACGCCGCCCGGTGCCCGCTGGCCTCGGCGCGCTGCCGCACCGAGGAGCCGGCCCTGGTGGACGGCGTCGCGTGCTGGCACGCCGGCGAGCCCATCGACATCGAGGTCGTGGACCGCGAGCTGGAGGAGGTGGAGGCCTCGTGAGCGAGCTCCGTTTCGACAACGTCACCGTCCGCTACGGCAGCACGACCGCCGTCGACGACGTCAGCCTGACCGTCCCGTCCGGCCAGGTGCTCGGGCTGGTGGGGGAGTCGGGCTCCGGCAAGTCCACCCTCGCCCGCGCCGCCGTCGGGCTCGCGCCGGTCGACTCCGGCACGATCCTGCTCGACGGCAAGCCGGTCCCGACCCGGGGTCGCCGCCGCCCGCTGCAGATGGTGTTCCAGGACCCGTACTCCTCTCTCGACCCGCGGATGAGCATCGGTGAGAGCGTCGCCGAGGCCATCCCGCCGGGCTCGTCCCGAGCGGAGCGTCGCGCCGAGGTCGAGCGGCTGCTCGAGCTCGTGCACCTCGACCCCGACCGCGTCGCGATGCGCCCGGCCGGGCTCTCCGGCGGTCAGCGCCAGCGGGTCGCGCTCGCCCGGGCGCTCGCCGGGAAGCCGGAGGTGATCGTCGCCGACGAGATCACCTCCGCCCTCGACGTCTCCATCCAGGGCGCGGTCCTCAACCTGGTGCGCGAGCTCCAGCGCGAGCTCGGCCTCACGATCCTCTTCATCTCCCACAACCTCGCCGTCGTCCGCTACGTGGCATCCCACGTCGCGGTGATGCACCACGGCCGGATCGTCGAGCAGGGCCCGACCGGGCAGGTGCTCTCCGAACCCGACCACGACTACACCCGCACTCTGCTCGCCGCCATACCCGGAAACAGGAGCATCTGATGGCCAAGAACACCCTCGACCTCGCCCACTGGCAGGAGCGCCTGGAGGTGCTCGCCGAGAAGCACAAGGTTCCCGGAGCGCAGCTCGGCATCCTCGCCGGCGACCAGATCGTCGAGGCGGCGTACGGCACGCTGAACAAGCGCACCGGCCAGCCGGCCACCCCAGAGTCTGTGTTCCAGATCGGCTCGATCAGCAAGGTCTGGACGGCGACCGTCGTCATGCAGCTGGTCGACGAGGGCAAGGTCGCGTTGGACACGCCGGTCGTGGAGGTGATCCCGGAGCTCCAGCTGTCCGACCCCGACGTCACCAAGCAGCTGACGATCTGGCACCTGCTCACGCACACCAGCGGCATCGACGGCGACGTCTTCACCGACACCGGCCGCGGCGACGACAACCTGGAGAAGTACACCGCGCTGCTCGCGGACGTCGCGCAGAACCACCCGCTGGGCGCCACCTGGTCCTACTGCAACTCGGGCTGGTCGCTGCTCGGCCGGGTGATCGAGAAGCTGACCGACAAGACGTGGGACCAGGCGATGAAGGACATGCTGTTCACGCCGCTCGGTCTCGACAGCACCTGCACGCTCGCCGAGGAGGCGATCCTGTTCGGCGCCGCCGTCGGCCACGTCGAGGCGAACGGCGAGCAGGTCCCCACGCCGGTCTGGGACCTGCCGCGCTCGACCGGCCCGGCCGGGCTGATCAAGTCGACGACGCGCGACGTCCTCGGCTTCGCGAAGCTGCACCTCTCCGGCGGGCTGGCGCCCGACGGCATCCGGGTCCTGTCGGCCGAGTCGGTCGAGGCGATGGCACAGCACCACGCCGACCTCCCGGACAAGTACATCCTCGGCGACTCCTGGGGCCTGGGCTGGATCCGCTTCGGCTGGAACGGCACGCGGCTCATCGGCCACGACGGCAACACCCTGGGGCAGGCCGGCTTCCTGCGCATCGCACCCGACCAGGGCGTCGCGGTCGCCCTGCTCTGCAACGGGGGCAACACCCGCGACCTCTACCAGGACCTCTACCGCGAGATCTTCTGGGAGGTCGCCGGCATCGAGATGTCCACGCCGTTCGCCCCGCCGGCCGAGCCCGTCGAGGTCGACGTGACGCCGTACCTCGGCACCTACGCGCGCTCGTCGGTGCGCATGGAGGTGCTCGCCGGCGACGAGGGACCCGTGCTGCGGACCACGGTCCTCGGCCCGCTCGCCGAGATGGTCCCCGACCCGGTCGACGAGTACCCGATGGTCCCCGTCGGACCTGCGCTGTTCGCGGTGAAGCCGCCGGAGGCGGAGACCTGGGCGCCCGTCACGTTCTACGAGCTGCCGACCGGCGAGCGCTACGTGCACTTCGGCGTGCGCGCGACTCCACGGGTGGACTGATGGACCTGACCCTGCTGCTCGCCGACCTGCGCGAGCTGGTCGAGTGCGAGTCGCCGTCGTCCGACCACGCTGCGGTGGCGCGCTCCGCCGAGGTCGTGGCCCGGATCGGCGCCGCCCGGCTCGGTGCCGAGCCGGAGCGGATCGTCCTCGACGGCGTCACGCACCTGCGGTGGCGGCTCGGGCACGGGCCCGCCCGGGTCCTGGTGCTCGGCCACCACGACACGGTGTGGCCGCTGGGCTCGCTGGAGACGCACCCGTTCTCCGTCGACGGCGGCGTGCTGCGGGGACCGGGCTGCTTCGACATGAAGGCCGGCCTGGTGATGGCGTTCCACGCGATCGCCTCGCTGGAGAGCGCGGACGGCGTCACGATCCTGGTCACCGGTGACGAGGAGCTCGGCTCGCCGACCTCGCGCGGGCTGATCGAGGACGAGGCTCGCGGCCTGGAGGCCGCGCTGGTGCTCGAGGCGTCCGCCGGCGGCGGGCTGCTCAAGACCGAGCGCAAGGGCGTCTCCCTGTACGACGTACGGCTCGTCGGCCGCGCCGCGCACGCCGGGCTGGATCCCGAGCTCGGCGTCAACGCGACCGTCGAGCTCGCCCACCAGGTGCTGGACGTCGCGGCGCTCGGCCGGCACGACCTCGGCACCACCGTGACCCCGACCGCCTCGGGCACCGGCACCACCACCAACACCGTGCCGGCCTCCGGCTCGTTCGCGGTCGACGTGCGCGTGCGCAGCATCGCCGAGCAGGACCGGGTGGATGCGGCGATGCGGTCGCTGCGCCCGGTGCTCCCGGGCGCCGAGGTCGAGATCCACGGCGGGCCCAACCGTCCGCCGTTGGAGGCCGCGGCCTCGGCCGCGCTGTACGAGCGGGTCGGCCGCCTCGCCGTGCGCCTCGGTCAGGAGGTACCGGGCTCCGCGGCCGTCGGTGGCGCGTCGGACGGCAACTTCACCGCCGGCGTCGGCACCCCGACGCTGGACGGTCTCGGCGCCGTCGGCGGCGGCGCCCACGCCGCGACCGAGCACGTCCTCGTCGAGGAGCTCCCGGGCCGCACGCTGCTGCTCGCGGCGCTCGTCGCCGACCTGCTGGCCGACCCGTTGCCGGGGACGAACACCCCGCAGCCGACTGGTGCGCACCGACCATGACGGGCCGTGAGATCCGCACCAGCATGGGTGTCGTGAGCAACCTGACCAGCACGCGCCTCGACGGCGACCTGGACCGCGCCGTCCAGGCCGCCGACGCCGCCGCGCTCGCGGCCGGCGTCTCGGTGCGCGAGGTCACCGACCTGGCCGAGCTGAACGCCGTGGTCCACCTCTACGCGACGATCTGGGGTCGCGGCGGCAACCCGCCGGTCAGCATCGAGCTGCTGCGCGCGTTCTCCAAGGCCGGCAACTACGTCGGCGGTGCGTTCGACGAGGACGGCACCATGGTCGGTGCGTGCGTCGGGTTCTTCCACGCTCCGTCCGAGGACGCGCTGCACAGCCACATCGCGGGCGTCTCGTCGCGCGGGATGGGCCGCCACGTCGGGTTCGCGCTCAAGCTCCACCAGCGCGCGTGGGCGCTGCTGCGGGGCGTCTCGGAGATCGCCTGGACCTTCGACCCGCTGGTCAGCCGCAACGCCTACTTCAACATCGTGAAGCTCGGCGCGCGTCCGGCGGAGTACCTGCCGAACTTCTACGGCCCGATGCTCGACTCCATCAACGGTGACGACGACTCGGACCGGCTGCTGATCAAGTGGCGGCTGCTGGACCCCGCGGTCGTCCTGGCCTGCGACGGCGGCGGCACCGCGGCGCACGTCGCCGACGAGCTGGCCGCCGGGGGAGCCGTCGCGCTCGGTGCCTCGGCCGACGGCCGGCCGGTGCCCGGGCGCCTGGACGCCGCCACCTCGCTCGTCGCCGTGCCGCCCGACATCGCGGCGCTGCGCCTCTCCGACCCCGCGCTCGCCCAGCAGTGGCGCATCGCGGTCCGCGACGTCCTCGCCGAGCTGGTCGCCGACGGCGCCCGGATCAGCGGGTTCGACCGCGACGGTTGGTACGTCGTCCGCCGGACCCCTGTGAGTGGAGTGCCTTCATGAAGTTGACCGGAGTCGAGCTCCGCCGCGTGTCGATGCCGCTGGTGTCGCCGTTCCGCACGTCGTTCGGGACCCAGACCGCCCGCGAGCTGATGCTGCTGCGCATCGTCACCGACGAGGCCGAGGGCTGGGGCGAGTGCGTCGCGATGGCCGACCCGTTGTACTCCTCGGAGTACAACGACGCCGCAGCCGACGTGCTGCGCCGCTTCCTCGTGCCGGCGCTGGCCGCCGCGGGTCCGATCGACGCGAACGCCGTCGCCCAGGTACTGCACCCGTTCAAGGGCCACCGGATGGCCAAGTCCGCGCTCGAGATGGGCGTCCTCGACGCCGAGCTGCGCACCCAGGGCCGTTCGTTCGCCCGCGAGCTGGGCGCGGTGCACGACCGGGTCCCGTGCGGCGTCTCGGTCGGGATCATGGACAGCATCCCGGCGCTGCTCGACGCGGTCGGGGGCTACCTCGACGAGGGCTACGTCCGGATCAAGCTCAAGATCGAGCCCGGCTGGGACGTCGAGCCGGTCCGCGCGGTCCGGGAGACGTACGGCGACGACGTGCTGCTCCAGGTGGACGCGAACACGGCGTACACGCTCGCCGACGCGCGGCACCTCGCCAAGCTCGACCCCTTCGACCTCCTGCTGATCGAGCAGCCGCTCGAGGAGGAGGACGTGCTCGGTCACGCCGACCTCGCGAAGCTGATCAGCACGCCGGTCTGCCTGGACGAGTCGATCGTCTCGGCGCAGGCGGCGGCGGCCGCCATCCGGCTCGGCGCGACCTCGATCGTGAACATCAAGCCCGGGCGCGTCGGTGGCTACCTCGAGGCACGCAGGATCCACGACGTGTGTGTCGCGAACGGCGTCCCGGTGTGGTGCGGCGGCATGCTGGAGACCGGCCTCGGGCGGGCCGCCAACGTCGCGCTCGCGGCCCTGCCGGGCTTCACGCTGCCGGGCGACACGTCGGGCTCGGGCCGGTACTACCAGGAGGACATCACCGAGCCGTTCGTGGTCGTCGACGGGCACCTGTCGGTGCCGACCGGCGCCGGCCTCGGCGTGCTGCCGGACCCGGACCGGCTCGCCGCGGTCACCACCTCCTCGGAGTGGCTGCCCCTCGCGTAGACGCTGTCGTGCGGCACGAACGCCGGTCCTGAACTGGTCGTGCGGGACGAAGTAGGCTGGCGACGTCCCGCCTACCGTCGGAGCGTGCTGACCACCATGACCCAGGCCCCGAACTCGCGGCCGCGCGCCAGCCTCGGCCGGGTCCTCGACGACCTCGGGGCCACCCTGCTCGACCTGGTGCACGGTGACCCCGACCGGGTCGAGGACATCGGTGGCGTGGTCATCCACGATCCCGTCGACGCGCCCGTGCTGCCGCGGGACGCGCTGGTCCTCGGCGTGGGCGTCGACGACCCCGAGCGGGTCGTCGAGCTGCTCGTGGAGCTCGGCCAGCAGCACGCCGCCGGTCTGGTGCTGCGCGCGCCGGTCCCGCTGACCCCGGAGGTCCGCGCCGCCGCCGACCACGCCCGGGTGGCGCTGCTGGGGCTGAGCCGCGGGGCGCCGTGGGCGCACCTGGCCGCGATGCTGCGCTCGCTGCTCGCGGAGGGCGACGTCGGTGTGGCCGAGCCGGAGTCCCTGGGCGGGCTGCCCTCGGGGGACCTGTTCGCGGTCGCGAACGCGATCGCCTCGCTGCTGGACGCCCCGATCACGATCGAGGACCGCAGCTCGCGGGTGCTCGCCTTCTCCGGCCGCCAGGACGAGGCCGACCCGTCGCGGGTCGAGACGATCCTGGGCCGGCAGGTGCCGGAGCGGTACTCCCGGATCCTCAACGAGCGTGGGGTGTTCCGTGACCTCCACCGCACCGACCGCCCGATCTTCATCGAGCCGGCTGGCGAGGGGACCGACGCGTTCTCGATGCCGCGGGTCGCGGTCGCCGTCCGCGCCGGTGACGAGGTGCTCGGCTCCATCTGGGCCGCCGTTCCGGGCCCGCTCAGCGACGAGCGGACCGAGGCGCTGTGCGACGCCGCGAAGCTGGTCGCCCTGCACCTGCTCCGGGTCCGCGCCGGCGCCGACGTCCAGCGCCGGCTCCGAGCCGACCTGCTGAGCTCCGCGCTCGAGGGAGGCGCCGGAGGACGCGAGGCGCTCGAGCGCCTCGGCCTCGCCGGGCAGCCGCTGCTGGTCTTCGGCGTGGTGGTCTCCGACGCGGACGACGAGAGCGGTGACGGCGCCGCGTCCGAGCACGAGCGGCAGCGGCTCAGCGACGCGTTCGCCATGCACCTCAGTGCGGTCCACCCACGGTCGGCGGCCGCGCTGGTCGGCGGTGTCACCTACGGCCTGGTGCCGGTCAGCGGTCCCGCCGAGGACGGCGAGGAGCGCGCGGTCCGCATCGCCCACGACTTCCTCGACCGGGTGGGGGACCGGCACCGGCCGGTGCTCGGGATCGGCCCGGTCGCCCACGACCTCGCCGGACTGGCGTTCTCGCGGGCCAGCGCGGACCGCGCGCTGCGGGTGCTGCGCGGCGGCCGCGGCGAGCGCCGGGTCGCGCGTCTCTCCGACATCCAGGTCGAGGCGATGATGCTCGAGCTGCGCGACATGGTCGCCGCCCGCGGCGACAAGCCGACCGGCGCGCTGGCCAAGCTGATGGAGTACGACCGCCAGCACAACAGCTTCCTCGTGCAGACCCTCCAGGCCTGGCTGGACGCGTTCGGCGACGTGATCGCGGCCGCCGAGGCGCTCTACGTCCACCCGAACACGTTCCGCTACCGGCTGCGCCGGGTCGCCGAGGTCGGCGAGATCAACCTCGGGGACCCCGAGGCGCGCTTCGTCGCGATGCTGCAGCTGCGGGTGCTGGCGCCGCCGACCGCCTAGCCGAGTCGGCTGCTCTCAGCAGCCGGCGTCGTACGAGCTCTTCTTGAGCGGGGCGCCCTTGGTGACCTGCTTGCCGCGGTCCAGCGACCAGCCGCGCTCCCAGTCGGAGAGCAGCTGGGTGTGGTTCATCTCCTGGGTGCCCTTGCCGACCAGGCTGAGGCGCAGGGTCATCGGGACCCGCGGGACAGCCGTGCGCGAGCGGACCACGCCGACGGTCTTGCCGTCGACGAACCAGGTGATGTGCCGCTTGCCGAGCTCGATGCCGATGGCGGCGGAGCGGGTGCCGATGTCGATCCCGCGGGTGGCCTTCCACTGCAGGCCCTGGGCGGTGCGGACGCCGATGTCGAGCGTCTTGCCGCCGGCGTCGATGTCGGCGACCGTGATGTTGCGGGTGCCGCAGCGGTAGTCGCTCGCGCGGTCGGGGACCAGCTCGAGCACCGCGTGGTAGTCGTCCGCCCCGGTCTCGAACCGCTTGATGCGGAACGCCGTCTCCCAGCGGCCGTACGTCGCCGGATTCCCGTGGAGCGTGGCGCGGGTGGTGCCGTAGTCACCGTCTCCCCGGAAGTTGCGGCCGCTGTCGAGCACGATCTGGCCGTTGAGCTTGGCGGTCCGCCCCGTGCCGTCGGACGCGTCGAGCCACCAGCCCCGACGGTCGGTGCCGCGGGCGGGCTTGCTGGTCAGCGACTCGCCGTAGGCCCAGGCGAAGTCCCACAGCGAGACGCCCCACTTGTTGATCTTCGCCGCGGTCTGGCCGCCGCGGGTCGTCGGCGCCTGGCCGTCGCGACCGACGGGGTGCGACGGAGCGGTGTCGATCCGGGGCCGCCCGGCGTCGGGGTCCAGCGGGTCGACGACGCGGATCGTGAACGGGAACGACGGGTACCAGCCGATCCGGTCGCCGCCGAGGTTCCAGTCCTCCTCGCGGACCCGGTAGGTGACCGGGCCCGGCTCGGTGACCGTCTGCAGGAACGTGCCGTTGCCGAGCAGGCCGGTGACCGACGTGGCCAGGGTCTCCCAGGCATCGCCGTTCACGCGGCGCTGCAGGGTGAGCTTGCGACCGGGCAGGGGCGGGGGCGGGAGGTCGGGCCTGCCGACGAGGGTGGGCGTGGTGTCGACGAGGATCGTGAACGGGACACCCATCAGGACCTCGTTCGGGTCCAGTCCGGGCAGCTTCGGCGTCGCCAGCGTGAGGTCCTGCGCCTTCGGCTCGAACCGCCAGGACGAGGTGACGGCGCCCGGGGCGGCCACGCGCATGGAGATGTCGATCATCGACGGCGCCGGGTAGGTGAACCTGAACGAGCCGTCGGACTTGGTCTTGGCGCGGAAGCCCTCGATGACACCCCAGGTGTCGCCGATCCGGCCCATGTTCTGCTCGAGGTGGATGGTGCGCACGCCGTTGACGCCGAGGTCGCCCTCGAACGTCAGCTGCTGCCCCGCGACGTACGACGAGCCGGGGGTCACCAGGAGGTCGCCGAGCCCCCGCTGTGCCCGTCGGTCCTCGGCAGCGGCGCCGCCGGGCGCGGTCGTCGCCAGCATCGTGCCGACCAGCGCGGCGCAGGCCGTCAGACCGACGGCCAGGCGCGATCGGGTCCCTCGCGTCCCCACTCTGGCGAGGGTAGGTGCGAGGAGGGGACGTCGTCTCAGGAACGGCAGCAGAGGGCTCATCGACCCCCCGATCGGCCACCTCGGTCTGGACCTGAGCGTCCTCTCAGTAGGCTCGGGCGCGCACGAGGGGCGGTAGCTCAGTCGGTCAGAGCAGAGGACTCATAATCCTTGGGTCGTGGGTTCGAGCCCCACCCGCCCCACCAGCGTTCGCGCGCCGGTCCGCCGGGCCTACTTCGACGGCTCGGGCACGTTCACCTCGCAGTCGACCTTCGGGTTCGCGCCGACGTAGTTGAGCGGGCCGGCCAGGATCGTCAGCACGGTGTCGCCTGCGGTCTTGCAGTTCACGTCGCGGTCGTCGCCGAAGTAGCCGCGCTGGTAGGCAGCGGCCGCACCGATCACGAGCCAGGCGATGACGATGATCGCGAGGATGCTCTTCATGCCGGGATCCTTACCCCGCATCGGGGGCGGAGGAACCTCAGCCCGGTGAGCCGGACGAGTACGTCTCCTGGTAGGCCCGCAGGGACTCACGTCCCAGCTCGAGCTCGGACTCGAGCTGGTCGAGCAGCGCCGCGGTGCCCTCCGTCGTGCCGGTGTCGGCGATCAGCTCGATCTCCTGGGCGGTCCGTCCGGCGTCCTGGACGCCGAGGTTGAGCGCGCCACCGGCGAGCTTGTGGACGACCTGCTTGAGCGTCTCGGCATCCCCGGACGCGGCGGCGGCGCGGATCGACTCGAGGGTGCCGGGCGTGTTGGCGAGGAAGTTGCCGATCGCCCGGTCGAGGTAGGTCGTGTTGCCGGGGTCGAGGTCGCGCAGCTCGTCGAGCCGCTCCAGGGCCAGGCGCGCCAGCCGCTCGTCGCCGCTGTTGGGGGTGTCCACAGTCATCACGCTACGGGTTCCTTCGGTGGTTTCGTCGCCGATCCAGTGCGAGACCATCGCGGCCAGCGCACCGGGGTTGACCGGTTTGGTCAGGAAGTCGTCCATGCCCGCCGCCAGGCAGCGGTCACGCTCACCCTCGACGGCGGCCGCGGTCATCGCGATCACCGGAAGGCGTACGTCGTCGGTCTCCCGCGCCCGGATCGCCTCGGTGGTGGCGTACCCGTCCAGGCGCGGCATCTGCACGTCCATCAGCACGACGTCGAAGCTCTCCTCCTCCAGGATCTCCAACGCCTCGACGCCGTCGTCCGCGGTCGTCGCGTCGTACCCCATCGCCTCGAGGAGCCCGACCGCGACCAGCTGGTTGACCGGGTTGTCCTCGACGACCAGCACCCGCCCGGCCACGTCGGGCTCCGCGGCCGCCGGCCGCACCGCCGCGCGCGGCTCGACCCCGGCGACGTGGCGCAGGAGCACGCCGCGCAGGTCGCCGGAGAGCACCGGCTTCGTGACGCACGCGGCGACGCCCGCCGCGCGGAGGGTCTCGGCGTCGGGCACGGTCGCCGAGGTCAGCATCACCAGGGTCAGGCCGTCGTACGCCGGCTGCGCGTGCAACGTCCGCGCGAGTTGGAGGCCGTCTCGGTAGGGCATGGACATGTCGAGCAGGACGGCGTCGAACGGGTCGCCGGCGGCGGTCGCGGCGAGCAGGGCGCCCTCGGCCGCGTCGGCGCTCGCGACCGCCTCCGAGCGCACGCCCCACCACGCCAGCTGCTCCTGCAAGGTCAGGCGGTTGTGCTCGTTGTCGTCGACCACGAGCAGTCGACGCCCGGCGAGATGCTGACGGGCGTGCTCGTCGTCCGGGTCGGTGGCCACCCCGGACGGCGCGTCGAAGCAGGCGGTGAACCAGAAGACGCTGCCGCCGGCGGGGTTCGGCTCGAGGCCGATCTCGCCGCCGAGGGCCTCGACGATCTCACGGCAGATCGCCAGCCCGAGGCCGGTGCCGCCGTACTTGCGCGTCGTCGAGGCATCGGCCTGGGTGAACGCCTGGAACAGCAGGTCGACGTCGACCTCGGGCACGCCCACGCCGGTGTCGGCGACGCTCACGTGCAGGCGGGTGCGGCCGTCCTCGACCCGGTCGGCCGTGGCGCGGATGAAGACCTCGCCCTCCGGGGTGAACTTCACGGCGTTCGAGCCGAGGTTGGTGATCACCTGGGCCAGTCGCGTCGGGTCCCCGGCGAGCATCTCGGGCACGTCGGGGTGGCAGGAGACGATCAGCTCGATGTCCTTGGCGCGGGCGGCCTCGGCGAGCACGCTCGCGACCTGGTCGAACACCGGCCGAATCTCGAAGTCCAGCCGCTCCAGCTCGAGCTTCCCGGCCTCGATCTTGGAGAAGTCGAGGACGTCGTTGATGAGGCTCAGCAGGGCGCGGCTGGCGACCTGCACCCCGGAGGCGAGGCGGTACTGGTCGGGGTCGAGGTCGCTGCGCAGGAGCAGGTCGTTGAGGCCGATCACGCCGTTGAGCGGCGTGCGGATCTCGTGGCTCATGGTCGCGAGGAACTCCGACTTCTGCCGCGACGCCTCCATCGCTCCGTCGCGGGCGTCCGCGAGCTCGCGCTGCGCCTGTTCGCGCTCGGCGACCCGGCCGAGCTGGACGGCGACCTGGCGCACCATCGTCTCGATCAGCTCGTAGCGGTACAGCGGGGGAGCGGAGGTGATCGTGCAGACCCCGTAGATCCGGCCGGCGTAGGTGACCGGGAACGCGATCGTGAGCTTGTCGTCGTCCCAGACCAGGTCACCGGTGCGGTAGGCGTGTTCGGCGAGCGCGTGCTCCCGCGCGGTCTCCTCCGGCGTCTCCAGGTCCTCGGCCCGGTCGGTCTCGGTCGTGTAGAGGGCCACGACGCCGTCGTGCGAGTCGTTCGGCACGAAGCCGCGCGCACGCCTCCAGTCGTCGTGGACCAGCGCGAGGTCGCGGGCGGCGCTCAACACCTCCTTCAGGGTGGTCGCCTCGTTCGCCGCGCTGGCGATCGCCTGCAGCAGCGCGTTCTGCCGGACCTGGTCCTCGAGGGCGAGGTCCGCGAGCTTCGTCTCGGTGATGTCCTGGTGGGTCCCGGACAGGCTCACGACCCGCCCGGTCTCGTCGGTCTGGCACTCCCCGCGGATCCGGGTCCAGACCCAGGTGCCGCTCGTGGTCAGGATCCGGCCCGCCACCTTGAACTCGCGCGCGCCGGCGATCGCCTCGCGCACGACCGTGTCGATCGTCGAGCGGTCGTCCTCGTGCACGAGCTCCAGGAACTCGCCGTACGTCACCGGGAACGACTCCGGGCCGAGCCCGTAGAGCGCCATCAGCCCCTTGGATCCCCAGATCCGGTCGAGGTCGAGCTCCCACTCCCAGCTGCCGATGCGCGCGATCCGCTGCGCCTCGTCGAGCCGGCGCCGGGCGCTGGTCAGGTTGTCGAGGTTGGCCCTCCGGTCGCTGTAGTCGCTGAGCCGGTTGAGGATGCCGATGAACTCACCGTCCGGACCGCGCAGCTCGCTCTCGCTGATGAGCACCCACACGATCGAGCCGTCGCGGCGCACGAACTGGGTCTCGACGTCGCCCTCGTTGATCCGGCCCTCCCGCAGGTCGGCGAGGTGCGCGGCGAAGTGGACCTTGCCGGCGTCGTCGAGGGAGTCGAAGACCGTGAGGTGCTTCATCTCCTCCTCGTCGTCGACCCCGAAGAGGCGGCGCAGGGCGGGGTTGGCGTAGATGGTGCGACCGTCGTGGTCGTAGACCCACATCGCGTCCGGGGACTTCTCGACGATGTCCCGGTACAGAGCAGCCAGCTCCATGGAACAACCCTCCCGCCCCCACGATAATTTGCCCGGCCGTCAGGCCTCGTCGGAGATGAGGTACGCCCCGTCGGTGCCCTCGAGCTGGAGCGTGACCTCGTCGGTCGTGGAGGATCCGTCGTCGCGCACGTACTCCACGGTGTACGTGACTTGCCTGGTGTCCGGATCGGCATTTACGGACAAAACCTGAGCGTTTTTGATGGTCCGCCAGAAGCCCTGGTAGCCGCCGTAGTTGCCGCTCGCCGCCTGGAACTCCGGCGTCAGCTCCTCGAAGGCCGCCCTGGTGTCCGAGGTCACCATCGCGAGGTAGTCGCGGATGAACTGCTCCATGCCGGCCGCCGTGACCTCCGGGGCCGGCTCCGACGAGGCCGAGGTGGAGGGGCCGGACGGCGACCGGTCCTGGCTCGGCGAGTTCCGGGGGTCGGCCGCCGGCTCGCCGTCGTCACCCCGCCCGATGTCGTACGCGAGCCAGCCGAGAAGGGCGACGAGGACCACGGCGCCGACGACCAGGACGACCGGCAGCGCACGGCGCGGCTGGTCCGGCCCCGCCGGGTCCGCCGGTGCGACCGGTGCGACCGGCCCGACGGGATCCGCGGCGACGGGTGCGACCGGCGCCAGCAGCTCGGTCGGCTCCGGGTCCGGTCGCGGTTCCGGCGCGACCGGCCCGGTCGCGAGGAAGTCCCGGACCTGCGCCATCGACCAGCGCCCCTCCGGCTCCCGACACATCGTCGCGTCCAGCAGCGGCGCCAGCCAGCCGGCGGTGCTCAGCCGCGGCGGCTCCTCGTGCACGATCCGGTACATCGCGCCGAGCACGTTCCCACCGACCTCGTACGGCGGGTGGCCGGACAGCGCGTGGAACAGGGTGGCGCCGAGCGACCAGACGTCGCTGGCGTCGGTCGCGAACTGGCCCGACGCGACCTCGGGGGAGAGGTACGCCGGAGATCCGGTCACCAGCCCGGTCTGGGTCAGTGACGCGTCCGCCTCCGCGCGGGCGATCCCGAAGTCGGACAGCTTCACCTGCCCCGCAGGACTGACCAGGATGTTCGACGGCTTCACGTCACGGTGCACGATCCCGGCCGCATGGGCGGCCGCGAGAGCGTCGGCGACCTGCAGCAGGATCGCCGACGCCCGGTCCGGCGCCAGCGGGCCGCGGTCCCGCACGAGCCCGGCCAGCGTGCTGCCCTCGACGTACTCCATGACGAGCCACTGCTCGGTCCCCTCGGTGACCAGGTCGTAGACCGCCACCACGTGGGGATGGTTGAGGCGGGCGGCGAGCCGGGCCTCCCGCTCGGCGCGCTCGAGGTCGGGAGTGCTGGCGCCCGGCGTCATGCCGACCTGCTTGAGCGCGACCTCGCGACCGAGCACCTGGTCGTGGCCGAGCCAGACGGCTCCCATCCCGCCACGCCCGATCTCCCGGTCGAGCGTGTACCTCTCTCCGATCACTTCTCGTCTCTTCCCACAATCCGCTGCGCCTAGTCCGTGACCACCATGGCAGGCTTGGTCTCGCTCATCCGTACCCGAAAGGCACAACGTGACCGTCGACCCCACCCTCCTCGACGACCTCGAGTGGCGCGGCCTCATCGCGCACTCGACGGACCTCGACGCGCTGCGCGAGGCGCTGGCTGGGGGGAGCGTCCGGTTCTATGTGGGCTTCGACCCGACCGCGCCCAGCCTGCACATGGGCAACCTGGTCCAGATCCTCACGGCCAAGCGGCTGCAGAACGCCGGCCACACGCCGTACGCCCTGGTGGGTGGCGCGACCGGCATGATCGGTGACCCGAAGGACTCGGGGGAGCGCAGCCTCAACACCCTCGACACCGTCAAGGACTGGGTCGAGCGGGTACGCCGCCAGATCGAGCCGTTCCTGTCCTTCGAGGGCGAGAACGCCGCGACCATGGTCAACAACTACGACTGGACCGCCAGCCTGTCGACGATCGACTTCCTGCGCGACATCGGCAAGCACTTCCCGGTCAACCGGATGCTCGCGCGCGACGTGGTGAAGAGCCGCCTCGAGGCCGGCATCAGCTACACCGAGTTCAGCTACGTGCTGCTGCAGTCGATGGACTTCCTCAACCTCTACCGCGACCACGGCGTCACGCTGCAGTTCGGCGGCTCCGACCAGTGGGGCAACCTCACCGGCGGCGTCGAGCTGATCCGGCGCTCGGACGGCGGCAAGGCGCACGCGTTCGCCACCCCGCTGGTCACCAAGACCGACGGCACCAAGTACGGCAAGACCGAGGGAGGGGCCTTGTGGCTCGACCCCGAGATGATGTCGCCGTACGCCTTCTTCCAGTTCTGGCTGAACGTCGAGGACGAGAAGGTCGGCGAGCTGCTGCGCATCTTCACGTTCCTCAGCCGCGAGGAGATCGAGGAGCTCGAGGCGCAGCACGCCGAGAAACCGTTCCTCCGGGCTGGCCAGCGTGCCCTCGCCGAGCAGGTGACCACGCTCGTGCACGGCGCGGAGGAGACCGAGCGCATCAAGGAGGCCTCCGCGGCCCTGTTCGGCGGCGGCGACCTGACCGGGCTGAGCACCGCGACGCTCGGCGCCGCGCTGCGCGAGGCCGGCTCGACCGTCGTCGACGGCGACGAGGACCTCCCGAGCGTCGTCGACCTCCTGGTCGCGACCGGCCTGGCGAAGAGCAAGGGCGAGGCGCGGCGCACGGTCGCCGAAGGCGGCGCCTACCTCAACAACGTGCGGGTCGAGGACCCCGAGCAGGTGCCCACCGAGGATGACCTGATCGGTGGCTCCTGGCTCGTGCTGCGCCGCGGCAAGAAGAACTTCGCGGGCGTCGAGGTCCGCTGACTCGATGAGCGGGGCCGACGCACGCTGGCTGGACTCCCTCGAGGAGCGGGCGCGCGGCGTCCTGCCCGCCCCGGTCCTCGAGTACCTCGTCCAGGGTGCGCGTGACTCGGTGAGCACCGGCGAGGCGACGGCCGCCTGGCGCTCGGTCCGGTTCCGGCCTCGCGTCCTGCACGACGTCACCCACGTCGACCTCTCGCTGGACCTCCTCGGCCGCACCGTCGAGGTCCCCTGGGGCATCGCGCCCACCACCCTGCAGCGCGCGGTCCATCCCGACGGCGAGGTGGCCATGGCCCGGGCGGTTGCGGATGCCGGCACCGTCATGGTCGTCTCGAGCAACGCGGGCACGCCCTTCTCGGAGATCGCCGAGACCGGCGCCCACTGGTGGCTGCAGGTCTACCTCCCCGCGGACCGCACCCTGGCCGAGCCCCTGCTGGAGCGCGCTGTCGCGGCCGGTGCGGGCGCCGTCGTCCTCACCGTCGACACCCCCGTCGTCGGCACGAAGTACGCCACCCCCGGCACCGACGTCGTGTGGGACACCGTCGACCCCGCGCTGCTCCGTGTGAACTTCGATCCCGGGTACGACGCCCAGCCCGGCGCCGAGAAGGCGCTCGACCTCGGCCCGCACGACATCGGCTGGCTCGCCGACCGCACCGGCCTGCCGGTGGTGGTGAAGGGGGTGCTCCGCTCGGAGGACGCCCTGCGCGCGGTGCAGGCCGGCGCGGCCGCGGTGTGGGTCTCGAACCACGGCGGCCGCCAGCTCGACCGCGCCGCGAGCACGGCGTCGTGCCTGCCGTCGGTCGCCGCCGCCGTCGGCGACCGGGCTCAGGTGTACGTCGACGGGGGAGTGCGCTCGGGTCTCGACGTCCTGGCCGCGCTGGCGCTCGGCGCCGACGCCGTCTTCTTCGGCCGGTCACCCTTGCTCGCGCTCGTGGACGGCGCCCCGGGCGTGACGCGCTGGCACGGCGCGCTGCTCGCCCAGACCGTCGAGGCGCTGCGGCTGGCCGGGTGCCGGACCGCCGCCGACACGCGTGGGCTCACCGCCGTGTCGCAGGCAAACCGCCTCTGACCTGCGCAAACGCTGTTGTGGCCGGGGTCACGTTTAGTCGATTTGAACTCTGCGCCCCAGTCCCATAATGTTCTCCGAGTCGCCAGGGAGCGGCGGGAGGCAAGACCGCGAGGTCGGGCCACCGGCCCCAGGCAGACCACCTCTCGGCACGTCATCTCCCCGATCCATGTGTGTGCGCAACAGCGGCCACAGAAATCGGCGGAACTTTTGTCGTGCCGAGAACCGGACGAAAAGCCCCGGGTTTGCACCGGGAAATGGAATCCGCTAAGTTTGACCAGTCGCCGCAGAAAAGGGCCGAAAAGCCCGGATCACGGTGTGCGTCTGATTCTTGAGAACTCAACAGTGTGTCATAGTCGACGAATTAGTTTGTAATG
>NZ_BAABFQ010000004.1:190095-246542 GCF_039541135.1 Nocardioides caricicola | reverse complement strand
GTCCCGGTGCCGGGGTCGGTGTGGCTGGTGACGGTGAGGGTGTCGTCGGGGTCGACGTCGTTGGCCAGCACGTTGCCGCTCGCCTGGGTGTCCTCGGCGACCGTGGAGGTGTCGGCGACCGTGATCGTGGGGTCGTCGACGACGACGGTGACCGTCGCCGTGTTGCCCGAGGCGTGACCGTCCGAGGCGGCGTAGGTGAATGAGTCGGTCCCGCGGTAGCCCGCGATCGGCATGTAGGTGAAGCTCCCGGAGGCGTGCAGGGCGACGGTGCCGTGCATGGCGCCGGTCACCAGCACCGCGAACAGGCCGTCGCCGTCGCCGTCGACGTCGTTGGCGAGCACGTCACCGGTCGCGGCGGTGTCCGGAGGAGTGCGGTAGCTGTCGTCGTGGGCGACGGGTACGTCCTCGACCGGCTCGACGGTGAGGGTGACCGTGGCACTGCCCGACGTCAGGTCGCCGTCGTCGGCCTGGTAGGTGAAGCTGTCGGTGCCGTGGAAGTTCGCGTCCGGCGTATAGGTCAGGGTGCCGTTCGCGTCGACGACCACGGTGCCGTGCACCGGACCGGTGACCGGGACCGCGGACAGGGGGTCGCCGTCGGCGTCCGTGTCGTTGGCGAGCACGTCGATGGTCGCCGCGCCGTCCTCGTCGAGAATGCGGCTGTCGCCAGCCGCGACGGGCGCGTCGTTGACCGGCGTGATCGTGATGTCGAGGGTGCCGGTGGCGCCGGTGCCGGTGGTGTAGGTGACGGTCGGGACGGTGCCGTTCCAGTCGGGTTCGGGGGTGTAGGTGAAGTCGCCGTCGGGCTCGATGGTCAGGGTGCCTCGGGCGGGCTGGGTGTGGCCGGTGACGGTCAGGGTGTCGTCGGGGTCGATGTCGTTGGCGAGCACGTTGCCGGAGGCGGTGGTGTCCTCGGCCGCGGTCGCCACGTCGGCCGTCGTCGTGCTCGGGTCGTCCCGCACGACCTGGACGTCGCGCGTGGCGCGCCCGGTCAGCCCGTCGGCGTCCTCGACCTCGATCGTGACGGGCCGCGGGCCGCGGGAGGCACCCGGACCCGTCGCGAACGTGACCGTGCGCAGCGCGCGCTGGTAGGTGGCGGCGTCCGCCTTGCCGCTGAGCGTGAGGATGCCCGACGCGGCGTCGTACGACGCCGTGATGCCGTCGCCGGACGGACCGGCGAGTCGTACCCCGTCGACTCCGCCGCCCACCAGCGCCACCGTGGCACCCGCGATGTCGGAGTCGTCGTCCACCAGCTCGAGCCCGGGCGCCAGCGGCACCGGCGCGCTGCCGGCGAAGTAGGAGGTCGTGCCGGGACCGGCCGTCACGGCGGGCGGGACGGACCGGGGGGAGATGGTGATGCGCAGCTGGGTCGCGGTGCTGCGGTCCGCGCCGCCGGACGCCACTCCGCCGTCGTCGGTGAGGGTCACCGTCACGGTCGCCGAGCCGTTCGCCCCCGGTGCGGGCGTGTAGGAGAGCAGACCCTTCGGCGACACCGTCGGGAGGCCGTCGTCCGCGAAGAGCGCGGGGTCGGACACGTCGTCGATGCGGAAGGCGAGGCGCTGCGCCTGCTCGTTGGGCGCGCCGGCGTCGATGCCCGTGGCCCAGCCCGGGACGACCTGCCGACCGGCGTCGGGACCGACCACCTGGTCGGGACCGGGGACGAAGACGGGCGCGTCGTTGACCGGGACGACGCGGACCCGGCCGACCGCGCGGTCGCTGCGGCCCTCGGCGTCGACGGCACGGTAGGCGAACCGCAGGAGACCGTTCACGTCGGTCGCCGGGACCACGCGGACGGCGCCGTTCGGGCGGACCTCGACCCGTGCCCGAGCCGGCGCGGCGGCGAGCACGGCCCGCAGCCGTCCGGACCCGGAGTCGTTCGCGAGCACGCCGGGCGCGGGGAGCCGCAGCACCCGGTCCTCCAGGACCCGGAGCCGGTCGGCACGGGCCTGCGGCCTCCGGTCGTCGGGGGTGGCCATGACCGCCGGGGAGGACGTGACGGTCAGGCCGGCGGCGGTGACCACCGCACCGACCACGGCACCGACCGTGGACCGCGTGGCCAACCTGCGCATGACGACCCCCGTGAACGCGCTCCCGAGACCGAGCACGTCCCCGATCCTCGCGGCTCACGCTAGGCGAGCCACCCCGCCACCCGTGGAGCATGTCTAGACCTCTCCGTGAGGTTTACAAACAGGACCCTCTTGTCAAAGACGTTGACATTTTCTAGGGTGCTGTAAACCGCACCGGACTGACCGCCGTCATGCCGCAGGAGGCCACCCGCCATGTCCGCCATCGCGAACAGCACCGTCCCGACCGGCTCGACCGACGCCTGGAAGGACCGCAAGCGCTACCTCTGGCTGATCGGGCTGGTGGTCCCGTCGCTGGCGTTCATCGGCTACGGCCTCTGGGCCGCCACCGGCTGGGGGGTTTGGTTCTGGATCGGCCCGATCGTGATCCTCGTGGTCGTCCCGGCGATCGACCTGGTCGCCGGCCTGGACCGCTCGAACCCGCCCGACGACGTGATCGAGGCCCTCGAGCAGGACCGCTACTACCGCTGGATCACCTATCTCTTCCTGCCGATCCAGTACGCCGGCTTCGTGGGCGCCATGTGGCTGATCGGCGGCGGCGCCGAGCTGTCGACCGCCGCGAAGGTCGGACTGGCGGTCTCCATCGGCTGCATCGGCGGCATCGGCATCAACACCGCCCACGAGCTCGGCCACAAGCGCGAGGCCAACGAGCGCTGGCTGTCGAAGATCGCGCTCGCCCAGAGCTTCTACGGGCACTTCTACATCGAGCACAACCGGGGCCACCACGTGCGCGTGGCCACCCCGGAGGACCCGGCGTCCTCGCGGGTCGGCGAGAACTTCTACCAGTTCTGGCCGCGCACGGTGATCGGCTCGCTGCGCTCGGCCTGGCGGATCGAGAAGCGCCGCTACGCCCGCCGCCAGCAGCACCCGTTCCGGCTCGGCAACGACGTCCTCAACGCCTGGCTGATGTCGGCGGTCCTGTGGGGCGGCCTGGTCGCCTGGCTGGGCGTCGAGATCTTGCCGTACCTCCTGATCCAGGCCGTCGTGGGCTTCTCGCTGCTCGAGGTCGTCAACTACATGGAGCACTACGGCATGTTGCGCCAGAAGGTCGGCGTCGGCGACCGCCAGCGCTACGAGCGGGTCGACCCCACGCACTCCTGGAACTCCAACAACATCGCCACGAACGTGCTGCTCTACCACCTGCAGCGCCACAGCGACCACCACGCGAACCCGACCCGGCGCTACCAGTCCCTGCGCGACTTCGAGGAGTCGCCGGTGCTGCCGACCGGGTACGCCGGGATGATCGTGCTCGCGATCGTCCCCGCGGTCTGGCGCCGCGTGATGGACCCGCGGGTGCTCGCCCACTTCGACGGTGACCTGTCGCGCGCGAACCTCTCCCCGCGCAAGCGCGACAAGATCCTCGCCACGTACCCGCCGCCCCGCGCGGTGGTCGAGGAGGTCGCCCAGCTTCCGTCCGGCGCCCCGGCCGGCGACGACGTGCTCGCCGCGCGCTGCCCCGGCTGCGGGTACACCTACCGCGTCGAGGAGGGCAACGAGCTCGAGGGCTTCGCCGCCGGGACCGCGTGGTCGGAGGTGCCGGACGACTGGTGCTGCCCGGACTGCGGGGTCTGCGAGAAGGTCGACTTCCGCTCCCTAGAATCGGTGCATGGTCTCACCGACGCGTGATCGCATCGTCGAGGCCGCGGTCGCGCTGACCACGGAGTCCGGCTGGTCCGCGGTCACCATGGCCGCGATCGCGGACCGGGTCGGCGTCAGCCGGCAGACCGTCTACAACGAGGTCGGCTCCAAGGAGGGTCTGGCCGAGGCGATGATCCTGCGGGAGCTCGCCCGGTTCCTCGCGGTGGTGGAGTCCGCGTTCGACGAGCACTCCCAGGACCTCGTCGAGGCGATCCGTGCGGCGACGTACGGCGTGCTCGAGCTCGCGCAGGACAACAAGCTGCTGCACGCCGTGGTGTCCGCGACCCACGGCGCCGACACCGAGCTGCTGCCGCTGCTCACCACCCACGCCGAGCCGCTCCTCGCCGCCGCCAAGGTGGTGGTGGCCGAGCGGGTGGCGCCGTACCGGACCGGCCTCCAGGCCGACCGGCTCGAGGTCGCCATCGACGTCGTCGTGCGGGTCGTGCTCAGCCACGTGATGCAGCCCTCGGGACCGCCGGCGGAGGCCGCCGACGGGATCGCCTGGCTGGCCGGGCGCGCCCTGCGCCCGTAGGGGGTCAGGCCGCGCGGCGGAGCTCGGCGAGCTCCACGGCCTCGCGGAACGCCTTGACGACGTACGCCGGCACCGGCAGGCCGCTGCGGTGGGCCCAGAGCAGCTCGCGCTCGACGCGCGCGATCTGGGTCGAGAACTCCTCGGCCTCGCGGTCGATGCCGAGGCTGGCGAGCAGGTCGCCGAAGTCGGCCTTCTGCCGGTCGTTGTTGGCGCCGACCGGGGCGAACGAGAAGCTGCGCATCCGGCGCACCATCCAGCGCTGCCAGGACGCCAGCTCCGACCACAGCCCGCGGGCGGAGAGCTGGTAGAACGCGTAGTGGCCGGGCTCCTGGCGCTTGATCGGCGCGATCACGGTCTGCGCGATCGCGCGCTCGCCGAGCTCGGCGACACCGGTGTGGAGCAGGTTGTAGGCGAGGACCGCGGAGCGCTCGGTGGCCATGCCGGTGAGGTAGTAGAGCATCCGGCAGACGTCCTGGAACGCCGGCAGGTGCGCGAGCGCGCCGAGGACCCGCAGCTTGAGGCCGATCGAGGTGAGGTCGGTCTGGGCCGGCGGGCGGCCGAGGTGGACCTGGAGCTCGTCGAGGATCAGCCCGTGCCTGGTCTCCTGCGGCTGCCACACCTCGGCGTAGAAGCGCCGGTCGATCTCGGGCGGGTCGGGCAGCAGCGTGGTGAGCTCGAGGACGTTGCGGTCGACCTCGAGCTCGACACGAGCCATGTAGTCGAGGACGTGGCCGTAGCGGCGGTTGAGCTCCGCGGGGCGGCGTACCGAGTAGTCGACGCTCGCGAGGTCGATCGGCGGGTGCTCGAGACCGAGGCGGTCGACGTGGTCGGCAAGCCGCGCAGCGGTCTGGGACGCCTGGGCCATTGCTGAATCCTAGAGTGGGGAGCGTGGAGCCTTCATCGGGGTTTCCCCCGAGTCTCCTAGGCTCTTCGGAGTGAGCGAGTCGGCTGGATGGGCAGGCGTGCGCCTCGGGACGGCGGCCGGCCGGGGCGTGGTGCTGGCGGCCGTGCTCGGCTCCGGCATGACGATGCTCGACGGCACGGTCGTGAACGTCGCCCTCCACACCATCGGCGCGGACCTCGACGCGTCGCTGGCGCAGCTGCAGTGGATCAGCAACGGCTACCTGCTGGCGCTGAGCAGCTTCATCCTGCTCGGCGGCTCGCTCGGCGACCGGTTCGGCCGGCGCCGGATCTTCGTGGTCGGCACGGTCTGGTTCGCGCTCGCCTCCCTCCTGTGCGGGATCGCCCCGACCGCCGAGGTGCTGATCGCCGCGCGGGTGCTCCAGGGCGTCGGCGCCGCGCTGCTCACGCCGGGCAGCCTCGCGATGATCCAGGGCGCCTTCGTGCCCGACGACCGGGCGAAGGCGATCGGCGCGTGGTCCGGACTCGGCAGCATCGCGGCCGCGATCGGCCCGTTCGTCGGCGGTGCGCTGGTGCAGTACGCCGACTGGCGCTGGATCTTCCTCATCAACCTGCCGCTGGCGGTGGCCACCGTCCTGATCGCGCAGCGAGCGGTGCCCGAGACCCGCGACCCGAACGCGCACCGCGAGATCGACGTCGTCGGCGCGCTGCTCGCGGTGCTCGCGCTCGGTGGGCTGACGTACGCGCTCATCGAGTGGGGCAGCCCGGTCGTGCCGTGGGCGCTGGTCGTCATGGTGCTGGCGGTCGTCGGCTACGTCGTCGACGAGCGGCGCAGCGACCACCCGATGCTCCCGCTCGGGATCTTCGCGAACCGGAACTTCAGCGCGGCCAACGCGATGACGTTCGTCGTGTACGCCGCTCTCGGTGCGGTGCTGTTCTTCCTCGTGCTGCAGCTGCAGACGGTGAGCGGGTACGGCGCCCTCGAGGCCGGCATCGCGACCCTGCCGATCACGGTCTGCATGCTGCTGCTGGCCTCGAAGGGCGGCGAGCTCGGCACCCGGATCGGGCCGCGGATCCCGATGACCGTCGGGCCCCTGGTGATGGCCGCCGGCGCCCTGCTGCTGCTCCGCGTCGGGCCGGACGTGAGCTACTGGACCGACGTGTTCCCGGGCCTCACCGTCTTCGGCCTCGGCCTCGCGCTGATGGTCGCGCCGCTGACAGCGACCGTGCTGTCCTCCGCCGCGGACGAGCACGCGGGCATCGCCAGCGGGGTCAACAACGCGGTCGCGCGGGCCGGCTCACTGCTCGCGGTCGCGGCGCTGCCGGTCGCGGTCGGTCTCGCCGGGGAGGAGTACACCGACCCGGCCGCCTTCGACGCGGCGTACGTCACCGCGACCGTGGTGTGCGCCGTGCTGCTCGCGCTCGGCGGGCTGCTGTCGTGGGTCGCGATCAGGAACCCGGAGCGGCTGTCCTCGACCGTCGAGTGACGCGGATCGGCCGTGTTCCGGCCGGATTCTGGGCCATCTCACGTCACTCGACGGTCAACGGGCCAGGCGCAGCACCGACGGCGGCACCGGCAGGTGCTCCGCCCACGGCGCCGGCTGCGGGGGGTCCAGCACGGTGCGCACCGGCACCAGCCCGCTCCACACGTCCGGGTCGGCGCCGGCCTCCTCGGGCGTCGCCGGCCAGCCGCCGCTGATCTTGAGCAGCCAGCTGTCCGGCTCGATCGGGAGTGCCAGCGCCATCGAGGCGGCGAGCTCCTTGCGGGACGAGGGGCGCACCTCCGCCGTACGTCCGGGCAGGATCGCCTCGGAGAACACGTCGAGCGCGCTGTCGTCCACGCGGGTCAGCGCTCCGCGGATCGTCGCGGACCGGTAGTTCACCGAGGACTCGAACGTCGTCGGCGCCACCGCCAGCGCGTCGATCGCGAACACCGTCAGCACCGCCGGCGCCCCGGCTCCCACGGTGCGCAGGGCGCCCGCGCCGGTGGAGCCGTGCAGGAGCACCCGGTCGCCGTCGCGCGCGTAGAGCATGGGGACGGCGAGCGGCAGGCCGTCCGCGACCGTGGACAGCACCCCCGCCCACTGGGAGTCGAGCAGCGCGTCGAGCGCGGCCCGGTCGGTCACGCCGTACTCGGCGAGGCGGTTGAGCTCGGTCATGCCAGGGAGCGTGTCATGAACGTGCTCCACGGGCTGAGCACGTAGTCGCCGAACGGCCCGCACTCGGCGAAGCCGCGGCGTGCGTAGAGCGCCCGGGCGGCGGCGAACCCGTCGGGCGTCCCGGTCTCGAGGCTGAGCCGGGTCATCCCGCGGGCGATCGCCAGGTCGACCAGGTGGTCGACGATCGCCGACCCGACACCGCGCCCGCGCGCGGCTGCCGCGGTGTGCATGGACTTGAGCTCGCCGTGCCCGTCGCCGAGGTCCTTCAGCGCACCGACGCCGATCAGCTCGCCGCCGGCGCGGTACCCGACGAACGTCACCGACGGATGAGCGAGGGCGTCGACGTCGAGGGCGTGCACCTCCTCCGGTGGGCTGAGCCGGTTCATCAGCTCCAGGTGCGTCTCCAGCAGTGCGCACACGTCGGCCGCCCGCGGGTCGTGGGCCGTGATCGTTCCCTCCACAGGCTGGAGGGTAGAGAGCGCCTGTTTCGCGGTCGTTACCGAGTCTTCACACCGTCGCCACGAAGATGCAGAACGGGTGGCCGGCCGGGTCGGCGAACACGTAGAGCGGCTCGTCGGCGTCGTCGCTGCGGTCGAAGAGCACCGCGCCGCCGAGCTCGAGGACGCGCAGCCGCTGCTGCTCCAGGGAGTCGGGGTCGGGGACGCCCATGTCCAGGTGCAGCATCATCTGCTGGTCGCCCCGGCGGTCCGGGCCGGGGGTCCACGCCGGCGGCACGTACTCCGCGTTGAGCTGGAACGCGAGTCCGTGGACGCCGGCCGGCGCGCGCAGCACCAGCCAGTCCTCGCCCTCGCTGGGCGTCTCGTCGCCCGGCCGGTAGGTCCAGCCCAGCAGGTCGCGGTAGAAGTCGCCGAGCAGCCGGGGTTCGCGGCAGTCGAGGACGGTCTGTAGGACGGTCGGATACGACGCGCTCATCGCTCCACCGTACGGCGCTCGACGTTAAGTAGAGTAAGACGCTAGAGTTTATCTATGGAGAGGTTGCATGCGCTCGACGTGGCCCTGCTGGTCACCGGCGCCGGCGTGGTCGGCCTGCTCGCGCTCACCGAGAGCTACGGGCAGCTGCTGGCGGCGCTGGCCGCCTACGCCGGCGTGTGGTGGGTGCTCGACCTCGAACGACGACCACGATCCGGGGACCCGAGATGAGCACTGGCGACCACACCGACGACCTCGCCCAGCTGCGGCAGCGCCGTGAGGCCCACCGCGCCAAGGAGCTGGCCGAGCTGCTCCAGCGCCGACCCGAGCTCTGGGGCGTGCACCTGCCCGCGGACCTGGCCGCCGAGTACGTCCTCTGGTCGGCCTGACGCTCACATGCAGCCGGCCGGCTCGTCCAGGGCCGGCCAGCGCTCGACCTGGCGCGGGTCGTCGCTGTCCACGAGGTACGCCGCGCGGGGCTCGTCGCCGAGCCAGAGCTCCTGACCCTCGCGGCTCCACCCGGTGTCGACGGCGTCGCCGGGCAACGTCGCGGAGGGGTCCGGGTCGGTCGACATCCCGAACCCCAGGTCGCCACTGACGTACTGGTCGAACCGCCGGTCGACGTCCGTGGCGAAGCCGATCCGCAGGAACGTCAGGTCCTGCCAGTCGCAGTGCTCGGGACCGGCGTAGGAGACGACCTCCGTCGTCGGCACCGGAGCGCCGCCGTCGTCCTGCCAGACCTCGAAGCCGAGCTCCTCGGCGACCTCGACGCCCAGCTCGGCCGGGTCGCACGTCGCCCAGGCCTCCACGCCCCAACCGGTGTCGCCGTCGAAGTCGGTGACGTCGTCGTGGACGACCACCGCCGCCTTGGTCTCCTCGCCGACGTCGTACGACAACAGCACCCGCCCGTCCTCGACGCGCTCCACCCGGTAGCCGTCCTCGGGCACCGCTGCCCGCTCCTGCTCGCGCCAGTTCCCGAGCGCCTCCTGCGGCGAGTCCTGGACTGTCTCGAGGCCGTCCTCGTAGGCACCGCCTCCCCCGCGGCGCGGGTCACCGGCGCACTCGAGCGCGAGACCCGCAGCGCCGGACGCCTCCAGCGCGGACGCCCGGTCGCGGTGGTCGAGCTCGACCACCATCGGGCCGTCGTACGGCGCCCCCGCGGGGTCGGCCTCGATCGCCGTCTCGGAGCCGCAGCCCGCGAGCAGGAGCACCGCGAGGCCGGCCGCGAGGCGCATCAGCGGAAGACGACCGTGCGGTGGCCGTTGAGCAGCACCCGCGACTGCGCGTGCCAGCGCACGGCGCGGGAGAGCACCTGCGCCTCGACGTCCCGGCCGGCCCCGACCATCGCGTCCTGGTCGTAGCCGTGGTCGATGCGCATCACGTCCTGCTCGATGATCGGCCCCTCGTCGAGGTCCCCGGTCACGTAGTGCGCGGTCGCGCCGACGATCTTCACGCCGCGGTCGAACGCCTGGTGGTAGGGCTTGGCGCCCTTGAAGCTCGGCAGGAACGAGTGGTGGATGTTGATCGCGCGGCCGGACAGCTCGCGGCACAGCGGGTCCGAGAGCACCTGCATGTAGCGCGCGAGCACGACCAGGTCGATGTCGAGCTCGCGCACCAGCTCGAGCAGCCGGGCCTCGGCCTCCGGCTTGGTGTCCGGGGTGACCGGGACGTGGTGGAACGCGACGCCGTACGACGCCGCCATCGCGCCGGCGTCGGGGTGGTTGGAGACGACCGCCGGGATCTCGATCGGCAGCGAGCCGGTGCTGGTGCGGAACAGCAGGTCGTTGAGGCAGTGCAGGTGCTTCGACACCAGGATCAGCGTCCGGTACGGCGCGCTCGCGTCGTGGACCTCCACGTGCATGTCGAACTCCTGGGCGATCCCCGCGAAGTCCGCGCGCAGTCCCTCGGGGGTGGCCGGTGCCGGGACGTCGACGTCGATGCGCATGAAGAAGCGGCCGCTGAGCCGGTCGCCGAACTGCTGGCTCTCGAGGATGTTGCCGCCGCGCTCGGCGAGGAACCCGGACACCGCATGGACGATGCCGGGTCGGTCGGGGCACGAGAGGATCACCAGGAAGGACACGGAGTCATGCTGGCACGACTCGGGGTTGCCGAGCGCCCGCGGGGGTAGACGTACCCTGGACGCGGGGAGGGCACGGATGCGACTGGGGCGCGCACTCACAGCGACGACGCTGGCACTGGCGATCGCCGCGACGGCGGCGTGCTCGGGCTCCTCGCAGGCCGGCGACCCCGAGCCGAGCGCCTCGACCACTGCCGCGGCCCCGACCCCGAGTCCCGCGTCCGGGCCCACGCTCGATCCCGCGCACGCGGTCGACCCGCCCGGGCGCCGTACCGGCCAGATCGCGCCGGCCGACATCGTCGTCAACGGGGCCGAGACCATCCCGCAGGAGAAGGTCGACGAGATCCGCGAGCTGCGCGGCGTGCAGGACATCGAGCAGATCTCGCTGGTGCAGATCCCGGTCGAGAACCGGTCGCTCAGCGTGGCGGCCGTCGACCCGGGGACGTACCGGAACTGGATCACCGACGCCGCCGACGCCCAGCTCGACGAGGCCTGGCAGCGCGTCGCCGCGGGCGAGCTGGCGATCCCGAAGGCGACCGTGCGCCGGCTGCCGGTCGACGACACCGGCTTCCTCGCGCTCGGCAGCACTCGCGACGCACCACGGGTGCACGTCGGCGCCTACACCCAGCAGTCCTGGCTGGTCGACGCGGTCGTGAACGACACCTGGGTCCCCACGCTGGGCATGACCGAGGGCAACGCGCTGCTGATCCGGACCGGCGACACCGCGCCCGAGCCGCTGCGCAAGCCGATCCAGCAGATCCTCGACGGCACCGACGCCACTGTCTCGATGACCGACGCGGTCGCGCGCAACGGGCTCGACCCCGGCGTCGTCCAGACCGCGGTCGTCGTCGGCACCATCGCCGACGCCGTCGGGACCTACCGCTACTCCGTGCTGTCCGGCGGCAGGATCGCCCCCGACCCGGCCTGGGTGCGCGAGCACATCGTGACCTCACCGGTGCCGATCCTCGGCAACGTCACCTGCAACAAGCTGCTGATCCCGCAGCTGCGCGCGGCGCTCGAGGACGTCGTGGCCCAGGGGCTGGCCGACGAGATCCACCCCGACGAGTACGCCGGCTGCTACTACCCCCGCTTCATCGCCGGCTCGACGACGCTCTCCAACCACGCGTTCGGTCTCGCGCTCGACTTCAACGTGCCGGGCAACCAGCGCGGCACCGTCGGCGAGATCGACCGTGGCGTGGTGGCGATCTTCAAGCGCTGGGGTTTCGCCTGGGGCGGCGACTGGAGCTACACCGACCCGATGCACTTCGAGATGAACCGGCTGGTGGCCCCTCGCTAGGGTCGCAGCCATGCGCGCAGTCCAGGTTCTGCAGACCACCGGTCCCGCCGATGTCGTCGTGGGCGACGTGCCGGAGCCGACGCCCGGCCCCGACGACGTCCTCGTGGAGGTGCACGCGGTCGGCGTCTCGTTCCCGGACCTGCTGCTGAGCAAGGGCGAGTACCAGCTCAAGCCCGAGGTGCCGTTCACGCTCGGCGTCGACTTCGCCGGCACGGTCGTCAGCGGCCCCGGCTTCGAGCCCGGGCAGCGCGTCGCCGGCGTGGGCGGGTACGGCGGTGCCGCCGAGCTGGTCGCCAACCCGGGCATGTTCACGTTCGCGCTGCCCGACGAGCTGTCGTACGACGAGGGCGCGGCGCTCCCGATGAACTACCTGACCGCGCAGTTCGCGCTCGCCGAGCGCGGCCAGCTGAAGGCGGGCGAGACCGTGCTCGTCCACGGTGCCGCCGGCGGCGTGGGCACCGCGACCATCCAGGTCGCGAAGGGGTACGGCGCCCGCACCATCGCGGTCGTCAGCACCGACGAGAAGGGCGCGGTGGCGAAGGCCGCCGGCGCCGACGAGGTCGTGCTGCTGGACGGGTTCAAGGACGCGGTCCAGGAGCTCACCGGCGGCCGGGGCGTCGACGTCGTGCTCGACGTGGTCGGGGGTGACGCCTTCACCGACTCGCTGCGCGTGCTCGGCACCCAGGGCCGGCTGCTGGTGGTCGGCTTCGCCGCCGGTCAGGGCATCCCGGAGGTGAAGGTCAACCGACTGCTGCTCAACAACGTCGACGTGCGCGGCGTCGGCTGGGGCGCCTACGCCATGCTGCGCCCCGGCTACATGCAGCAGCAGTGGGCGGAGCTCGTGCCGATGATGGCGTCCGGAGTGGTCAAGCCCCCGATCGGGGCGACGTACGACCTGGAGGGGTTCGCCCAGGCGCTGCTGGACATGGACGCCCGCCGGACGCTCGGCAAGTCGGTCGTCCGGGTCCGCTGATCGGGCTGGACTTCTCGGGCAATCCCTGACGTTTTCGGGCGAAGCTTCGGCCCAGAACGTCAGGTTTCCCCGGGTAGCCGGGGAAACCGCACCCCCCGCGACGTTCGCCCTCCGCGAAGCCCGGCGACGGATCCCAGGACCGCCGGTTAGGGTCGGATCGTGAGCACTCTCGACGCGGCCCGCCCGGGCATGGACCCCGCCATCCGTCCCCAGGACGACCTCTTCGGCCACGTCAACGGGCGCTGGCTCGACGAGACCGAGATCCCGTCAGACCGCTCCAGCTGGGGACCGTTCGTCCAGCTGGCCGACGCCGCGGAGGAGCAGGTCCACGCGATCATCGAGGACCTTGCCCGCCAGGTGGCCGAGGGCGCCGACGTCAGCGACGACGCCCGCAAGATCGGTGACCTCTTCGCGTCGTTCATGGACACCGAGACCATCAACGCCAGCGGCATCGAGCCGGTCCGGCCCTGGCTCGCGAAGGTCGACGCCCTGCAGGACGTGCGCGAGCTCGGCGCGTTCCTCGGCGCGTTCGAGCGGATCGGCGGCCACGGCCTCTTCGGGTCGTACGTCGACACCGACTCCAAGAACTCCGACCGGTACCTCTTCAACCTGCTCCAGGGCGGGCTCGGGCTCCCGGACGAGTCGTACTACCGCGACGAGAAGTTCGCCGAGGTCCGCGAGAAGTACGTCGCCTACCTGACCACGCTGTTCACGCTCGGCGAGCACGCCGACCCGGCCGCCGCGGCCGCGACGGTGCTCGCGATCGACACGAAGATCGCCGCGGGGCACTGGGAGCGCGCGGAGACCCGGGACGTCCAGAAGACGTACAACCTGATGACCAAGCCCGAGCTGGCCGAGCTCTGCCCGTCGTTCGACTGGGACGGCTACGTCACCGCGCTCGGCGGCAGCGACGTCACGCTCGCCGAGGCGTGCGTGCGGCAGCCGTCGTTCTTCACGCACCTGTCCGGCGTCATCGACGAGGTCCCGATCGAGCAGTGGCGCGAGTGGCTGCGCTCGCACGTGCTGCGCGCGGCGGCGGCGTACCTCACCGACGACTTCGTCGAGGCAAACTTCGACTTCTACGGCCGCACCCTGAACGGCACCCCGGAGCTGCGGGCGCGCTGGAAGCGCGGTGTCGCGCTGGTCGAGGGCGCGATCGGGGAGGCGGTCGGCAAGGAGTACGTCGCGCGGCACTTCCCGCCGCGGTCCAAGGCGCTGATGGACGAGCTGGTCGCGAACCTGCTCGCCGCCTACCGCCAGTCGATCTCCAAGCTCGACTGGATGACCGACGAGACCAAGGAGCGGGCGTTCCAGAAGCTCGAGAGCTTCCGCACCAAGATCGGCTACCCCGACAAGTTCCGCGACTACTCCAAGCTCGAGGTCAGCGCCGACGACCTGTTCGGCAACGTCGCCGCCGCGTCGGCGTTCGAGACCGACCGCGAGCTGGCCAAGATCGGCGCGCCCGTCGACCGCGACGAGTGGTTCATGCTCCCGCAGACCGTCAACGCCTACTACAACCCGGGCACCAACGAGATCTGCTTCCCGGCCGCGATCCTGCAGCCGCCGTTCTTCTCGCCGGACGCCGAGGAGGCCGAGAACTACGGCGGTATCGGCGCGGTCATCGGCCACGAGATCGGGCACGGCTTCGACGACCAGGGCGCGCAGTACGACGGCGCGGGCAACCTCAACGACTGGTGGACCCCGGACGACAAGGCGGCGTTCGAGCTGAAGTCGAAGAAGCTCATCGACCAGTACGACGCCTTCGAGCCGCGCAACCTGCCCGGCGAGCACGTCAACGGCGCCCTCACCGTCGGCGAGAACATCGGCGACCTCGGCGGGCTGACGATCGCGCACACGGCGTACCTCATCGCCCGCGGCGGCAGCGCCTCGGCCGAGGAGCGCCGGACCCTGTTCACGAACTGGGCCTACTGCTGGCGGACCAAGCGCCGCAAGGAGCAGGAGCAGCAGTACCTCACGATCGACCCGCACTCGCCCTCGGAGTTCCGCGCGAACATCGTGCGCAACCTCGACGAGTTCCACGAGGTGTTCGAGACCGCCCCCGGCGACGGGCTGTGGCTGGACACCGAGGACCGGGTCCGGATCTGGTGACCGCGGCTCGCGTGTCGGCTTCGCCGCCACGCGTGGCCGCGGGATCGATTCGCGGAGTAGTCGTTCGACGATGTGGCACAGGTAGGCGCGGAAGGCTGCGGGCAGCTCCTAGCAGCGGGCGAGATCGCTGACCAGGAAGTCGCCGCCGGCGCCCTCGCCGGTGACCTCGCCCATGCCGGCGACGAACTGGTCGCCGCGCTGCCAGACCAGCGACTTCACGCCGGACAGCCGGCCCGCCGCGGTCCGGTGGTTGACGTCGACGCGCTCGCCGCCGCGGGTGCGGGACATGCCGCCGAGGTGGGTGTGGCTGGCGCCGCGGTTGTCGAGGCGGATGTTCACGCGGACCCGGCCGTCGCGGAGCGGCTCCTTGCAGAGCTGCAGCTTCCCGCCGTGGATCCGCATCGAGGTGGTCCACGCGGCCTCGGCGGCCGGGCCGGTGAAGGCCATGGTGGCGAGCAGGAGACAGGTGAGCGCTCCGAGGACGGTCAGTCGCTGGGTCATGCTCCCGGTCTATCCCGAGGGCGACCGCGCGAAACTCCTCTAGGGTCGCTGCGTGCAGCTCCGATTCGAGTGGGGTCCGACCGGCGCGGCCGCGGTCGCCGCGCCCGTCACCGTCGTCGTCGACGTGCTGTCGTTCACCACGACGCTCACGGTGGCCGTCGAGCGCGGGATGACGGTCTACCCCTTCGGCTGGAAGGACGAGCGGGCGGCGACGTACGCCGCCGAGCGTGACGCGGTGCTCGCGCGGGGCCGGTCGGAGCGTGCGGGCGTCAGCCTGTCGCCCGCGTCGGTGCGCGCCGCGGCCGGCGTCGAGCGGCTGGTGCTGCCGTCGCCCAACGGGTCGGCGATCGCGTTCGGGCTCGCGGGGACCGGCGCGACGGTCGTCGGTGCGTCGCTGCGCAACGCGTCGGCGGTGGCCCGCTGGGTCGCGGGCAGGGAGGTCTCGGTGGTCGCCGCCGGCGAGCGCTGGCCCGACGGCTCGCTGCGCCCGGCCGTCGAGGACCTGTGGGGCGCTGGTGCGGTGATCGCGGGCCTGGTCGACCGGGGCGTCACCGGCCTGACCCCGGAGGCGCGGATGGCCGAGCGCGCGTTCCGGTCAGCGAGCCTGCCCGATGACCTGGTCGCGTGCGCGAGCGGGCAGGAGCTGGTCGAGATGGGCTTCGGCGGCGACGTCGACATCGCTGCCGAGGTGGACGCCAGCGACGTCGTACCCGTTCTCCGAGGTGACGCCTTCGAGGAGGCGCGATGACCGGACCCCGTGACGCCGCGGCCCGCAAGGCCGACGCCCTGGCCATGTGGGCGACGCCCGAGATCGACGTCTGGGTGGCGACCGCCTCGCCCGAAGGCGAGGCGCACCTGGTGCCGCTCTCGCTGGCCTGGGTCGGCGAGCGGTTCGTGGTCGCGGTGCAGGCCGGCGCCCGCACCGCGCGCGACCTCCGCGCGACCGGTCGGGCCCGGCTGGCGGTCGGGCCGACGCGCGACGTGACGATGGTCGACGCGGTGCTGGAGCGCGAGGTCGCGGTGGACGACGACGCCGGCCTGGGCGCGGCGTACGCCGCCCAGGCCGACTGGGACCCTCGTGGGTCGGACGGCTACGTCTTCCTCGTGCTGCGCCCCGACCGGGTGCAGGTCTGGCGGGAGGCGGACGAGATCGCCGGCCGGACCGTGATGCGGCACGGATCCTGGCTGGTCAGCTGAAGCGCTGGTAGCTGACGGTCGGGAAGTACAACGTGCTCGCGCCGCCGCCGCCGTCAGCAACCCGCAGGGCGAGGGTGTGGTTGCCCTTGCTGATCTTGGTGCAGAACGAGACGCTCGCCTGGTCGAGCACGTTGTTGTACGTGAAGTACTTCGTGCCCTCGTTGGTCCCGACGCCGTCCTTGTAGAACGACACCTGGGTGAGCTCGCCCGCGCCGCCGCTGGAGGCCATCGCCGTCAGCGTGACCAGGACCGTGTCGGTGCCCTTCTTCGGGCCCTTGACCTGCCACTGGGAGCCCTCGACGTCGACGGTCGCTCCGGCCGCCACGCTCTGGAAGTCCATGCTGCGGTAGAAGAGGCCGACCGACGGGCCGCCACCACACGTGGAGACGAGCGCCCGCTCGGCCGGTCGCGCCGGCATCCGGGCGGTGTCGTCGCCCGCGGTGGCCGAGGAGCCGGTGAGGGCGGCCCCGCCGACGAGGGCGAGGCCGGCGGCGCCGGCTGCGGTGAGAGTGCGGAAGGTGGTGATCATGGCTGCTCCTGATCTCCGGCGGTCCTGAGTGGGCCGCGACACGGTTGAAGAGACAGCGCCGGTGGTCTAGATACCCACCCGATCGGGCCATGTCCCTGGCGGCTGATAGACAGACGGCATGAGTCGAGAGCGCGCCGAAGCCCACCTCCGCGCTCTGGTCGGCAGCGACACCGCGACGCTGCGCGAGGACCAGTGGTCGGCGATCGAGGCGCTGGCCGTCGACCGACGGCGCGCGCTCGTCGTGCAGCGCACCGGGTGGGGCAAGTCGGCGGTCTACTTCGTCGCCACGCTGCTGCTGCGTGAGCAGGGTGCCGGCCCGACCGTCATCGTCTCGCCGCTGCTCGCCCTGATGCGCAACCAGATCGCCGCGGCCGAGCGCGCCGGGATCCGCGCGGTCACCATCAACTCCACCAACATCGAGGACTGGGAGCCCATCCAGCAGGCGATCCTCGACGGTGACGTCGACGTGCTGCTGGTCAGCCCGGAGCGGCTCAACAACCCCGGTTTCCGCGACGAGGTGCTCCCCCGGCTGGCCGCCACCTGCGGGCTGCTGGTCGTCGACGAGGCGCACTGCATCTCCGACTGGGGCCACGACTTCCGGCCCGACTACCGCCGCATCCGCACCCTCCTCGGCGACCTGCCCGACGGCATCCCGGTGCTCGCGACCACGGCGACCGCCAACGCCCGCGTGACCGCGGACGTCGCCGAGCAGCTCGGCAGTGCCGGTTCCCTGGGGGACGTCCTGGTGCTGCGCGGCTCCCTCGACCGCGAGTCGCTCCGGCTGGGCGTCGTGCGCCTGAAGACCGCCGAGCAACGACTGGCCTGGCTCGCCGACCACCTCGCCGAGCAGCCGGGCTCCGGCATCGTCTACTGCCTGACGGTCGCGGCCACGCAGGAGATCGCCGACTACCTGCGCTCGCGCGGCCACGAGGTCGCGGCGTACTCCGGCCAGACCGAGACCACGGAGCGGCAGGCGCTCGAGCAGGACCTCATCACCGGCCGGGTCAAGGCGCTGGTCGCGACCAGCGCGCTCGGGATGGGCTTCGATGCGACCCTCGGCTTCGTGGTGAACATGGGCGCGCCGTCGTCGCCGGTCGCCTACTACCAGCAGGTCGGCCGCGCCGGCCGCGGCACCGACGAGGCCGCCGTGGTGCTGCTGCCGGCCATCGAGGACCGCGACATCTGGGCGTACTTCGCCTCGCTGGCGTTCCCGCGCGAGGAGCAGGTCCGCCAGACGCTCGCGGTGCTCGCCGACGAGGGCCGCCCGCTGAGCACGGCCACCTTGGAGACCTACGTCGACCTCAACCGCAACCGGCTCGAGACCATGCTCAAGGTCCTCGACGTCGACGGCGCCGTACGTCGCGTCAAGGGCGGCTGGGAGTCGACCGGGCGGGAGTGGGTCTACGACGAGGAGCGCTACCGCCGCGTCACCGAGGCGCGCGAGCGCGAGCAGCAGGCGATGCTCGACTACATCGCGACCGACCGGTGCCGGATGCGCTTCCTGCGCGACCAGCTCGACGACACCTCGCACGATCCTGGGGAGTCCGCGGACTGCGGCCGCTGCGACAACTGCGGCGGTCTCGCGCTCTCGGCGGACGTCTCTGCCGCCGCGGTCGAGGAGGCCGGCGCCCGGCTGTCGCGACCCGGCGTCGTCGTCGAGCCCCGCAAGATGTGGCCGACGGCGCTGGCGAACCTCGGCATCGACCTCAAGGGCAAGATCGCCGAGGGCGCCGAGGAGGGCCGCGCCGTCGCCCGGCTCACCGACCTCGGCTACGGCCAGGCGCTGCGCGAGCTGTTCGCCCCCGCCACCGAGGACGGGACGGTGCCGCTGCCGCTGGTGAACGCCGTGATCGAGGTGCTCGGCGACTGGCGTCCGCCGGTCGACGCGATCGTCGTCGTCGAGTCCCAGACCCGGCCGACGCTCACCGCCGACCTCGCCTCCGGGCTGTCGCGCTTCCTGCGGGTCCCGGTGGTCGGCCGGTGGGCGATCGCCGACCCCGAGGTGGCGCCCGAGCAGGGCTCCGCCAACTCCGCGCAGCGGGTCGCGGCCGTCGGCCGGCGGTTCACGCTGCAGCTCGACGAGGCGTTGGACGGGCAGCGGATCCTGCTCGTCGACGACCGCGTCGGCACCGGCTGGACCCTCACCCTGGCGGCGCGCGCGCTGCGCCGCGCGGGTGCCGCCGAGGTCCGCCCACTCGTGCTGGCCACGACGTCCTGACGCGAGGGCCGGCCGATGCAAGGGATCGGGGCCCTGGGCCGTAAAATCTGGGAGTGAACCACGCAGTCCTCGCCTACTTCGCAGACGACACCACCCGCAGCTACCAGCTCATCCAGTGGCTGCCCGTGCTCGAGCTCCTCGACCAGCAGCACCCGGTGGCCATCGTGGTGCGCGACGACGAGGTCGAGGAGCTGCTCCGCTCGCGGACCCACCTGCCGCTTCTCCTGGCGCCGACGTTCCGCGACCTGACCGAGCTGTACGCCGGGCACGAGGCCGCGGTCGTGCTGTACTGCAACAACTCGATGCTGAACTTCCAGTCGCTGCTGGACGGCCGCAAGCTGCACGTCCACATCAACCACGGCGAGAGCGACAAGCAGAGCATGGCGAGCAACAACGCCAAGGCCTACGACCGGGTCTTCGTCGCCGGCGAGGCCGCGGTCCAGCGCCACGAGGCCGGACTGCTCGAGTTCGACACCAGCCGGCTGGTCCGGATCGGACGCCCGCAGCTCGACCTCAGTCCGCCGGCGCTGCTCGAGCCCAGCGAGCGGCGTACGGTCCTGTACGCGCCGACCTGGGAGGGCGACGCGGAGTACAACGACTACACCTCCGTCGACACCGTCGGGATCGAGATCATCCAGGCCGTGCTGGCCGTCCCCGACGTGCGCGCGGTCTACAAGCCGCACCCGAAGGTCACCACGAGCCCGAACCCCGCGGTCAGCGGGGCGCACCAGGCGATCCTCGCGATCCTCGCCGACGCCGCGCGGCGCGACCCCGAGGCCGGCCACCGGGCGATCACCAGCGGCGACATCCTGGCCGTGCTGCCGGACTGCGACGCGATGATCACCGACGTCTCCTCGGTCGGGCTGGACTGGCTCTACCTGCGCACCGAGCGGCCGATCTTCATCACCGACCGGCACCACGACGCCGACCGGCTCCGCCAGGAGGTGCCGGTCAGCCGCTGCGCCGACGTCATCGACGAGGTGGACGTCGTCGACCTGGCGGCGCTGGTCACGAGCCGGCTCGAGCACGACGAGCACCACCTGGCCCGGGTCGCCATGCGGCACTACTACTTCGACGACGTCCAGGTCGGGGAGAGCACGACCCGGTTCATCACCGAGGTCGCCGAGCTGATCGCGCTGCGCGACCGGCTGGTCGGCGCCGGCGCTCCGGACCGCGGCGAGCTGATCATCGCCTGAGACCGGGTATCCGTACTCATGTGACGCGGTGACCGCCCGGCCTAGCGTCGCCACGTGACCCAGAACCGCCGGCTCCGGCTGATCGTGCTCGTCGTGATCCTGGTGACCGTGCTCGTCTGGCTGGCCGTCCTTCTCCTGGTGCGCGAGCGCCCCACGCCGCTGTACGACGCGATGCAGGCCGACCCGATGGCGTCGGAGGAGCTGCCGGGGCTCGAGCTCGAGCACGACCACCGCCAGGACGTCAGCACCCCGCTGGGGATCGAGTCCCCGGCTGAGGTCGAGCGGTCCTGGCGGATCACCGACCGGTCCACCCGCCCCGAGAAGCTCGCCGAGCTCGGCCGCCTGGCGCAGACGTGGGGGTGGCGCCCCGGCCCCGAGCCGCTGTTCTGCGGGTGGCAGAAGAGCGTCGACGGCCAGGACCTGTGCCTGGTGATCCGGCCGGGTGTCGTCGAGGGCGAGGTGGTCGTCGAGATCACCGAGGACATCGGGTTCTAGGCCAGGTGCGCCTCGACCGCCCGCGCCACGCGCTCGCCGGACCACACCGCGCCGTTCAGCGTCGCGCGGTTGTGGAACGTCGCGGTGTGCTCGCCGGCGAAGAACGCCGCACCCTCGGGCCTGATCTCGACCCCGGCGACGTCGGTCATCGTGCCGACCCGGTAGTAGGAGTACGTCCCCCGTGACCACGGGTCGTCGACCCAGCGGTCGACGCGCATGAACCCGCCGTACGCCGCGCGCGAGCCGGGCACGGCCGTGTCGAGCGCGTCGAGGTAGGTGTCGGCCAGCGGCTCCGGCGCGAGGCCGCGCACCGGAGCGCCGGTGACGTCGGGCATCGCCCGGGCGCCGGTCAGGCACACGGTCAGGTCGCCGTCCGGCCAGGTCCAGCCGGACGTCAGGTCGGTGACCGACTCGCCGCTGCCCGGCGGGTCGAGCAGCAGGTTGACCTTCATGCCGACGCCCATCCCGAGCGAGCGGATCGCGCGCCGCTTGCGCGGGGAGAAGCCTGCGCGCGACAGGTCGACGTGGGCGAGCGCGGAGAACGGCAGCGCGAGCACGACCACGTCGGCGACGACGGCGCCGTCCGCGAGGTCCAGCCGGTAGCCGCGCCCGCGGCGCTCCAGCGCCAGCAGCGGGGAGCCGAGGCGGATCGACCCCTCCGGCAGCCGGTCCGCCAGCGTGGTGGCGAGCCGGTCGGTGCCGCCGTCGACGACGTAGCGCTCGTCGTAGCTGCGGCCCTCGGTGCCCAGGTCGAGGACCGCCATCAGCGCGCTCGCCTCGTCGATGGGTGCGGTGTGGTCGCTCTCGAAGTAGACCCGCAGGAAGTCGGCGAACGCCGGCGCCCGCACGTCGACGTACCGGTCGATCCACGCGGCGATGCTCATCCGGTCCAGGCGGGCCGGGTCCACCTCGCGAACCTGCCGCGCAGCCTCGCGCCAGGTCGCGGCGCGACCGCGGAAGACCTCCTCCCGGCCGAGCGCCCGGCCGCCGAAGCGGTACGTCGTCGCGCCGGCGGGCCAGGTCTGATCGAGGTCGACCAGCGGGACGCGCAGCTCGCGGGCGAGGTCACGGATCGCGCGGTCGCCGGTGCTGATGAACGACCCGCCGGCCTCGCAGCGGCGCCCGCCGGGGAGGTCGCGGACCGTGTAGGCCCGGCCGCCCACGCGATCGCGTGCCTCGTGGACCTCGACGCGCCAGCCGGTGCGCCGGTGCAGGCGGTACGCCGCCGTCAGCCCGGCGAGCCCGGCGCCGACCACGACCACGCGGGGTGCGTCGGCCCGCGGGACCGGCGTCGTACCGCACGAGGCGAGCGCGCCGGCCACCCCGCCGAGGAGGACGCCGCGTCGGCCGAGCGGATGCATGCCCCGATCATCACGCGACGGGGCTGGCCGGATGTATAGAACACGTTCTAGTCTGCGCTCCATGGACCGACCCCTCCGCGTGATCCAGTGGACGACCGGCAACATCGGACGGCGGTCGCTGCACGCGATCCTCGGCCGTCCCGACATGGAGCTGGTGGGCGTGTTCGCCCACGGCGCCGCGAAGGTCGGGGTCGACGCCGCCGAGCTGTGCGGGTGGCCGGAGCCCACCGGGGTGCTGGCGACCGACGACATCAACGCCTTGCTGGCGCTGGGCGCGGACGCCTGCTGCTACAACCCGCTGTGGCCGAGCATCGACGAGCTGTGCGCGCTGCTCGAGTCGGGGGTCAACGTCTGCTCGAGCGCCGCGTGGATCACCGGCGGCAAGCAGTCACCCGAGGACCTCGAGCGGATCCGCAAGGCCTGCGAGCGCGGCGGCACCTCGATCTTCGGCAGCGGCGCCCACCCGGGCATGACCAACATGGTCGGCATGGCGCTCAGCGGCTCCTGCGAGCGCGTCGACGAGATCCGGATCACCGAGTCCGTCGACTGCTCGACGTACGAGAGCGCCGAGACCCAGACCGCGATGGGCTTCTCGCAGCCGCCGGACACCCCCGGGCTCGCCGAGAGCGTGCGCCGCGAGAGCGAGGTCTTCGCCGAGTCCGCCGCGATGATGGCCGACGCGATGGGCGTGACCCTCGACCGGATGACGTTCGACGTCGAGTTCACCGCCGCCACCGGCGACAGCGACCTCGGCTTCATGACGATCCCGGCCGGCACGGTCGGCGGCGTGATGGGCTACCACCGTGGCTGGGTCGGCGACCGCAACGTCGTCAGCGTCGGCTTCACCTGGACCATGGGCGAGCACACGGTGCCGCCCAAGCCGCTCCAGCACGGCCACGTCATCCAGGTGTTCGGCGTGCCGAACATGCGCACGGTGCTGCACTGCCTGCCGCCGAAGGACTGGACCGAGGGCTTCATGGACCTCGGCATGATCTACACCGCGATGCCGGTGACCAACGCGGTGCCGTACGTCGTCGCCGCCCCGCCCGGCATCGTGACGCTCGCGGACCTGCCGCCGATCACCGGGCGCGTGCAGCTCTAGGGATCAGTGCCCGACGAGCACCGCGGGGTCGACGTGGTGCTCGATCTTCTTGCGGGGCAGGAAGAACGCCGGGACGAGCACCAGCGCCACCAGCACGGTCGCGACGACGAACACGCCGCCGAAAGCATCGGCCATGCCGGCCGGCGTCGGGGCGGCGTCCTCGAGGCCGTTGGTGAGCAGCACGGTGAAGACGGCGGTGCCGATCGAGGCCGCGACCTGCTGGATCATGTTCATCAGCGTCGAGCCACGGGCGATCGTGTGCTCGCGCAGGGTCGCCAGCGCCGCCGACATGATCGGCATCATCGTGCCGCCCATGCCGAGGCCCATGATGAACAGCGCGGTCAGCAGGAACGTGTACGACGTGGTGTCGGTCAGCGTCGCGAACATCGCCATGCCGGCGGTGATCACGAGGATGCTGGTGATGACGATCTTGCCGGGACCGATCCGGTCGGCGAGCACGCCTGCGATCGGCATCGTGATCATCGCGCCGATGCCCTGCGGCGCGAGCAGCAGGCCGGCGTCCATGGCGTCCTCGCCGCGGACCAGCTGGAAGTACTGCGGGAACAGCAGACCGGCGCCGAAGAACGACATCGCGAACAGCGACATGGCGACGATGGCGACCGTCATGTTCCGGTTCTGGAACAGCCGCAGGTCGACGAGCGGGTGCCGGTTGCGGGCGCTGAGCGCCCACGGCACGAACGCGACGATCAGCACGGTGCCGACGGCCGCCGGGCCCAGGACCTTGGTCGCGAACAGGGTGCCGGTCTCGGGGATCGTCGAGACGCCGTACAGGAAGAGCGCGAGACCGGGGGAGAGCAGCACCATGCCCAACCAGTCGAAGGACTCCGACGGCTCGACGTGGTCCTTCGGCAGCACGATCGCGGCGTAGGTGATCGCGGCGACGCCGATCGGGACGTTGATGAGGAAGATCCAGTGCCAGCTGGCGGTGTCGATCAGCCAGCCGCCGAGGATCGGGCCGAAGATCGGGCCGAGCAGCATCGGGATGCCCATGATCGCCATCACGCGGCCGACCCGCTCGGGGCCGGCGGCGCGGGTCAGGATCGTCATGCCGAGCGGCATCAGCATGCCGCCGCCGAGGCCCTGGACGACGCGGAACGCGACCAGCATCGGCAGCGTGGTCGCCAGCGCGCACAGCGCGGAGCCGGCCGCGAACAGCACGATCGCCAGCAGGTAGAGGCGCTTCGTGCCGAACCGGTCCGCCGCCCAGCCGGTCAGTGGGATCACCGCGGCCAGGGCCAGCGTGTAGCCCGTCATCGTCCACGCGACCTGCGCGGGCGTCGCGTCGAACTCCTGCTGGAAGGTCTGCATCGCGACCGTCACGACCGTGATGTCGAGGATCGACATGATCGCGCCGAGGACGACGACGCCGGCCACGGCGACGACGCGCTTGTCGAGCTTGTCGGACGGGGCGGGGGAGGGGGAAGGAACCTGGGTCTCCGTGCTCACCGGACGAGGCTAGGTGGACCCATCGGCAGGGTCATCCGACTTTCGCCTCCGGTGGACGTGGGCTCGGTCACCACCGGAGTGCAATCTTCGGCTGGTCCTCGGCCCGCCGACCTGTCGGCAGGGAGGACCGGCGGTCACGCCAGAGCGTCCTCGATGACCTCGATGACGGCCGAGTCCTGCGGCTCCACGCGGGGAGAGAACCGCGCGACCACGACGCCATCGCCGTCGATGACGAACTTCTCGAAGTTCCACGTGACGTCGCCGGCGACGCCGGCCTCGTTGGGGGTGTCGACCAGGCCGCTGTAGATGGCGTGCCGGTCGTCGCCGTTCACGTCGATCTTCTCGGTCATCGGGAACGTCACGCCGTACGTCGCCGAGCAGAACTCCGCGATCTCCTCCGGCGAGCCCGGCTCCTGTCCCATGAACTGGTTGCAGGGCAGCCCGACGACGGTGAACCCGCGCTCGGCGTAGCGCTCCTGCAGCGCCTCGAGGCCGGCGTACTGCGGGGTGAGCCCGCACTTGCTGGCCACGTTGACCAGGAGCGCCGGCTTCCCGCCGGTCAGCTCGCCCAGGGTGGTCGGCGTGCCGTCGAGCCGCGCGATCGGCGTGGAGAGGATGCTCATGGACCGAGCCTAGGCCGCGGCGGGTAGCCGACGAGTCTCGTCTTGATTTCTGGCATTCTCCGGCGCGCGGTACCCCGAGCACGGCAGGCTCGTCCGGTGCGCTCGTCGGCTGCCCTCACTGTCCCCCGCTCGCTCCTTCGCCGTACCGGCCTCCCTCTGCTCGTCGTCGCGGTCGTGTCGCTCGCCGTGGTGGGAGTCGGGCCCGTCGCCCCGGCCTCGGCCTCCGGCGCCGCACCGATCGCCCAGGGCGACTCCGTCACGGTGTCGGAGGGAGGCACGGCGACCCTGCTGGCCAGCTCCGGGAGCAGCGTGCTCGCCAACGACACCGACGACGAGGACCTCTTCCTGACCGCGGTGCTGGTGAGCGGTCCTGCGCGCGGCACCTTGGTCCTGAACTCCGACGGCACGTTCAGCTACACGCACGATGGCAGCGACACCGGGTTCGACTCGTTCTCCTACCGCGCGGACGACGGTACGTCGAGCTCGAACGTCGCCACCGTCACGATCACCGTCATCCCGGTCAACGACGCCCCGATCGCGTTCGCCGACGCCATCGAGGTGAGCGAGGGCGGCACGGCGACCACGTTGCAGGGCGGTGCGACCAGCGTGCTCGCCAACGACACCGACGTCGAGCTCAACGTCCTGACCGCGGTGCTGGTGAGTGGCCCGGCGCACGGCAGCCTGACCCTGAACGCCAACGGGACGTTCAGCTACACCCACAACGGCAGCGAGACCACGACGGACTCGTTCACCTACCGCGCCAACGACGGCACCGTGAACTCGGGCCCCACGACGGTCACGATCACCGTGACCCCCGTCGACGACGGCGCCCCGGTCGGTGTCGGCGACGGGCTGACGGTGGCGGAGGGTGGCACCGCGACCACGTTGACCGGCGGCGCGACCAGCGTGCTTGCCAACGACACCGATCCCGACGGTGCCGTGCTGTCGGCGGTGCTGGTGACCGGTCCCTCGAACGGCACCCTGGTCCTGGACCCCGACGGGACGTTCAGCTACACCCACGACGGCAGCGAGACCACGACGGACTCGTTCACCTACCAGGCGGACGACGGGACCACGAGCTCGAACACGGCGACGGTCACGATCACCGTGACGCAGGTGAACGACGCCCCGACTGCGCAGTCGAACAGCCTGTCCGTGCTCGAGGGCGGTACGGCGACCACGCTGACCGGCGGCGCGACCAGCGTGCTCGCCAACGACAGCGACGCCGAGAACGACGTCCTGACCGCGGTGCTGGTGAGTGGCCCGGCGCACGGCAGCCTGACCCTGAACGCCAACGGGACGTTCAGCTACACCCACAACGGCAGCGAGACCACGACGGACTCGTTCACCTACCGCGCCAACGACGGCACCGTGAACTCGGGCCCCACGACGGTCACGATCACCGTGACCCCCGTCGACGACGGCGCCCCGGTCGGTGTCGACGACGGGCTGACGGTGGCGGAGGGTGGCACCGCAACCACGCTGACCGGCGGCGCGACCAGCGTGCTTGCCAACGACACCGATCCCGACGGTGCCGTGCTGTCGGCGGTGCTGGTGACCGGTCCCTCGAACGGCACCCTGACCCTGAACTCCAACGGGACGTTCAGCTACACCCACGACGGCAGCGAGACCACGACGGACTCGTTCACCTACCAGGCGGACGACGGCACCACGAGCTCGAACACGGCGACGGTCACGATCACCGTGACGCAGGTGAACGACGCCCCGACTGCGCAGTCGAACAGCCTGACCCTGCTCGAGGGCGGTACGGCGACCACGCTGACCGGCGGCGCGACCAGCGTGCTCGCCAACGACACTGACGCCGAGAACGACGTCCTGACCGCGGTGCTGGTGACCGGTCCCACGCACGGCAGCCTGACCCTGAACGCCAACGGGACGTTCAGCTACACCCACAACGGCAGCGAGACCACGACGGACTCGTTCACCTACCGCGCCAACGACGGCACCGTGAGCTCGAACACCGCAACGGTCACCATCACCGTCACCCCCGTGAACGACGCCCCGGTGGCGGTGGACGACAGCCTGACGGTTGTCCAGGACGGCACCACGTCCACGCTCGACGGTGGCGCGACGAGCGTGCTCGCCAACGACAGCGACGCAGAGAACGGCGTCCTGACCACACACCTGGCGGCACCGCCGGCGCACGGCACCGTGGTCCTCGGCGCCCTGGGGACGTTCACCTACACCCCGGACCCGGGCTACTCCGGCCCGGACTCCTTCGACTACGAGGCGTCAGACGGCATCGTGACCTCCACCGCGACCGTCTCGATCGCCGTGACCCCGGCGACCCCGACCGACGCTGTTCCCGTGGCCGTGCCGGACGCCGCGACGGTGGTCGAGGGGGGCACGGTCACCGTGCTCGCCGGCGGCGCGACCAGCGTGCTCGCCAACGACCGCGACCCCGACGGCTACGCCTTGATGGCCGTCCTGGTGAGCGACGTCCAGCACGGCACCCTGACGCTCGGCCCGGACGGCACGTTCCGCTACGTCCACGACGGCAGCGAGAGCACCACGGACTCCTTCACCTACCGCGCGAGCGACGGCACCCTGAGCTCCGGGGCCGTGACGGTGACGATCACGGTCACCCCGCGCAACAGCGCACCGGTCGGCGTCGCCGACCGGGCGACCGCGGCCGCGGGCGACGCGATCGCGGTCCTCGCCGGCGGTGCGACCAGCGTGCTCGCCAACGACACCGACCCGGACGGCGACGCGCTGACGGTGGTGCTGGTGCGCGACGCCGAGCACGGCACGCTGACCCTGAACGCCGACGGCACGTTCCGCTACCGGCCGTCGGCCGGCTACTCCGGCCGGGACGCGTTCGCCTACCGCGCCGACGACGGCACCGCGACCTCGAACACCGTGACGGTCCGGATCAGGGTCCAGCCCGCCGGTCGGTGCACCATCACCGGAACGCCGGGCGCCGACGTGCTCGTGGGCACCTCCGGCGACGACGTCATCTGCGGCGGTGGCGGGGACGACGTGCTGCGCGGCCGGGCCGGTGACGACGTGCTGCGCGGCGGCCGGGGCGACGACGTGCTCCGGGGCGGCCCGGGGGAGGACGTCCTCGAGGGTGGCCCCGGCCAGGACTCCCCGGAGCGGTCTCAGCTGCGCACGAAGGCGAGCCTCCAGGCCTCCGGCCCGCGGGCGAGGTACTCGACGGCGTAGCGGCCCGGTGCCTCTGCCTCGACCTGCTGCAGCAGCGGGACGGGGTCGTGCGGCGCGACCAGCACCATCCCCGCGCCGGGAGCCAGGGAGCCGAGCGCGCCCTTGATCGTCGCGTGTCGGATCGCGTGCGGGATCGCCCGCGCGTCGAGCTCGGGCAGCGCGGTGTCCGCCTCGTGGCAGCCGCAGCCGCCGGTCTCGGTGAGGCCCAGGTCGGGTCCGGTCGTCATCTCGTCTCCTACGTCACACCCGATCGGGGTGACCGGGTCCGGTTATTTTGGCACAATCTATTCCGTGGAAAATAACGACGCCGGGAGACGTGGGCCACGTCCGGCCCGGACCCCCAGCGGCCGCCGGCTCTCACCGACCCGGGCGGCTCTGCTGGAGACGCTGCAGGCGCAGCCCGAGCCGACCAGCCTGCCGGCGCTGGTGAAGACCACCGGGCTGCACGACAACACCGTGCGCGAGCACCTCGAGGGGCTGCGCATCAGCGGCCTCGTACGGCGCACCAAGGCGCCGTCCTCGGGCCGGGGCCGCCCGCGCTGGCTCTACGAGGCCACGCCGTCGAGCCACGAGGACCCGCGGCCGGAGTACGCCGCGCTGGCCGCCGCGCTGGCCACCGTCATCGTCCGCACCAGCCCCGAGCCCGCCGCCGAGGCGCGTCGCGCCGGCGCGGACTGGGGCCGCCGCCTCGCCGCCGAGGCAGGGCCAGTCGAGGGGCCAGTCGAGGGGCCGGTCGAGGGGCACGAGGGAGCGCGGCGCGGCGTCGCCGAGATCTTCGAGAACATGGGCTTCGCGCCCGAGGCGGACGCGGACGTGCGGGAGCTGCGCCTGACCCGGTGCCCGCTGCTCGAGGCCGCGCACCAGGAGCCCGACGTCGTCTGCTCGGTCCACCTCGGCATCGCCCAGGGTGCCCTCGAGCGGTACGACGCCCCGACCGACGGGCTCGAGCTGCTGCCGTTCGTCGAGCCCGGCGCCTGCCTGCTGCGGCTGGGCCGGCCATGACCGTCGCCGCGCCGCCGCGACCCGCCACCTGGCGGCCGCTGCTCGTCGTGCCGGCCGGCCTGTCCCTGCTCGCCGGCCTCGACGCCGCGCTGCTGCTGCTCGACCTGCCCGCGCCGGTCGACACCGAGCGGCTGCCGCAGGTCCACGGCGTGCTGCTGGTGCTCGGCTTCGTCGGGACCCTGATCGCGCTCGAGCGCGCCGTCGCTCTCGGTCGGGGGTGGGGACTGGCGGCGCCGGCGCTCCTCGGGGCCGGTGCGGTGCTCACGATCTCCCCGGCACCCCTGCGGGTCGGGCAGGTCCTCCTGGCGGCGGGCGCCCTCGCCCTGGTGGCGGTGTACGTCCCCCTCTGGCGCCGTCAGCAGGACGAGGCCGTGCTGGTCCAGGCGCTCGGCGCGGTCCTCGCCACGGGCGCGGCGGTGCTGTGGGCCAGCGGGGTCGAGGTCCCCACGCTGCTGCCGTGGCTGGTGGCGTTCGTGGTGCTCACCATCGCGGGTGAGCGCCTCGAGCTCGCGCGGCTGGCGATGGGGCCAATGGCCGGCCCGGTCCTCGTGCTGCTCTCGACCGCTGTCGGTGGCGCCGTCGTCGCTGCGCTCCTGGCACCCCGGGCCGGGTCGGTGCTGTTCGGCGCGACCCTGGCCGTGCTCGTCGGCTGGCTGGCGCGGCACGACGTCGCTCGCCACACGGTGCGGTCGACCGGCCTTCCCCGGTACATGGCGGCCTGCATGCTCGCCGGCTACGCGTGGGCGGGCGTCGCGGCCGCGACCTGGCTGCTGTCCGGCCCGGTCACCGACGGGGCGCGCTACGACGCCGTCGTGCACGCCGTGTTCCTCGGCTTCACGCTGTCGATGGTGATGGCGCACGCCCCGGTCATCCTGCCGGCGGTGACCGGCCGCCAGCTGCGCTACGGCCCGGTGCTGTACGCCCCGGTCGCCCTGCTGCACGCCTCGTTGCTCGTGCGGATCTGGCTCGGCGACGGGCTCGACGTACCGCATGCCTGGCAGGTCGGTGCCGTGCTCAACATCGTGGCCGTGCTCGGCTTCCTCGGTCTCGCCGGGACCCGCGGATGAAGCGCGGATTCTCGCCGTGGCGCGACCTGCCGGCGCTGGTCTGGCTGGTCGCGATCCCGGTCGTGGCGTTCGCGCACCCGTGGATCCCCGAGCCGCGGTGGCTGCTGCTCCACCTGCTGCTCCTCGGCGCCGTCACCCACTCGATCGTCGTGTGGAGCCAGCACTTCACCGACGCCCTGCTGCACGTCCCGTCGCCCCAGCGGCCGGCGCTGCTCGCGCTCCTCGACCTCGGCGCCCTCGCGGTCATGGTGGGCACCCAGACGGCGGCCTGGCCGGTGACGCTGGCCGGCGCGACCGCGGTCGCGGTCGCCGTCCTGTGGCACGCCTCCCGGCTCGCCGGCCAGCTCCACCGGGCGCTGCCCGCGCGGTTCTCGGGCGTGGTCCGCTACTACGTCGCCGCCGCGGCGCTGCTCCCCGTCGGCGCGACGCTCGGGGTCCTCCTCGCCCGCGGTCTCCCGGATCCCTGGCACGAGCAGGTGCTGCTCGCGCACGTCGCGGTGAACCTGCTCGGCTGGGTGGGCCTCACGGTCGCCGGCACGGTCGTCACCCTCTGGCCGACCATGCTGCGCACCCGGCTCGGCGCCGGCTCGGACGCGGCCCTGCGCCGCGCGCTCCCGGTCCTGCTCGCCGGCGTGCTCGTGACCGCCGGCGGCAGCCTGCTCGGCCTCCGCCTGGCCGCGGCCGCGGGGGTCGCGGTGTACGTCGGCGGCGTCGTCCTGCTCGGCGCGCCCCTCCTCGAGGCCGCGCGCCGCAAGCCTCCGACCAGCCACCCCGCCTGGTCGCTCGGTGCGGGGCTGCTGTGGCTGGTCGGCTGCCTGATCGCCTGGGGGGTGATCCTGGCGACGCCGGGCGGAGACCTCGCCGCGCTGGTCCCGTTCCTGGCCGTCGGCTTCGCCGCCCAGGTCCTCCTCGGCGCGATGGGCTACCTGATCCCGTCCGCGCTCGGCGGTGGGGGTACGGCGGTGCGCGCGGCCGGCGAGGTCCTCGACCGGGCCGGAGCGTTCCGGGTCGTGGCGGTGAACCTCGGCCTGCTGGTCTGCCTGCTGCCCGCGCCGAGCGCGGTCCTGGTCGGCTGCTCCCTGCTGGTGCTGCTCGCGCTCGCGGTCGAGCTGCCGCTGCTCGTCCTGGCGATCCGCGCCTCGCACCGGGCCCGTCGTACCGGCGACGGGCCGTCCCTCGCCGGCCGCAGCCGGGGTGCCGCCCTGGGCTCCGCCGTGGCGGGCGCCTCGGCGGTCCTGCTCGTGGTCGCCGCGGGAGTCGCGGTCGACCCCGGCGCGCTCAGCACCGGTGACGTGGTCTCGGCCGCCGCCGGGGCCACGCCGACCGGGCACACGACGACGGTCCGCGTCGAGGCCGCCGACATGCGCTTCGTCCCGTCCGAGGTCGACGTGCCCGCCGGCGACCGGCTGGTCATCGAGGTCGTCAACACCGACAACCAGATCCACGACCTGGTGCTCGAGACCGGCGCGGACTCCGGCCGGCTGTCGCCGGGCGAGGAGACCAGCATCGACGTCGGCGTCGTGGGCCGCGCGCTCGACGGCTGGTGCTCGCTGGTCGGCCACCGGCAGATGGGCATGACCCTGCGGGTCAACGTGACCGAGCCCGGCCACCACCACGACCAGATGACCGAGCACATGACCGAGCCGCCCGTCGACCACGAGGCGGCCGATGCCGAGCTGCCACCGCTGACCGGGGACGGGCCGCAGACCCGCCGGGTGACGCTGACCGTCGGCGAGGTCGACCGCGAGGTCGCTCCCGGGGTCACCCAGCGGTTGTGGACCTACAACGGCCAGGCGCCCGGACCCGTGCTGCACGGCCGCGTCGGCGACCGGTTCGTCGTCACGCTGGTCAACGACGGGACGATCGGGCACTCGATCGACTTCCACGCCGGCGCGCTCGCGCCCGACCGGCCGATGCGCACCCTGGAGCCCGGGCAGTCCTTGACGTACCGCTTCACGGCTGAGCGCGCCGGGGTGTGGATGTACCACTGCTCGACGATGCCGATGTCGGTCCACATCGCCAACGGCATGTTCGGCGCGGTCGTGATCGAGCCGCGCGACCTGGCTCCGGTCGACCACAGCTACCTGCTCGTCCAGAGCGAGCAGTACCGCGGACCGGAGACCGTCGATCCCGACGAGATCGCCGCTGAGCAGCCGGACGCCGTGGTGTTCAACGGCTACCCCAACCAGTACGACGCCGACCCGCTCCAGGTGGCCGCCGGCGACCGGCTGCGGATCTGGGTGCTCGACGCCGGACCGAACCGGGCCACGAGCTTCCACGTCGTGGGCGGGCAGTTCTCGACGACGTACGCCGAGGGCGCGTATCTGCTGCGCGACGGTGAGGGTGGTGCGCAGGCGCTCGCGCTGATGCCGGCGCAGGGCGGGTTCGTGGAGCTCGAGCTGGACCAGCCCGGGCACTACCCGTTCGTGTCGCACGTCATGGTCGACGCCGAGCGTGGCGCGCACGGGGTCATCGAGGTGGGGGACCTTCGCCCCTGATCAGCACGGCACCCGACCGCGCAGGATTTCCGCATGCTCACCGGAAAGGTCGCCGACAACGTCGTCCGGCTGCCCAAGACCCTGCCCCTGACCACCACGGTCGCCGAGGCGCGCGCTGAGTTCGCCGACGACCACATGCACATGCTGCTGCTGACCGCGAACGGCTTCCTGCTCGGCACGCTGGTGCGGTCCGACATCGCCGAGACCGACAGCGACGCCGACCTGGCGCTCGTGTACTCGTCGATGGAGGGCCGCACGGTCCCGCCCTCGGTGAACGCCGAGGTGATGCGCCGGGTGCTGGTCGCCAGCGGTGACCGGCGCCGCGCGGTCGTCGACCGGGAGGGCCGCCTGGTCGGGCTGCTGTGCCTCAAGCGCCGGATGAGCGGGTTCTGCAGCGATGCCGATGTGGCCGCTCGGGCACGGAGGGTGGCCCCCGCTACGTTCAGTGCGTGAGCTTCGTCCCCGTCACCGGCCCCGCGACCTTCCGGGCCGCGGAGCCGCCGCGAGACGGGGTCGTCGAGTTCACCGACGAGCGCCGCACCGTCGCCCTGCCGATCCGCGCCGCGCTGCCGGTGCTGACCAAGGCCCGCACCCGCGACGACCTGCACCCGACGGTCAGCCTGCTCTCCGGGGCCGCGCTGCTCGGCATGCGGATCGTCGCGGCCGGGAAGTTCGCGCCCGCCGGCAACCACTGGGCGGCCGCCGGGCTGGACCGCGACGACGAGGACCGCATCGCCAGGCTCGCGAGCGGCCGCCCGGACGACGAGCGCCTGGTCCGCGACCTGGTCGACGCGATCGCCGACGCGATGCCGCGCGGCGCCCCGACCACGACCGCGCGGCCGGTGCACCGCAGCAGCGCCCCGACGTTCGAGCAGCGCCTCCAGGCCCGGCTGGCGCGGCACCAGCGCCACGACCCACGCGACCTCCCCCAGCTGGTCACGATCTCGCTGCGGGTCGAGGCCGACGAGGAGGAGCTCGTCGCGGGCGCCGTACGCCTGGTGCCGCAGGCCCACGACGAGCAGAACCCGCTCCACCTCTGCGACCTCGCGCTGCTGTGGACCGACACCCCCGAGGAGCACGGCTTCGGCGACCGGGCGCGCACGCACGCCACGATCGCGCTGCGCACCGCCGCCGACGCGTGGCCCGTGCTCGACCGGCTGCTCGAGCTGCGGGTGCCCGACGAGATCACGCTGGACTCCGACGAGCTGGTGAGCCTCCTCGACGAGGGGGTGGGCGCGCTGCGCTCGGCCGGCGTCGACGTGCTGTGGCCCAGGAGCCTGGGCCGTGACCTCACCGCGACCGCGGTGCTCGACCGCGCGGACCCCGGACCCCGCGAGGGGCCGCTGAACGAGCCGGTGCTCGGCACCGAGGCGCTGTTCGCCTTCAACTGGCAGATCGCCGTGCACGGCGACCCGCTGACCGCCGAGGAGATGGACCAGCTCGCCCGCTCGGCGGCTCCGCTGCTGCGGCTGCGCGGCAACTGGACGGTGGTCGACCCGTCGATCGCACGCAAGGCCAAGAAGCGCCTGGTGCGCACGGTGCAACCGGCCGAGGCGGTCGCCGCGGCGCTCACCGGCACCGTCCAGGTCGCCGACGTCGAGGAGCAGGTGATCGTCGGGGCCTCGTTGCTCGCGGTGCGCGAGCGGCTGCGGAACGCCGCCACCCGCGACCCGGTCGAGCCCCCGGCGGGACTGCAGGCGACGCTGCGCGACTACCAGCGGCACGGGCTGACCTGGCTGGCCGAGATGACCGACCTGGGGCTGGGTGCCTGCCTCGCCGACGACATGGGCCTCGGCAAGACCATCACGCTGATCGCCCTCCACCTGCACCGTGCGCAGGGACCCACGCTCGTGGTCTGCCCGGCCAGCCTGCTCGGGAACTGGGAGGACGAGATCCGCCGGTTCGCCCCGGGAGTGCCGGTCGTGCGGTTCCACGGCAGCGCCCGCGACGTGTCCGCCGCGGGCGACGGGTTCGTGCTGACGACGTACGGCACCATGCGCAAGGACGCCGAGACGCTCGCGGCCGTGCGGTGGGACCTCGTGGTCGCCGACGAGGCGCAGCACGTGAAGAACCCGCGTACGTCGACCGCGCGGGCGCTGCGCTCGATCCCGAGTGCGGCCCGGGTGGCGCTGACGGGCACGCCGGTCGAGAACGACCTCACCGAGCTGTGGGCGATCCTCGACTGGACGACCCCGGGCCTGCTCGGCAGCCGCAACGCGTTCCGCCGGGCGTGGGCCGCGCCGATCGAGTCGGGACTCGAGCCCGCGAAGGCGCGCCAGTTCGCCGACCTGATCGGCCCGTTCCTGCTGCGCCGCCGCAAGTCCGACCCCGGCATCGCGCCGGAGCTGCCGCCCAAGACCGAGACCGACCACCCCCTGCGGCTGACGCGCGAGCAGGTGGTGCTCTACGAGTCGTTCGTGCGCGACACGATGGAGCGCATCGAGCGGGCCGACGAGGACGCCCGGCGCGGGCTCGTGCTCATGCTGCTCACCGGGCTCAAGCAGATCTGCAACCACCCGGCGCACTTCCTCAAGCAGTCCGCGACCAGGCTGACCGGCCGCTCCGAGAAGGTCGACCTGCTCGACGAGCTGGTCGGCACGGTCCTCGCCGAGGACGGCGCCGTGCTGGTGTTCACCCAGTACGTCGCGATGGCGCGGCTGCTCGAGGCGCACCTCGAGCGCTCCGGCGTACCCCACCAGCTGCTGCACGGCGGGACGCCCGTGCGCGAGCGGGAGGCGATGGTGCGCCGCTTCCAGGCCGGCGAGGCGCCGGTGTTCCTGCTGTCGCTGAAGGCGGGCGGCACCGGCCTCAACCTCACCCGCGCCGACCACGTCGTGCACGTCGACCGGTGGTGGAACCCGGCCGTCGAGGAGCAGGCGACCGACCGCGCCTACCGGATCGGGCAGACCAAGCCGGTGCAGGTGCACCGGATGATCACGCGCGGCACGGTCGAGGAGAAGATCGCCGAGCTGCTCGCGCGCAAGCGGGCGCTGGCCGACGCCGTCCTGGCCAACGGCGAGGCGGCGCTGACCGAGCTCAGCAACGAGGAGCTCCGCGACTTCGTCAGCCTGCGGAACGACCCGTGACGTCGGTCGTGCACCCCCGCCTCGCGCCGCGCCGCTCGACGGCCCGGGCCACGACGTGGTGGGGCAAGGCATGGGTGCGAGCGATCGAGGAGGCGGCGTACGCCGACGCCGACCTGGTCGCCTCCCGGGCGCTCGCCCGCGGCGGCCACGTCGGCCAGATCGCGACCGAGCCGGGGCGGTTCGTCGCCTCGGTCGAGGACCGGCGTGGGCTGTGGACGGTCGCCGGCGGCATCCCGGTCCTCGACGACGGCGCGGTCTCCGCGCTCGTCGAGGCGGTCGCGGCCGAGTCGGGCCGGATCGCGGCGCTGCTGGCCGGCGACCTGCCGTTCTCGCTGGTCGAGCACGCCGAGGAGGCCGGCGTCGAGCTGCTGCCGTACGGCGCCGAGCTCTCGTCGACCTGCACGTGCGACCACTGGGCCGACCCGTGCACGCACGCGCTCGCGGTGCTGCACCAGCTCACCTGGCTGCTGGAGGCCGACCCGTTCGTGCTGCTCCAGCTGCGGGGGCTGCCGCGCGACGAGCTGCTCGGGAGGCTGCACGCGCGCGCCGAGCCCGCAGGGGACCCCGATGAGACGGAGGTCGACCTCGACGCCGCGGTCGAGGCGGCGCTCTACGCGGCGCGGCTGCTCAGCGACGCCGCGGACGCAGGGCTCCCAGGGCCCCCAGCGCCATCGACGTGAGCACCTCGCGCATCTCCGCATCCGGCAGCAGGGCGCTGTGCGGGGTGGAGTTGATCAGCCCGAACGCCGCGTGCGCCATGGCCCGCGCGGTCGGGAGGTCGAGGCGCGGGTCGGCGGCGCGCAGCTGGGTGGCCCACAGGTCGACGTACTCCCGCTGGAGCGTGCGCACCCGCTCGCGCGCCTCGGCCGGGAGCGACTCCCAGTCGCGGTCCTGGACGACGATCAGCGGCCGGTGCCGCAGCGCGAAGTCGACGTGCCACTCGACCAGCGCGGCGAGCGGGTCGGCCTGCTGGGCGCGCTCGGTGCCGACGCGGAGCAGCTCCTCGCTGATCGAGACCAGCATCTCGGCGAGCACCGCCTGCTTCGACGCGAAGTGCTTGTAGAGCGCGGGACCGGAGATCCCGCACGCGGCGCCGATGTCGACCACCGAGACGCCGTGGAACCCGCGGGCGGCGAACAGCTCGGCCGCGGTCGCGAGGATCTGGTCGCGGCGGCTGGTCTGCTCGGTCTGCGTCACCGCCCCAGGTTAGCGGTCACTAACCCTGGGTGGTGTCGCCGTCCTGCTGCTCGGCCAGCTGGCGGCGTACGTCGTCCATGTCGAGGTCCTTGACCGCGGTGATCACCTGCTCGAGCGCCTGCGCCGGCAGCGCGCCGGGCTGGGCGAAGACGAGGATGCCGTCGCGGAACGCCATCAGCGTCGGGATCGAGGTGATCTGCGCGGCCGCCGCGAGCGACTGCTCGGCCTCCGTGTCGACCTTGCCGAACACGACGTCCTGGTGCTGCTCGGCCGCCGCCTCGAACACCGGCGCGAACTGACGGCACGGCCCACACCAGGAGGCCCAGAAGTCGACCAGCACGATGTCGTTCTCGACGACGGTCTGCTCGAAGGTGTCGGAGGTCAGCGTGGTGGTGGCCATGTCACCCCAACGACGGTGACCGGGCGGATGTTCCGCGGCCCGCTCACGCGAGGGAGAGGAACAGCTTCTCCATCTTCTTCACGTCCATGCCGTCGAGGCCGTCGCCGGAGGCCAGGCACTGCTGCAGGCCGGTCGCCACGATCGCGAAGCCGGCGCGGTCGAGCGCCTTCGACACGGCGGCGAGCTGGGTGACGACGTCCTCGCACTCGCGGCCCTCCTCGAGCATCCGCAGGACGCCGTCGAGCTGGCCGCGGGCGCGCTTGATGCGGTTGATGACGGGTGTCATCTCGTGGGGATCGAGCTCCATGGTGGTCAGTCCTCGGTCAGGGCGGCCAGCGCCGCGGTCAACAGGGAGTGTGCCTCGTCGGCGACCGGACGGAGATCCGGTCCCGCCAGTGCGGTCATCGCGTGGGGGTCGAACGCCTCGACGATCGCCGTCTCGTCGTCGAGCGCCCGGACGACCACGTTGCACGGCAGCACGGTGGCGATGGACGGGTCGATCTCGAGCGCGCGGTGCGCGAGCGGGGGCCGGCAGGCGCCCAGGATGACCTGGGGAGCGACGTCCACCCCGAGCTTGGCGGCCAGCGTGGCCCGGATGTCGATCTCGGTGAGGATCCCGAAGCCCTGCTCGGCCAGGGCCTCGCGGACGGCGGCGACTGCTGCGTCGTAGGGACGGCGCATCGTGGTGGCCAGCGTGTAGTCCGCCATCACGACTGCCCGCCCTGCTGGGCGAAGACGAGGATGCCGTCGCGGAACGCCATCAGCGTCGGGATCGAGGTGATCTGCGCGGCGGCGGCGAGCTCGCGCTCGGCCTCGGTGTCGACCTTGCCGAACACCATGTCCGGGTGTGCCTCCGACGCGGCCTCGAAGATCGGGCCGAACTGCCGGCAGGGTCCGCACCAGGACGCCCAGAAGTCGACCAGCACGATCGGCTCGGCGGTCACGGTGTCCTCGAAGGTGCCGTGGGTCAGCGTCGTGGTGCTCATGGGTTCCTCCCTCTCGTCTCCCGGGTTTGACGATACCCCCCGGGGTGTTATGGTCGATAACGAAGATACCCCAGGGGGTATTCCCGAACGCGAAGGAAGAGCATGTCCGCGACCGACACCGGTGCTCCCGCAACCGCATCTACCTCCACGCCGCGACCCGGCCCCTTGGGCCGCCTCGGCACGACCGTCGTCCGCCACTCCCGCCTGACCGCGATCGTCTGGGTGCTCGTGGTCGTCGGCCTCGGCATCTTCGCCCCGCGGGTCGAGGCCGAGCTCTCCGGCGCCGGTTGGCAGGCCCAGGGCTCGGACTCCGTCGCCGTCCGCGAGCTCGCGCAGGACCACTTCGGCGGCAACGCCAGCTCCGCCATCCAGGTGGTCGTGCACGACTCCGCGGGGCCGGTCGCGGAGGGCGACGGCGCGGAGGTGCTGGCGCGGGCGACCGCGCTCCTGGAGGACGATCCCAGGATCGGCCAGGTGCTCCAGCCGCAACCCGGCGCGACGCTGAGCGAGGACGGCCGCACGGCGGTCCTCCTGGCCGGCGCCGACGCCTCCACCGACGACATGGTGCGAGCCGCCGACGACCTGACCGGGCCGCTGCAGGACCTCTCGACCGGGTCCGTCGACGTGCACCCGACCGGCGCCTCGCAGCTGTGGGCGGACTTCAACCACGCCAACCTCGACGCGATGCTGAAGTCGGAGATGGTCTCCTGGCCGGTCACGCTGGCGATCCTGGTGCTCGCCTTCGGCGCCCTCGTCGCCGCCGGGCTGCCGCTGCTCCTGACCCTCGCGGGCCTGGTCGCCTCGGCCGGCTCGCTGGTGCTGCTGAACCAGCTGTTCCCGGTGTCCATCTGGGCGATGAACTTCGCGATGATGTTCGCCCTGGCGCTCGGGATCGACTACGCGCTGTTCCTCGTCGTCCGCTACCGCGCCGCCCGGATGGGCCACGACCGGCCGGTCGCCGACGCGATCGCCGAGACCATGGACACCGCCGGCAAGGCCGTGCTGCTGTCGGGCCTGACCGTGCTGGTGTCGCTGTCGGCCGTGATGCTGGTCCCGTCGCCGGCGTTCCGCTCGATGGCCGGCGGCATCATGCTCGCGGTCGTCTTCGTGCTCGCCGCGACGCTCACCCTGCTGCCCGTCGTCCTGGCCAAGCTGGACCTGCGGATCAACCGGCTCGCGCTGAAGTGGGTGCACTCCGGTGAGCACCGCTCGCCGCGGTTCGCGGCCTGGGGTGAGCGGCTGTGGCGCAACCCCCTGCGGTACGGCGGCGCCGCCCTGGCGGTGCTGCTCCTCCTCGCCGTGCCGGTGGTCGGCCTCGCGACCGCGATGCCGTCGATCAAGGTGCTGCCCGAGGACGCGAGCGCGCGGGTCGGGTACGACCTCGTGCAGGAGTCCTTCGGGCCGGGCGCCCCCGGCACCCTCCAGGTCGTGGTCGACCAGGGCCAGGCCGCGGCCGCCGCCGAGGTCCTCGGCGCCGACCCGGGCATCGCGGCCACCCTGCCGGCACAGCCCGCGGCCGACGACAGCGGACTCGCGATGATCCAGGCGGTGCCGACCGTCGACCCGTCCGACCCGGCCCTGACCGACACCGTCGACCGGCTGCGCACCGCGCTGCCGTCGTCCGCGCTGGTGGGCGGTGCCGCGGTCGAGAACCTGGACCTGAAGTCCCAGCTCGACGCGTCGACGCCGCTCGTGCTCGGTGTCGTGCTGGGTCTCGGCTTCCTGCTCCTGCTGATCGCCCTGCAGGCGCCGCTGATCGCGCTGCTCGGCACCCTCGCCAGCCTGCTGTCCACCGCGGCGGCGTTCGGGGTCGCGCGCCTGGTCTTCCAGGAGGGATGGGGGACCTCGGTGCTCGGCTTCGAGCACCAGGGCTTCCTCGACGCCTGGGCTCCGGTCTTCTTCTTCGCGATGATCTTCGCGATCGCGATGGACTACACGGTGTTCCTGCTCGCCTCGGCCAAGGAGCACTACGAGACCTCGGGCGACCCGCGCGACGCGATGGTCGGCTCGCTGGCCCACTCCGGTCGCGTGATCTTCGCGGCGGCGGCCGTCATGGTCGCGGTGTTCTTCACGTTCTCGCTGTCCGGGCCGCTGCCGCCCAAGGAGATGGGCATCGTGCTCGGCGTGGCGGTCCTGCTCGACGCCTTCCTGGTCCGGCTGGTGCTGCTGCCGGTGCTGCTGCGCCTCACCGGCCGCGCCGCGTGGTGGTCGCCGCGCTGGCTGCGCCGGGTGCTCCCCGACGTCCACTTCAGCCACGGATGAGCGGGGACCACGTCATGAACCTCGACCGTGCCGTGCTCGCCGTCGCCGGAGGGATGGTCCTGCTGAGCGTGCTGCTCACCGTGGTGTTCTCGCCGTGGTGGCTGCTGCTGACCGCCTTCGTCGGCCTGAACCTCCTCCAGTCCAGCGTCACCGGCTTCTGCCCGGCCGCCATCGTGCTGCGGCGGCTGGGTGTGGCGGAGGGGTGTGCTTTCCGCTAGGCAGTGGACCCCCAGGTTAATGATCGCTAACCTTGCGACGTGAGCAACCTGGAGGAGCTGGTCGGCGAGCTGCGCGACCGGCTGGCGACGGCGCGGCAGGGCGGCAGCGAGGCCGCACGGCAGAAGCACACCGACCGAGGCAAGCTGCTGGTGCGCGACCGGGTGGACCGGCTGCTGGACCCGGGCAGCCCGTTCCTGGAGCTGAGCCCGCTGGCGGCGTACGGCATGTACGGCGGCGACAACAGCGTGCCCAGCGCGGGCGTCGTCACCGGCATCGGGCGGGTCAACGGCCGCGAGGTCGTCGTCGTCGCGAACGACGCGACCGTCAAGGGCGGCACCTACTACCCGATGACGGTCAAGAAGCACCTGCGCGCGCAGACCGTCGCGAGCGACAACCACCTGCCGTGCGTGTACCTCGTCGACTCGGGCGGCGCGTTCCTGCCGATGCAGGACGAGGTGTTCCCCGACCGCGAGCACTTCGGCCGGATCTTCTTCAACCAGGCCAACCTGTCGGCGCGGGGCATCCCGCAGATCGCCAGCGTGATGGGCTCGTGCACCGCCGGTGGCGCCTACGTCCCCGCGATGTCGGACGAGACCGTGATCGTGCGCAACCAGGGCACGATCTTCCTCGGCGGGCCGCCGCTGGTGAAGGCCGCGACCGGCGAGGTCGTCACGGCCGAGGAGCTCGGCGGCGGCGACGTGCACGCCCGCACCTCCGGCGTCGTCGACCACCTCGCGGAGGACGACGCGCACGCGCTCGCGATCGTGCGCAGCATCATCGGCACGCTCCCCAAGGCGCCGGCCGCGCCGTGGGAGGTCGCGCCGGTCGAGGAGCCCCACGACGACCCGAGCACGCTCTACGACGTCGTCCCGGCCGACACCCGCACGCCGTACGACGTGCGCGAGGTGATCCGCCGCGTCGTCGACGGCAGCCGGTTCCACGAGTTCAAGAAGCTGTACGGCGAGACGCTGGTGACCGGCTTCGCGCACATCTGGGGCCACCCGGTCGGCATCGTCGCCAACAACGGCATCCTGTTCAGCGAGTCCGCGCTCAAGGGCGCGCACTTCATCGAGCTCTGCAACCAGCGCGGCATCCCGCTGGTGTTCCTGCAGAACATCACCGGCTTCATGGTCGGCCGCGAGTACGAGAACGGCGGCATCGCCAAGGACGGCGCCAAGCTCGTGACCGCCGTCGCCTGCAGCGTCGTCCCGAAGTTCACCGTCGTCATCGGCGGCTCCTTCGGCGCCGGCAACTACGGCATGTGCGGGCGCGCCTACGACCCGCGCTTCTTGTGGATGTGGCCGAACGCCCGGATCTCCGTCATGGGCGGCGAGCAGGCCGCGAGCGTGCTCGCGACCGTCGCCGGCAAGCCCGACGACGAGGAGTTCAAGGCGCCGATCCGCGAGCAGTACGAGACCCAGGGCTCGCCGTACTACGCGACCGCGCGGCTGTGGGACGACGGGATCATCGACCCCGCCGACACCCGCCGCGTCCTCGGCATGGGCCTGGCGGCCGCCGCGAACGCCCCGATCCCCGAGCCGTCCTACGGCGTCTTCCGGATGTGATGACCATGCAGACACTCCTCATCGCCAACCGCGGCGAGATCGCCCTCCGCGTGATGCGCACCGCCACCCGGATGGGCATCCGCACCGTCGCGATCTACACCGACCTCGACCGCACCGCGCCGCACGTGCGCGCCGCCGACGACGCCCGCCGCGTCGAGAGCTACCTCGACATCGACGCCGTTGTGGCCGCCGCGCAGGACGCCGGGGCCGACGCGGTCCACCCCGGCTACGGCTTCCTGTCCGAGCGCTCGGCCTTCGCCCGCGCCCTCGAGACCGCGGGCATCACGCTCGTCGGCCCGTCCGCGGACGTCATGGACGCCATGGGCCGCAAGGACGCCGCTCGCGAGATCGCGGTCGCGGCGGGCGTCCCCGTCGTGCCCCGTGGCGACGAGGGTGGCTTCCCCGTGCTGGTGAAGGCCGCCGCCGGCGGCGGTGGCAAGGGCATGCGGATCGTCCGCGCGGCGTCCGAGCTCGAGGAGGCTCGGGCCGCGGCGGCCCGCGAGGCGCTGAGCGCCTTCGGTGACGACACCCTGCTCGTGGAGAAGTACGTCGAGCGCGGGCGGCACATCGAGGTGCAGGTGCTCGGTGACACCCACGGCAACGTGATCCACCTGTACGAGCGGGACTGCTCCACCCAGCGGCGGCACCAGAAGGTGCTGGAGGAGGCGCCCGCTCCGACGATCACGCCCGAGGTGCGCCGGCAGATCACGGGAGCAGCCGTCGCGCTGGCCCGGCACGTGGGCTACGTCAACGCCGGAACGGTCGAGTTCCTGCTGGACGACGACACCGGAGAGTTCTACTTCCTCGAGATGAACACCCGGCTCCAGGTCGAGCACCCGGTCACCGAGCTGGTGACCGGCAACCTCGACCTGGTCCGGCAGCAGCTGCTCATCGCGGACGGCCACCCGCTGCAGTGGGAGCAGCACGACATCTCCCTCAGCGGCCACGCGATCGAGGCCCGGGTGTACGCCGAGGACTCGTTCGGCGGCTTCCTGCCCCAGGCCGGGCGTACGTCGATCGTGCGGTGGCCCGACGGCGTCCGGGTCGACCACGCGCTGGAGCCCGAGCAGGTCGTCAGCACGTCGTACGACCCGATGCTCGGCAAGGTCATCGTGCACGGCCCCGACCGGGAGTCGGCCCGGCGTGCGCTGGTCGACGCGCTCGACCGGACCGCGATCCTCGGGCTCACTACGAACACCGGGTTCCTGCGCGCGCTGGTCGCGAGCGACGAGTTCCGCGACGCCACCATCGACACGGCGTGGCTCGACCACCACGAGGTGCCGGCACCCGACGACGAGCTGCCCCGGGTGTTCGTCGCCTGGGTGAGCGCGATGCTCGCGGCGTACGAGGACCGTGAGACCAGGGGGGAGCACCCGTTCCAGTCCGACGGCTGGCGCTCCGGCGCCGACCCGGCGCCCACGATCGTCGAGCTGGACCGGCCGGTCGTCGTCGACCGCTTCGCCGGGTCGGTGGACGGGCTCCAGGTCCGCCAGGTCTCGGCGGCCAACCACGTGCTGACCCTCGAGGTCGACGGCCGGCTGCACAGCGCCGTCGTCAACGTGCAGCCGCACACGGCCGAGGTCTCCTACCGGGGCCAGCGGTTCGCGTTCGAGCGCCCGGACGTCTTCGGCGACCACGCGGTGGCGGCCGGGGACGGCGCGATCACCGCGCCGATGCCGGGCACGGTCCTCGACGTGCGGGTCGCCGACGGCGACCGGGTCGAGACCGGCCAGGTGCTCGTCGTGCTGGAGGCGATGAAGATGGAGCTGGCGCTCAAGGCGCCGTTCGACGGCACCGTCGCCGGGCTCGCCGCCACCACCGGTGGGCAGGTCGCGCTCGGGCACACGCTCCTGGAGGTGGCACCCGATGAACCACCCCACGAAATCCTGGGTCTCCCCCGCCCCGCTCCTCCGACCCACGATTCCGCGGGGACCCCGGAATGAGTGAGCTGCCGATGACGGTGCGGGAGGACGGGCTCCCGACGCGCGTCACGATCTACGAGGTCGGCCCGCGCGACGGCCTGCAGAACGAGAAGGCGCTGGTCCCGACCGGCGTGAAGGCGGAGTTCGTGCAGCGGCTGGTCCGCGCCGGGCTGCCGGTCGTCGAGGCGACCAGCTTCGTCCACCCGAAGTGGGTGCCCCAGCTGGCCGACGCCGCGGACCTGATGGAGCTGCTCGGCGAGGCCGGGCGCGACTGCCCGGTGCTGGTGCCCAACGAGCGCGGCCTCGACCGCGCGCTCGAGCTCGGCGCGAAGCACATCGCGATCTTCGGCTCCGCCACCGAGACGTTCGCGCAGAAGAACCTCAACCGCAGCCTCGACGAGCAGTTCGCGATGTTCGAGCCGACCGTGCGCCGCGCCCGCGACGCCGGCCTCGACGTCCGCGCCTACGTCTCGATGTGCTTCGGCGACCCGTGGGAGGGCGCCGTTCCGGTCGAGCAGGTGGTGAGCGTCGGCAAGCGGCTCTTCGACCTCGGCGCCAGCCAGCTCAGCCTCGGCGACACGATCGGCGTCGGCACGGCCGGCCACGTGACCGCGCTGACCGAGGCGTTCGTCGACGCCGGGATGGACCTCGGCCACCTCGCGATGCACTTCCACGACACCTACGGCCAGGCGCTCGCCAACACCCACGCCGCGCTGCGCGCTGGGATCACGACGTACGACGCCAGCGCCGGCGGGCTGGGCGGCTGCCCGTACGCCAAGAGCGCCACCGGGAACCTCGCGACCGAGGACCTCGTGTGGATGCTGACCGGCCTCGGCATCGAGCACGGCGTCGACCTCCGCGAGGTCGTGGCGACCTCGGTCTGGATGGCCGGCCACCTCGGCCGCCCCAGTCCGTCCGCCGTGGTGAGGGCGCTGGCAGAATCACCGGCATGAGCCGGAGGGTCTACCTGCACATCGGTGCGCCGAAGACGGGTACGACGTACCTCCAGGACCGACTCTCGCTGAACGCGAGGACGCTCGCCGAGCACCAGGTGCACTTCCCGACGACCTCGCCGATCGTCAGCCCGGGCCTCGCGCACTTCCGCGGCGCGCTGGACCTGCTGGGCCAGGACTGGGGCGGCGCGCCCGGGCACGCCGAGGGCAGCTGGGACGCGCTGGCGCGGCGCATCAAGAAGCGCTCCGGCACCGTCGTGATCAGCCACGAGATCCTCGCGCCGGCCGCGCCCGGCCAGGTGGCCCGCGCGATGCGCGACCTCGCCGGCGCCGAGATCCACGTGGTCTACACGGCGCGCGACCTCGGCCGGCAGCTGCCCGCCGCGTGGCAGGAAAGCATCAAGCAGGGCCGCCGGTGGAGCTACAAGCGCTTCCTCGACCGCTACGAGAAGGGCCGGACCTGGTTCTACCGCGCCTTCGACGTGCCGCGCGTGCTCGGCACCTGGGGCGCCGGCCTGCCGCCGGAGCGCGTCCACGTCGTCACGGTGCCGCCGTCGGCGGCCCGGGACCAGCACGGTGACCTGCTCTGGCGGCGGATGTGCGCCACGCTCGGCATCGACCCGAGCTGGGCGCCGCTCGACAGCGACCGCTCCAACCGCTCGCTCGGCATCGCCGAGACCCAGGTGATCCGCCAGCTCAACCGCCGCATGGACCGCGCCGCGCGCCGCGAGTCGACGTACGACGGGCTGATCCGCGACATGCTCGCCCAGGGCGAGCTGGTCAAGCGCGAGTCGGCCGCCGTACGCCTGCCTCCCGAGCGCTACGACTGGGCCGAGGAGCAGGCCGAGCGCTGGATCGAGTGGATCGAGGGCAGCGGCGTCGACGTGGTCGGCGACGTCGCCGAGCTGCGCCCGGTGCGGCCCGCGGCGGACGAGCCCTTCAAGGACCCCGACAAGGTGCGCGCCAAGCGCCAGCTCGGCAGCGCCCTCGACGCCCTCGCGGCGATGACCCGCGAGGCCGCCCGCCGGCCCGACCCGGAGCGCCAGCTCACCCACCGGGTCCGCGCGCAGGCGCAGAAGCTGCGCGATCGATGAGCGAGGACAGCCCGGGAGTACGCCGCGCCTGGGGCTGGGTCGCGCACCTGCGCGCCGGCGGCACGACGCCGTGGCGCGACTGGTCGGGTGCGGGTGAGCCGCACGGGCGGATCCTGCCCGGCGCCCAACAGCTCGAGCTGCTGCGCCGACTGAACGAGGCCGGCGAGGCCGCTCCCGAGCTGGCGACCCGGGTGCTCGAGGCCAGCGCCCCCGGCCGGGGCCGGCCCGACCTCGAGCTCGAGGGCGCGGTGCCGCCGCTGGCGTTCGGCCCGCGGCCGGTCGACCCGGCCGGCCTGCCCGACGACGAGCTGCTGCGGGTCGCGGCCGGGCTGCTCGCCGAGGACGTGCACGCCGCCGGGCGCCGCGAGCCGCAGCAACCCGCGACCAGGCGCTGGTGGCGCCGTGGGCGCTACCGCCTCGCGGGCGACGTGGTGCTCACCGGCCCGGTCCGCGCGGATCTGCTCCGCCAGGGGCGGCCCCCGGGCGGTCGGGGCGCGAGCGTGCTGGTGCTCGGCACCGACCTCGCCACGATGTACGTCCACGCGTGGACCGCGCGCAGCCTGTCGGTCGGCGCTCCCGGCTGGCGCGAGTGGCTCGACCCGCACGTGCGCCGCGGCACGCTGCCGGTCCGGATCGACCTCGCCAGGATCGCCCGGTCCTGGAGCGACCGGGTCGGCGCCGAGCGCGTCCACATCGTGCTGGACCCGGCCGAGCTGCCCCGCCTGGTCGGCGTACGCCGCCCGCTCGCCACCCCGGTCCCGCTCTCCGCCGACGCCACCGACCTGGCGCGCCGGGTGGGGCAGGCGCTCGGCCTGCTCGCCGTCCCCACCGAGAAGCGGGCGCTGCTGCGCGAGACGCTGCGGCCGCGGCTCGCCGCGCTCCCCGGACCCGAGCTGGTGCTGCCCCCCGAGCACCGCGAGCGCGTGCACGAGCGCGCGACCCACCTGCGCGACGCGCTGCTGCGCGCTGGATACCCTGTCCACGGCGACCCGGACAGCCTGCTGCCCGTCGACCGCGCCGGCGCACCGGAACCCTCGGACGCCGGAGTCCTGGCGCTTGCGCTGCGCCTGCTGCTCGAGAAGAAGAACTAGTGGCCAGAACAGTCCTCCTGCACGTCGGCACCCCGAAGACGGGGACGTCGTACCTCCAGGACGTGCTGTTCCGGAACCGGCGCACGCTCGCCAACCAGGGCATCCTCTACCCCGCGGACCGCTTCGACGCGCACTTCCTGGCCGCACTCGACCTGATGCGGCTGCCGTGGGGCGGTCTCGAGGCCGAGGCGGTCGGCGCGTGGGACGCGCTGGCCGCGAAGGTGCGCAAGCACGACGGCACCGCGATCATCAGCCACGAGATCCTCGCGACCGCCTCGCGCGCCCAGGCGGGCCGCGCGCTGGAGTCGCTCGGCCACGGCGACGGCGCCGAGGTGCACGTCGTGCTCTCCGTGCGCGACCTGGTCCGCCAGATCCCGGCCGAGTGGCAGGAGAACGTCAAGCACCGGCACGGGCTGTCGTACGGCGCGTTCCTCGACCAGATCCGCGACCCGGAGCGCGCGACCCGGATCGCCACCTGGTTCTGGGGCGTGCAGGAGCTGCCGGACATCCTCAACCGCTGGGGCCACGACCTGCCGCCCGAGCGGATCCACCTGGTGACGGTGCCGCCGCGCGGTGGTCCGCCGAACCTGCTGTGGAAGCGGTTCAGCCTCGCCTTCGGGCTCGACGGCGTCGACCTCGACCTGGAGGCCGAGCGCGCGAACCCGTCGCTCGGCGCCCCCGAGACCGCGCTGGTGCGGCGGATCAACCGGGCCGCCAACCGGGAGCTGAACCCCGCCGACTACCGCCCCCTGGTGCGCGAGCTGCTCGCCCACCAGACGCTCTCGCGCCGCACCGGCTCGCCGAGGCTGGCGCTGCCCCCGGACGCCCACCCGTGGGTCTCGGACGTCACCAGCTCCTGGATCGCCGAGATCGAGCGGCGCGGGTACGACGTGGTGGGCGACCTGCACGACCTCGTCGGCGAGCCGCCGGTCCGCGAGTACGCCGACCCGGACAACCCGTCGGAGAAGCTGGTCGCCGCGGCCGCGCTGGACGCGATCAAGGCGCTGCTGCTGGAGAGCGCCCGGCTGCGGCACAACGAGGAGCGCCTCGAGCGCGAGCTGCTCGACACCCAGCTGGCGCTGGAGCGGTCGTACCTGCGGCCGACGTACCGCTGGCGCGAGAAGCTCGTGCGCCGGCTGAGGGGCAGCTCCGCCGGTCGCGGCCTGCTGAAGGTCTACCGCCGGGCGCGGGGCCGCAGCTCCCGCGAGGCGTAGTCACCGACGCGCCAGGTGCGGAAGCCGTCGGCGCCCATGCCGTAGGCGCCGCCGACGATCGGGACCTTCCGCACGAGCGTGATCGCGAGCCGCTTGCTCGTGACCCGGGTCATCAGCTCCGCGGCGACCTCGCCGGCCAGCAGGCCGTCGAGGTGGGGATCGTGCACCGGGGCCGTCGCGATCGCCATCGGTGGCGCGGGCAGCCTGCGGTCCGCGACCATCCGGTCGACCAGGTCCTCGCCGAGCATGGTGGCCAGGACCGCGTTGCGGACCCGCGGGTCGTCGAGGTCGTAGCCGCGCAGGTGCGCGATGCCCGCGACCATCCGCGCTTGCACCAGCGCCAGCCCGGCGAGGTTGGCCGGCATCGTGAACGTCGCCGCCAGGACGCCGCCGAGCCCGGTGAGCAGGCCCTGGGCGCCGGCGTAGCGGATGTGGGTGTCGATGTGGTCCTGCACCGTCGTCTCGACGTCGCCGTTGCGCTGCGCGAGCAGCTGGTCGGCCGTCGGCCGCACGGCGGTGATCGCCCGGTCGAGCGTGTCGCGGACGAAGCCCGCGCTGAGGTCGGGCGGCCGGTCCATCGCCTTCCCGCTCATGCCTCGATCGTACGGACAGCCACTACGGTCGGACCCGTGACGCCCGTGGAGCCGCCGCCGACGCGCTGGTCGTTCGGCGACCCGTCGACGTACGACGAGCTCGACGACCTGGTCGCGATCGGGGCCGACCTCGAGCCGGGCACCCTGCTGGAGGCCTACCGGCGCGGGCTGTTCCCGATGCCGTCGGGGCGGCGCCGCGACCCGATGTACTGGTTCTGCCCGGTGCGCCGCGGCGTGCTGCCCCTGGAGCACCTGCAGGTGTCCCGGTCGCTGCGCCGATCGTGTCGCGACTTCGAGATCCGGGTCGACACCGCCTTCGACGCGGTCGTCGCCGGCTGCGCGGACCCGACCCGCCCGTCGGGCTGGATCGACGCCGCGATCCGGCAGGCGTACGGCGAGCTGCACCGGCTCGGGTGGGCGCACTCGGTCGAGACCTGGCGCGACGGGGAGCTCGTCGGCGGGCTGTACGGCGTCGCGATCGGCGGGCTCTTCGCGGGCGAGTCGATGTTCCACCGGGTTCGCGACGCGTCCAAGGTCGCGCTCGTCGGCCTGGTCGAGGGCCTCGCCGACGAGCATGCTGCCGACCGGCTGCTCGACGTCCAGTGGCTGACCCCGCACCTCGCCTCCCTCGGCGCGATCGAAGTGTCGCGGGCGGCGTACCTCCACCGCCTGCAGCGGGCCCTGCCGCTGCCGGCCGCTGGCCTGTTCACAGCCGGCGGGACAGGATGAGCGCATGAGGGCAGCACTCGTGGTCGCCGCGCTCGCCCTGGTGCTGACCGGTTCGATGGCCGGCTGCAGCGGGAGCGACGAGCCGGAGGCGTCGTCGAAGGACGACTTCTGCGCGGAGTTCAACGGCCTTGTCGAGGACGTGCTCGGCGCCGGTGTCGACGACCAGGTGACGGCGGTCAAGGACTGGGCCGCCGACATGGAGGACGTCGGCGTCCCGGACGAGATGCCCGACGACGCGGAGCGCGGCTTCGCGCTGTTCCTCGACCACGCCGCCGACCTCGACGAGGACATGGGCGTGGACGACCTCTCCCGGCTCGGCGCCGACCTCAGCGACGACGAGCGGGCCGACGGCGAGGCGTTCACCGGCTGGGTGCAGGACAACTGCCCGGTCGGCTAGGTATCACCGCCCGCGCGGGCGGCTCTTGGGGATCGACGGCACACCGAGGACAGGAGACGGACCATGAGGGCAACGGCTCGGAGGGCGGCGGTGGCGCTGGCGGGCGCGGCGCTGGCGATCAGCGCGCTCGCGGGATGCGGCGACGACGACGGCGGCAGCGACGCCTCGAGCGCTCCTGACGACGCGTCGAAGGCGGACTTCTGCGAAGGGTTCGCGAAGCTGTACGCCGAAGTCCTCGGCGACGCGCAGGGCGATCCGTCCACGAGCGTCGAGGGCATCAAGGCCTGGGCCGAGGACATGGCCGACCTGGGCACCCCGGCGGACATGCCCGAGGAGGCCAGGAAGGGCTTCGAGGTCTTCCTCGACACCACGCGCGAGCTGCCCGACGACGCGACGCTGGACGATCTGGACAGCCTGGGCGGCGACCTCAGCGAGGCCGAGCAGCGGGCCGGCGACGAGTTCGGCCAGTGGGCGGCCGAGACCTGCGCGTCCGAGCTGATGGGCGACCTGCCCACCGAGCTGCCGTCGGACCTGCCGACCGACCTCGACCCCAGCGCGCTGGAGTCGACGCTCAGCGAGCTGACCGCGTCGATGGACGCCGGCTAGACGACCTGGGGCGGGTGGCCGGTGTCGCTCACCATCGGGCGGCCGGCCGCCGCCCAGTCGAGCATCCCGCCGGCGAGGTTCACCGCGTCGACGCCGTGCTGCTGCAGCCACTGCGTGACCTGGGCCGAGCGGCCGCCGACCTTGCAGACCACCAGCGTCTGGCCCTCGGGGAGCTCGGTGTAGCGCACCGGCACCAGCGACATCGGGATGTGGATCGCCCCGTCGATGTGGGCGTGCTCCCACTCGACGGGCTCGCGCACGTCGAGGACGACGAGCCCGTCGGGAAGCGGGTCGGGGACCTGGTCGATGCTCACGGTGGGGATCATTTGAGGAGCTTGCTCATCCTTCGGTCGGCCAGCGGCTTGCCGCCGGTCTGGCAGGTGGGGCAGTACTGCAGGCTGGAGTCGGCGAACGACACCTCCAGCACGGTGTCACCGCAGACCGGGCACGGCTTCCCGGTCTGGCCGTGGACGGCCAGGTTGGACTTCTTCTCGCCCTTGAGCTCGCTGGCGTGCAGGCCCCGGGAGCGCTCGACCGCGTCGCCCAGGGTGTCGCGGACGGCGGCGTACAGCGTGGCGAGCTCGTCGTCGGTCAGGCTGTTGGCCGGCTTGAACGGCGACATCTTCGCCGCGTGCAGGATCTCGTCGGAGTAGGCGTTGCCGATGCCGGCGATCGTGCCCTGGTGGCGCAGCACGCCCTTGAGCTGCTTGCGCCCTTCCTTCTCGAGGATCGCCCGGAGCCGCTCGATCGTGAAGTCGTCGGTCAGCGGGTCGGGGCCGAGGCTGGCGATGCCCGGCACGTCCTGCGGGTCGCGGACGACGTACGCCGCCAGGCTCTTGCGGGTGCCGGCCTCGGTGATGTCGAGCCCGGACTGGTCGTCGAGCACGACGCGGACCGCGAGCGTGGACTTCGTGCTCGGCTTCGGCGGGATCGCCGGCACCTCGTCGCGCCAGCGGACCCAGCCCGCGCGGGCTAGGTGCAGGACCAGGTGCAGTCCGGAGGCCTCGATGTCGAGGAACTTGCCGTGCCGGGTGACGTCGTCGACCAGCGTCCCCTCCAGCGCCGACAGCGGCGGGTCGAACGTCTTGAGCGCGCTGAACGCCGCGATGTGGATCTTCGCGATGGCATGCCCGTCCAGCCGGCCCTTCAGGTCGAGGGCCAGCGCTTCCACCTCGGGCAGCTCGGGCACGCCTGTGAGTCTAGGCGGGCGTCTGCGCAGAACCGGTGACAGAAGCCGAGAACGAGGCGCATCATGGGAGCGTGACCGTCGTACGTCCGCTGCCGGAGACGGGGTCGATCTTCCTCGACGCCCGCGGTGGCGACCGCGCGCTCCGGGTCACCTGGCACCACGAGTCCGGTCTCGTGGTGCTGTCGCTGTGGCGCGAGAACGTCTGCGCCGGCTCCTTCCGCCTCGCGATCGACGAGGTCCCCGACCTGATCGACATGCTCCGCGCCGGCCTGGTCCGCTCCTACGAGACCGCCCGCGACCGGATCGGCGCCGTCGAGTCCGCCTGACCGCTGAGTTGCTCGTCCGGCTTGTAACGCGGGGTTAGGACCTCTGGTGACCCCGAAATTCCGGGGATAGAAGTGGTGCTAACCCCGCGTTACAAGCGGCGGCGCGTTGTCTAGGACTGACGGTAGACACCCGGATATCGTCCTGACATGGACCCGATCCGGAACCCGTACGCGCCGGGGGCGGGGCAGCGGCCGCCGCTGCTGGCTGGGCGCGACCGCGAGCTGCAGCAGTTCGAGATCACCCTCGAGCGGATCGCGGCGGGGCGGCCGGAGCGCAGCATGGTGCTGTTCGGGCTGCGCGGGGTCGGCAAGACCGTGCTGCTCAACACCCTCCGGGGCCAGGCGGTACGGCGCGCCTGGGGGACCGGCAAGATCGAGGCGCGACCCGACCAGAGCATCCGGGTCCCGGTCGCCCAGGCTGTGCACGCCGCGATCCGCGAGGTCGGCCACCGGCACCGCGACCCGGAACGCGTGGACGCGGTCGCGGGCGTGCTGCGCAGCTTCGCGCTGCGCACCGACGTGGACGCCCGCAAGGGTCGGCGGTGGACGCCGCCGCTCGACGTACCCGCCACCCAGGGGCGCGCGGACTCCGGCGACCTCGAGCTCGACCTCGTCGAGCTGTTCACCGACCTGGCGGCCCTCGCGCGCGACCTGAGCGTCGGGGTGGCGCTGTTCATCGACGAGATGCAGGACATCTCCACCGACGAGCTCGCCGCCCTGTGCGGCGCCTGCCACGAGATCAGCCAGCAGGGCGCGCCGCTGATCGTGGTCGGCGCGGGCCTGCCGCACCTGCCGGTCGCGCTGGCGGCGTCGAAGTCGTACGCCGAGCGGCTGTTCCGCTACGTCTCCGTCGACCGGCTCCCGCGCGACATGGCGGCCTCGGCCTGGACGCGTCCCGCCGCGACCGAGGGCGTGCAGTTCGAGCCGGACGCGCTCGACGTGCTGTACCGGCTGACCGACGGCTACCCCTACTTCGTCCAGGCCTACGGCAAGGCGACGTGGGACGCCGCCGTCACCAGCCCGATCACCGTCCGCGACGTGCTCACCGCCGCCCCCGAGGCCGGCGCCGAGCTCGCGGTGGGCTTCTTCGGCGCCCGGTTCGAGCGGGCGACGCCGGCCGAGCGCGAGTACATGAGCGCGATGGCCGACCTCGGCGCCGAGCACGGCGACGCGGCGATCTCGACCGCGGAGGTCGCCAAGCACCTGGGCCGCAAGCCGCAGTCGCTCTCGCCGGCGCGCGACGGGCTGATCAAGAAGGGGCTCGTCTACTCGGCCCAGCGCGGGAAGGTGTCGTTCACGGTCCCGCACTTCGGGATGTTCCTGCGGTCCCGCTGACCGGCGTCTCGGAGTGCCATCATTCAGGTCATGGACCTCGTCCAGATCGCGCAGCACGCCGACGACCTCGAGCGCGCGACCGCGTTCTACACCGAGCTCCTCGGTGCGGGTCCGGTCGCGACGTACGACCCGCCCGGCCTGGTGTTCTTCGACGTCGGCGGCGTCCGCCTGATGCTGAGCCCGGGCAGCGAACGGGCCACGATCTACCTCCGCGTCGACGACATCGACGCGGCCGTCGACCGGCTGCGCGCCCACGTCGAAGCCGAGCCGCACGTGATCTTCGGGCACGACGACGACACGCTCGGACCCGCCGGCACCGACGAGTGGCAGGCGTTCCTGCGCGACCCGGAGGGCAACCTCGTCGGTCTCGTCGAGCACCGAGCCCGGTGAGGCCGCAGGTCGTCGCGCACCGCGGCGCCAGTCACGACAACGCCGAGCACACGCTGCGGGCGTACGTCGCCGCGCTCGACGCCGGCGCCGAGGGCCTGGAGTGCGACGTCCGGCTCACCGCGGACGGGCACCTGGTGTGCGTGCACGACCGGGACCTCCGGCGGATCGCGAGCAGCCGCGGCGCGGTGTCCACGATGGAGCTCGCCGAGCTGGACGAGCTCGACTTCGCGGCGTGGAAGAACCCGTGGCGCGACCTCGACGACGAGGCGCCGCCGCTGGACGAGACGCTGGACCGGGTGCTGACGCTGCGCACCCTGCTGGAGACGGTGGCCGACTACGACCGCCGGGTCGAGGTGGCCATCGAGACCAAGCACCCGACGCGGTACGGCGGCCTGGTCGAGCGCCGGCTCGTCGAGCAGCTGCGCCACCTCGGCTGGGACCGCCCGGGCTCTCCCGCCCGGGTCATGAGCTTCTCGTGGACCGCGCTGCAGCGCGTGGAGCGGGCCGCACCGCACGTGCCGCTGGTGCAGCTGGTCGAGAAGGCGCACCACTGGCCGATGCTGCGCAGGGTGATCGGCGAGGACTGGCTGGTCGGTCCGGGCATCCGCGAGCTCGACGACCACCGCAAGCTGGGACCGCGGATCACCAAGGCCGGGCACGACATGCACGTGTGGACCGTGAACACCGCGGCCGACCTCGACCTGTGCCTCGAGCTCGGCGTGAAGGCCGTGATCACCGATCGGCCGGCGTACCTGCTCGACCTGCTGGACGACCGCGACCTATAGCCTCTGGCGCATGGCCAAGAAGTCCCGCACCAAGTCCCGTCCGCAGCCCGTCGCCGAGGGCGAGGTCGGCCCCCGGCAGCCCTGCCCCTGTGGCTCCGGCAAGCGGTACAAGGCCTGCCACGGCGCGGCCGGCGGCGCCCCGGCGCCGTTCGTGAACCGGCCGTTCGAGGGGCTCCCGTCGGAGTGCGACGTCGTGGCGATGCGCGAGCTGGTGCCGGCCGCGACCGCCGAGCTCACGCTGAAGGACTCCGACCGCAAGGTCGTGCTCTGCTCGCTGCTGCCGATGGCGGTGCCCGCGATGGTCCGCAACAGCGGCGAGATCTGGCTGGGGCTGCAGGTTCAGCACAACTTCGGCGACCCGGCGCGCGACCTCGGCGCGGTGCTCGAGAAGGCGCTGGAGTCCGAGGCCGGCCTGATCGGCCTCACCGACCCTCCGGGCGAGGGCCCGCGACTGCAGGACCTGGTCACCGGCGACGCGCTGTCGGTGACCGTGCACGACGGCTTCGACTTCTGGGTCGCCGACGTGGAGGACGAGGACGAGCGGGCCGCGTTCACCGCCTCGCTGGAGCACGCCAACGCCGCGGCCATGCCGACCGCCCGCCTCACCACCGTCGACTCGGCGTACTGGACGAACGTCGGCTCCAAGGAGCACCTGCGCTGGGTCATGCCGGAGCCCGAGGACCAGCTCCTCGACGCGCTCGCGCGCCTGCACGCCGCCGGCAAGGACGTGCTGGTCGAGGGCTCGCGCTTCGTCGGCATGTTCCGCGCGCACGGGCTGCTGGCCCCGGTCTGGGACCTGCCCGTCGGCACCGGCCCGGAGGCCCTGGAGGAGCCCGCCGAGCGGTTCGCCGCCGACCTGAAGACCGCCCTGGCCGACGACTCCGACCTCACCGCCGAGGAGCGCTCGGCGCGGTCCGGCCTCGCCAACCGGCAGGTCACGATCCGCTGATCCGGTCCGGCGTGGCGGTTGTGCGCCGCGCCGGACGGGACGTAGATTCACAGCGCTCGG
>NZ_BAABFQ010000004.1:16055-190035 GCF_039541135.1 Nocardioides caricicola | reverse complement strand
GTCCGCACGACCGGGCAGCTCATGCACCGCGGCCCGCCACGGCCCGAGCCGAGCTCGGAGCCGGCGATCCGCACGACCTCGATCCCGGACTCCTCGAGCCGCGCGTTGGTCTCGACGTTGCGCTCGTAGGCGACCGCCACCCGCGGCGCGATCGCCAGGGTGTTGTTGCCGTCGTCCCACTGCTCGCGCTCGGCGGTGACCGGGTCGAGCCCGGTGTCGATCTGGTGCAGCGTGTCGATCTCCATCGCCTTCGCCGCGGCCACGAGGAACGGCTCGGCGCCTGCGACCGACAGCGCGCCGTCGCCGTCGCGGTCCGGGGTGACGGCGTACGCCGTCAGCGTGTCCGCGACCGCCGGGTACATCACGATCTTGTCGACGTCGACCATCGTGCACACGGTGTCCAGGTGCATGGTCGCGCGCTCCTGGGCGATCGGTACGGCGAGCACGGTGTGCGCGAGCCCCTCGTGGAAGACCTGCCGCGCGAACCGCTCCACGCCCGCCGGGGTGGTGCGCTCGCCGACGCCGACCGCGATCACGCCGGGCGCCATCAGCAGCACGTCGCCGCCCTCGACGTGCTCGTGCTGCCACCCGTGGATCTTGCGGGTGCCGCGGAAGCGCGGGTGCTCGGTGTAGATCAGCTCGGTCAGCTGGGTCTCGCGCGAGCGCGCGGGCATCGCCAGCGACGTGACCGCGACCCGGTCGCGCACCCACACCGAGGAGTCGCGGGTGAACAGCAGGTTCGGCAGCGGGTCGATGAGGAAGTCGTCACTGGCGAGCAGCGACGTGACCAGGCCGAAGCCGCCGCGCACCTCGTCGTTGCGGATGCCGGCGGTGAGGTAGCCGGTGAGCTCCTCCGGAGCCGCGTCCCGCAGGAAGCGGGCCAGGTAGCCGCGCAGCGTGTCGCCGAGGTGCAGCCCCGCCAGCGCGGTGGTGATCGCGTGGTTGCGCGCGTCGGGGTTGGCGAGCGTCTCGGTCAGCAGCTCCGTCAGGTACAGCACCTCGACGCCGCGGTCGCGCAGCGCCTGGGCGAACCCGTCGTGCTCCTCCTGGGCCCGTGCGACCCACGGGATCCCGTCGAACAGCAGCTTGTCGTTGTTGCGGGGCGTCAGCCGCTTCAGCTCGTTGCCGGGTCGGTGGAGGAGGACGGTCTCGAGACGGCCGACCTCGCTGTCGGCGCCGTGGATGCTCATGACCGGCACTCTAGAAGAGCAGGTCGTACGCCGTGACCCCGGCGAGCACCAGGCACACCGTCGCCCCGATGTAGTGCAGCACGTGCAGCTTCACGAACCGCTGCAGCTGCCGGCCCGCGACGACCGCCAGCCCGCTCACGACCAGCAGGGCGCCGAGGGCGCCGAGGAACACCGAGACGGGGTCCTCGTACTTCGCCACCAGCGAGATCGTGAGCAGCTGCGACAGGTCGCCCCACTCGGCGGCGAACAGGACCAGGAAGCTCGCGAGCACGGCCTGCAAGCCGTGCACGTTCCTGGTCTCGATCTCCTCGCCCTCGTTGGCCTGGTGGTTGCGGCCCTCCCGGATCAGGATCACCGCGCCGGCGAGGAACATCAGGCCCGCGGCGGCGTGCACGACGTCGTCGGGCAGGAACGACACCGCGTGGCCGAGCGCCACGGCGACGGTCGTCTGCACGAGGAACGCCAGGCTGACGCCGATCCACACCAGGATCGGGCGGTACTTCGTCGCCAGCACCAGCGTGGCCAGGAACGTCTTGTCCGGCAGCTCGACGACGAAGATGGCAAGGAAGGTCAGGCCGATGACGACCGGGTCCATCAGAGGAACTTTCTAGCGAGAGCGGTGGCTTCTGCGAGCACGTCGGCGACGGGGCGACCGAGATCGGCCGCGGCCCGCGCCACGTCGTCGTACTCGGGCTGGGCGTTCACCACGACGCCGTCGTGGTGGGCGAGCTTGACGGCCACTGCTCGACCGTCGACCTGCACCTCCACCATCTCACGGTCGAGCGCGTGCTTGGTCAGGGGCTGCTCCCGCAGCCCGATCGTCGAGGTCTGCCGGAAGATCGCCGCGCGCACGGCCGGCGCCCGGTCGGCGTCCACCAGCGCGCTGAGCGTGTGCGCGGGGCGGCCCTTCTTCATGAGGATCGGCGTGAGCCAGGCGTCGGACGCCCCCGCGTCGAGCAGCGCGGCGATCACGGCCGGCCACACCCGTGGGTCGAGGTCGTCGACGTTGCACTCCAGCAGCAGCGGCACGCCGGCCGAGGTGGTCTCGCCCCCGACGAACAGCCGCAGCGCGTTCGCGTGGCCCTCGGGGTCACGCCCGCCCGCGCCGACGCCGATCGACGCGACGGCCATCGCCGGCTGCGGGCCGTACGCCGTCGCCAGCGTGGTCAGCAGCGCGGCCCCGGTCGGGGTGCAGGTCTCCATCGCGGCGGGTCCGGCGTACGACGGCACCCCGCGCAGCAGCTCGGCGACCGCCGGCGGCGGGACCGGCAGCGTGCCGTGGGCGGTCTGGACGGTCCCGGAGCCGACGGCGACGGGGGAGACGGTGACCGTGGTGGCGCCGAGGTGCGCGAAGCCCGCGCAGACGCCGACCACGTCCGCGATCGCGTCCAGCGCGCCGACCTCGTGGAAGTGCACCTCGTCCGGCGTGGTGCCGTGGACCGCGGCCTCGGCGTCCGCGAGCCGCTCGAAGACGCGCAGCGCGGTGCCCGCGAGCAGCGGCCGGATGTCGCGCCAGGCCCGGTGGTGGGCCGAGTCGGTGCCCTCGACGTGCACCCGGGTCGCGGCCAGCCCGCCGCGGCGTACCTCCTCGACGCGCAGCGTCACCGGCTCGGGCGTGACCGCGTCGATCGCGTCCTGGAGGACCGGGAGCGGTACGCCGGCGCCCACGAGCGCGCCGAGCAGCATGTCGCCGCTGGCGCCTGCCGACGCGTCGACCCAGATCGCGGTCATCGCACCGTCTGCCGGGCGACCCGGGCGGCGTGCACCCCCGCGCCGTAGCCGTTGTCGATGTTCACGACGACGACCCCGGGCGCGCAGGAGTTCAGCATCGCGAGGAGCGCGGCGATCCCGCCGAGCGAGGCGCCGTACCCGACGCTCGTCGGCACCGCCACCATCGGGACGCCGGTGAGCCCGCCGACGACGGACGGCAGCGCGCCCTCCATCCCGGCGACCACGACGAGGCAGTCGGCCGCCTCGAGCCGCTCGCGGACCGACAGCAGCCGGTGCAGGCCGGCCACGCCGACGTCGTCGATGCGGTCCACGCCGGCGCCGTGCACGGCGACCGTCAGGGCGGCCTCGGCCGCGACCGGGGCGTCGGAGGTCCCGGCGGCGACGACCGCGACCGTGCCCCGTGCCTCCGGCAGCGGTCCGAGGGTCACCGCCCGGGCGACCAGGTCGATGTCGGCGTCCGGCAGCGCGCGGCTGACGACGTCGAGGGCCTCGGGCGCGAGCCGGGTCGCGAGCACGGCCCGCTCGGGGTGCTTCTCGTGGAGCGCGCGGAGGATCCCGACCACCTGGTCGGGCGTCTTGCCGGCGCCGTACACGACCTCGGGGTCGCCGGTGCGCGCCGCGCGGTCGACGTCGACGCGCGCGAAGCCGAGGTCCTTGGTCCTGGGGTCGTGCTGGTCCACGAGAGGAACCTACTCGGCGGGGTGGTGTCAGCTGACCTCGGCGCGGAACGGGTCGGCGGGGTACACGCCGAGGATCTTCACCTCGGTGGTGAAGAACGACAGCTCCTCCAGCGCGTTCTTCAGGCCGGCGTCGTCGGGGTGCCCGTCGACCTCGGCGAGGAACTGGGTGGCGGTGAACTCGCCGCCGACCATGTAGCTCTCCAGCTTGGTCATGTTCACGCCGTTGGTCGCGAAGCCGCCGAGCGCCTTGTAGAGCGCGGCGGGCAGGTTGCGCACGTTGAAGATGAAGCTGGTGACGACCGGGCCCTGGCCGGCCGGCGCCTCGATCAGGTCGCGGGAGAGCACCACGAAGCGGGTGGTGTTGTGGTCCTCGTCCTCGACGTCCGAGGCCAGGATCTCCAGGCCGTAGATCTCGGCGGCCAGCGGCGGCGAGATCGCGCCCTGGGTCGGGTCGGCGAACTCCGCGACCTCGCGGGCCGCGCCGGCCGTGTCGCCGGAGATCACCGGCTTGAAGCCGTGCTCGCGGATCAGCTTGCGGCACTGGCCGAGAGCGTGGACGTGGCTGTGCACGGTGGTGATCGTGTCCAGCGACGAGCCCGGCAGGCCCATCAGGCAGAACCGGATCCGCAGGAAGTGCTCGGCGATGATGTGCAGCCCGGAGCCGGGCAGGAAGTGGTGGATGTCGGCGACGCGGCCGGCGATCGAGTTGTCGATCGGGATCATCGCCAGGTCGGCGTCCCCGGACTCCACGGCGGCGAAGACGTCCTCGAACGACGCGCAGGGCAGCGACTCCAGCTCGGGGTAGTGCTCCATGCACACCTGGTGGGAGTTGGCGCCAGGCTCACCCTGGTAAGCGATGCGTCGGGTCACGTCCCTCATGGTTCCACGTTCGGGGTCGGGCATGATCGGTCGTGTGACAGGTGGACGCGGCCCGGCCACGTGGGTGCGCGCCCACCCCGCGGACGTCGTCGACTTCTTCGTGTACGTCGTCGTGCTGAACCTCGCGGTCGAGTACCTGCCCGCGGTGATCAGCGAGGGCTTCACGCTGTCGTTGCTCACCGCCGCGCTGCTCAAGGGCGCTCTCGAGGTGGTGATCCGGCTCAAGGGCGCCATCGTGAAGCGGCTGCGCAGCGCCGAGACGAGAGCCGGGAAGACGGTCGCCGCCGTCGCCCTGTGGGTCGTCGCGGCCGGGAGCAAGCTGGTGGTCCTGTGGGTGGTCGACCTCGCCTTCGGGGGGCGGGTGAGCCTCGGTGGCTTCGTGCCGGTGACGCTCCTCGTCCTGGCCCTGCTGGCCTCACGGTCCGCGGTCCGCCGGTTGCTGTTCGCCTAGGCTCGCCCCGTGCCGAGGTACGACGCCTGCCTGATCGACGTCTACGAGACCGTCGTGACCATGGACCAGGTCCGGCACCTGGAGCTCCTCGCGGAGCGGGCCGGCGCCTCGCCGGACGACTTCTGCGCGCAGACCGGCACCTGGGCCGAGCGGGTGACCGACGGCCGCGCCCCGCTGCCGGAGGCGATGGCGGCGGTGCTGGAGGCGCTCGGGAGGCCCGCCGGCGAGGACGCCGCGGCGGCGCTGGCCGACGCCGACCGGGAGCTGATCGTGGAGCTCGCGACCCTGCCCGAGGACACGGTTCCGTTCCTCGAGGGCCTGCGCGCGGCCGGCGTGCGCACGGCGTTCGTCAGCAACTGCAACGAGAACACCCGCCATCTCCTGGACGGGCTCGGCCTGACCGGGCTGGTCGACGAGCTGGTGCTGTCGTGCGAGGTCGGCGTGGCCAAGCCCGACCCCCGGATCTACGGCGTGGCGCTGGACCGCCTCGACGTGCCGCCCGAGCGCGCGGTGCTCGTCGACGACCTGGCGTCGTACTGCGAGTCCGCCGAGGCGTTCGGGATGGCGTCGGTCCGGATCGACCGGGCCGGCGGCACCGGCGACGTGGACACGCTGGCCGGGCTCGCCGAGCGGCTGGCCGGCCCCACCTAGGCTCGGCGCGTGGACATCGTTGCGCTCGCCGTCGCCGTCGCCGCCCTGCTGGTCGCGCTCGTGACCGCGCGGCGAGGAGGCCGGAGGCCGGGCGACCAGGGCGTGGACGCGCTGCCCGAGGACGTGCACGGGCTGCGCCAGGAGGTGGCCGCGCTGCGCGCGGAGGGCACCGACGCGCTGCGCCACGTCGCGGTGGTCCGGTACGACGCGTTCGGTGACATGGGCGGCCACCTCTCGTGGTCGGTGGCGCTCGCCGACGACGGCGGGAACGGTGTCGTCCTCACCTCGATCCACGGCCGCAGCGACGCCCGCACCTACGCCAAGAGCGTCACCGGCTGGGTGTCGGACCAACAGCTCTCGCCCGAGGAGCTTGAGGCGGTCGAGCGGGCGCGCCCGTAGGGTGCGGCACATGTTGCTGTTCAGGCCGGTCGCGGTGAAGCTGGGCGCGCAGCCCTGGCTGCCGAGGTTCGCGAAGGTGATCGTCGGAGCCGACCTGCTCCTGCAGAAGCTGACCCGCGGCAGGCTCAGCGTCATGGACTTCGCCGGGCTCCCGGAGCTGCTGCTCCAGGTCCCGGGCCGGAAGTCCGGCATCCTGCGCACCACACCGCTGCTCACCGTCCCGCACGGTGACGGCTGGCTGGTCGTCGGCTCGAACTGGGGCCGGCCCGAGCCGCCGGCCTGGGTCGGGAACCTGCTCGCCGCCCAGGACCCGATGGTCACCTACAAGGGCCGCACCATCGCCGTCGACGCCAAGCTCCTGGCCGGGCCCGAACGCGACGAGAAGTGGGCGGTCGCCACCGAGACCTGGCCGAACTACGACAAGTACGCCGAGCGCACCGACCGCGAGCTGCCGATCTTCTGGCTCACCCCTCGATGAGGGACGGCGGCGCCGGCGGGACGACCTCGTCGTCCTTGCGCTCGCCCGCGTGAGCGTCGGCGAGGACGTCCGCCGGCACGTGCTGCTCGAGGAACCGCTTGGCCATCCGCGTTGCGGGGTGCATCGCCACGGTCGCGAGCACGATGATGCTCGCGATGACCAGCCAGCCGGCCGCGCCCCAGCTCATCGCGAGGAACGTGAAGACCGCCGGGGCCCACACCTTGCCGGCCGTCATCGTCAGCTCGGCGGCACCCTGGTAGGCGCCCCGCTGCCGCGGGTCCATCAGCTCGGCCTCGAGCGCCCAGCTCGCCGCCGAGAGGTAGAGCTCGGCTCCAGTCACCGTGACGTGGCCGATCCAGACCAGGGCGATCGTCATCCAGCCCACGGTGTCGTGCGTCGCCAGCGTGATCACGCACGAGAGCACGAAGAACGTCGCTGAGAGGTGCACGGCCCGCAGGGCGGTCGGGACGTCGCGCACGCCGCGGGACGCGGCCATCGGCAGGAAGATGCACATCACCGTGTTGGTGCCGAACAGGAACGCCAGCAAGACGTGGGGCGCGTCGGTCTCCTGCACCAGCCACAGCGGGATCACGAGGTGGAGCAGCACCTGGTTCGTCCAGCCGACGCCGACGAGGAACGTCGTCAGCAGCCAGCCCGGGTTGCGCAGCGGGCCGGGGCCCGGGACCTTCACCCGCCGTTCCTCCGGGGACCGCTCGTCGTGCGACGCGTTGGGCAGCCGGACGATCGCGACGGCGTTGACGATGAACACGGCGGCCGTGAACCACGGGATCGCCTGCAGCAGGTCGTCGGAGTCGAAGGCGAGCGCGACGCCGCCGACCAGCGCGCCGAGCGTGAAGCCGACGTTGAGCGCCGAGTACATGTAGGCGCGCGACTTCACCCGCTCGTCGGCCGGCAGCACGTCGATCGTGTAGGCGCCATGGGCAGCGCCACCGAGCGTGCCGATGACCTCCATGCCGACCGCCATCAGCAGGTAGCCCTGGAAGTCGTCGATGAAGGGCCACACCGAGAACATCGCGGCCTGACCGACGGCGCTGACCGCCCACATCCGCTTGGGCCCGAACCGGTCGACCAGCTTGCCCATCGGCACCGCGGCCAAGAACGCCGCGATCCCGGCGAGCGTCAGGCCGAGCCCGACCTCGGCAGCGGACAGACCCACGATCACGGTGAAGAACACCGCCGACCCGGTCAGGAACGTGCCGTCGCCGAGGGCGAACAGCAGCGACTGGGCCGAGAGCCGCCCGGCGAGCGGGGACGGCGGGCGTGCGTAGCGAACGAGGGCGGCGAACATCGACGTCAACCTTCCCCGATCGCGGGTGCGGTGTCGCGCGAGTTTCCGGGCTCGGTTGTCCGGGCTCGGTTGTCAGGGCTCGAGCGTGTACCCGAGGCCCGGGGAGGTGATCAGGTGCCGGGGCTGCGACGGGTCGTCCTCCAGCTTGCGGCGCAGCTGCGCGGCGTACACCCGCAGGTAGTTGGTCTCGTGCTCGTACGCCGGCCCCCACACCTCGCGCAGGATCTGGTCGCGCGGCACCAGCCTCCCGACGTTGCGGGCGAGCAGCACCAGGAACGACCACTCCGTCGGCGTGAGGCGTACGTCGGCGCCGCAGCCCGGACATCTGGAACAGGTGGCCGACCGTCGACTCGCCGGAGTACCACTGCCAGTTGGTGTTGGTGACGAAGCTGACCGCGGTGTTCCAGGCGCCGTCGGCGGGCAGGCCGGCGTACCCCAGGCTCAGCGGCAGGTGCTCCTGGAGCCGGCCGAGGGCGTAGAGACCGAGCAGGCTGACCAGCGAGAAGCCGAGCACCGACATCGTGTAGGTCCGCCAGTGCTGGTCGGCGTCCGGGTCGACGCGCAGCAGCCGGTACGACGCGCGCTCGGCCGCGAGGTGCCGGGGCGTCGTGTAGACGTGGGCGAGGTAGCGCCCGAGGAACGGGACCGTGAGGGCCAGGGCGGCGACGAGCACCGCGACCTGGCCGAGAGCGGGAGCGAGCTGGCTCACTTGAGCCTCCGGTCCAGGGCGCCCACCAGCACGGCGAGCAGCCCGAAGGCCACGAGGGTCAGGAGCACGTAGATGACGTCGGACACGCCCCAGTCCTACGTCCGGAGACGCCGTCTCCCGAGGTGTCTTGACGGTTCCTTGACGGTCGTCGGGCCGGTGTTGACGGAAGCCTGACGGTGGTTTCGAGGCTCAGGCGCCAGGGCGCCTTCGCACCTCAACCACCGACACGGTGGTTGAGGTGCGAGCGCAGCGAGCCTCGAAACCACCGCGACACGGTGGTTGAGGTGCGAGCGCAGCGAGCCTCGAAACCACCTAGCCGTGCTAGCGCGGCACGCGCACGAGCAACCGCCCGTGCACGCAGGTCATCCGCAGCTCCTTGCCGGGGCCGATCGAGTCGCCGTCGAGCTGGCGCGGGGTGTCGGTGGCGGCGCGGACCACGATCGTGTGGCCGGTCATCCGGTTGACGAGCTCGTCGGTCTGCCGGCGGCGGGCCAGCACGCGGTAGGCGAGCGGGATCCAGGACAGGAACTTGCGCGGGTGCAGCAGCACGACGTCCAGCACGCCGTCGTCGATCGAGGCGTCGGGCAGCAGCGGCATGCCGGCCTGCAGGAAGCCGACGTTCCCGACCACGACCGTGCGGGCGCGGTGCTTGGTGAACTCGCCGCCGTCGACGGAGATCTCCAGCCGGACCGCGGGAAACATCAGCGACTTCATGCCGGACAGCACGTAGGCGAGCCAGCCGACCTTCTTCTTGATGTCCTCGTTGACGCCCTCCATGATCGCGGCGTCGAAGCCCATGCCGGCCATCACCATGAAGTGGGTGTCCTCGAAGCCGTCCCCGGAGACCTCGACCAGGTCGATCGCCCGGTCCTGCCCGGTGAGCGCGACATCGATCGCGGCGCGGATGTAGAGCGGGATGTCGAGGTTGCGGGCCAGCAGGTTGCCGGTGCCGGCCGGGACGATCCCGACCGGGATGCCGGTGCCGGCCAGCTCCGCGCACACCTCCCGGACCGTGCCGTCGCCGCCGCACACGAGCACCAGGTCGGCGCCGGCGACCGAGGCGGCCTCGGCCATCCCGGTGCCCGGGTCCTCGACGGTCGTGTAGTGCCACGTGGGCGTGGACCAGCCGGCCTCGGTCGCCATCGCGGTCACGATCGACTCGAACTGCCCGACGTCCTCGACCTTGATCGGGTTCAGGACCACCGCGAGCTTGCGCTCCGAGACGTAGACCTCGGGAAGCGGCTCGACGCTGGCCGCGTGGCTGCGCGGGAGCGGGTTGTAGACGACGATCCCGAGCAGCACCATGCCGACGCCGAGCAGCACGCCGCCGACCACGTCGGAGGGGTAGTGCCGGCCGAGCAGGACCCGGTCGAGGCAGACGAGGACGATGACCAGGACCACGCCGGCGTACGCCGCGCGGCGCAGGTTCGCCCGGCGGACCAGCATCGAGACCAGGATCACCACGATCCCGCCGAACGCCGCGATCGACGACGCGTGGCCCGACGGGTACGCGCCGTTGTGCAGGAGCGCCTCCGCGCTCTGCCACGGCGGCCGGTCCCGGTCGGTCAGCGCCTTGAGCAGCGTGGTCGTCAGCGACGTCGCCAGCATCACGCCGGCGGTGAAGTACGCCGCCCGGCGGTGCTTGCGGAACAGCAGGCCGAAGAGCGCGACGGTGTAGATCGCCATCGCGACCGTGCCGAACGCGATCTCGACCACGCGCAGCACGTCGTGCAGCCAGTCCACGTCGGTCGCCCAGGCCTGGGCGCCCTCGCCGCGGTCGTCGAGGTCGGCGAGCCAGGACCACTCGGCGGCGATGCCGACGGCCAGCAGTCCGCAGAGTGCGAAGCAGACCACTGCCCAGGTCAGCACGATGGCGCGTGGTCGGTCGAGCATGGAGGGAAGTATGCCGGGCCGCCGGGGCCAGGCCCGAACTCGCGAGCGTGCTCGCGGTGGCCCCCGATAGCCTTGCCGCATGATCGACCCCCGCATCCTCCGAGACGACCCCGACCGCGTGCGCGCCGCCCAGGCCAAGCGCGGCCTGTCCGACGAGGTCGTGGATCGCGCGCTCTCGGCCGACGCCGCCCGGCGCGCGGCGATCGCCGCGTTCGAGGCGAAGCGGGCGGAGCAGAAGTCGCTCGGCAAGCAGGTCGCGCAGGCGCAGGGCGACGAGAAGCAGGAGCTGCTGACCCGCACCAAGGCGCTGGCCGCCGAGGTCAAGGAGCTCGAGGCCGCGCAGGGCGAGGCCGAGGCCGCCTGGAACGACGCCGTGATGAGCATCCCGAACCTCGCGGCCGAGGAGGCCCCGGCCGGCGGCGAGGACGACTTCGTCGTGCTCGAGACCGTCGGTACGCCGCGCGACTTCGCCGCCGAGGGCTTCGAGCCGCGCGACCACGTCGAGCTCGGCCGGATCCTCGGCGCGATCGACCTCGACCGCGGCGCCAAGGTCTCCGGCTCGCGGTTCTACTTCCTCACCGGCGTCGGCGCCGAGCTCGAGTTCGCGCTGGTCAACCTCGCCAACGAGACCGCCCGCGAGCACGGCTTCACCCAGGTCATCGCGCCGTCGATGGTGAAGCCCCGCGCGATGGAGGGCACCGGCTTCCTCGGTCAGGCCGCCGACGACGTCTACCGCATCGAGGGCCAGGACATGTACCTCGTCGGGACCTCCGAGGTCCCGATGGCGGCGTACCACTCCGACGAGATCCTCGACGGTGCGGCGCTGCCGCTGCGCTACGCCGCGTTCAGCCCGTGCTTCCGCAAGGAGGCCGGCTCGCACGGCAAGGACACCAAGGGCATCATCCGGGTGCACTGGTTCGACAAGGTCGAGATGTTCGTCTACACGACGACCGAGGAGTCGTACGCCGAGCACCAGCGCCTGCTGGAGATCGAGAAGGCGTTCCTCGACAAGCTCGAGCTCGCCTACCAGGTCATCGACACCGCGGCCGGCGACCTCGGCCTGTCGGCGCAGCGGAAGTTCGACTGCGAGGCGTGGATCCCGACCCAGGGCAAGTACCGCGAGCTCACGTCGACCTCCAACTGCACCGAGTTCCAGACCCGCCGGCTCGACACACGGGGCCGCTTCGGGCAGGAGATCAAGCCGATCGCGACGCTGAACGGCACGCTGTGCGCGATCCCGCGGGCGATCGTGGCGATCCTGGAGACGCACCAGCAGGCGGACGGCTCGGTGCGGGTCCCGAAGGCCCTGCAGAAGTGGCTGGGTCGCGACGTCCTGGAGCCGGTCGCGACGTGAGCGTCCCTGACAACTGGCGACCGCAGCTGGTCGCCCTCGACATCGACGGCACCATCCTCAAGTGGGTGGAGGGCGCGGGCATGACCCACGAGGAGGTCGCGCCCGCGGTCAAGGCCGCCGTACGCCGCGCTCTCGACGCGGGCGCCCACGTCGTCCTGGCCAGTGGCCGCTCGCCGCACGGCATGACCCGGGTCGCGGACCTGCTCGACCTGCACTCCGAGGGCGACGAGCCGCTGTGGATCGTGGCGTCGAACGGCGCGGTGGTGTTCCGCTACCCGCCGATCGAGGTCGTGCACGAGGAGAAGTTCGACGCCCGGCCCGCGGTCGAGGCGATCCTCGCCCGGCAGCCCAACGCGATCGTCGCGGTCGAGGAGCGCGGCGTCGGCTACCGAGTGAGCCGTGCGTTCCCCGAGGGCGAGCTGTCCGGCGACATGATCGTCACCGAGATCGAGGACCTGCTGGCCGCCGAGGTCAGCCGCGTGATCATCCGCGACCCCGACGCGACCGCCGACGAGTTCGTGGCGTTGGCCGAGGAGCTGGGCCTGCACGGCACCAACTACGTGGTCGGCTGGACGGCCTGGCTCGACCTGGCGCCGGTCGGGGTCTCGAAGGCCTCGGGTCTCGCGCACGTCGCGCAGGCCCTCGGGATCGACGCGGCCGACACGCTGGCCGTGGGCGACGGCCGCAACGACCTCGAGATGTTCGCCTGGGCCGGGCGCTCCGTGGCGATGGGTCAGGCGATCCAGCCGGTGCTCGACGCGGCCGACCACGTGACCGGCAGCGTCTACGAGGACGGTCTCGCGACCGAGCTGGACCGCTGGTTCGCGTGAGCCTCCCGTCCACGATCACCAGCGAGCGGCTCCGGCTGCCGCTGTGGACGCCCGAGGAGGCGGCCGACATCCTGGCCGGCCGGCGACGGCCGGCCTGGCACCGCGACTACCCGCGCCAGGACGACCGGGACGCCGCCACCATGTTCCACGCGGATGACCCCTGGGCGCCCCGGCACGTCGTCCGGGGCGAGACCGCGCTCGGCTCGCTGGGCTTCTTCGGCCCGCCCGAGCCGGCGGCCGACGGCGTCCTCGAGGCCGAGGTGGGCTACGGCCTGGTCGAGGAGGCCCGCGGGTGGGGCTTCGCCACCGAGGCGCTCCGGGCCGTGCTCGTGGAGACCGACAAGGCCGGCGTCCGGGTCCGCGCCAGCGTCGAGCCGACCAACGCCGCCAGCATCCGGGTGCTCGCCAAGTGCGGGTTCACCGAGCTGCGCGGCGGCAACGAGGACGGCAACCTGGTGATGGCCAGGCCGCTGTGAGACCCAAGCTCGTCGCCACCGACCTGGACGGCACGCTGGTCCGCAGCGATGGCAGCGTGTCGCCGTACACCGCCGACGTGCTGGCGAAGGTCGAGGCCCTCGGCGTCCCGGTCGTGTTCGTCACCGGGCGGCCGCTGCGGTGGACCGAGGAGGTCTTCGAGCACGTCGGGTCGCACGGGCTGGCCGTGGTCAGCAACGGCGCCCTGGTGTGGGACGTCGCGCGGCACCGGCCGCACCTCGAGCGGCCGATCGAGCCCGCCCTCGGCCTGGAGATGTGCACGCTGCTGCGTGAGGCGCTGCCCGGCACGGTGTTCGCGGTCGAGACGCTCGACGGGATCGGTCTCGAGCCGGAGTTCCTGGAGCGGCACCGCGTGCCCGAGGGCGCCCGGCGCGCTCCGATCGCGGAGCTGTTCGACGAGCCGGCGCTCAAGCTGCTCGCCCGCCACGAGGAGCTCGCGCCGCAGGAGTTCTGGGACGCGGCCGAGCAGGTCGTGCTCGGCCGGCTGGTGATCACCTGGTCCTCGTCGACCTCGCTGCTGGAGATCAGCGCGCCGGGCGTCACGAAGGCCTCGACGCTGGCGCTGCTGTGCGCGGACCTGGGCGTCGACGCCGCCGACGTCATCGCGTTCGGCGACATGCCCAACGACCTGCCGATGCTCAGCTGGGCGGGCACGTCGTACGCCATGGCCGACGCGCACCCGACCGTGACCCAGGCCGCGAGCCACGTCGCGCCCGGCCACGACGAGGACGGCGTCGCGCAGGTCCTGGCTGGTGTCTTCGGACTGTGATCTGTTGAGATGAGTGACGTGATCCGACGACTGCTCGCCCTCCTGGTGCTCGTCTGCGCCGGGGTCTGCGCGACCAGCGCGCCCGCGTCCGCGGCGCCGGCGTGCCTGAAGAACGTGCCCCCGCTGTCCCAGCAGACGATCCGCGCCGACGCCGTGCTCATCGGGGTCCTGGGCGAGCCGGTCACGAAGAAGGGCTTCGTCACCTACCCCGTGGCGGTCGAGGAGATCTACAAGGGCGACGTGGGCGAGGAGGCCTCGGTCTCGACGCCGGCCAAGGTCGCGAACTGCGGCCTGCCGGGCCTCGAGGTCGGTGCGGCGTACGTCGTCTTCGGGACCGTGGAGGGCGACCAGCTGCGGACCACCGCGGACAGCGGCACGGCGCCGGCGACCGACCGGTACGTCGAGCAGGTCGAGGCGCTGCTCGGGCCCTCGAAGTCACCCACGCCGCCCGAGCCGGTCGAGGCCACGCTCACGATGGTCGCCGACGATGCGCCCACGCTGCAGCGCCTGGTCGCCCCGGGCGTCGCGATGGTGCTGGTCGGCCTGCTCGGCCTGGTCCTCGTCGGCGCGCTCGCCCGCCGTCGCGGGTAGCTAGAGGTACATCCCGCCGGACTCGCCCGGCACCTGCGGAGGTCCGCCGGGCGCGGGCTGGCCGGGCGCGCCGGCACCGGGCGGCAGCCCGCGGCGCATCTGCTCGAACTGCGCCCGCGCGGCCATCTGCTGGGCGTAGATCGCGGTCTGGATCCCGTGGAACAGGCCCTCGAGCCAGCCGACCAGCTGGGCCTGCGCGATCCGCAGCTCGGCGTCGGACGGCGTCGCGTCCTCGGTGAACGGCAACGACAGCCGCTCGAGCTCCTCGACGAGCTCCGGCGCCAGCCCCTCCTCGAGCTCCTTGATCGAGGCGCGGTGGATCTCCTTGAGCCGGTTGCGGCTCGCCTCGTCGAGCGGCGCGGAGCGGACCTCCTCCAGTAGCTGCCGGATCATCGAGCCGATCCGCATCACCTTCGCCGGCTGCTCGACCATCTCGGTGACCGAGCGGTCCTCGCCCTCGGCCTCGCCGCCGTTCTCGGACGCCGCCGCGAACTCGGCGGCCGACATCTCGGCGAGGGGCTGGCCGTCGGGGCCGACGATGACGACGCGCTGCTCCTGCTCGGGAGCACCGGTGCTGGCGCTGTCCTGGGGTTCGCTCATGGACCCAACCTATCGGTCAGAGGGTGAGCAGAATCTTGCCGCTGTGGGCGCCGCTCTCCATCAGCGCGTGGGCGGCGGCCACCTCGGCGAGCGGCATCGTGCCGTGCACGACCGGCCGGACCAGGCCCTCGGCGACCAGCGGCCAGACGTGCTCGACCACCGACGCGCAGATCGCCGACTTCTCCGCGGTCGGGCGGGCCCGCAGCGTGGTCGCGATGACCGCGCCGCGCTTGCGCAGCAGCTTGTTGATGTCGAGCTCGGCCTTGGTGCCGCCCTGCATGCCGATGATCACCAGGCGGCCCTCGGTCGCGAGCGCGTCGAGGTTCCGGTCGAGGTACTTCGCGCCCATGTTGTCGAGGATGACGTCGGCGCCGTGACCGTCGGTCGACTCCTTCACGACCGCGACGAAGTCCTCCTCGCGGTAGTCGATGGTGACGTCGGCCCCCAGCGCCGCACAGGCCGCGCGCTTCTCCGGCGTGCCCGCCGTGGTGAGGACCTTCGCGCCGAGCTGGTGGGCGAGCTGGATCGCGAACGTCCCGATCCCGCCGGCGCCGCCGTGCACGAGCAGCGTCTCCTGGGGCTCGAGGCCCGCGACCATGAACACGTTCGACCACACGGTCGCCGCCACCTCGGGCAGCGCGGCCGCGGTGACCAGGTCGACCCCGGCCGGCACCGGCATCAGCTGCCCGGCCGGTACGGCGACCCGCTCGGCGTACCCGCCCGCGGACAGCAGCGCGCACGCCTCGTCGCCCACGGACCAGCCGGTCACGCCCTCGCCGAGAGCCGCGACGGTGCCGCTGCACTCCATCCCGATGATGTCGGAGGCGCCGGGCGGCGGTGGGTAGAAGCCCTGCCGCTGCAGGAGGTCGGCGCGGTTGAGGCCCGCGGCGGCCACCTGGAGGAGCACCTCACCAGGACCCGGCTCGGGGTCCGGCAGCTCGGCGACGGACAGGACCTCGGGGCCGCCGGCCCCGTCGGCGATCACGGCACGCATGGGGCCAGCCTAGGGATCAGTCCCGCTCGAAGACCTCGCCGGTGTGGTCGACACCGCTGTCGTCGGGCACCGGGACGCTGACGTCCACGTCGAGCGGGTCCGGCGCGTCGGCCGGCCGGTCCCACCCGTCGGCGAGGCGCTGCACCTTCGCGGCCAGCGCCTCCAGCTGCTCGGGGTCGGCGTCCTGCGACCCGGCGGCGAAGCCGAGCAGGAAGGTCGTGACCGGCGCGGCCGGCCGGGCGACGTTGTGCGCCGCGGTGCGAGCCAGGTCGAGGATCAGGCCCTCGTCCAGCTCCGTGTCGACCTCGAGGACGTCGCTGAGCTCGTCGATCCAGTCGTGGAGGTTCACAAGGGCCAGATTTCTCCACCAGGACTCAGTCCGCAACCCCCGGCAGGCCCTGATCCCCGGAGAGGTCGCGCAGGTCCTCCCAGGTGTCGACGTCGCGACCCTCGTCCCCGTCGGGTCCGACGTCGACGAGGTCGAGCGCGCTCAGCAGCCGGTGCAGCGGCATCCCGTGCTGGTGCTCGTGGTCCGGGCGGACCGCGCGCAGCCGCGCCGCGTCGAGCACGCCGGCCAGCTGGCGTCGGCCGTCCGCATCGGTCAGGAACGCCCCGTCGTGGCCGGCCGCGGCCTCCTGCAGCCGGCGGAACGTCCACGAGGACACGCGCGGCATGTCGACCGCGAGCACGGCGACGGTCGTCGGGGTGCGCACCAGCGCGTCCAGCCCGGTGAGCAGGGCCGCGACCGGGCCGCCATGGCGCGGGTCCTCCCGGGTGAACGTGACCGGCTGGGTCGTCGGGACCGGGTCGCCGACGACCACCACCTCGTCCGCGTCGAGGAGCGCGTCCAGCGTGTGCTCGAGCAGGGTCCGGCCGAGGTACTCGACCGAGGCCTTGTCGGCGCCGTCGAGGCGCACCGCACGACCACCCGCAAGGACGATCGCGGCGAAGGTCATGTGTGGCAGTCTCGCACCGTGGCCAGCCTGCACGTCGCCCTCGTCCAGCACGCCTCCGGCCTCGAGTCCGAGGCGAACCGCCGGCTCCTCGACCAGCTGACGCCCGCCGGCGCCGACCTCGTGGTGTTCCCGGAGGCGTTCGCGCGCGACTTCGGCGAGGCGGGCTCCGACGTGAGTCCGTACGCCGAGGCGGTGGACGGTGCGTTCGCGACCGAGCTCGGCCGGGTCGCCGGCGAGCGGGGCACGACCGTGGTCGCGGGCATGTTCGAGCCCAGCGCGGACCCGGAGCGGCCGTTCAACACGCTCGTGGTCCGGGGCGGCGCGGAGGCGACGTACCGGAAGATCCACCTGTACGACTCGTTCGGCTACCGCGAGTCCGACCGGCTCGCCGCCGGCCCGACCGACCCGGTGCTCGTCGACGTCGGCGGGTTCACGGTGGGGCTGATGACCTGCTACGACCTCCGGTTCCCCGAGCTGGCCCGTGCGCTCGTCGACCGGGGCGCCGAGGTGCTGGTGGTGCCGGCCGCGTGGGTGGCCGGGCCGCGCAAGGTCGACCACTGGCGCACGCTGGTCCGCGCGCGGGCGATCGAGAACACGGTGTTCGTGCTCGCCGCCGGGCAGCCCGGCCCGCGCTACTCCGGCCACTCGCTGGTCGTGGACCCGCTCGGCGACGTGCTCGCGGAGGCGGACGACGACGCCACGGTGATCACCGCGACGCTCGACCGCGAGACCCTCGACACAGCCCGCAGGACCAACCCCTCGCTCGCGAATCGCCGAATGTAACCTCACCTCCCGTGTCCAGGTCCGCTCCGCGTCGTCGTGCCGAACGTCCGCCGACGCGTCGGGCGCGAGCGGCGGACGACGCGCGGGCCGGCGTCGAGCGGTTCGCCAGCTCCCGGATCCCGCTCGTCGCCGCCGTCCTGGTGGTGCTGGCCGGTCTCGGCGCCCTGGTGACCTGCGTTGCCGAGCTCGGGCCGGCCTGGCTGTGCAGCGCGGGCTCGGTGGCGGTCGCCACGGCGTACTCCTGGGCGCTCGCCGCCCGCACCGGCGGCCGCCCGGTCGTCGTCGGGACGCTGGCGCTGGCGATGGGTGTCGCGGTGGTGCTCATCGACGACGACTCCCTGCGGACCGGCGCGGCCGTGCTCACCTGTGTCGTCTCCGCGGTGCTCGCGGTGATGGCGACGGTCCCCGCGGTGCGGTTCCTGCAGACCGTGCGTGAGGTCGTGATCGCGGTGGTGATCGCGGCGATCGGCGCGCTCGCCACCATCGGGTTCGAGCCGGTCGTGACCGTGACCCGCTTCGAGTACGTCACGCTCGGCCTGGCGCTGCTGGGCGCGTTCGCGCTCGTCTACCGGCTCGGCGCCGGCCTGCACGGGCTGGGTCGCCGCGGCGTCGTGATCGTGCTGATCGGCACGGCCGTCCTCGCGCTGACCCTGGCCTACGCCGAGCTGCTGCGCCGCTACGGCACTCCCGGCCTGGTCGGGACCCTGCTGGACGCGGCCGCCTGGACCCGGGACAACCTCGGCGCGTTCCCGCGCCCGCTCGTGGCGGTCCTGGGCGTTCCCGCGCTCGCGTGGGGGGTCCACATGCGAGCCCGCCGCCGTCAGGGCTGGTGGGTCTGCGCGTTCGGCGTGACCGCGACGGTCCGGGTCGCCAACTCGCTGATCAACCCCGCGGCGACGCTGGAGGAGGCGGCGCTGTCGGTGCTGTACGGCGTCGTGGTCGGGCTGGTGCTCGGGTTCCTCGTCATCCGCCTCGACGTCGCGCTCACCGGGCAGCCGGGCAGCCGGAGCCGCCGCGCGGAGGAGGCCAGCGCCCTGCGCCCCGAGCCGCCCCGCACCCGGCCGCTGCTCTGAACCCGATCTCGGGCACGGGTTCTCGGGTACGGGCCGGTAACGGCTAGGTTCGCTGCGTGGCACGAGAACAAGTGGTCGAGATCGTCGCGGAGATGGTCGCCAACGTGATGACGGTGGCAGTGGCTCCGGGGGAGCGGGTCGAGGTCGGCGACACCGTTGTGCTGCTGGAGTCGATGAAGATGGAGATCCCGGTGCTGGTCGAGACGCCCGGCACCGTCCGCGCGGTCAAGGTCGCCCCGGGCGACGTGGTGCAGGAGGGTGACGTCCTCGTCGAGGTCGTGCTCTAGCCACACTTACACTCATGGTGCTCCGGCGCCTGCGCCGGACACGGAGGGGTGCCGGAGTGGCCGATCGGAACCGCCTTGAAAGCGGTCGTAGGGAGACCTACCGCGGGTTCGAATCCCGCCCCCTCTGCCAGAGCCCTACTCCGAGCCACCCAGCTCGAGCTCGACCTCGTCGTACACCAGGTCGTTGACCCGCTGCACGTGGTGGGCGAGGTCGGTGAGCAGCCGGAGCAGCTCGCTGCGGACCAGCTCGACGTCCGGGTGCTCCAGTACCTGGGGTCCCAGCACGCTCAGCCGGCCGAGGAGGGCGGTGCGCTCGCGGAGCATGCTGCCGCTGCGGGCGGCCAGCCAGCCGTCGTCGGCGTCGCCGGCACCGGCGACCAGCTCGTCGCGGACCGCGGCCATCCGCTGCCGCACGGTCCACCGCCAGCTGCCGAGGGACGCCCCGGACCGGCCGGGGGCGTCGAGTGCCTCGTGGAGTGCCGCCGTCGCGGCCGACATGCCGGTCATGGTGACGGTCATGGTGCCTCCCGGTGGACCGGAGCGGTGGGGGACTTCGAGTGTCACCCCGGGGCCCCCTCGCGACAACCCCGGTGACCCGACCAAATGCCGTGTCTTGTTCAATCAGTTCGTGTCCGCCCCGCTCGACGACCTGCCCGTGTCCGACTATCGCCTCGCGCCGGCGATCGGCGTCCGGTTCGTCGGCGGACTGCTGGTGCTCGTCGCGGTCCTGGTCTTCGCGACCACCCTCCTCGTCGGCCTCCTCGACCTGCCGGGCTGGCTGATGCTGCTCGCCGCCGTGCTCGGCCTGCTCGCGGTCGCCGTCGGCGGGTACGTCGTGACGCGGCGGATCGCCGTGGTCCGGCTCGGCGCGGACGGCTACCGCGTGCGCCTGGTCCGGGGTGTCGGCGTCGCAGCCGCGGGGTGGAAGGACGTCCGCGAGGCGGTGACCAGCACCGATGGGGTCGGCGCTCCCGTCGTGGTGCTGCGGCTGCGCGACGACCGGGCGACCACGATCCCGGTCCGGGTGCTCGCCGCCGACCGGGAGGACTTCGTGCGGGACCTGCTCGCCCACCTCCAGCGCGGCCAGGGGATCCGGCCGCTCTGAGCGCGGCACGAGTCCGCTGCGGGGGCCCTGATTGGTCACCCGCCGCACGCTCCTTGTAGCCTGTGCGGGCTGTCGGGAGGCGTCGCCTAGTCCGGTCTATGGCGCCCGCCTGCTAAGCGGGTTTGGGGCTAAAACCCCATCGAGGGTTCAAATCCCTCCGCCTCCGCAGTCACGAAGCCCCGTCCGGGGGACCCCTCCGGGCGGGGCTTCGGCCTGCGCGGGGACTTACGGGGGTTTTCGGACGCTCCTCGACCGTTCCGCCCCGAAGGGGTGAAGCGCGGGGATCTTGCGGTGGGTCGGGTATCCCCGGGCGAGAAATTGAGGTACAACTCTTCGTCGGACATCTTCTTCCTGGCCCCTCATCCATGCCTGCAGGATCCTGCAGTTATGTGCAATGCACATTTCTGAGGGACCAATCCGTTCGTGCTTCCGGCACTCCACCGACGACACTTGTCGTACCGGGTCTTCCGTGGGACCCGATGACACAAGGTGGAGAGGGAATCATGAACATTGCTCGTAAGGTCGCCGTCGCCGTTCTCACCGCGACGCTGAGCGTCGGTCTCGTCGGTATCGCCGCTCCGGCGCACGCCGACTTCAGCTGGAACCGCGTGGGTCGCTGACGTAGCCCAGATTCGATCGAGCCGGGGGCCCGACTCACCCCCCACCTTGTCCGGCCCCAGCGCCACCCCCCAGGCCCGGCTCGATTCTCAACGAGGACAGTGACCATCGGTCACTGTCCTCGTTGCATTTCAGTCTTGGGTCTCGTCCGGTGACTCGGCGCCGGAGATACCGAGCCGGCCGAGGGTGTAGCCGAGCTGGAACCGGGTCTCCGCCTCGAAGTCGTCCTTGAGGTCGGCGACGTAGCCCGCGTAGGTGCGCGGGCTGACCCCGAGCCGCTTGGCCGAGACCGGGTCGGAGTGGCCCTCGATCAGCATCCGCATGGTCATCGCGCGCTGCTCCTCGGCGATGCCCTTGACCACCGACGCCTCTTGGCTCGTGAACGGCCGGGCCCGTTCCCAGGAGCGCATGAACACGTCGACCAAGTAGCCGACGATCGTGGGTTCGTGAATCGCAAGGGCGGTCTCGGTGCCGGCCGCGCTCGGGATCACCGCCGTGCGCCGGTCAACGACGATCATCCGGTTGAAGAACTCGTCCTGGGTCCGCGTCTCGCCTCCGAGGGGCGTCAGTGCGGCAACGTACTCGCGGGTGGCGGTGCTGCGCCGGGCGCTGTGTTGGTACAGCGTGAGGATCCGGACTCCCCGCTCGAGCATCGTGCGCTCGACGTCCAGCACGTTCGCGAGGCCGGAACTCACGTCCTCGCCGCTCCCGCGGTCGGCCTGAGGCTGAGCGGTGAGCACCTCCTCCTCGGCCTCCGGGACAATGGTGTGGAGGAAGGCGTTGATCTCGTCCTTGCCGTGGAGATAGCGGAAGGGCCCGCTGCTCTCCGAGGTGCTCGGGGCGCGGCGCCAGGCCTGGGACAGGCCGGTGAACGCCTGCGCCCACTGCGCGGACTCCTGGAGCAGCTCGGCGCCCTGCTGGCTGAGCGGGGTGACCACGCGGGCCTGCACCAGGCCGGGGTCCTCAGCGACCCAGGTGTCGTTGGTCGGATCGAGCCGGATCAGCCCCATGCCGCGCAGCTGCTCGAGCGCGGTGTGGAGCTCGCCGCCGTCCGCGATCCGCGGCTCTCCCGCGACGATGCCTCCGGAGCTCACGATCTCTTCGTAGAGCGCGGTGCTCGCTGATTCGAAGAGCGCACGGTCCTCAGGGCCGTACGTGTCCACGCAGCCCTCCCCCTCTCGCCCGAGCCCCCGTTCCGACGAATCCTGTGACCCCGATGATTCCACAGGGCCCAAAGAAGTCGGGCCCCGTCCACGCGACGGGGCCCGACTCCTTAAAACTGTGTCTCAGTCAGTGAGTCACTCGCCGAGGCGGGCCCGCAGTCCGTCGAGCTCGGTCCAGAGGACGGCCGGCAGGTCATCACCGAACTTCTCGAACCACTCCTGGATCTGCGGGATCTCGGCCTTCCACTCATCGACGTCGACCGCCAGCGCGGCGGCGAGGGCCTGCGGGGTCATGTCGAGACCGTCGGTGTCGAGCGACTCCGGCGTCGGCACGTGGCCGATCGGCGTCTCCACCGCGGCGGCCTGGCCCTCGATGCGCTCCACGACCCACTTGAGGACGCGGCTGTTCTCACCGAAGCCCGGCCACAGGAAGCCGCCCTCGTCGTCGCGGCGGAACCAGTTGACGTAGAAGATCTTCGGCAGCTTGGCGGCGTCGTTCTCCTTGCCGACCGAGATCCAGTGGTTGAAGTAGTCGCCGGCGTTGTAGCCGATGAACGGCAGCATCGCCATCGGGTCGCGGCGCACCACGCCGACCGCGCCGACCGCGGCCGCGGTGGTCTCCGACGACAGCGTCGCGCCGAGGAAGGTGCCGTGCGTCCAGTCGCGCGCCTCGAAGACCAGCGGGACCGTCGTCTTGCGGCGGCCGCCGAAGAGGATCGCGTCGATCGGCACGCCGCGCGGGTCGTCGTACTCCGCCGCGAGGATGTCGCACTGCTTGATCGGGGTGCAGTAGCGCGAGTTGGCGTGGCTGGACAACTCCGGGGAGTCCGGCGTCCACGGCTCGCCCTTCCACGAGGTCGCGCGGGCCGGCGGGTTCTCGAGACCCTCCCACCAGATGTCGCCGTCCTCGGTGAGCGCGACGTTGGTAAAGACCGAGTTGCCCTTGTTGATGGTCCGCATCGCGTTCGGGTTGGTGTGCTCGTTGGTGCCGGGCGCGACGCCGAAGAAGCCGTACTCCGGGTTGACCGCCCACAGCCGGCCGTCCTCGCCGATGCGCATCCAGGCGATGTCGTCGCCGAGCGTCTCGACCTTCCAGCCCGGGATCGTCGGCTGCAGCATGGCGAGGTTGGTCTTGCCGCACGCGGAGGGGAACGCCGCGGCGATGTACTTCACGACGCCCTGCGGCGAGGTGAGCTTGAGGATCAGCATGTGCTCGGCGAGCCAGCCCTCGTCGCGGGCCATGACCGAGGCGATGCGCAGCGCGTAGCACTTCTTGCCGAGCAGCGCGTTGCCGCCGTACCCGGAGCCGAAGGACCAGATCGCGCGCTCCTCGGGGAACTGCACGATGTACTTGGTGTCGCTGCACGGCCACGCGACGTCGTCCTGGCCGGGCTCGAGCGGCATGCCGACCGAGTGCAGGGCCGGCACGAACTCGGCGTCGAGCTCCGTCATCCGCTCCAGCACGGCGGTGCCGACGCGGGCCATCACGCGCATCGAGGCGGTGACGTACGCCGAGTCGGTGATCTCGATGCCGAACATCGGCTTCTCGGCCTCGAGGTGGCCCATCACGAACGGGATGACGTACATGGTGCGACCGCGCATGCAGCCGTCGTACAGACCCCGCATCAGGGTCTTCATCTCCTCGGGGTCCATCCAGTTGTTGGTCGGACCCGCGTCGCGCTTGTCGACCGAGCAGATGTAGGTGCGGTCCTCGACGCGCGCGACGTCGATCGGGTCGCTGGCGGCGTAGAAGGAGTTGGGCTTGATCGCCGGGTTCAGCCGGGTGAAGGTGCCGGTCGAGACGAGGGTGTCGGTGAGCTCGGTCCACTCCTCGTCGGAGCCGGTGACCCAGTGGATCCGGTCCGGCTGGGTCATCGCGGCCACCTCGGTGACGAAGTCGAGGATGCCCTGGTGGGTCGTCGGATGGGTCGTGGTGGCTGCCTGGGTGGCGGTCATCAGCTGTTCCTTCTCGCGCGCTTCGCGGATTCGTCCGGCGTCGTTGTCGGCGACTGGAGGTACCCCGAGATCGACGCACAAGCGCGCTCCGACCCCCGTGAGTGGGGCGACAGTACCCTCGGATTCTCTCGACGGAACATTGGATCGATCAATGGACCGTGGGACGCGTCACATCCCTTGTTTTGAGCGGGATTCTCGCTCTTCGAGGTGCATGCCTTCGGCCTTTTCGAGACCCAAGCCCGATGCCGGGGGGAGCGGGTCGCGGGTCCCCCGGATTTCGTGCGGTCGCGAGGGTTCGGCTATCCTCGTCCAGTCGCTCACCCGTGTGGTGGGCGACGGGCGCCCGTAGCTCAACGGATAGAGCATCTGACTACGGATCAGAAGGTTTGGGGTTCGAATCCCTACGGGCGCGCAGGACCCGAAGCCCGCACCGCCAGGTGCGGGCTTTCTGCTTGTCGGCATAGTGGTCGCATGCTGGAACGGCTGGGGACCACCCACTTCGGTGACGCGGCGTGGGGACTCGCCCTGCTGGCCGACGGCGAGGTCACGCACGCGAGCCACCGGCTCCCCGAGAACGGCGACGCCGAGATCGGCTCGATCACGAAGGGCGTGACCGGCCTGCTCTACCGCGATGCGATCACGCGCGGGGAGGTGCAGGCCGACGACCTCGTGGAGAAGCACCTGCCGCTCGCCGGCTGCCCCGCGGGAGCCGTGACCCTCGGCTCCCTGGCCGAGCACCGGTCCGGGCTGCCGCGGCTGCCCGTCGTCCCGGACATGACCGGACGCTCCTGGCGGCTGTGGCGACACCAGCAGAACCCGTACGGCGACACCCTGGCCGAGCTGCTCGAGCAGACCCGGGCGACCCGCGTGGGCAAGCCGAAGGCGCGGTACTCCAACCTCGGGTTCGAGCTGCTCGGTCACGCCGTGGCTGCCGCGGCCCACAGCACCTACCGCGAGCTCGTGCGGGCCCGGGTCGCCGAGCCGCTCGGCCTGACCAGCTGGTACCTCCCGACCACCCCCGGCGAGCTCGGCCCGAACGCCGTGGCCGGCACCTCTCGCCGTGGCAAGCCCGCCGAGGCGTGGACCGGCGAGGCCCTCGGCCCGGCCGGAGGGATCCGCTCGACCCTGGCTGACCTCACCACGTTCGCCGCCGCGCTGCTCGACGGCACCGCACCCGGTGTCGACGCCCTGGAGCCGACCCGCAACTTCGCGGGCCCCGCGGTGCGGATCGGCTCCGCATGGATGACCACCCGGATCCGCGACCGCGACGTCACCTGGCACAACGGGGGCACCGGTGGCTGGAGCTCCTTCATCGGGCTCGACCGGGAGGCCGGCCGGGCCGCGGTCGTCCTCCTCGGGCGAGCGCGGTCGGTGGACAAGGTCGGCATGGAGCTGGTCGCGCCGGCCTCGTAGCCCGCCCACACCTCCGTGGACCTACCGGGTCTTCTCGACCTTCCAGAGCGGCTCGCGGTCCGGGGCGTGGCGAAGGGCTCCGGAGATCGCCTGGTAGGCCGGCTTCGGACGCAGCCTCCGGTCGAAGGCCAGCGGACGCCGGTGGCTGCCGTCCTCACGCGGCTGGTCCTCGTCGAGCCAGGTGTACCGGTCGGTGAGCCCGAACGCGACGACGACCTTGACGTTCGTGTCGTCCAGCGTCACGTCGAGGTAGCGGCGGTAGACATCCGCGACCCTGCGGTCGCGACGGATGACGTCCTTCGGCAGGCCCGCGTCGAGGACGTCCAGCTCGGTGATCAGGACCGGCAGCCCGCGGTCGGCGAGCTCCTGGAGGAACGCGCGGTAGCCCGTCGCGTCGAACCTCCGCCCGAATCCGTCGGCGAGGAGGTGGCCCTGGATCCCGACGGCCTGCAGGGGCGCACCCTGGTCGATCAACCGGTCGATCGCCCTGAGATAGGCCCGGCGCCGGGGTTCCGGCCGGTCACCCCACTCGCTGACGGTCTCGAAGCCGAACTCGTTGATGATGCGCAGTGCGTCCGGGTCCTGCTCCTCCGCGATGTGGAAGCACTCGGCGACGTAGCCGGGCCCGATCGTCTGGTACCACGGCACGCTCCTCCGGAAGCCGTGCTTGTCGGCCCGCTCCGGGCCGCTCACCTCGTTGGCGACGATCCACCCGTTGACCCGGCCCCGGTAGTGCGCGACCTCCCGCCGCACGACGCCGTACAGCAGCTTCTCGGCCTCCGCGCGGCTGATTCCCCAGAGGTCGTCCTCGCTCCAGCCCCCTCCGAAGCCCTCGTCCCACACCAGGTGGGCGGCGATCACCAGCTGCTCGTTCTTCTCGGCCAGGCCGACGACCCTGTCGCCGGGCTCGAAGTCCAGCGGTGCCTTCGGGCGCTTCTTGAGCCGGTGCCAGAGCAGGTCGTCCTCGGTGAACAGCAGGCCGGCCTCGCGCCTGTGCAGCGCGGTGTAGCCCCGGTCGAGCTGCCAGGTCGCGATCGAGGAACCGAACACGATGCCTTTCGCGGCGGCCTGCTCCCACAGCGGCGGGCGGCCGGTGGACGGGATCCGAGGCGCCGCCACGGCGGGAGCCGGTCCGACGAGGCTGCCTCCGACGGCCAGCCCGGCCGCGGCGCCGGCGGCACCGGCCAGCAGGGATCGGCGGGCAATGGGCTGTGGGTCGGACATGGCGGCTCCCGGGGTGGTGACCCGAGGCTACGGCGGAGCCGCAGGAACGCGTATCGGCGCGGATGATCCCACCCATCGCTGCGGGGTCGGTTCCGCCCGGTCGTACGCCGCGGTTGGCTGGGCGGGTGACCGCACCCACGCACCTGCGCGCCGAGCACCGGGCCGACGCCCTCGGGATCGGCGAGCGCCGGCCCCGGCTGTCCTGGCGGCTGCCCGACGGGGCGACGCGTCAGCTGGCGTACGAGCTCGACGGCGGTGAGCGCGTGGAGTCCGTAGCCAACGTCCTGGTGCCGTGGCCCGGAGCCGCGCTCACGTCGGGCGAGCGCCGCGAAGTGCGGGTGCGGGTGTGGACCGACCTCGGCGAGAGTGCGTGGTCCGAGCCGCTGGCCGTCGAGGCCGGACTGCTCGACGCCGCTGACTGGCAGGCGCAGTGGGTCGCGCCGACCGCGGAGCCCGGCCGAGCGCCGGAGCGGCCGGCGTACCTGCTGCGCGGTGAGGTGGTCGTGGACCGGCCGGTGCGACGGGCGCGGCTGTACGCAACGGCGCACGGGACCTACGAGGCCACGATCGACGGAGTCCGGGTCGGCGACGCCGAGCTGACGCCCGGCTACACGGAGTACACCGTGCACACCCACGTGCAGACCTACGACGTCACGGCGCTGCTGTCCGAGGGCCGCCACGAGCTCGGCGCGCTGCTGGCCGACGGGTGGTACCGCGGCCAGGTCGGGATGACCCGCGCCAGCGACCAGTGGGGCGACGTGACCGCGTTCCTCGCCCAGCTCGTCGTCGAGCACGAGGACGGGACGCGCGCCGTGCACGGCACCGGCGCCGGCTGGGAGTGGTCGGCCTCGCAGGTCGTGGTCGCCGACCTCATCGAGGGGCAGCACGAGGACCGCCGGCGGTTGCCGGCCTGGTCGCCGGTCGCCGTCGTCGAGCGCGGGTACGACGCCCTGACGGTCTCGCCCGCACCGCCGGTGCGTCCGGTGGAGGAGGTCCGACCACTGTCGGTGACCGCGCTGCGGCCCGGTGTCCACGTGGTCGACCTCGGGCAGAACATCAACGGCCGGGTGCGCATCGACCTGCACGGATCGGATGCGGTCCTCACCCACGCCGAGGCGCTGGGGCCGGACGGCGACGTGACCACCGACCACCTGGCGCCGGACGTGCCGTTCCTGCCCGAGCCGCTGACCGCCGGCCAGGTCGACCGCGTGAGCGGCGGCGGCGAGGTGTTCGAGCCGCGGCTGACGACGCACGGGTTCCGCTACGTGCGGGTCGAGGGTCCCGAGCACCTCGCGTGCGGCGACGTCACCGGGGTCGTCGTGCACACCGACCTGGAGCCGCGCGGCTCGTTCCGCTGCTCCGACGAGCGGCTGCAGCGGCTGCACGACGCGGCCGTGTGGAGCTTCCGCGGCAACGCCTGCGACATCCCGACCGACTGCCCGACCCGCGAGCGCGCGGGGTGGACCGGCGACTGGCAGGTCTTCGCACCGACGGCGACGTACCTCTACGACGTGGCGGGGTTCTCGCTCAAGTGGCTGCGCGACCTCGCCGCCACGCAGTGGGAGGACGGCACCCTGAACAACATGGCGCCGATGCCGCCCGCCGAACGGGCCGGCTTCCTGGCGACGCTCAACGGCTCGGCCGGGTGGGGCGACGCGATCGTGCTGGTGCCGTGGGAGCTGTTCGGGGAGTACGGCGACACCGCGGTGCTGGCGGAGATGTGGCCCGCGATGGTGCGCTGGCTCGACCGCGCCGAGCGGATGGCCGCGACCGCGCACCACCCCGACCGCGAGCCGAACCCGTACCTCTGGGACACCGGCTTCCACTGGGGCGAGTGGCTGGAGCCGGGGGAGGAGCCGGCCGACTTCCCGGCGTTCGTCGCCGCCGACAAGGCGATCGTCGCCACCGCCTACTTCGCGTGGTCGACCCGGCACGCGGCCGCGATCGCGTCCGTGCTCGGCGACGCGGAGGCGACCGGCCGCTACGCGGCGCTGTCGGAGCGAGTCGTGGCGGCCTGGCGGGCCGAGTTCCTCGGGAAGCCGACCACGCAGGCGAACCTGGTCCGCGCGCTCCGGTTCGGGCTGGTGCCCGACGAGCTGCGCGCGGAGGCAGCCGACGACCTCGCCCGGCTGGTCCGGGAGGCGGGCACGCACCTGGGCACCGGATTCCTCGCGACGCCCGACCTGCTGCCGGTGCTGGCCGACCACGGGCACCTCGACGTCGCCTACGACCTGCTGCTCCAGGACACCGCGCCGTCCTGGCTGACGATGATCGACCGCGGCGCCACCACGGTGTGGGAGCGCTGGGAGGGCGTCGACGAGGACGGCGTGCCGCACGAGTCGCTCAACCACTACTCCAAGGGCGCGGTCATCTCGTTCCTGCACCGCTACGTCGCGGGGCTCCAGCGGCTCGAGCCGACCTGGCGCCGGTTCCGGGTCGCACCGCGTCCGGGCGGCGGCATCACGTGGGCCGACACCCACCACGACTCACCGCACGGCCGGATCTCGGTCGCGTGGGAGCAGGGGGAGACGTTCGCGCTGGCGGTCACCGTGCCGCCGGGCTGCACGGCCGAGGTGGTGCTGCCCTCCGGGGCGACCGCGACGGTCGGCCCCGGAGAGCATGCGTTCTAGAAGTAGATGCGCCGGGCGGCGAACGCGTCCCGCACCGCCTCGGCCGCGCGGCGGCCGTCGCGCGCGAGCGCCGTGTCGTACGTCGCCTTCGCGGCCGCCTGGAACGTCGTGTCCGCGGCGTAGCGGAACTGGCTGTCGACCAGCGTCGTGTCCCAGGCGCGGCTGCCCAGCCCGAGCGCGGCGTACCGCTGACGCGCGTCCCACAGCGCCGCGCTCCAGATGGTGCCGTCGAAGTGCACCTGGTTGCGCCGGTCCTCCAGCACCCGGTCGGTGTCGATGCGGCGCAGGCAGTGCGGCGTCGTGGAGGTGTAGGAGACCGCGTCCCAGTCGGCCACGCACGGCTCCGGGGCGAGCACCGGCCAGCCGTACTGACGGGCGGCGTCGAGGCCGACGGTCACCGCGAGGTAGTCGCCGAAGGCCTCGCCGATCGCGCCGGCGTCCACGGTCGCGCCGAACCCGGCCACCTGGGCGTCGTGCACCGCGTGGCCGTACTCGTGCACGATCACCTCGGCGTCCTCCGCGTCGTCGACGCCGCCCTTCCCGAGCCGGATGTAGTCGTGCTTGTCCCAGGAGTAGGAGTTGTCGACGCCGTACTGGTCGATCCGCACGTCCTGGCTCTCGGCGTTGACGGGCGGGAGGGTGCTGCCGAAGCCGAGCGACTGGAGGTACTCCTGCGCCTGGTTGACCCAGAAGTACGTCATCACCTGCTCGAAGCGGTCGTCGTCGCGGGTGTAGGAGAACGTGTTGGTGGGGCTGTACGCCGGGTCGCCGGTGGCGCTGCGGACGTTCACCCACCGCCCGACGAGGTAGCCGGAGCCGTCGAGGTTGCGCAGCGGCACGGTGGCGTACGCCGTCGCCGGGACCGCCGCGGCGGCGTCCTTCTGGTCGGTCAGCGTCTGGTCGCCCGTCGACTGGACGGGGTTGACCATGAACACGCTGCCGGTGCCGGTCGAGCTGCCGCTGCCGGGCTTGGTGGCGTCCGCGGGCGCTGCGAGCGCGGCTCCGCCGAGCAGGCAGGACGTGGCGATGAAGACGGCTGAGGTACGACGGACGTGGGTCATGCGAGCCCTCCCGAGACCGGACACCGCGGCCGGCGTCCCCTTGGAGGGCACATGTCGCGCGACGGCCGCTGCGTTACCTCGGGGTCACCTCGGGCCGCCGTGCATGAGGCCGTCCAGCGGCAGCGTCGCGCTCAGCTCCTCGTCGAACTCGCCGTCGACGAGCACGAACACGACCTTCGCGGTGACGTCGCCGCGGTTGGCCCAGGCGTGGTCGGTGCCGCGCTGCACGACCACGTCTCCGGCGCGCAGGGTCACCTCGGAGTCGTCGAGGACGAGCGTGATCTCTCCCTCGAGCACGATCCCGTAGTCGATGGACGCGGTGCGGTGCACCGGCGACTGCAGGCCGCGCTCGTCGAGGTGACCGGGCGCGAACTCGTTGATCCGGATCTTCGTGCCGCGCGGCGGCGGGGGTACGGCGAGGTCGCGCTCGGTCGGGTCCGGCTCGACCGCCCGGACCACGGCCGGGGCGCCCTCGGTGTTCCAGATCTCGTGGAAGTGCACGCCGTCGTCAGGGAGCTCCCGCGACACCGGCACCGGGCCGTCGGACAGCACGACGGAGACGCCGTCCGGGGTGTGCCCGGTGACCACGCGGCGGGGGACGCTCATGCGTGGGTCTCGATCGGCTGGCCGCCGTTGAGCGCGACCATCTCGGACCACAGGTGCGGGATGTTGAGCGGGTGGTCCACCCGGTAGTCGGTGGTCTCGGCGTAGGCGCGGTGCAGGTTGCACACGACCCGCTCGCTCTCGGGCCAGTCGCGGTACGGGCTGTCCGTCGCGGCCTTCTGCGCGGCCTCGAGCGGGGTGAGCCCGGCGGCGTACGACTCGGCGGCGAGCGCGGCGATCCAGTCGACGTACTGCTCCTGGCGGTCGAGCAGCTCGAGGACCTGCTCGCCGCGGCGCACCGGTCCGTGCCCGGGCAGCAGCACCTCGGGGGCGAGCTCGCGCATCCGCTGGGTGGCGCGCTTGAAGCCGAGCATCGAGCCGTCGAGGAAGATCGGGTGGCCGCCGGCGAAGGCGAGGTCGCCGGCGAAGAGCACCTTCTCCTCCGGCAGCCACACGCCGATGTCGTGCGAGGTGTGGGCCGGGCCGAGGATCGTCAGCTCGACCGGACGCTCCTGCAGGTGCAGCGTCACGTCCTCGGTGATCGTGACGTCGGGCGGGCGGACCACGAGGTCGCCGTAGTCGGCGGGCAGCTCGTGGGTCGCGGCGAGTCCGGCGCGCAGCACGCCCTCGCGGCAGTGCCGGTGGCCGATGATCGTGGTGGTCTCGGGCAGGAAGCCGTTGCCGTAGGTGTGGTCGGGGTGGCTGTGGGTGTTGACCGCGATCCGCGGGCCGCGGGAGACGCCGGCGATCTCGGCGAGGAACGCGCGGTTGCGCTTCTCGGTGGAGGTGGTGTCGACGATGACGGCGTCGCCCGAGGCGTCGGTGACGACGCCGCAGTTGTTCACCATCCAGCCGCCGTCGGGCTGCACGAAGGCGTAGACGCCCGGCGCCATCTCCTCCAGGTACGCGTTGCCGTCATCCCAGGTCATGGCTCAAGTCAGCCCCACGCGGCCGGGCGCGACAAGGGAGCTGGGCATCGCGTGCGCCGATCACTGGCATCCACGATCAGCGCGTTCCGGCGTACTCCCCGCGTTGCGAGACTCCGCTGGTGTCGACTGTCCGGTGGCCCACCCTGCTCGTGCTGGCCTCGCTCGCCGCGGTCGCGCCGGTGGCGACCGACCTGTACCTCCCCGGCTTCCCGGACCTCGGCGACGACCTCGGCGCCGGCGCCAGCGCCGTCCAGCTGACGCTGACCTCGTTCCTCGTCGGGCTCGCGCTCGGCCAGCTCGTGATGGGCCCGCTCTCGGACCGGTACGGCCGCCGCCGCCCGCTGATCGCCAGCGCGGCGGTCTGCGTGGTGGCTGGCGTCGCGTGCGCGCTGGCGCCGAACCTCGTGGTGCTCGTCGTGGCGCGCTTCGTGCAGGGTCTGGCCGGCGCGGGCGGGATGGTGATCGGCCGGGCGGTGATCTCCGACCTGGTGACCGGGCGGGCCGCGGCGAAGGCGTTCACGCTGATGCTCACCGTCGGCGGTGTCGCGCCGGTGCTGGCGCCGCTCGTGGGCGGGCTGCTCAGCACCGTGGTCGGCTGGCGCGGCATGCTCTGGACCGTCGCCGGGCTGTGCGCCGCGATGCTGGTCGGCGTCGTGCTCGCGCTCCGCGAGACGCTCCCCGCCGAGCGCCGCACGCGCGGCGCCACGTCGTACGCCGCCGTCGTACGTGCTCCCGGCTACTGGCCGCCCGTGGCGGTCCTCGCGCTGTCGTTCGCGATGATGATGGCCTACATCTCGGCCTCGCCGTTCGTGTACCAGAACGTCGTCGGGCTCTCCGCGATCGGCTACGGCATCGCGTTCGGCGTCAACGCGGTCGGGCTGATCTCGACGGGCTGGGTGACCGCGCGGCTGGTCGACCGGGTCGATCCGCGCCGCCTGGTGCGCGCCTGCGTGAGCGTCCAGGTCACCGCGACCGCGACGTTCCTGGTGCTCGCCCTCGTCGAGGCGCCGACCTGGCTGCTGCCGGTCCCGATCTTCGTCGCGGTCGCCATGAACGGCGGGGTGATGGGCAACTCGGCAGCGGCGGCGATGTCGCAGGTCCGCGAGGTCGCGGGCACCGGCAGCGCGGTGCTCGGCTGCACCCAGTTCACCCTCGGGGCGCTGGTCTCGCCGTTGGTCGGGCTCGGCGGCGAGCACTCCGCCGTCGTACCCGCCCTCGTGATGACCACCGCGTCCGCGCTGGGCTGGCTGGTCAGTCGAGCGCGTCCTCGAGATCGATCGCCACGTCGTGGAGCAGGTGACGGAGCCACACCACCGCCGGGTCCTTCTCGCGGCGTGGGTGCCAGTGCGCCGCCTCGGTGATCCGCACCGGGTCGATCGGCGTCTCCGCGATCACCAGGTCGAGCACCGCCGCGCACCGGCGTGCCAGCCGGGACGGGACGAACGCGCACATGTCGGTGCCCGCGACCGCGAACGGCAGCGTGAGCAGGCTGGTCACCTGGACCAGCACGTTGCGCTCGGCGAGGCCCTGGTTCTCGACCGCGACCTCGAGCGGGCGACGCTGGTCGCCCGCGGCGGCAAACTCCGCGACCGCGTGCGGCATCGCCCGGAGGTCCTCCAGCGTGAGCCGGCCGTCGCGCAGCCGCGGGTGGTCGCGGGTGACGAGGCAGACCAGCTCGTCGGTGAACACCGGCTGGGTCCGGCCGGGGAAGTCGAAGCCGAGCGGGGCGACCACGAGGTCGCGCCGCATCAGCTGGGTCTCCACCTGGTCGCGGCGTACGTCGAGGGGGTCCAGCGCGACCGTGCAGCCGGGCGCCTGCTCGGCGAACTTCCGGGTCAGCGGCTCGGCCAGCACCGTCATGGCGTACTCCGACATGCTCACCGCGAACCGCTTGGTGCTGGTGTTCGCGTCGAACTCGCGCTGGTTGCCGAGCAACGCCTCCGCGGCCTCCACCGCCTCGGCCACGACCGGCCGCAGCTCCTCGGCCAGCGGCGACAGCTCGAACCCGCGCCCCGACCGCACCAGCAGCTCGTCGTCGAAGTGCTTGCGCAGCCGCCCCAGCGCCCCACTCATCGCCGGCTGGCTCATCGTCATCCGCTCCCCGGCGTGCGTGAGGTTCCGCTCCTCGAGCAGCGCGTGCAGCGCGAGCAGCAGGTTCGCATCCACACCCCGCAGCCGTTCCCTCACGCATGCACCATAGTGATGACCGTTACAGAGTGGGTCGCGGTGGTTGAGGTGCGAGCGAAGCGAGCGAGCCCCGGTGGTTGAGGTGCGAGCGAAGCGAGCGAGTCCCGGTGGTTGAGGTGCGAGCGAAGCGAGCCTCGAAACCACGAAGGCAACACGGTGGTTGAGGTGTGAGCGAAGCGAGCGAGCCCCGGTGGTTGAGGTGCGAGCGAAGCGAGCCTCGAAGCCACGAAGGCAACACGGTGGGTGAGGTGCGAGCGAAGCGAGCCTCGAAACCACCACCCAGGAGAAAGGACGAGCGATGCCCCTCGGCGGCACCGACCTGAACCTCCTGCTCCCGCTGAAGGTCCTCCTCGAGGAGGGCAACGTGACCCGCGCCGGGCAGCGCCTCGAGCTGAGCCAGCCCGCGATGAGCGCGGCCCTCGCCCGCCTCCGCCGCCGCTTCGACGACGAGCTCCTGGTCCGCGCCGGCCGCGACTACGAGCTCACCCCGTTCGCCCGCGACCTGCTCCCCGAGGTGCAGCACGCCGTACGCATGATGGGGGCCGCGCTCCAGCTCGAGGAGGAGTTCGACCCGGCGACCAGCCCGCGCACGTTCCGGCTGACGATGAGCGACTACGCGATCGCGGTGGTCCACGAGCCGCTGGTCCGCCTCGTCGAGGCCGAGGCCCCCGGCGTACGCCTCGTGATCGGCCACCTCGGCCCCGAGTCCCGCTCGTCGGACCGGGTGCTGCTCGACAACGACGCGCTGATCGCCCCGCTCGGCTTCGGCTTCCCGGGCATGTCCCGCCCGCTGTGGCGCGACCGGATGGTCGTGATCGCCGACCGCGCCAACCCGCGCCTGGTCGACGGCCGCCTGACCATGGCCGACCTCGCCGAGCTCCCGCACGCCGTCGGCTCCTTCGGCCCCGGCGTCCTCACCCCCGTCGACCGCGTCTTCGGCGACCACGGCATCGAACGCCGCATCGCCCTGACGGTCTTCGGCTTCCTCCCGCTCCCGTTCGTCATCGAGGGCACCGAGATGGTCGCGGTCGTCCCCGAGATGCTCGCCCGCATGCACGTCCGCGACGGTGGCGCGATCGTGGTCGTCGAGCCGCCGTTCGGGGAGGTCGTGCTGCCCGAGGGCTACTGGTTCGCCGAGGACCGGTTGTCGGATCCGGCGCACCGGTGGTTGTTCTCGCGGCTGGACGCGGTGAGCGCCGAGCTCGCGTCCAGCGCCGGGTGACGTCACCAAGACAGGTGAGACCGACCTCCCGTCCCACCGCCGCCCGGTCGGGGCGCCCAGCATGGCGCTCATGCGCCGACGCATCGGATCCCTCGTAGTCGCTCTCTCGTCCGTCGCTCTGGGAGCCGCCCTGTTGTCGGCTCCGACGGCCGGGTCGGCCCGGGTCGCGGACTCGGCCGAAAACGGGGCCGAGCGGGCCACGCCGAAGCGGTTCTGCCAGGGCGAGCGGGCGACCATCGTCGGCACCGCGAAGGAGGACTGGATCCTCGGCACCCAGGGCCGCGACGTGATCTGGGCGGGCAAGGGGCCGGACACGGTCGCCGCTCTCGACGGCCGCGACCTCGTCTGCGGCGGCCCGGGTGCCGACGTCATCGAGGGCAGCGCCGGCCGGGATCGGCTGTACGGCGACCGCGGCCGGGACATGTGCACCGGCGAGGACCGCGAGCACCGCCACCACCACAGCTGCGAGACGCACCTCAACAACCTCGGCTACCAGGTCGACCCGCCCAACGCCCCCGGCGGTGGCGACCGACCCGTCCTCCACGGCAGGGCCGTGTCCCCGGCCGACGTACCCGCCGGCGCGCAGCGCGGCGGCGCCTATTTCGCCTCCGACTACCCCCTGTGCGACCCGGCCGGCATCGCCCTCACGACCGTCCACCTCGGCAACGTCTACTTCCAGACCTACTACACGAACCCGGGCTACATCGCGATCCGCCCGGCGTACTTCCGCGTCGGCGACAGCGGGTTCATGCAGGGCCCGTTCTACGAGAGTGGCTGGAGGCAGCTGAACGCCCCGGCCGACGGCAACGTCTACCAGTACGACATGGTCGGGGCCACCGTGCCGCGAAACGACCGCGTCTACTGGATCTACGAGGTCTTCTGGTGGAACGGCTTCGAGTGGACGAACTTCGAGAAGTTCGCTGTGCCCGGGCACTACCTGCAGACGACCACCGGGCCGGTGTACACGGGGGTCTGCTGGGTCTAGGTCGGCACCCGGGTTGCGTGACCCCAGTCCGCCCAGAATGTCCCACCGCGCGGAGTCTGATCGAGGGGTCGCCACGCTGACCGATCATCCGCACCGTCGTTGGGTCTGGGTTTGATGGAATGATGCCGGGCATGCTGGTTGACGCGCTCGAACAACCTCGTGTGAAGGGTGCCCAGCTCCTCAAGCCCGCCTCGGAGTGTGCAGAAATAGTCGTCGCTGGACGCCATCTGCGCCCTACTGAGGTGTTCGACACCTACTGGACCTTCGCAAGCCGTCGACAACGGATCTACAGCGCCCGCATCAACGGCGTCAGTGGCCCGTGGACCGATGATCCCATCCTGCGAGAGCATCGGTTCACCAACTGCTACCGCGCTGCCGACCGCGTCAGCCAGTACCTCATTTCCAATGTGATCTACTCGGGGAGCCAGGCGTTCGACGAGGTCGTGTTCCGAACGCTTCTCTTCAAGCTGTTCAACAAGATCGAGACCTGGGAGCTGCTTCTCGACGGCTTGGGCGAGACCCCTTCGTGGCACGGATTCGACCTCGACACGTACGACGATCTGCTCTCGCGCAGTTTCGAGGCCGGCATTCGCATCTACTCAGCCGCATACGTGATGGCGCCACCCAGGCTCGGAGCCGAGCGGAAGCACACGAACCACCTGCGTCTACTTCGCGACATCATGGTCGAAGACCTCCCGGGCGCTCTTACGGCCTCAGCGAGCATGAAGGACGCGTTTGCCGTGCTCCGTGCTCAGCCTGGGATAGGCGACTTCCTTGCTTTCCAGTACCTCATCGACCTGAACTACTCTGCAGGTCTCGACTTTGACGAGATGGACTACGTCGTTGCCGGCCCAGGTGCGAAGGACGGTATCCGGAAGTGTTTCGGCCGAGCGGCTGCGGGCATCGAGGCCGAAGTCATCGCCTACATGGCGGAGACGCAGGCCCACCACTTCGAACGTCTCGGCCTGAGCTTCGACGGCCTACACGGGCGGCCGCTCCAGTTGATTGACTGCCAGAACCTGTTTTGCGAGGTCGACAAGTACGCGCGTGTAGCGCATCCGACAGTTCCGGGACTAAGCGGTCGCACTCGTATCAAGCAGAGGTTCACTCCTCGTACGGAGCCGCTGACAACATGGTTCCCACCGAAGTGGGGCCTACGCGCGCCCTAGCCTGTCGGCTACGTGCTCGATCGCGCGAGACCGAGTACTACTAAAGACGCGATGTCGGCAGGTCGGTGAGTGACCGCGAGCTCACGACGTTGCTGGTCAGTCAAGCCGTCATCGGCTTGGCGCGTCGCCAAAGCTGCTATCTGCTCTAGCGGCTCCCTCCACATCTCAGCATGGCGCGGGTATCCTTCGGGTGCCCAGTGGCCGTCGTCCGTACCCAGAGCTCGAGCAACCGCCGCGGCCGCGCCGCCGAAGCCACCGGCCACGAAGACTGGATGCTCGGCCTCCAACCCGAACAGGGCCTCCTCCAGCAGGCCCGGCATCGCCCCTTTAACTCCGGCCAGCTGACCACCGACGACGACGTGAGCATCTGCCGCCGACGCGATGTGACGACGCATTCCGGTCAGAGCTGTCGAAGGGTCCGCAGGCTCGCTCATGTCCCGTTCGTCCGGAGCAACCGGTGACCCCGCCTCATCGAGACACACGAGGCGGATCGAAGCGTGGTGCTCGTTGTGAAACTGCCGGATCTCGCCGGAGGACATTGACGCATGTTCGGACGCAGCGAGGTAGATCGTTAGGGCATCCCGGTCGCCCGCGAACCTAGTCACCTCGTCCATCACAATCTGAGTGAAACCGGCGGGAACAAGCCGTCCTCCGTATGCGATGTCCCCGCCGGACAAGAGAACCGACCGTGCGATCTCAGCGACTGCGAGGTCGCAGTGTCGAGCGCTCAAGCCGAGACGTCCAAGGTCGGCGCTATCGGACACAGAGATCGCAACCACCATGCCCTTGAGCGCTCCTCGCGCTACCAGGTCGGTCGCGTCAGTCATCGCCCGCGCCTCCCCCGCGTGCTGCAAACGTTCGGGGGGTCAGAACATCCACGTCGCCAGTAACTCCTACAAGGCGGCAAATCTGCTGTACCACCTCCTGCTCGGGCGGACCGAGTGGCGGATCCGGATGAATGATGACGACGTTGGGGTCGCTGCTCGCGAGCGTCCTCCCGGAAAGCCAGTGGGTCAGGGTGGTTGGTTCGGGCGCGTGAGCAGGCAACCAGTCGAATCCTTCTGTCTCCAGGTACACGCGCTGAGCTCGCCACAGTGCCTTCTTCAAGGCCTCATCCACCAAACGATTCAACGCTGCCTCTATCGCCGGCTTCGGGTCGCCGGGTGGGCACACGACAACCGGCATGTGATCCATCAGAAATGACCCCCGGTCCTCCTGGGTCCGAACTGCGTGGAGCGCCACAAGCGGGACATCGTGCTGCTTGGCGACCAGCACCTCCCGCTGCGTCCACTCTCGACTGGCGTATAGGTTGGTGCGAATCGTCAGGAGCGCGTTTCGCCCGGCCTCAGACGCGAGACGAGCAACCCAGTCCTCACCTGTCTGAATGTCGTGAGCGTCGAAGAATGCATCGAGCCGGGTGTCTTGCAGGACCTCACGAACACCTTCAACGAGTTGACGGCCGCCGTCGCCCTCGTCCGGCGCATAGCGCTTCGTATGACTCACGAACACCTTGACGCGATCGTCCCCGGCGCCCCCGGACTCCCGATGCAGTCGCTGGGTGATCGCCTGCGCAAGCTCCCTCGCCAGCAACGTTGGATCATCCAAGGTGCGCGGCCGGATTGATTGCGGAGTTGACGCCATGTCACTCAAGTGCGTTCCAGACAAATCGGACCTGCTTGCGACGGGATAGACCGCGACCCAAGGGCTCTGCGAGGCGCTGGCAGAGACTGGGTCGGCAGTGAAGACCTTCTCCATGTACTCGCGCCAGTCCTCGGAGTCGCGGACCGCGCGCGCCAACTCCCGACTCAGGATCGGAACGACAACCGTGAGCTGCGCGGGTGCCAACCCTGCTGGAAGGTCTTTCATAAATGGCAACGGTCGCGGAGGTCCATCCTCGGAAACCCAGCCCATACTCCGGCGGTAGACCTCAACAGCACCGCCCGCCAGACCGGCGTAGGCCGGGCCATGGAAGTGCTCGGTCATGTACTCGGCCGCGACACGCCCATCCTCGTCGTCGGGGTGCCACAACACGTAGATCTCCAGGATCGGCGGCGTTGGCATGTCGTCGACCCTATTCGCTAAAGCCCTTCGACTGTCGATGCCTGGCGATAGCGTTCGTGCGGAGGTGGGGCGGGATGTCAGACCACAACGTATTCATCAGTCATCGACATGAGGACGATGCCCTGATTGGGAAGCTCAAGGACATGCTCTCCAAGAAGGGGTGCGAAGTCCGCGACTCGTCCGTGAACGCGCAGACTCCTAACAATGCGAGCAACGAGGACTACATCAAGTCCCTGCTGCGCGCCCGCATCGACTGGGCCGGAAAAGTGATCGTCATCGTCTCGCCACAGACCAAGAACCACGAATGGGTCGACTGGGAGATCGAGTACGCGAAGAAGTTCCCTGACAAGCGCATCATCGGCGTATGGGCTCCCGAGGCAGACGGTTGCGAGATACCGGATCCGCTGAAGAAATACGCCGACGCCATGGTCAACTGGGACGCAGAGGACGTTATCGACGCCATCAACGGCAAGGACAGTTGGCGAGACCCGGACGGCTCACCACGCGCCGAACAGGTCCTCTCACGGATCGGATGCTGACTTGATGCGGCTCTTTAGCTACGTCGTTAGATACGACATCGGGTTTGCCCCCAACCCCTTCTACGGGTGGTGCACGCTAGCTACCTGCAAGCAAGACATCAGAGCACACGCTGGCGTCGGGGACTGGATCGTTGGAACTGGATCAGCGAGTACCGGCCTCGGCGATCGTCTGGTGTATGCGATGACAGTCGAGGAGACAACGACGTTCGATGAGTACTGGGCAGACTCCCGGTTCGCTCACAAGCGGCCCAATCTGCATGGAAGCCTAAAGCAGCAGTATGGCGACAATATCTATCACCGCGACGTCGATGGCCGCTGGATCCAGGAGGACTCGCGTCACAGTCACGACGACGGAACGCCCAACGAAGGCCACATTGTCCGCGACACCAAGGCCGACGTCGTTCTCCTGTCTAGGAAGTTTGTCTACTTCGGTGGCGACGGACCGGCCATACCTGCCCACTTGCGCGGAGAGGAGGACCTGGTTCACGGCAGACCGGCTTATCGCGTGAACTTTTCTGCCTCGTTCGTTGCTGCCGCCATCGGGTGGATCGAAAGTCTGGGCACTGGTGTTCTCGGCACTCCACGCGACTGGCCCAAACTGCTGTAGGCGCTGCGATACCGACCCCTCTGCCTCCTCGTCACCACCACATGGAACAGGATCAGCCGTGTTGCTCAACGAGTATCAACGCCGCATTGCTGCAGCCACACAGCAAAGTGGACTCATTGGCCTGCTCGGAATCGGCGCGCACGCTGGCGCCCTGCTCCAGGCACACCGTAACTACCTCTCAAACCACCTCGACGCCGAGACCAGTCGCGCCCAGGTGCGACGCCAACTAGGTGAGCTTGTCGCCCAGATGGCCGCACTTGCGTCCACTAATCGGCTGTCACTCGACGCAATCGCCCAAGCGAACCTGCAAAAGATCAGTGAGCGCGCACACGCTCTGGGTCTCACGCCGCCCGCGATCCCTGCCGTATCGCTCACTGGGAACACCTATCAGAAGCTCGCCGCCACGACAGATCAACAGGTGACAGACGGAGTCGACCCACTAGCGTTGTCGGTACCTATGCTCGGCCTTGCAGGTGAAGTCGGCACCCTGCTGGTCGCACAAAAGAAGGCGTACCGCGACAACGCGGAAGAAGCGAGCGACCCGGAGTTTCTGACCACCGAACTCGGCGATCTTCTCTGGTACGCCGCTGCCGTCGCAACTCACTCCGGCTTCGCCTTTGACGATGCGCTAACCGACGGGCTTCAGCTCGTCGAACGGCGCGTCCTGGAGCTCGCCTATCTAGCTAACCTTCCAGGCGATCTGCCCGTCCTGGACGAGGCGTATGACATCACGGAGCGCTTTCCCCGCGTCATGGTGATTCGATTTCGCCAGATCGACGACGGAAGCGGAAACTCCCGCGTGAGACTGACACTCGAACACGCCGAACCGAACGCGTTCCCTTGCGGTCCCGTGTCGGTCCCAGGGAGCAAGAAGATGCAGGGTTTCGCGGTCCGAGGATCGTTCGGCGACCCGGTAAACGACAACTCGCGTCGCGCGGACGCCTACCGCTATCACGATGCGCTACACCTCGCCTTCACCGCCGTGATGGGCTGGTCCCCAAATACTCGCTCGCTCCTCGGCGTGAAACGGCGAAGTGACGAGGTTGTCGATGAAAACGAGGACGGCGCTCGCGCCATCTTCGCCGAGGAGGGCATGGCGGCAGTGCTGGCAAAAGTTTCCAATCAGCGCCAGGGTTTTCTCGCTGAAGGCGCCGTCGATGAAGAGACCGTCGACATGCTCGTCACCGTGTTCGAGGATCTGGAGGTTGCGCAGATGCCTCGCTGGCTCTGGAAAAGAGCAGTGAACCAAGGGTTTCTCGCCATGCGCGAGCTGGACCGCTCTGGTGGGGGCTTCCTTAGGGTCGACCTCGACAATCGGCGTCTCGACTACTCGCGATCGATGCCGGCGCGTTGATCGGGCGTCAACGGACGCACCCCCGGCAGAATCACATATCGACCCTTATGGAGCCTACTTGTCGTACTTCACCGCCTCTGACCTTCGCGAACGTGCGGGCAGCGTCAGCGAATCCGCGGCACGTGTCGAACTCTCGCATATGGCCAAGACAGTCGACACCTACGATGTGTTCCTGAGTCACAGCGTCCGTGACGCTGTGTTGGTGCTCGGTCTGAAGAAGATGCTAGAAGCCGAGCGATTGTCGGTGTACGTGGACTGGCTCGAGGATCCGGATCTCGATCGTGCGAACGTAACGCCGGCTACTGCGCGGCGGCTACGCCAGCGGATGCAGTCGTGCCGATCCCTGATCTACGCGACCTCGCGGAACGCCTCTGCGTCGAGATGGATGCCTTGGGAGCTTGGCTACTTCGATGGGCATCGCTCGCAGTCAACGGTCGCGATCTGCCCGATTGAGGAGGGAACCGGGAGTTATCCCGGCGAAGAGTATTTGGGTATGTACAAGCGGGTCGAAAAGGTGAGGCACCAAGGCCGCTTGCAGCCGTTCGCGGTCGAGCCCCCTTGGGCCGAGGGCGAGACAATGCCTTCCTTTGTTCACGGTCGCGGGATATTCCACACGCTTACCAGGAAATGAAACTCGACCGAGTCGAGCGTTTACCCGAGATACAAATTGGAATGACGCTGAGGATGATCGCGATGCGGGACGAAGTCGCGAAGCCTTCGGCCCGCGAAAGATCGGATCGCGATGGCGTCGGAGGCCGTCGGCCCGCCCTGCGTCCAGTCTCGGGTCCGCGAGGACGTAAAGCGGCTCGCACCCGGGCACAGCGACTTGCGAACCACATCGATGTCTCCCTTCGATGTGGACGAGTAGACGACTGCATGGGGGAACGACCTGCCGGCCAGCGGTGACAGTTTGCGCGAACCACCGCTCGCGCGGGTGGAGGCCGCCTAGCATTGGTGTATGCAGCTCCGGCGAAGCGATGTCGAGCGACTGCTGCTCGCCATGGAGAGGTATTTCGATCCGTTCGCCATGGATCGACTGCTCGAGGCTCGGTTCGGGTTGCGGTTTGCGAACGTGACGTCTGTGATGAAGAACTTCTCGCAACAGAGTGTTGACGTCTTCCGCTACTTCGATCATCGGAACCGGGTCGAGGAACTGGTCATGGCATTCCGCGACGCTCGACCGGATGTGTCAGTCTTCGTCGAAATCATGGATTGCGGTGGGTTTATCCAGGCTCCGTCTGGCGACGCACTGGAGGTTCTGGTCCGCAAGGGTCGCGGGAACTATAAGGACGTCGCGTCGTTTCGCAGCGAGATCGCGAGGATTGAGGCCGCAGTCTGTCGAATCCAGACCTCGACCTCATTTGGCACCGGCTTCTTGGTCGGCCCGCGTCATGTACTCACGAACCAGCACGTCGTTGCAGATTGCGTCACCGACGACGGCGAAATGGTAGCTCCAGTGGAGTGCCAGTTTGACTTCAAGGCGGCCTCGAGGGGGTACGTGACCCCGATGGTGATCGAGTCCGTGGAGAAGGTTCTCGCCAGTAGCTCCTGCCCGGAGATAGGCCCGTCCATGGCGATTGACGCGAATCCGCCCGCGCTGGATTACGCATTGCTCGAGATATCTGCTGGTTTCGCCCGCAGGCCGGTCGTCCCGGGTGGCGCCCCAAGAGGAGCAGTACGTCTTACTCCGTCTGGGCGTGGCCTAAGGCCGCATGACGGGCTTCTGGTGTTGCAGCATCCGCGTGGGCAGCCGATGAAGATCGACATCGGGTCAGTGTTGTCGTTGGGTGCTGTCCGTGTTCGTCACAGCGTGAACACCGAAGGTGGGTCTTCGGGATCGCCCATTTTCGACGCGGACCTGAGTGTCGTTGCCATTCACCACGCCGGGTTCGATTGGCCGGGCGAGTCGATGCCCTTTAACCAGGCGGTTCGGATCGACGCTATCTGCGAGGACCTATACGCGAAGAACGTCTGGATTGGCGACGACTGACCGTGACCTTGACGAGCGAAGATTCGCGGGCGATCGCAGCACTGCTCTCGAACTATGAACAGACGGCGTTCGACGCCCTGCTCGCTAGGGCAGGGAACTACAGAGTCTCAGACTTCTCGTCTGCGCTGAAGCCCATGCCCGCCGTGGCGGCAGACTTCTTACGGTGGTCGGAGGGGAGGCCAGACGACCAGTACACAATTCTCCGCGCCCTAGCCGAAGAACATCCTTCTCACCCGTCGTCAGCCGTCATCATTAAGGCGCTCCGTCGATCTCCGTCGGCAGGCATCGCAGGTCGCCCTTCAGGATCTGCTCAGAACGAAGTTAGGGCGCTTGATGAGCAGCTGGCTTCGAACCGCTTGGAGGCTGGCGAGATCATCAACCGCATCAAGCGCGGAAACTTCCGGGACGAGTACATCGAGGGCATCCACAACGAGATCGCGGACATCGCCCGGTCGTACAACTGGACCCCGCCGGCGAAGGTGGTAGAGACGGTTCTTCCGGTGTGGCGGGAACTGGCTCCGAGTCTGCACAAGGATCGACACCCAAGCGCCGAGGCCGCTCTCTTCAACCTCGCCGCTCAGGTGCAAGGCTTGCTGTCATATGCGGCGCTTTACGTCGATGAAACTAGGCACGCGCGCGCCTTCGCTCAAAACAGCCTGGAGCTTGCGGAGTTCGCAAACTCGGACTACTTGAAGGCGTGGGCATGCGGCACCTTGTCAATGCTCTACCGATTCGAGGATCTCAACCAGGAAGCATTGCTTGTCGCAGAGCGGGGATTGGTAACCACGTCGGCTAGGGGTCAGATCCGGTCGAGGCTCTACAGTGCTGCCGCCGAGTCGGCCGCAAAGCTCGGTAGGTCCGAGGACACGATGGAGTACCTCGCGAAGAGCCAGGATGAGTCTGAGGGCGCCGACAAGTCGACCTCCCTCGACCTCCCCGGCATTTTCGGGTTCTCCGAGGGGAAAACTAAACTCTACGCCGGAACCGCTCTCGTCGAGTTGAACAAGGATGCGTCGACAGCTCGTCAGTCAGAAACCGAATCTCAGATTGCCGTCAGCATTTTTTCGGATCCAAAGAGTGAGGAACGGTCGCATCCAGACCTACTAATCGCACAAGGGCATTTGGCGCACGCGCGCATGCAGTTGCAGGATCTGGACGGGGCGATCGCAGCGCTGCGGCCGATGCTGAACTCGCCGCCCGAGATCCGAACATCCTGGCACAGGAAACTGTTGCAAGGAGTACTGGCGTCGGCGAACGCCGAACCATTCTCGACATCTAAGTTGAGCACCGAGATCGTCGACATCATCGAGGAGTTCCAGACCTCGCAAGAGCGATCGTGAACTGGACCATAAGGTCACCACAGATTCGACTCGAGTCGGCCAAGACTAGGCACCCAGGACCCGATCGTGAGCGGGAGTTGAACGCCGCGGACAAGCGCGGACGGGCTCAAGCGGGAGCAGTCAGGTTGCGGGAACAGTCGTGTGCGGGATAACCGGCTTGATCGACTCCTCGATGTCGCGCGAGAGACGACACGAGCAGGTACTGCGTATGACGAGGGCGCTCGAAGCGCGCGGGCCAGACGGAACGTCGGTATCGAGTCATGCCGCCGCAGCAACGTTTGGCCACACACGTCTGGCGATCATCGACCCCGTTGGTGGATCCCAGCCCTGGCTTGTCGGACTACCGAGTCCTGGATCGATGCTTGTCTTCGGAGGCGAGATCTACAACTATCGAGAGCTGCGATCGACACTCCGAGGACGCGGTCACCTGTTCCACACGAACTCCGACACAGAGGTGATAGCGCATGGATATCGAGAGTGGGGCCCGGGCTTCTTCTCCTTGGCCCGCGGAATGTTCTCGATCGCGATCTGGGACGATGGCGAGCAGACCCTTTATCTCGCCCGAGACCCGCTCGGAATCAAGCCGCTCTTCTTCGCAGTTGACCGGTCGTCGATCCAGTTTGCCTCAGAGCCGAAGGCCCTCTTTGCCGGTGGCCGAATCACGCCCGCGTTGAACCGGACAGGCGTCTGCGAACTGCTCGGGATGTGGCCCTACAGGACACCCGGGTCGCCGATCTATGAGGGCGTCGATGAAGTACGCCCCGGGGAGATGGTCAGCTGGTCCTCCGGCCGCGTCACGAGATCTCGGTACTGGGAGTTGAGCAACGAACTCAACCACACAACGTCGTTCGAGGATGCCGTCGGGGACGTTCGCGACATCCTTCGGGACGCGATCCAACTCCAGCTGCGGTCCGACGCGCCACTCTCGGTCGCCTTGTCGGGCGGCGTGGACTCAAGCTCGATCGCCGCCATCGCGCAGAACCTCTCCGACGAAACACCGCGCACGTTCAGCGTCGGGTACGTCGACCCGATATCCCGGTTCACGCCTTCAGCCTTCCGCCCCGAGTTGGACGAACCGTACATCGATCTGATTGTTGAAGCCTTGGCATTCGACCACCAACACGTGTCGCTCACAGAAGCGGACATCCACGGGCGTCTTGATGATGCGATCCGCTCACGTGATCTGCCGAGTATGGGCGACATGGACGCGTCGTTGCTCACCTTCTTCGAGCACCTCTCCGCCGAGCGCGTGCCAGTCGCCCTGGTTGGCGAAGGCGGCGACGAACTGTTCGGCGGTTACCCATGGTTCAGGCAAGCCCGCGAGGGCCTCACCGCGTTCCCCTGGCGAGACCATTTGTCCGTGTGGTCTGGCGCCGTCCGCGACGACTTCGCGCAAACCATCGATTTGGAGGGCTACGTGGCGAATCGCTTCGAAGAAGCCATCGAACAGGCGCCCGCCATGGAGGGAGAGCCGCAGGAGCTCACCAGGCTTCGGACGATGTCGTTCCTCGACCTCAGCCGGTTCCTGCCTGGGCAACTCGAACGAATGGATCGCACATCAATGGCGATGGGCATCGAGGCAAGGGTGCCTTTCTGCGACCACGTTCTCGTTCAGTACGTGTGGCAGCTGCCCACGTTATACAAACTTGAAGGGGGAAGGGAGAAGCAGCTACTGCGGGAGGCCGTCCGCGGGTATTTGCCCGAGGAGATCCGACTGCGAAGGAAGGCGTCCTATCCCACACTCGGGGGCGATCGCCATACCGAGTTCTTGCGTCGGGCCGTCATGAAGTGCCTCGACGACCGTGACTGGTGGCTGGCTGACGCCCTCGACAAGAACGCGATACAAAATGCGATACAGGGTAGGCAGCAAGTCCCAGCAAGACCGTCCGTATGGTTGGGGCGCATTCTCAGCCTCTACCGGTGGTCGAAGATTTACGACCCGAGCGTGAACTTCTAGTCGAAGTCAACTCCACTGCTCCGCGTGGATCACTGGGGCAAACGCAGCGTAGTCCGTAGCATTCGCTTGCCATTCGCATCTTTCCGGGTTGCCTAAGGCGTGTCAGCGGCCGACCGAGAAGAGGCCGGGCTACCGGACAGAGTCTTGACCCCGGTGACTCGCCAAGATCGTCAGCTGAGGCAAATTGGCAAAGAGCTGTCTGTGGTTTTGGGTGCGGCCGGTCCGAGCTGAGACCTGAGTTGGAGTTTCTCTCGTAGGCGCGTGGCCGACGGTATTGTGACGTCCAGATCTCGCGACAGGGGTCTGAGGTCGTGCGTCTGCCGATCGCTACGTACAGCTCTGACAAAGAAGTCCTATGACCCCACGCGGCTCGCCGAGATCCAGGGTCGTTCTCGTGTGGATCTGGGCGTACCACCATCCTTTCGAGAACTACCACGCGCTATTCGACTTTCTCTCAGGGATCGATGCCACGCCCGTCGGCACCCGCAGTTGGTTAGTGGACTGGGATTCGCCGATGGACGAACTGCGCGACGCCCTAAAGCGGAGAACTGACTATCTGGACCGCATCGTGGTAGTTGAACTGCCGCCGACAGACAGTCGACCATCGAAGCGGGACGACCACGGCGTAGGAATCTGCTTCGAGAGGTGCCCGAGCCGGACGCGAAGTCACAGCGAACCGCCAAGTGATATGGGCGGGTAACCATTGCTCAGCGTCATACCGCCGCGACAGCGGCTGCATCACTCCGCCGCCTGTAGGCGCGGAGCAAACGACAGGATCTCCCAGAGCGGACGGACTGGCCGCACCACCGAGGAAGGGCGCAGGAAGAGCGCGATCGCCGCTGGGTCAAACTCTCCTCGGCTACACCGTATCCTCGACGTGTCTGTTCCCGTCCTCACGATCGACCGCGGTTGCGACGTCCTGGCCGGCATGAGGGCATCGCAGTTGGCAATCACCGCTGACGGCAGTGCTATACCCCGCGTCTTGGAGCCCAGGTTCCGAACGAAACGAATGCCGATGGCGACCGCTGGGACTAGCCATGGACGCGCCGGGAACTAGTCGGAGACTGATTCGCCAGGGTCGACCTCATGCGTCAAAGGCGTGACGGTGCCAGTGCCGTCGCCGTACTCGACCGCGATTCCTTGAGCGTGAGCTGGGGACCAAAGGGCGGCCTCGCTTGGAATTTTCGAGCCATCATCGCCGTAGGGAAACTCGGGGGTGCCCTTCTGTGCTGGCACGAGATACGCCTCGATCGGCATCCCCTGTACGAACGAGTCCTGGAGGAGGTCGGGCGTTACAGAGAGCTCAATCCAGATGATCTCCCCGCGGTCGTAGGGTCCCTTGAGCGATTCGGTGATGCGAACCGCGACTCCAGAGGAGCGTGCCGCCCAGACGTCATCGATCCTGGTTGCACCCCGGATTCGTCCAGGTACGACCGCGTCGATGCTGCCTCGGATCGCGATCTCAGCTCTGCCCTCTAGTTCGCTTGCAGACTTCACGGGCGTGTAGTCGTATGCGAGGAACTGGAATGCCTGAAGAATCGACTCGGGTGTGCTCTTGGACGCTGCGGTGGTGGCAACCGTTCTGCCGTCGGGGTCCGCGGCTGTCTGCTCTCCACAGGCAGCGGCGCTGAGCCCAACGAGTAGCAAGGCGCCTGCGAGTCTCCGCTGGCCGTTGATCCCGACTTTCATTGGTCGACCTCCTTGCACCTTCGACGGGCATACAGCCTCGACGGTTCCGTGCTGCGGCCTAGTAGGTGGTATTGATCCAGATGTAGTGGTCGTAGTTGTACGTGAGATGCCCGGAGTTCACGGCGCCCGATACCAGGCAGTCGCCGTAGGGCGCGGCGTGATGGTCTTCCCCAGTGGTATGTCCGACCTCGTGGCAGGCAGTCTTCTTGAGATTGTGCTCGTACGGTCCGCCATCGGTCTCGATGATCGCTGGATTGAAAGTGACCCTCGCTTTGTGGCAAATGATGGGGTTAGTTCCTGAGTGGTCGAGACACTCCCATAGTCCCCGGTTGCCGTCAGCGTTGCCGACCGCGAACTGGACGTCCGTGTCAGTCGCGCACGGGACCGGGCCCGACTCACTCATGTCGGTCTGATTGTCGAGGTTGTTCATGCCGTATGCGGCGGCATCTCGAACCTTGCCATGTCCATTTGTAGATGCTCCGTAGCACCAGGACTGCGACGGGTTGTCGGCGTTAACCTCGGGCGAGAACGGATGGGCGTGCGCTGGGGAGTGCAAGGACGTCCACACAAGGCACAGGGCGAGGGCTCCGGCGGCCGCGGCATTGCGGTTGAATGAAGCACTCACATCTACCCCTCGACTTCGGGAAAAGCCCACGGTCGAGCAGTTGACCAATCACAACGCCCAAGTTTTGAGATTGGCAGCGGAAGCACGCGCCTGTCAACGGCCCTACCAGTCGCCTGCCGTCTTACTTAGCGCGTGATCCGCCAGTGATCGTGGTCCTGAGCAACCGACGGCCGAGTCCTAGCACGAGGTCGTTTGGATCGTTGGCGCAGACGTCCGAAACACCAGCCCGCGGAAGCCTAAATCTTGAATCGCAGCCTTTCGCGGAGGAGGAGCTCGAACTGCGGCACGAGGTAAACCCGCCATTGTGGGCGCCGTTCAGACTGTGCCCGCGCACTACGCGATCGCGTCTTTCCGCGGCAAAAGACCGACCACGCCCGGTGCGCCGGTGGGGTCTGTCGAGCTCCTGGGAGCGACGTCCACTATCGATCTACTTGAGGACGGCCCACGCGATCAGCGAGTCGAGACGACGGATGTCTGCACCCTTGCCCACCTTGATCTTGATGTGCCCGGCTCGCGTCCACATCTCGAGCTCGGCGTTGTGGTCCAGCAGGCCGCCGGCGTTCTCCGAGGACCACATGTTGATCGAGCTGTACGGCAGGGAGTAGATCTCGATCTTCTTGCCGGTGATGCCCTGCGCGTCACGGACGATCAGCCGCTTCGTGGTGAAGATGGCGCTGTCGCGGAAGGTCTTGAACGCCGCGACCGGGGTCTCGCCCTGCACCATGAGGGCTGATACGTCGGGCGGGACCGGGATCTCCTGCATGAAGGTCCAGGCCGTGATGGCAGCGGTTTCGAGTGACATGGGCCGACCCTAGGTGACCCTGCCGACCAGACGGTGGTTTCGAGACGGTTGCGAGCGCAACCTCCTCAAGCACCGTCGACCAGGTAGCCGACGAACAGCCCGTCGGGGTCGCGGTCGGCGTACACCTGCTGCAACCGATCCCATGCGCCATCCGACAAGAACCGGTGCGGCCGCCGCCGCAGGTCGCTGTCGCCGAGGTACTGGCCGACGGTGACGGGGTCGAGGTCGGCGATGGCGGAGGCGAGCCAGGCCTGGTTCGCCTCGTCCTCCTCGGGGGAGTCCCAGAGGACGTACGACGCCAGGTAGATCTCGGACTGCACGGAGAACGCCATGTCCGGCAAGGAGCGCAGCGGCGCCATGGAGAACCAGATCGTGAAGGACTTCGCGTTCGGGAGGGTCGTGTAGGCGCGGCGCATCGCCGGGACGACCTCGGCCGCCGTGCCGGACAGCCAGGCGTTGTCGACGGCCCAGCGGTGGCCCTCGGGGTTGTCCTCGAGCTGGCGGGCGCGCTCGGCCTCGGGGGTGGTCGGCTCGTTGTCGAGGACGAGCAGGGCTCTGTCCAGGCACGGGTTCTTGCGGAACGGCGCGAGGGCCTGGTCGGCCTCGAGAGGGGAGTCGACCATCGCGAGCGCGGTGACCAGCAGGACCGGGTCAGGGGAGAGCGCCGGGTCGGTCTTGGTGAGCGCGACGATCTCCACGGTGTCGGCGACCGAGTGATGAGCGTCGTGGAGCCAGGTCATCACCTCGTCGAAGTCGTCGAGGTGGAAGGCCTGGACGGTGTGGGCGAAGTGCCGTGGCAGGGGGACGGTCTGCAGGTGGAAGCGCGTGACGACGCCAGGGAAGCCGGGGCCGGCGCCGCGGGCGGCCCAGTAGAGGTCGGCGTTCTCCGTGGCCGAGCAGCGCACCAGCTCGCCGGCCGCGGTGACGACGTCGACGGCGACGACGTACTCCGCCGCCCAGCCCCAGCCGCGGGCGTTCCAGCCCTGGCCGCCCTGGAGCAGGAAGCCGCCGATGCCGACGGTGGGGCAGTGGCCACCGAGGAAGAACCGGCCGAAGCCGGCGAGGTACGGCGCGAGCTCGGCGCCGCCCTTGGTGGACGGCGAGGCGGTGACGATGCCGGTCGACTCGTCGTACGACAGCTCCTTCAGGCCGCCGAGGTCGATGACCAGCGCGTCGTCGCGCACCGACCACTGCGCCCAGCTGTGCCCGCCGGAGCGGACGGCGACCTGCCAGCCGCGGTCGCGCGCGAGCCGTACGGCGGCCACCACGTCCGCCTCGGTCTCGGGCCGCACGACCGCGGCCGGCTGCCGGTCGGGGAGGCGGCGGTTGAAGATCCGGTCGACCCGCGCCTCCTCGAAACCGGCATCACCGGGAAGCAGCATCACGCCGGCGCCACCAGGGCGTGCAGGGTCTGGCCCATGATCCGGCCGGGGTCGGCGCCCTCGGTCTCCGGGTGGATCTCCCACTCGGCGAGGGTGAGGCTGTTGTCGAGCACCATCTTCACGCGCGGGAAGCGGCGCTCCATGAAGGCCGGCAGGACCTCGTCGACCGGCGCGCCCGACGTCAGCATCTCGGCCAGGATCACCGCGTCCTCCGCGCACATCGCGGCACCCTGCGCGATCAGCGGCGGGCACGCGTGCGCGGCGTCGCCGATGATGATCGAGCGGCCGCGGTGCCACGGCGACTCGACGCAGATCGCCTCGATCCACTGGTAGTTGACGATCGCGTCGTCCGGCAGGCTGTCGCGGATCGCGCCCCAGGTGCCGCCGTACCCCTGGCCGCGCTCCTTGAGCTCCTTGCCGCGCGGGCCCTCGCCGACGAACGACCGGTCGAGGTCCTCCTCGAGCAGGAAGGCGTAGCAGAGGTCCTCGGAGATCGGCGTGTAGCCGGCCTTGAACTTCGGGCCGCCGTAGTACATCTCCGAGCAGTCCATCTCCGGCGGCCGCTTGGCGACCGTGCGCCAGATGCCCATCCCGACCGACCGCGGCTCGGCCTCGATGCCGAGCATGCCGCGCACCTTCGAGCGGATGCCGTCGGCGCCGACGAGCAGGTCGACGGTCTCCTGGCTGCCGTCCGACAGCGTCACCGTCACCGAGTCGCCGTGGTCGTCGATCGCGGTCAGCGTGCTGCCGAGGCGTACGTCGACGCCTGCCTTCTCGACCTCCTCGGCGAGGATGTCGGCGATGTCGCCGCGGACCGCGCCCATGGTGCCGGGCAGGTCGGGCCCGCCCATCGGGGGCGTGGGGATCTCGGCGATGACGTGGCCGTCGGCCGTGCGCAGCCGCAGGTGGTTGAACGGGTAGCCCCGCTCGGCGAGCCGGTCGTAGATGCCGACGGCCTGGAACGCCTTGAGCGCGTTGCCCTGCAGCGTGATGCCGTGGCCCACGCCGCCGAGCGAGTCGCGCTGGTCGACGAGGACGACCTCGACGTCGCGCTGGCGCAGCGCGAGCGCCAGGACGCCACCGGTGATGCCGCCGCCGACGATCAGGACGCGGCGGACTCGGGGGGTGATCTCAGACATGGCTCTCCTGCACGAACATGGACGGACGCGAGCCGGTGATCCAGCCGACGATGTGGTCGCGGTCGGCGCCGGCGGTGGGCAGGTCGGCGACCTTGCGGCCCCGGTTGAGGATCACGATCCGGTCGGTGACCTCGTAGCAGAGCGGCAGGTCGTGGGTGACCACGACGATCGCGATGCCCGCGTCGGCCATCCGGCGGATCAGGCCCTCGACGTTCTTGGTCTGCTCGTAGCCCAGCGCCGCGGTCGGCTCGTCGAGCAGCAGGATCCCCTGCGACTCACCGTTCACGCGGATCGCGCTGCGGGCCAGCGCGACGACCTGGCGCTGGCCGCCGGACAGCATCTCGACCGGCCGGGTCATCGGCGCCGTCCGCACGCCGAGGCGGTCCAGCTCCTTCTCCGACGTACGTCGCATCTCCTTGCGGTCGACGAACCCCAGCCACCCGAGCGGCCCCCGGCGCAGCGTCTCCTGGCCGAGGTTGAGGTTGGTCGCGATGTCCTGCGGCTCCACGAGCGAGAGGTCCTGGTAGACCATCTGGATGCCGGCGTCGGCGGCGTCGCTCGGCGCGTGGAACGTGTGCTCCACGCCGTGCACGCGGATGCTGCCGTGCGAGGGGCGGTGCGCCCCCGACATCACCTTGAGCAGCGTCGACTTGCCGGCGCCGTTGTCGCCGAGCAGGCCGACGACCTCGCCGGGCTGGACCTGGAAGTCGATGCCGTCGAGCGCGCGGACGAAGCCGTAGTGCAGCTCGATGCCCGAGAGCTCCAGTGCGGGAACGGTCATGGTCAGACCTTCTTCTCGTGGACGGAGAGGTTCGCGGTCATCAGCCGCTCCGACACCGCGGTCTGGAGGATCCGCTCGATGAGCAGCGAGCCCAGCAGCAGCGCGCCGGTGCAGACCGTGGCCCAGTACGGCTGGATGCCGCGGATGGTGAGGCCGTTGCTGATCGTGGCGAGGATCAGCGCGCCGACCAGCACGCGCGGCAGGCTGCCGCGGCCACCGGTGAGCGCGACGCCGGCCAGCGCGACCGCGGTCAGCGCGTTGAAGATGATCTGCGGGCTGGCGTTCGGGTTCGCCTCGGTCACGACCGCGGTGCTGACCAGGCCGCCGAGCGCGGCGAGCAGGCCGGAGATCACGAAGCCGAGGACCTTGTAGCGGTCGGCGTGGATGCCCGCGCGGCGTACCGCCTCGGCGTTGCCGCCGACGGCCATCAGCCGGATGCCGTCACGGGTGCGGGTCAGGAACACGGTGCCGACGAAGAACACCGCCGCCACGATGAAGACCGGCGCCGGGATGCCGGAGAAGCTGTCGCCGACCTTGAGGTAGCGGTGCGTGCCCATGAACTCGAGCTGGGTCAGCCCGGGGAACGTGTACCCGCCGGCGATCACGGCCGCGAGGCCGGACAGCACCGAGAGCGAGCCGATCGTGACGATGATCGGGTTGAAGCCGCGGATCGTGATCAGCCCGTTGGCGATGCCGACCAGCACGCCGGTCGCGAGGCCGGCGGCGAGGCCGATCCACGTCGCGTAGCCGTTCGTGAGCAGCCAGCCGCACACGCAGCTGGCCACCGCGGCGGTGCCCGGGAGCGAGAGGTCGAGGACCCCGGTCATGATCCCGATGCCGACGCCGGCCGCGAAGAGCGCGGTGAGCGCGGCGGCGTTCGCGATCAGCAGCGCGTTGTCCACCTTGAAGAAGTACGGCGAGCACCAGAACGCGAAGACCGCGATGAGCAGTCCCCACAGCACGAAGATGCCGCGGTCGCGGAGGAAGACCAGGACGGAGATCGAGCGGGGCATGTCCTGGCCGTGGGCCGGGGCCGGGCCGGGGCTGTTGCCAGCCCCGGCCACGGTCGCGGTGTCAGACACGGTGTCGGACGCGGGGTTCGTCATCGTGCTCAACCGTCTGCCTTGACGACTTCCTGCGGGGTGACGAGCTGGACGCCCTCGGCCTCCGGGTCCTCGAGCATCTCGGTCAGCTTGTCGACGTTCTGGGTCATGTCGGCGGCGAACTGCAGCGCGACGACGGCGTACAGGTCACCGCTCTCGACGGCGGCGAGCGTCTCCTCGTTGCCACCGGTCTCGGTGATGCAGGGGATGTCCTTGCCGGCGGCCTTGAACGCGCCGACGGCGCCGAGCGCGCCCTCGTCGTTCTGCGCGAAGACTGCGGTGATGTCCGGGTTGCCCTGCAGCGCGTTGCCGATGTCGGTCTGGGCGGCCTGGCGGTCGGTCACGGTGATCGTGGAGACGATCTCGGCGTCGGGAGCGGTGGCGGCGAGGGTCTCCTTGACCGCGCCCTCGTACTGCTCCTTGCCGGCGGTGCCGGGGGTCGACTCGGCGAACAGCACCTTGGCCTGGCCGTCGTACCGCTCGTTGATGCAGTTGCCGAGCTCGGTGCCGGCGGCCACGCCCTGGGCCTCGTAGTCGATGGTCGCGAAGGAGATGCCGGGCTGCATGCCGTCCATGCCATACGCCTCGGGCGTGCCGTTGACGACCATCGGGACGCCCTTCTCCTGCGCGATCGGCAGCAGGGAGGCGGCGGCCTCCGGCGCGACCATGATCGCCCAGACGGCGTCGGCCTTCCCGCTCTCGATCGCGGTCTGCAGGTCGGTGACCTGCTTCTGCGGGTCGAGGTTCGGGTCCTGGATCACGACCTCGTAGCCCTGCTCCTCGGCGTAGTGCTTCACGCCCTCGGAGAGCTGCTGCATCGCGGGGATCTTCAGCGCCAGCGGCGAGAAGACGAGGGTCTTGGTGTCGCCCGAACCCGAGTCGGAGTCACTGCCTGCGGCGGGCTGGGGGTCGCTGCTGCCGCAGGCGGCGAGCAGCGCGAGGCTGCCGACGGCCAGCGCGGCCAGTGCCGCCTTGCCCTGAGTGATGGAACGGGACGTCATGAGTTCTCCTGATCCTCGACGGCGGCTGCGGGCCGCCCTGTGTGGTCCGTCACAGGAAACCGTCGGTCCGCGGGATGCAGAACCCCGATCGGAGTGATGCCTGCCATAGCCGCCAGTGCTTTCCGCGGGCCCTCGACGCCGACCTAGCGTGATCGAGCCAACCCGCGATCACCCATGCACAGGAGAACCCCCATGGCCTTCGTCGTCAGCGCCGTCTGGACCGCCCAGCCCGGTCAGGAGGGCGTCGTGCTCGACGCGATCGAGAAGCTCGGCCCGCTGTCGCGGGAGGAGCCAGGGAACCGCTGCTACCAGGCGTTCCAGGACCCCGCCGAGCCGCTCGTGTTCCGCCTGTTCGAGATCTACGACGACCAGGCCGCGGCGGACGCGCACTGGGCATCGGACCACTTCAAGCAGTACGCGCTCGAGCAGGCCATCCCGGTCCTCGCCACCCGCGAGCGCGCCTTCTACGAGACGATCGGCTGACCCGTGCGTCTCGCCACCTTCCGTCGGCACAGCGACGAGCCGCACGTGCGGCAGGTCGGGCTCGTGCTCGGACAGGGTGACCACCTGCGGGTGCACCCGTTCGACGCCGGCTTCGACCTCGTCGAGCTGCTCGCCGAGTCGCCCGAGTGGCGGGACTCCCAGGCCGACGTCGCGGCGGCGAAGGACGGCCTGGCGCTGGACGACATCGTGCTGCTGCCGCCGGTGTACCCGGTCGCGATGCGCGACTTCCTCACCTTCGAGGCGCACGTCGACGGCATGGAGCGCGGGCACGGCAACCCCGGCCCGCCGGCTGAGTGGTACGACGCCCCCGTCTTCCTGTTCATGGCGCCGCACGCCGTGACCGGCCCGTACGACGACGTCGCGATGCCGCCGGACACCGAGCGGCTCGACTTCGAGCTGGAGATCGCCGCGATCGTCTGCCGCGACGTGCGCGACGTGACGCCGGAGCAGGCGCGGGCCGCGATCGGCGGCTACTGCGTGATGAACGACTGGTCGGCGCGCGACGTGCAGGGCAAGGAGATGCGGCTCAAGCTCGGCCCCTCGAAGGGCAAGGACTTCGCGACCACGATCGGCCCCTGGGTGGTGACCGCCGACGAGCTCGACGGCTGCCGTGACGAGGACGGGTTCCTCGACCTGGAGATGTCGGTGAAGGTCAACGACGAGCGGGTCGGCGGCGACCGGTCGGGCCATATGGGCTGGTCGTTCGAGCAGCTCGTCTCGCACGCCTCGCGCGCGTCATGGGTGAAGGCCGGCGAGGTGCTCGCGTCGGGCACCTGCTCCACGGGCTCGCTCGCCGAGGCCTGGGGCCGCACCGGCTCGCTGACCCCGCCGCCGCTGCAGGTCGGCGACGTCGTCGAGATGACCATCGAGCGGCTCGGCACGATCCGCAACACCGTCGTGGCGGGCGAGGAGCCGGTCGCCGCCGTCGCACCGGCCCGGCGCCGCGTGCGCGAGGAGGTCTGATGCCGGTCGTCACCCGCAACCCGGCGACCGGCGAGGTGCTCGCGACGTACGACGCCCATGACGAGGCGGGCGTCGAGGCGGCGCTCGCCGCGACGTACGCCGCCTCGCAGGCCTGGGCCGCGACGCCGCTCGACGACCGGCTCGCGCTGCTGCACGGGGTCGGGAAGCTGCTGACCGAGCGGCGCGAGGAGTACGCCGCGCTGATCACCGCCGAGATGGGCAAGCCGCTCGCGGAGTCGCTCGGCGAGGTCGACAAGTGCGCGTGGAACTGCGAGGTCGTCGCCGACCTCGCGCCCGGCTGGCTCGCCGACCACGAGGTCGCGTCGGGCGCGTCGCGGTCGTGGCTGTCGTACGAGCCGCTGGGCGTGGTGTTCGCGGTGATGCCGTGGAACTTCCCGTTCTGGCAGGTGCTCCGCTTCGCCTCGGCCGCGCTGGCGGCGGGGAACGCCGCGCTGCTCAAGCACAGCCCGGACGTCACCGGCTCGGCGCTGGCGATCGAGGAGCTGTTCGCCGATGCCGGTGCGCCAGCGGGGCTGTTCCGCTCGCTGGTCGTCGCGGCCGAGGACGTCGCCGAGGTGTCGCGCCGCATCGTCGAGGACCCGCGCGTCGCCGCCGTGACGCTGACCGGCAGCGAGCGCGCCGGGTCGGCCATCGCCGCCGTCGCCGGCGCCGCGATCAAGAAGACCGTGCTCGAGCTCGGCGGCTCGGACCCGTTCGTGGTGCTCGCCGACGCCGACCTCGAGGCCGCCGCGGCGACCGCGGTGAAGGCGCGCTTCACCAACACCGGCCAGAGCTGCGTGTGCGCGAAGCGGTTCATCGTCCACGAGGACGTCGCCGACGCGTTCGTCGAGCGGTTCGTCGACCACATGGCGCTGCTCGAGCCCGCGCCGATGGCGCGCGAGGACCTGCGCGACGGCATCCTGCGCCAGGTCTCCGAGACGGTGGCGCAGGGCGCGCGGCTGGTCGTCGGCGGCCGCGCGATCGACGCACCCGGCTGGTACGTCGAGCCGACGCTGCTCACCGACGTCGAGCCCGGGATGACGGCGTTCGACGAGGAGACGTTCGGCCCGGTCGCGACCATCACCCGCGCCCGCGACGACGACCACGCGGTCGAGCTCGCGAACGCCACGACGTTCGGCCTCGGCGCCTCGGTGTGGGGGTCGTCGGACCGCGCCCTCGCCGTCGGCCGGCGGATCCGCTCGGGCGCGCTGTTCGTCAACGCGATGGTCGCCTCCGACCCGCGGCTGCCGTTCGGCGGAATCGGCCGCTCGGGCTACGGCCGCGAGCTGTCGGCGGAGGGCGTCCGCGAGTTCACCAACGTGCGCACGGTGGTCGTCGCATGAACCACCCCACGAAGTCCTCGGACTCCTCCGCTGCGCTCCCCCGTCCGACGACTCCGCGGGGACCCCGGAAAAGCGTGAGGCTGGACCACGTCGGCCTCGCCGTCGCCGACCTCGACGCGATGACCGCCTGGTACTGCTCCGCGCTCGACCTCGCCGTCGAGTTCGAGTTCGCGGTCGACCCCGCGGACCTGCGCGGCTCGATGCTGCTCTCGGCCGAGGGCCACCGCGTCGAGCTGCTGCACCGCGCCGGGAACGTCGCCGGCCTGCAGGCCGCAAGCCCGGTCGACGCCGCGCTGACCCGGGGCTTCGGGCACCTCGCGTTCGACGTACCGGACGTGGACACGACGTACGACGCCCTCATCGCGGCCGGCGCGACCGACCGGATGTCGCCGCGGCCCTCGCCCGAGCCCGGCGTGCGGATGGCCTACGTGGCCGACCCCGAGGGCAACTTGATCGAGCTGCTGGACCGAACCAAGGGAGAGAAGTCATGAGCCACCTCAACGAGCACGGGATCACCCACCTGCGCCACGTCGACCTCGCGGTCACCGACTACGAGACGCAGCGCAGCTTCTACAAGGACACGTGGGGGCTGAGCGAGGTCGGCACCGACGGCAACCTGTCGTACCTCGCCGCCGAGGGCTCGCCGGAGCAGTACGTGATCCGGCTGCGCCAGGGCGACGAGAAGCGGCTCGACCTGATCTCGTTCGGCTCCGAGAGCGTCGAGACGGTGGACGCGCTCGCGGCCAAGCTCGGCTCGCAGGGCGTGCAGCTGGTCAGCGAGCCGGACAAGCTGCAGACCGCCGGTGGCGGCTACGGCTTCCGGTTCTTCGACATCGACGGGCGCACGATCGAGATCTCGACCGACGTCGAGACCCGGCAGCACCGCGCGATCGAGGAGGGCGAGGCGATCCCGGTCCGCATCTCGCACGCGGTGATGAACAGCAACGACCCCAACAAGACCCGCGACTTCTACGCGAACGTGCTCGGCTTCAAGCTGTCGGACACGCTCTGGGGCCAGCACATGGGCGAGATGATGCACTTCATGCGGTGCAACGACTGGCACCACAGCCTGGCGATCGCCCGCGGCCCGCACACGTCGGTGCACCACGTGTCGTTCGAGATGCGCGGCCTCGACGAGTACATGCGCGGCACCGGCCGCGTGATGCGCGCCGGCGTCAAGAAGATCTGGGGCCCCGGTCGGCACAACGCCGGCAACAACACGTTCACGTACTTCCTCGACCCGTCCGGGAACACGATGGAGTACACGACCGAGCTCGAGAAGATCGAGACCGACGAGTGGCACCCGTCGATCTACGACATCGCCGACCCGATGACCCAGGACGTGTGGGGCACCGCGGACCCGATGTCGGAGATCATCGCCCGCGACTCGTTCAACGACCCGGACCGCGGGGTGTTCGTGGCCCCGCCGGTCTGATGGACCTGACGGGCAAGGTCGTCGTCGTCACGGGCGCTGCCCGCGGGCAGGGCGCGGCCGAGGTCTCGGCGCTGCGGGCTGCCGGGGCGACGGTCGTGGCCACCGACGTGCTGCCCTTCGACGGCCGGCACCTCGACGTCACGTCGGCGGAGGAGTGGGCCGCGCTCGCCGCGTCGCTGGGCGAGGAGCACGGCGAGGTGCACGCGCTGGTCAACAACGCCGGTGTGGCCGCGCGCGAGCGGCTGCCGGACGTGTCGCTGGACGCGTGGCAGCAGACGTTCGACATCAACGTCACCGGCCCGATGCTCGGCATCCAGGCGCTCGTGCCGCTGATGCCGCCGGGGTCGTCGATCGTGAACATCTGCTCGGTCGCGGCCGTCTCCGGCCACGCGGCGGCGGCGTACACCGCCTCGAAGTGGGCGCTGCGCGGGCTCACCCGCTCGGCGGCCCTCGAGCTCGGCTCGACCCGGGGCATCCGGGTGAACGCCGTGATGCCCGGCCTGGTCGACACCCCGCTGATGGAGACGGCGCCGGACGCGTTCTTCGATGCGGCGCTGGCCGAGATCCCGCTCGGTCGCGTCGGCCGTCCCGCGGACATCGCGCCCACCGTGGTGTTCCTCTGCTCCGACGACTCGTCGTACTACAACGGCGCCGAGCTGGTGGTCGACGGTGGTCTCACCGCGCACGTGTCGCACAAGCGGATCGCGGACGCGACCCGGCGCCGTTGACCGTCGAGTGACGCGAAATGGCCCTGAATCGGCCGGAATCACGGCCAGTTCGCGTCACTCGACGGTCAATCGGTCGTCCGGGATTGAGGTCAGGAACTGACCTGAGCGGCTCCTAGCGTGGAGCCATGGACTTCAGGATCGAACTCATCCCGCTGGCCGTGACCGACGTCGAGCGGGCCAAGGACTTCTACGGAACGACGCTCGGCTGGAGCGTCGACCACGACCAGGTGGTCACACCGGAGCTGCGGTTCGTGCAGGTGACGCCGCCGGGCTCGGCCTGCTCGATCTGCTTCGGAGTCGGCCTCGACATGATGCCGACCGGCTCCTCGCAGTTCATCCAGGTCGTCGTCGACGACGCCGACGCGGCGCTCGCCGACCTCCGCGAGCGCGGCGTGGAGTGCGAGGGCGTCGAGGACCTCGCCTGGGGCCGGTTCGTCTACTTCGCCGACCCCGACGGCAACCGGTGGGCGCTGCAGCAGATCGTCCGGCCCGCCGCCTGATGGCTCAGCTGTCGGTGGAGCAGTAGCTGGCGTCGTAGCCCGGCGTGCCGGGCTGGCAGAAGGACTCGCTCGCCCGCCAGGTCGTGCCGACCATGACCAGTGGCGAGACGACCAAGAGGGCCGCGCCGCCGACGACGAACGTGGCCGCGCGGCCGCTGCTGGCGCCGAGGACCAGGACGACGACACCGGCTGCGGCCAGGATCCACTGGACGACCCCGCCGGCGTTGATCCACCGCTCTGTCGTGGCGCACGGCGGGCACCCGGTCTCGGTGCAGCTGTAGTTGTTCGTGCAGTCGGTCATCATCCCGAACCCGACCGCGAACCATCCGAGGCTGCCGAGCAGCACGCAGAGGGCGATGGCGACGGAGACCAGGACGACGCCGAGGACGCAGGGGATGCGCATGACGACGACCCTGGCCCCGAACGCGGTCGTCCGCCTGAGCACTCCTACTCAGAACGGAAGGTCTTCACCAGCGCGGCGTAGACCCCGGCGCTCGGCTTGGGTGTGCGCTCGAAGGTCTCCCGGTCGACCTCGTGGAGGCCGAGCTGGTGCTGGTAGCCGAAGACCCACTCGAAGTTGTCCAGCAGCGTCCAGTGGATGTAGCCGAGCACCGGCACGCCCTCGTCCATGACGCCCTGCAGGCCGACCAACGAGGGCTCGATGAACGCCGCGCGCTCGGAGTCGTCGTGGGTGCTGATGCCGTGCTCGGTGACCAGGATCGGCACGCCTGCGACGGAGTGCGCGTAGCGGACCGCCCCGGCCAGCGACAGCGGCTCGATCGCGGTGCCCATCTGGTTGACGGGGACGCCGGCGGCGGGCGGTACCTGCCCGGCGCCGTCGTACGGCACCTGCTCGTAGTTCTGCACGCCGAGGAAGTCGTCGCCGCGGGCGAGCTCCAGCCAGCGCTGGTAGCACTCCGCGCGCTTGCGGTCGCGCACGGACGCGTCGTCGCCGTCGACCACGTCGTCCATGACCGCCAGCGACAGCCCGACCGGAAGGTCCGGCCGGCGCGCCTTGATCGCGGCCCGGGCGAGCACGTGCCCGGCCTCGAGCCCGTCCTCCATCGCCTCGAGCTCCTCGGGGAGCACGACGTTCGCGAGCCGGTACGCCGGCACCCCGGCCGCGACCGAGCACGCGTCGAGGGTCGCCCGCTCGACCTCGCGCACGAAGTCGGGGAGGTTCAGCCACGACAGCACGTGCGGCAGGTTCGGCTCGTTGAGCGTGACGACGTACGCGATCCGGTCGCCGAAGCGGTCCATGAGCTTGTCGCAGTAGCGCGCGAAGAGCGCGGGCGCCTCGGGGTTCAACCACGAGCCGCGGGCCGCGAACCAGTGCGGCGCGGTGAAGTGGTTGAACGTCACGACCGGCGCGAGTCCCTGCGCCACGCACTCGTCGACCATCGCCTCGTAGCGGTCGAGCGCCGCGTCGTCCCAGGTGCCCTCGGTCGGCTCGACCCGGGCCCACTCCACGGAGAAGCGGTACGCCGTCAGCCCCATCGCGACGACCAGGCCGATGTCCTCGCGCCAGCGGTTCCAGCTGTCGCACGCCGTACCGGACGGCTCCTGGAACACCGAGGGCTTCACCTGCTCGGCGAACCACGTGTCGCTGGTCGTGTTGTCGCCCTCGATCTGGTGGCCGGCGCCGGCAGCGCCCCACAGGAACTCGCTCATGCGACCAGGGAACGTGAGACGGCGGTCACCCGGAAGGGCGACATCGCCGATACCTCACATCACTCCTCAGCTGTTCTTGCGCTGTTGCTTCTTCGCGTCGGCGAGGTCACGGAGACGAGCGGCGTCGGCGCGTGCCTCGGCCGCGGCCTTCTTGGTCTCGCGCGCCTGGTCGAGCTCCGACTTCGCCTCAGCCTGCGCGGTCCGCTTCTTCGCCTCGGCGGCGGACGTCGCGGCCCTCTTGCGCTGCTCGGCCACGGTGGCCCGGCTCGAGGCCTTCTGGTTCGCGGCCGCCTTCTTCGTGGCGGCGGTCTTGGTCGCGCGAGCCTTCGCCTGCTGCTTCTTGCGGGCCTCGGCGACGTCGGCCTCCTCGAGCCCGGACGCCGCCCGGCGCTGCGCGGCGGTGCGCTTGCGGGTCGCCGCGCGACTGCCCGACCTGGCGGTCGCGCGAGCCTCCTCGCGGCGTACGGCGGCATCCTGCTCCAGACGCGCGGCGGTCGCGAGCTTCTCGGAGCGGTCGAGCCGGTCCGCGCCTCGAGCGACGATGTCGTCGTTCCGCAGGATCGAGCCGGCGATCTTGTCGGCGGTGCCGATGACCCGGTCCAGGCCGAGCCGGACGGGAGCGTCGTCCGCGAGCCGGGGAGAAACGTTGGCGTCGACGACGACCAGCGGCAGGCGGGCGACCTGGTAGGGGAGAGCGATGAGCGTGCGGATCATGGTGGTCCTCACTGTGCGATCTGGTCGCGCAGCTGCGCGGCCTGCTGGTCCTTGGCGGCGGCCTCGCGCTGGAGGCGGGCCGCCTCCTCGGTGGTCTGCTGCTGGGTGCGGTCGGCGTCCTTCTCGAGCGCCTCGGCCTCGCGGAGGCGCTGCTCGGCCAGCGCGTCGGCCTCGCGCTCGGCGGCGGCGAGTCCCGCGGCCTCCTGGCGGTCGGCGGCCTCGGCTGCCTCGGCGTGCTCGGCGGCGCGCTGCTGCTCGGCGACCGACTTCTCACGGGCGGCCTGGGCCTGCGCGGCGTCCTCGCGCTGGGCAGCCTCCTGGCTGGCCTCGCGCATCTCCGCGGCGGCCTCGGCGCGCTTCGCGTCGGCCACGGCGTCGTCGGCCACGGCCTGCTTGCGGTTGCGGGCCTCGGCCTGCTGCAGCTGGCCCTCCTCGACGAGGTCGTCCTTGCCGGTGACCGCGCCGACGACCTCCTTGGCCTTGCCGGCGACGCTGCCGAGCAAGCCGTCGCGAGCCTGGGCAGCCTTGTCCGTGCTGTCGTTGGTCATGCCTACTCGGTGCCCGATCCGGCTGGGCCCAGACGGATCGGGCACTGTGACCCGTGCCTCGTCGGGCGTGAGGCCGCCTCAGACGTCGGCGACGAGCGGGGCGACCTCCGTGCCGAGCAGCTCGATCCCGCGGAGCAGGTCGTCGTGGGCGAGACGCGGGTTCGTCATCTGCAGCGAGAGCCGGTCGACGCCGCCGAGCTGCTCGGAGACCCGGCGGATCTTGTCGGCGACCGTCTGCGGGTCGCCCATGAAGAACGCACCGTTCGGGCCGGAGGTGGCGTCGAACTGCTGCCGGGTGGGCGCCGCGAAGCCGCGCTCGCGGGAGACCTTGGTGAACATCTCGTGCCAGCCGGGGTAGATCGTGTCGGAGGCGACCTGGGTGCTCTCGGCGACGAAGCCGAAGACGTGCAGGCCGACCTTGAGCTGCTCCGGGGCGTGCCCGGCCTCCGCGCCGGCGCGCCGGTAGAGGTCGACGAGCGGGGCGAACTGCCGCGGCTCACCGCCGATGATCGCGACCATGAGCGGCAGCCCGAGCCACCCGGCCCGCGCGAACGACTCCGGCGTACCGCCCACCCCGACCCAGATCGGGAGCGGGTCCTGGACCGGGCGGGGGTACACGCGCTGGCGGACCAGCGGCGGCCGGTGCTGGCCGGACCAGGTGACCTCGACCTGGTCGCGGATCTGCAGGAGGAGCTCGAGCTTCTCAGTGAAGAGCGAGTCGTAGTCGGCGAGGTCGAGGCCGAACAGCGGGAACGCCTCGGTGAAGGACCCGCGCCCGACGACCAGGTCGATCCGGCCCTTCGAGATCAGGTCCAGGGTCGCGAACTGCTGGAACAGGCGCACCGGGTCGACCGCGCTGAGCACCGCGACGGCGCTGCCGAGCCGGATCCGCTCGGTCCGGGCGGCGGCCGCCGCGAGGATCACCGGCGGTGCGGAGTCGTAGTACTCGCTGCGGTGGTGCTCGCCGATCCCGAACGAGTAGAGCCCGCTGCGGTCGGCGAGCTCGATCTCCTCGAGCAGGTGCTCCATCCGCTCGACGGGGCCGACCACGTGCCCGGTCGCCGGGTCGGTGACGGTCGAGACGAAGCTGTCCACTCCCAGGTGCATGAGGCGACGCTAGCCGCAGATACCTCGCATCACGACGGCGCGGGTTCCGCGGCCTGGTGACGACCGGCACAGTCGGTGCCATGTTCGAGTACTTCACCGGCCCCAAGTACGTCTGGAACCTCGGCGTCTGCGCCACGCTCAACAACGGCGGCGCCATCGACGAGGTGGACCGGGCCTGCCGGCCCGCGCGCGACGCGGCCGACGTGGACTCGGGCAGTCGGATCTTCATGCAGTCGTGGAAGGCCGTCGCCGACCAGGTCGCCGACCAGGCGCGCGAGTCCGAGGCCAAGGGCCACCGGCGTACGGCGGGGCAGCAGTGGTACCGCTCCGGCCTCTACATCTGCCAGGCCGAGCGGATGCTGAGCAACACCGACCCGGGGCGCCGCGAGTTCTACCAGCAGGCGCTGGACGCGTTCGCGAAGGTCTTCGAGATCGCCGACCCCGCGACCACGCGCGTCGAGATCCCGTTCGAGGGCACCACGCTGCCGGCGTACTTCTCCAACGCCAGCAAGGACGGCGAGCCGGTCCCGACCGTGATCATGTGGAACGGCCTGGACTCCACCAAGGAGCACATGTACACCTCCGGCTGGGCGCAGGAGATGCGCGAGCGCGGCGTCTCGGTGCTGATGATCGACAACCCCGGCTCCGGCGAGGCGCTGCGGTTCCAGGACCTCAAGTCCCGCATCGAGTCCGAGGAGTGGGCGAAGGCGCAGGTCGACTGGCTCGAGGCGCGCACCGACGTCGACAGCGACCGGATCGGCCTGGTCGGCTGGTCGCTCGGCGGCTACTACGTGCCGCGCGCCGCGGCGTTCGAGAAGCGGATCAAGCTCATCGCCGTCTGGGGTGCCAACCACAACTGGGGCGAGGTGCAGAAGAAGCGCCTGCAGCGCGAGGGCGAGAACCCGGTCCCGCACTACTGGGAGCACGTGCTGTGGGTGTGGGGCTTCGACGACGTCGAGAAGTTCATCGAGTACGCCGAGGGCGTCAACCTCAACGGCGTCGTCGAGAAGATCACGGTGCCGTTCCTCATCGCGCACGGCGCCAACGACCGGCAGATCTCGGTCGACTACGCCCACCAGTCCTACGACCAGGCGGTCAACAGCCCGAAGCGCGAGCTGCGGATCTTCACCGTCGAGGAGGGCGCTGCCGAGCACGTCGGCCTCGACCACATGCCGCACATCAACGCGTACGTCGCCGACTGGGTCGAGGACACGCTCGCCGAGCTGTGAATGCGGGTGGTGGTTTCGAGGCTCGCTTCGCTCGCACCTCAACCACCGTCACAACTCGCGCTCGGTCCCGTCCGGCAGCGACACCACGCCGGTCACGCCGGGCGGCAGCGTCACGTCGACGTCCAGGTCACCGTCGGTGAGCTCCCAGCGCACCGACACCGTGCCGTGCCGGGTCTCGAGCGTCGAGGCCGCCCAGGTCAGGCCGCCACCGGGCCGCGGGGCGACGAGCACGCGCCCGTAGCCGGGCTCGAGCGGCGCGATCCCCGCCACCGTCCGGTGCATCCAGTCCGCGACGGCACCGAGCGCGTAGTGGTTGAAGCTGGTCATCTCGCCGGGGTTGATCGAGCCGTCGGGCAGCATCGAGTCCCACCGCTCCCACACGGTCGTCGCGCCCATCGTCACGGCGTACAGCCACGACGGGCACGCGCGCTGCATCAGCAGGCCGTAGGCGTCGTCGACGTGACCGGTGCGCGCCAGCGCCTCGCAGATGTACGGCGTGCCCGCGAAGCCGGTCGAGATCCGGTGCCCGCTCGCGGCCACCAGGTCGGCCAGGCGCTTGCCGGCGAGCGCCTCGGTGTCGGGGTCCAGCAGGCCGAAGACGATCGCGAGCGTGTAGACCGTCGTGCAGTCGGAGTGCACGGTGCCGTCCGCGCCGACGTACGCCGCGTTGAACGCCGCCCGGGTGCGCTCGGCGATCCCGCGGAACTCCGCGTCGTCGCGGCCGAGGGCCACCGCCGCGTCAGCGAGCATCCGCGCCGAGCGGTAGCGGCAGGCGGTCGCGACCACGGCCGGGTCGGCCTTGGCGTTCCACGGCTGGTCCGGCGGCGCGTCGGGGTCGAGCCAGTCGCCGAACTGGAAGCCGCCATCCCACAGGTCGTTCGCCGACGACAGCGCCTCGACCCGGCGCACGTGCCCGGCCATCGAGTCCCACTGCCGCTCGAGCACGGCCGGGTCGCCGTACGCCTGGTACAGCGCCCACGGCACCCAGACCGCGGCGTCGCCCCAGATCGCGGCGGTGTCCGGCTCGGGCATGCCGGGAGGCGGTGGCACCTTCTTGAGGACGTCGGGCACGCAGAACGGCACCTTGTCGTCCGCGTGCCGCTGCTCGATGGCGAGGTCGACGAGCCAGTCGGCGAGGAACGACTCGACGTCGTAGAGGTACGCCGCCGACGGGGCGAACACCGCCAGGTCGCCGGTCCAGCCGAGCCGCTCGTTGCGCTGCGGGCAGTCGGTCGGGACGTCGAGGAAGTTGCCGCGCAGGCCCCAGACGACGTTGCGGTGCAGCTGCTCCAGCTCCGGGTCGGAGCACGCGAACGTGCCGGTGCGCCGCAGGTCCGAGTGGACGACGACCGCCTCCAGCGCCGCGGGGTCGAGCGGCCCGCTGACCTCGACGTACCGGAAGCCGTGGAACGTGAGCGTCGGCTCGAAGAAGTCGTCGCCACCACTGAGGATGAAGCGGTCGGTGGCCTGCGCGTCGCGCAGCGGCCGGACCCCGAGCTCGCCGTCCTCCAGCACCTCGGCGTGCCGGACCCGGACCTCGCTCCCGCGCGGGCCGCGGGCCGTGAACCGCACCCAGCCGACGAGGTTCTGGCCGAAGTCCACCAGCGTCCGCCCGGACGGCGACGCCCACACCCGCTGGGGGCGGAGCACCTCGTGGCGCACGACCGGTGGTCCGACGTACGGCGCCAGCGTGCTCGTGTCGAACGGAAGCCTGCGCACGGGGTAGAACTGCGACTCGACCCCGACGTTCGCGTACGTCTCGCGGCGCCGGGCGTCGATCGTCTGGCCGTCGTAGAGGTCGTCGGCGAGGGTGTCCGAGGGCCCGGCCTCCCAGGACTCGTCGGTGCCGACGACCTGGCGGTGCCCGTCCTCGAAGGTGATCTCGAGCTGCGCGACCAGGCCGAGCCGGTCGCCGTACAGCGCCCGCCCGCCCTGGAACCCCAGGCGGCCTCGGAACCAGCCGTTGCCGACCGTCGCGGTGATCTCGGTGCGGTCGTGCAGCAGGGCGGTGACGTCGTGGGTGCGGTAGCGCAGCCGCCACTCGTACGAGCTCCACCCGGGCGACAGCACGTCCGGGCCCGCCGGCACACCGCCGACGAGGACCTCGTGCACCCCGAGGCTGCTGACGTGCAGCAGTGCCTGGGCCACCGCGCCGTGGCCCGTGTCGAGGTCGACCGTGCGGCGGAACATCGGGGCGGTCAGGTCGACCGCCGGCGTCACCATCGAGGCGGTCCACGTCACAGTCATGCGGTCACGCTAGGAGCGTGACCGGCGCTCCGGAACGGCGTTGCTGGTGATGGGAGGCATCGGCCCCGGGCGTGGTCGCCGAAGTGACCTAGGTCCCTACCCCGGGTCGTCGGGACCGGGCAGGGTGGGTACGGTGCCGCAACGGACGGGATTGACCGAAAGGCGTGCAGTCATGGTCGATGTGGAGAAGGTTCTCGACGAGGCAGGGTTGAAGAACCCCCGGGTGCGTGAGTACGTCGCGCACTGGGCGGCGATCACCGAGCCGGACCGGATCGAGGTCGTCAGCGCAGCGGACGACGCGCGCCTGGTGCAGGAGGCACTGGACGCCGGCGAGCTGCAGCCCGCGGGCGAGGGCCTCGACTACTCACGCAGCTACCACAAGGACACCGCGCGCTCGGAGGAGCGCACGATCGTCGCGACCAACAACCCGCAGGACCGGGGCGTCTACAACAACTGGCGGCCGGCGTCGGAGATGAAGCCGATGCTCGTCGAGCGGATGCGCGGCGCCTCGCGCGGCAAGACGATGTACGTGATCCCGTACCTCATGGCGCCTCCCGGCTCGCCGCTCGAGCCGTTCGCCGCCGGGGTCGAGCTCACCGACACCCGCACCGTCGTGCTGCACATGATCCGGATGTCGCGCGTGGGCGCGGAGTACGTCGACGCCCTCGCCGACCCCGACACCTTCGTGCGCGCCGTGCACGTCACCGGCGACCTGCCGAACCTCGGCCAGGGCACGCCCGACGACCAGCGCTACTTCGTCACCGTCGCCGACGAGCGGACGATCCTGCACTACGGCTCGTCGTACGGCGGCAACGCGCTGCTCGGCAAGATCGCGCACGGCCTGCGCCAGGCCTGCTACGACGGCTGGGCGTCCGGCGGCTTCCTCGCCGAGCAGTTCATGCTGCTCGGGATCATCGACAAGGAGACCGGCAAGCGCTACCACGTGTGCGGCGGCTTCCCGAGCGCCTCCGGCAAGACCAACCTCGCGATGACGCTGGCACCGGACGCGCTCGGTGACCGCTACCGCGTCGAGTTCTACGGCGACGACATCGCCTGGCTGTGGGTGAACCCCGACGACGGCCGCGTCTACGGCATGAACCCGGAGTTCGGCGTCTTCGGCGTCGCCAAGGACACCAACGAGCTGACGAACCCGACCGCGCTGGACTCGATCCAGCCGGGCAGCGGCGCGATCTTCACCAACGTCGCCTACAACGACCAGACCGAGGAGGTCTGGTGGGAGGGCAAGACCAAGGAGCCGCCCGCCGACCTGACCGGCTGGCGGGACTGGAAGGGCGAGCTGATCTCGGAGCGCGAGCCCGGCGACACGTCGCCGTGGGCGCACCCGAACAGCCGGTTCACCACGACGCTGGCGAACGTCCCGAACGTCGCCGCGAACTTCGAGGACCCCGCCGGCGTCCCGATCGACGCGATCATCTTCGGCGGCCGCACCAGCGACCGCGAGCCGCTGGTCCGCGCGATCCGCGACCTCGCCGAGGGCGTGTACGACGGCCTGACGCTCGGCGCCGAGGCGACGTTCGCCGCCGAGGGCGTCGACGGCCAGCTGCGCTACGACCCGATGTCGATGCGGCCGTTCATGGCCTACTCCGAGGGCGAGTACGCCGCGCACTGGCTGCGGATCATCGGTCAGGCGACCGAGCAGCCGATCTTCGCGCACGTGAACTGGTTCCAGCGCGACCCCGAGGACGGTCACTTCCGCTGGCCCGGCTACCGCGAGAACCTGCGCGCGCTGCTGTGGCTGTGCGAGCTCAAGGACGGCTTGGTCACCGGGCGCGAGACGCCGGTCGGTGTGCTCCCGACCCAGGACGAGCTGCACCTCGACGGGCTCGAGATCGACCAGGCCGACCTGGACGTGATCCTCACGATCGACACCGAGCGGTGGCGCCAGGAGATGGGCTTCCGCGAGGCGCACCTCAAGCAGTTCGACAACCTGCCCGAGGAGATCTGGGAGGCGCACCGCCGGGTGGCGCAGGCTTTGGACGACGACCGTCCGTAGGGGGTGTTACCGTCCGGCCATGCGCTGGACTCGGCCGCTCGCCGCACTCGCCCTGACCCCTGTCGTCACGTCCCTGCTGGCGGTCGCGCCCGCCGCCGCGGCGCCGGCCCCGGCGGACTCGGCGCCGGAGACGCTGGGCCGGTACGTCGCGTTCGGTGACTCGTTCGTCTCGGGACCGGGCATCACCCCCAAGCGGGCAGGCGACTGCGAGCGCAGCACCCGAAACTTCCCGTCGCTGGTCGCGGCGGCGGTGCCGGTCTCCGGGTTCACCGACGCCAGCTGCGGCGGTGCCCGGATCGGCGACCTGTGGGCCGCGCAGCGCGACAACCCGCCGCAGCTCGACGCGCTCACCCCGGACACCGGCCTGGTCACGTTCGGCACGCTCGGCGGCAACGACGTCGGGCTGGTCGGTCGCGCCGCCGGCTGCCTGGCCAGCGACTGCACCGGGACGCCGGACGACGAGTACCACCAGTCGATCGACGCCACCCTGCCCCGGCTCGTCGAGGGCATCCAGGAGACGAAGCGCCGCGCGCCCGATGCGGTGATCGCGGTCATCGGCTACGGCACCTACCTCCCGCCGGGCGGCTGCCCGGACAACCCGGCCCTGTCCGCGTTCTCCCCGGCCGAGGCCGACTACATCCAGGGCCTGATCGACCACCTCTCCGACGTGCTGGAGCAGGCCGCCGAGGCCGAGGAGGTGCTCTTCGTCGACATGCGCGAGATCCCGGGCTCCCTCGACCACACCGTCTGCGCCGCGCCGGACCAGCAGTGGATCCGGGCGCTCGACACCTACGGGGACGGTGCTCCGCTGCACCCGTCCGCAGCCGGCCACGAGGCGATGGCCGGCCAGGTCCTGGAGGTGCTCGCGTACGCTCCGACGGAGCCCCCGGTCGCCATCGGCCCGGTGCGGGTCGGTGCGACCTGCGCCGCCGGCGACCTCCGGGTGCGGGTCCGCGCCGGCGATGCCCCGGTCACGAAGGTCGTCTTCCGGCTCGGGAACCACCGCCTCGGCGTCGACCGCCGGGCGCCCTGGGTGCTCGAGCGCCGAGCCGCAGGTCTTGCCGGCCACCGCGGTCGCCTCACGGCGCAGGTCACCCTGCGCTCGGACGAGCAGTCGTTGACGCTGCGGCGCGCGGTCCCGCGCCCCGCCTGCCTGCGCTAGCGGCGCGGGCGGAGCGCTCCCCAGAGCCCGACGCCGATGCCGACCGCCGCGCCGCCCAGGCCGATCGCCTTCTGCGACCCGGTCATCTGGTCGTGCACGGCCATCCCGCCGAGCAGGTCCGCGGCGTCGGCGCCGCCGGAGGCGAGGAACCAGCGCCGGGTGTCGCGGCCGCGCAGCGAGGTGACGACGAGCGCGCCGCCGATCAGCGCGTCGCGGTAGCCCATCGAGCGCAGCAGCAGCCGCGTGGTCGGGACCGGGTCCTCGTCCTTGTCGCCCCAGAGCTGGTTCGCCTTCACCGGCGAGACCAGGAAGGAGACACCCGACGCGAGGCGGATCGATCCGGCGACGAGGCCGGCCCTGTCGACACGAGGCATGCCTCGGAGACTAGGGCCTCACCCGCGGTCGGGTCAGCCACAGCGCGCCGAGCACGAGCACGGACCCGGCCAGCCCGTCGAGCCAGTAGTGGTTCGCCGTGCTCACGACGACGAACAGCGTGGCCAGCGGGTGCAGCAGCCACAGCCAGCGCCACGGGGTACGGCTGGCGGCGATCAGGACGACCGCGATGAGCAGCGCCCAGCCGACGTGCAGGCTCGGCATCGCGGCATACTCGTTCGACATGCTGCCGAGCACCGGCGCGTGGTAGATCGATATCCCGCCGGCGTGCCCGGTGTCGACCATGCCGAGCGAGCTCAGCAGTCGCGGCGGCGTGACCGGGACGAGCACGTGGAAGACCAGCGCGGCGCCGGTCGCGGCGAGCAGCGCCCGCTTCGCCCAGTGGTAGGCCGGGCGCCGGTAGCGGTACAGCCACACCAGCACCGCGATGGTCAGCGGGAAGTGGACCGACACGTAGTAGCGGTTCGCGAGGTCGATGAGCCAGTCGTGGCCGAGCGCCCAGACCTGCAGCGAGGCCTCCGTGGGCAGGTGCAGCCAGCGCTGGGCGTCGAGGATGAGGTCCGCGTGGGCGTCGGCCTGGCCGAGGTCCTGCGCGGCCAGCATCCGGCCGAGGTTGTAGAGGAGGAAGGCGCCCAGGACCTGGGCGAGCTCCCGCGCCACGTCCACGCCGACGGTACGGCGCGACGCGCTGGCCTCCACCGTGGTGGGCGCGACCGTGCTCACCGCCATGTCCGTCGTACATCCTCTCGCGAAAACTTACATCTGTAAGATAGCCGGGGATCGAGAGATCCCCACATCGGGGTCCGACCCGGATCGCGGGCCGAACTCATCGGTTGAACTCACGGGGGAGGAGGGGCGATGGCGGCGCCAGATACCACCGACTCACGGATCACGCGGAGCCGCGCGCAGCTCGTCGACGCGTTGCGGGTGCTGCTCGAGACCCGCGACCCCGAGGACATCACGGTCTCGGCGCTGTGCGCCGCGGCCGGCGTGAGCAGACCGACCTTCTACCAGCACTTCGCGAGCGTGGACGACGTCGCGGTCGCCGGGGTCGAGCGCCGCTTCGTGCAGCTGCGCGACGAGCTCGCCGACGGCCCGGACCTGTCCCACCGCCTCGTCACCCGCTTCCTGGAGGAGCTCGATGCGGAGCGCGCGACCTGGCGGCGCACGATCGGGGCCTGCTCGGGGTTCGCGGGCTCGCGCGACGCGGTCGAGAACTGGTTCGCCGACCGGCTCGCCGAGCGCACCCCGGCCGCCGGCCCCACCGCGGTCCGGTACGCCGCCGCCGGGTTCCTCGGGGTCGTCCGCGCCTGGCTGCGCGAGGAGGACGGCCCGCAGCGGCGCTCGGCCGACCGGCTCGCGATCGACCTCACCGAGGTGTCGGCCCGGGTGCTCGGCCCGGTGCCCGGGCCGGGCGGAGGCCTAGGCTGCTGACATGAAGACGCGATTGAGCTGCCCCTGCGGCGAGGTGATCAAGGGCCAGGACGAGGACGAGCTGGTCGAGCTGACCCAGCAGCACCTCGCGGAGGCGCACCCGGGCATGTCCTACGGCCGCGACGAGATCCTCTTCATCGCCACCTGACCGGGCTCAGCCGGCGGGCGGTGCCGTGCTCTCGCGCACGACCAGCTCGGTCGGGAGCATCACCTGCTCCGGCTGGCCGCCGCCCATCACGGCCGCGATCGTGCTGACCGCCGCGCGGCCCTTGGCGGCGACGTTCTGGCGCACCGTCGTCAGCGGCGGCCGGCTGCTCGCGGCCAGCCTGCTGTCGTCGAACCCGACGACCGAGACGTCGGCCGGGACCTGCAGGCCCAGCGACTCCGCCGCGCGGATCGTCGCGAACGCGAAGGCGTCGGAGAAGCAGACCACGGCCGTCGGCCGGTCCGGTCCGGCGAGCAGCTCGCGGGCGGCGTCGTACGCCGCGGTCGGGGGCTGGTAGGGCGTCCGGACGACGACCGGCTCGACGCCGGCCGGGTCGAACGCGTCGCGCCAGCCGAGCATCCGCTCGCGAGCGGGGTAGTTGAGCGGCTCGGGGTCGGTCTCGAGGGTGACGATCCCGATCCGGCGGTGGCCGAGGTCGAGGACGTGCTGCGCGGCGAGCCGGGCGCCGCCGCGGTCGTCGACGTTCACCGATGCGGTGCCCTCGCGCAGGTTGTGGTCCACCACGACCATCGGGAGGTTGCGGCGCTCGAGCCAGCCGAGGTCGGGGGCGGTCGGGTCGCAGATGTAGACGAGCACGCCGTCGACGGCCACGTCGCGGGCGGGCACGAAGGCCGGGTCGGACGACGACGGCATCACGGTGAGCGCCATGCCGCGGCCGGCCAGCTCGTCGGACACCGAGGCGAGGAAGGCCGCGGAGACGGCGTCCTCGAACGCCTCGCTCAGGCTGCCGTTGATCAGCAGGCCGACCGAGCCGGTGCGCCCGCGCGCCAGCGCCCGGGCGGCCGGGTCCGGCCCGACGTACCCGAGCTCGTCGGCGGCGGCCAGGATCCGGGCCCGCAGGTCGGCCGAGAGCTGGTCGGGGCGCGAGAACGCGTTCGACACCGTCATCCGGCTGACGCCGACGCGGTCGGCGATCGACTGGAGAGTCACCTTGGCCATAGGTGACCCAGTATCGGTCACCCGCGAAATCGTGCTCACGCCCGGCTCGGACGGCAGGTCTCGGCCGGCCGGGGCTCCATCCATCGGGCGAGGGCGTGCAGGGCGGCCGCGGACCGCAGCCGGGTGCCGGCCAGGCGGGGTGCCCGCGGCTCGGGGTCGGGGACGACGGGGGCGTCGGGGCGGGCGCTGCCCGCGGTGGCGCGAGCCGCGCGGACGGCCAGGTTGGCGGCGATGGGGTCGAGAGTCATGGCTCCTCCTTCGGTCTCTTGACCGGTACAGTAGCCGTGCCTTCTTTATCGGTCAAGTGACCGGTAAAGAACCCTATCCTGCCGGCGCCACCGAGGGCTCGCGCGTCGTCGGGTCCCACGTGAAGACGTAGCTGCCGCCGCCCTCGGGGACGACCAGCGTCAGGTTGCCGCCGCCGGCCGCCCCGCCGGCGCCGTAGTTGACCGTCCAGGAGTCGTCGATCGCGACCTTCCAGTCGTAGCTCCCGGCCGGCAGCGTGAACGTGGCGTGCCACAGGCCGTCCGCGGTGTCGAAGGCCAGGTGGGTGGCGGCGCAGCCGGGCTGCCAGTCCTCCGGGCAGCCGAGCTCGCTCTGCAGGCTGCCGGCCACGGTCACCGAGTCGACGCTGGGCTCCGGGGCGGACACCGTGACCTTCACCGGGTCGCTCACGACCCGCGGCGACCCGGGCTCGGACAGGATCGCCCGGTAGCGCACCGTCGTGCCGCGCTCGAGGTCGGACACGTCGTCGACGACGGTGTACGCCGGCGCCGAGGAGTCCGTGCCGAGGTCGGTCCACGCTCCGCCGGCGACCGACCGCTGGAAGCGGACGACCTGCCGCGGACCCTCCGGGTCGACCGACGCCGCGACCGTGACCGGGTAGACGTCGCCGACCCGTCCGTCGGACGCGGGGGAGGTGATGCGGACCGCGGTCTGCGGCACCCGGACCCCCAACGGGGACGTGCCGCGGGTGTGCCCGGCGTTGTCGAGCACCGCGGCGCGGTACTGCACCTTCGTGCCCGCGGGTCGCCCGGGGTCGTCGTAGACCTTGTAGGGCGCCGTGTCGTCGACACCGATGGTCCGCCACCCGCCGGATCCGGTCCGGCGCTGGAAGGTCACCTCGTAGAACGAGGAGCCGCGGACGTTCGCCCGGACCGCGATGCGGCCCTGGGAGATGCCCCCGGTCGTGACCCCGAGCCGGACCTGCGGCGCCCGCTTCGACGCGGGGATCCGGGTCTCCGACTCGTAGACGACGGCGGACAGCCCGGGCACCAGCACATCCAGCTCGCGCCGGACGTTGGTGGTCAGCGTGGCCGGACCCTCGCCGTAGCGCTTCACGAAGGTGCCCCGCGGGACCCACGTCCGGATGTCGGCCGACGCCGCCTCGGTGCTGTTGTTCAGCACCACGACGTACTCGCGCTGCTGCCGGCGGTCGATCCGGGAGAACGCGAACAGCCCCGGACCGTCGGAGGCGTGGCGGACCTGCTGGGCGCCGTCGGCCAGGGCCGGGTGCTCGGCCCGCAGCGCCGCGAGGTCGGCGATCGACGCGTACAACGGGTGGTCGGTGACGAAGTTGTCGTCGGCGCCGGTGTTGTCGGTGCCGATCTGGTCGCCGGTGCGGTACTCCTCGACCTGGCTGGCGAACATCGTCTGCCGCGCCGACTGGTCGCCACCGAGCCCGGCGAAGCCCTGCTCGTCGCCGTAGTAGACGACCGGGTTGCCGCGCGAGAAGTACATGAGCTCGTGGGCAAGCCGGTCGCGGGCGAGCAGCTCGGCGTCGTCGGCGGACGGGTTGTCGGTCTTCAGGAAGTAGCCGATCCGGCCCATGTCGTGGTTGCCCAGGAACGTCGGCAGCGAGTACGCGTTGGAGTCGCGGTCGGTGTAGACGTCGTCGTTGGCGAAGAACTTCGCGAGCCGCCGGGTGGTCTCGCCCTTCGACGCGAAGTCGCGGGCGGCGGCCTGGAACGGGAAGTCGAGGATCGCCTGCATCCGGTTGCGGGTCGTGTACTGCGCGGTGAACTGCTTCGCGGCCAGGTCGCTGCCGTCGAGCGCCACCTCGCCGAACATGAAGAAGTCGGAGTTGCCGTCGGCGGCCGCGATCTGCTGCATGCGCGGGCCGAACTCCTGCCAGAACGCGTCGTCGACGTGCTTCATGGTGTCGATGCGGAACCCGTCGATGTCGAAGTCCTCGACCCAGGTGCGGTAGATGTCGACCATTCCGTCGACCACCTCGGGCTTCTCGGTGAAGAGGTCGTCGAGGCCGAAGAAGTCGCCGTACTGGCTGTCCTCGCCGGTGAAGGTCGTGTTGCCGCGGTTGTGGTAGTTCGTGACGTCGTTGAGCCAGGCCGGGACCTTGAGGTCCTCCTCGCCGGCGTCGAGCTCGGGGACGTAGGGGAACGACGTCGCCGGGTCGAGCTCGGGGAACTCCTCGGTGCCGGCGAAGTCGCGGTCGTCGAAGGGGTCGCCGGAGGCGTCGCGGTACGGCACCGCGTCCTTCGAGACGTACGCCGTGCGGGCACCCTCCTCGTAGCCGATCACGTCGGCGGTGTGGTTGGTGATGATGTCGAAGAACACCTTCATCCCGCGCTCGTGCGCGGCGTCGACCAGGTCGGCGAGGTCCTGGTTGGTGCCGAGGTGCGGGTCGATCTGGGTGAAGTCGGTGATCCAGTAGCCGTGGTAGCCCGCCGAGGGGCCGTCCTCGAGCTGGACCGGCTTGTTCTTGAAGATCGGGGTCAGCCAGATGGCGTCGGTGCCGAGGCCCTCGATGTAGTCGAGCCGGGAGCGCAGCCCGTCGAGGTCGCCGCCGTTGTAGAAGCCCTTGGCGGTGGGGTCGAAGCCGGTGGTGTCGCGGTCGCCGGTGAGCCCGCCGGTGTCGTTGGCGGGGTCGCCGTTCTCGAACCGGTCGCCCATCACGAAGTAGAAGTTCTGGTCGGTGAGCCCGGGGCGCGGGGCGTGCCGGGCGTAGTCACCGTCGAGGTCCGGTGCCGCCGAGGCGGGTGGGGCGGCGAGGCCCAGCGCGACGGCGATGGCGACGGCGAGGGGCGCGGCGAGGGCGAGACGACGATGCATGGAGACTCCCGAGGGTGACCTGGATCACAGCTGGCAGCAACCTAGGCGGCGCCACCGACACAGGCAAGGACGTTTGGCCGCGGGCATTGCGGGCACGGGGCGGATGGAGGGAGCACACCCGACACGAGGAGCTCCAGATGAAGCACCGCACCGCCTTGGCCGTCGCTGCGACCGTCGCCCTCTGCGCCGGGGGCGTGCTGACCGCGGCCCCACCCGCGAGCGCGACCGGTGGGCACGACGGCGACGACGGGTACGACGTCGTCATCCCGCTCAGCGAGCGCGCCAGCAAGCAGCTGCGCGACGGGCAGAACCGGATCGCCGCGATCGGCAAGGCCGACGCCTGGACGCACGACGGCCAGGTCGTGCTGAGCTTCCCCGTCGCCGGGGGCGACCACCGCCGCGGCGGCGACGGAGACCGGGCGATGGCCCTGCGCGGCGGGGTCGCCTACACCGGCGCCGGCCCGAACATCACCTGGGAGCGCCTGAAGGTGAAGGACAACGGCGTGATCACCGCGAAGCTGCGCGACGGCTCGCGGGCGGCGATCCTCCGGGTCTCGGGCAAGCGGCACCACGACCGCGGCGGCGACCACGGCGACTACGCCCTCGTGCTCACCTCGGTGGGCGCGGCGTCGCTGAACAACGCCGCGAAGGGCGCGCCGTTCTCGGCGGGCGACGTGTTCGCCGGCGGCGACGACTGCCGCTGACCGACCTCCCGCGACCGGGCCAGCGCAGCGGCTGCTCGATCAGTCGGTGGCGCGGGACAGCGTGCCCGCGCCACCGCGGTCGAGGGAACGCCCGATCACCATCCGCTGGATCTGGTTGGTGCCCTCGAAGATCTGCATCACCTTGGCCTCACGCATGTAGCGCTCCACCGGGAAGTCACGCGTGTAGCCGTACCCGCCGAGCACCTGGACGGCATCGGTGGTCACCTTCATCGCGTTGTCGGTCGCGACCAGCTTCGCGATCGACGCCTCCCGGCTGAACGGCAGGCCCTGGTCCTTCAGCCGCGCCGCGTGCAGCAGAGTCGCGCGCGCTGACTGCACGGCCGCCTCCATGTCGGCCAGCACGAACGCCAGGCCCTGGTGGTCGATGATCCGCTCGCCGAACGTCTCCCGGTGCTGGGCGTACGCGACGGCGTGGTCGAGCGCGCCCTGCGCGAGCCCGGTGGCGACCGCGGCGATGCCCAGCCGGCCCGAGTCCAGCCCGGCGAGCGCGATCTTGAGGCCGTCGCCCTCGGCGCCCAGCAGGCGGTCGGCCGGGACGCGGACGTCGTCGAAGCGCATGGTCGCGGTCGCCGAGCCGGTGAGCCCCATCTTCTGCTCCGGCGGGTCGGCGAACAGCCCGTCGGAGCCGGCGTCCACCAGGAAGCAGGAGATGTCGCCGCGGCCGTCGCCGGTGCGCGCCATCACCTTGTAGAAGTCGGCGTGCCCGCCGTGGGTGGTCCACGCCTTGGCGCCGGTGATGACGTACTCGTCGCCGTCGCGGCGGGCGCGGGTCGTCATCGCCGCCGGGTCGGAGCCGGCGTGCGGCTCGGAGAGGCAGTAGGCGCCCAGCAGCTCGCCGCCGAGCATGTCCGGCAGCCACCGCTCCTTCTGCTCCTCGGTCCCGGCGGTCACCAGGCCGAAGCAGCTCAGCGCGTGCACGGAGACGCCGACGCCGACGCTCGCCCAGATCGCGCCGATCTCCTCGAGCACCTGGAGGTAGACCTCGTACGGCAGCCCGCCGCCGCCGTACTGCTCCGGGTAGGGCAGCCCCAGCAGCCCGGCGCGGCCCAGGGTCCGGAAGGCGTCGCGGGGGAAGGTCTCGGTGCGCTCCGCACCGGCGACCTCGGGGCCGAGCTCGTTGGTGGCGAGGTCACGGACCAGGGCGATCAGGTCGACGGCCTCTTCGGACGGCAGCAGGCGCGATGCGGGCATGGCTCCAGTGTGGCGGGTGCCACGTGGTGGGCACCTCCCGGGCCGGGGCCTCCGGCTGAGAGAGTGACCGGCATGACGAACCTCCCCGAGTCGCTCGCAGGCAAGACCGTCGCCGTCCTGGGTGGCACCGGCCCGCAGGGCCGCGGCCTGGCGCGGCGCTTCGCCGCCGCCGGTGTGCCGGTCGTGATCGGCAGCCGCAGCGCCGAGCGCGCGGGCGAGACCGCGAGCACCCTCGCGGAGGCCACCGGCGGCACCGTGACCGGGGCCGACAACGCGGGTGCGGCGGCGGCCGGCGACATCGTCGTGGTCGCAGTGCCGTGGGAGGGCCACGGCGAGCTGCTCGCCGAGCTCGCTCCCGCCCTCGCGGGCAAGGTCGTCGTCGACTGCGTGAACCCGCTCGGCTTCGACAAGCAGGGCGCCTACGCGCTGCCGGTCGAGGAGGGCTCGGCCGCGCAGCAGGCGCAGGCGATCCTCGCCGACAGCACGGTGGTCGGTGCCTTCCACAACGTCAGCGCGGTCCTGCTCGAGGACCCCGAGGTCGCGTCGGTCGACACCGACGTGCTCGTGCTCGGTGACGTCCGCGAGGCCACCGACCTGGTGCAGGACCTCTGCGCCACGATCCCCGGCGTCCGCGGTGTGTACGGCGGCCGGCTGCGCAACGCCCACCAGGTCGAGGCGCTGACCGCGAACCTGATCAGCGTGAACCGCCGCTACAAGGCGCACGCGGGGGTCCGGGTCACCGACATCTGAGGGTCGTGTGCGGGAGATCACCCTGCCTGAACGGCCTGACACCTTAAATTCGGTCGGGATCTGCCCGATAGGACGGTAAGATCTTCGGTGTACCGGTCGGCTGACCAAGCGCCGCCGGTCTCCTCCATCCGCTTCACCATGACGCGGTCGTCGCCACCCGGCGGCGGCCGCGTCGTCGTGCGTGCGCCTCGGCGCAGAAAGTCAGAGTCACCGTGAACATCTCCCTCGCGACCACGCTCGGCCTCGCGGCCACGCTGCTCGCGTTCGCCTGCACCGTCCCTCAGCTCGCCAAGCTGGTCCGCGGCCGTTCCGCCGCCGGGATCAGCGTCGCCGCGCTCGCGAACTCCACGATCAGTGGCATCGCCTGGACCGTCTTCGGCCTCGCCGAGGGCGAGATCTGGGTGGCGCTGCCGGCGTTCGTCGCGCTGCCGGCGACTGCGGGGGCGCTCGTGCTGGCGTGGCGCGACGGCGGCAGCCGCGCGCGGATGTGGCTCCCGGTGGTCTGGCTCGCGGTGATCCTGAGCGCGACCGCGGCGGTGCCGCTGGTCGGCGCGGTGCCGATCACGGTGGTTCTCGGCTGCTCGGTCGCGCTGCTGATCACCCCGGCCGCGATCACGGCCTGGCGCAGCCACGACGTGTCCGGCATCGCCGCGTCCGGCTGGGTCTTCCTGGTGTTCGACGCCCTGCTCTGCGGCGCGTACGGCGTGATCGCCGACGTCGACGCGAACGTGCTCTACGCGATCACCGCGACCCTGGGCGCGGTCGCGGTCCTGACCCGGGTCAGCCTCCCCGCCCACGTGCACGCCCGGATCGTCCCGCTGCCCGCGGGCATCGACCCGAACGTCCAGCGCGAGGACCTGAGCCTCGCCGCCTGAACCGGAGATGCCCGACCGGTTTGCCCGGTTCTGAGAGGCTGACGCCATGAGGGACCGGGTCCGGCGCTGGGTGCTGGAGGTCGTCGGCTGGATGCTCGTCGTCGCGGGCGTCGCGGCGCTCGTGCTGCCCGGCCCCGGCCTGCTCATGCTGGCCGGCGGCCTGGTCGTGCTGTCGCAGGAGTACGAGTGGGCCGAGCGCCGGCTCGAGCCGATCAAGGTCAGGGCCCTGCGTGGCGCCGCCGAGGGCGTCGAGAACTGGGTCCGGATCACGATGTCGGTGACCCTCGCGCTCGGGCTGATCGCCTGCGGCGTGTACTGGATCTGGGGCCCCGAGGAGCCGCCGTCCTGGTGGACGCTCAGCGACGCGCTGTGGCTCCCGGGCGGCGCCGCAACCGGTGTCACCCAGATCGCGTCGGGGCTGATCGCGCTGGGCCTGATCGTCTACAGCTACCGCCGCTTCCGCGTGCGACGGGAGCCAGTCCCCGAGCTGGCCTCGGACGGGGACTGACTCCCACTCGGTCGTCAGGTCGCGCAGGTCACGCCGCGCGCGCCAGCCCGCAGATCGGCAGGGGTACGAGGTCGCACGGGTCGGGCAGGCCCGGGTCGGTGCCACCCCCACCGCCGTTGTCGCCCCCGCCGCCGGCCGGCGTCTCGCAGATGGGCAGCGGCAGGCCGAGCTCACAGACCGGGTCCAGGACCCCACCGGGGTCCGGGATCTCGCCACCGCCACCACCGGTCTGGTCGCAGATCGTCTGCGGCAGCCCGGCGTCGCAGAGCGCCTGGATCGGGCTGCTGCCGTCCTCGCCGGGCGGCAGGGTCGCCGCGTCGCAGATCGCCTGCGGCAGTCCGGCGTCGCAGAGCGCCTGGATCGGGCTGTCGCCGCCGCCGTTCGGGATCGGGAGCGTCGCGAAGGCGTCGCAGATCGGCTGCGGCAGTCCGGCGTCGCACGCGGGCTGCAGCGGGTTCTCCGGCTCCTCGCCGCCGCCCTGGGCGCGGCACTTCTTCAGCTTGGCCTGGGCGCGCTTGAGCTTCTTCTTCGCCTTCGCCTGCTGCTTCTTGGCCTTCTTGAGCTTCTTGTCAGCCGACTGGCGCTGCTTGGCGCCGTCGGCCGTCCGCTTGGCCTTCTTCGCCTTCTTGACCTTGTGGTTGGCCTTCTTGAGGGCCTTCTTCGAGGCCTTGACCTGCTTCTTCTCCTGGGCGCACCCCGCGGCGCGCTCGGCGCTCGCGGCGGTGGCACCCGTGCCCGCACTGGCGTTCGCGCTCGTCGCTCCGGTCAGGCCGGCGAGGGTCAGCGCGAGCGCGACCCCTCCCGCCAGGACCAGCCGCACTGCGTACCTGATCATGCAAACCTCCCTCGTCCGTGGACGAGGGTGTGCCCTCCGTCACACCGGCCCAACCCTCGGCCGGGAACCGGTCTAGGCCGGTCAGAACCCGATCGGGAGGCCCGCGTAGTTCTCGGCGAGCCCGGCGGCGCCGGCGCGGCTGCTCGCGACCCAACGCAGCTGCGAGAGCTGGAGCTCGCGGTCGAACGGGTCGTCGTTGCTGTGCAGCATGGTGGTCATCCACCACGAGAAGTGGGTGCAGCGCCAGACCCGTCGCAGGGCGGCGTCCGAGTAGGCGTCCGCGAGCGCGGGGTCGCCCTTGAGCAGCGCGGCCAGCGCCGGCGCCAGCAGCGCGACGTCGGCGACGGCGAGGTTGAGGCCCTTGGCGCCGGTCGGCGGGACCAGGTGGGCGGCGTCGCCGGCGAGGAACAGCCGGCCGTGCCGCATCGGCTGCTGCACGAACGACCGCATCGGCAGCACGCTCCGGTCGGTGATCGTCCCGGTCGCGAGCTCCCAGCCGTCCAGCCCGTGGCCGAGCCGCGCGGCCAGGCCGTCCCAGATCCGGTCGTCGGACCAGTCCGCGAGGTCGGTGTCGTTGGGGACCTGGAGGTAGAACCGCGACACGGTCGAGGACCGCATCGAGTGCAGCGCGAAGCCGTCGGGGTGCCAGGCGTAGATCAGCTCGTCGGTCGACGGGGCGACGTCGGCCAGGATCCCCAGCCACGAGTAGGGGTAGGTGCGCCCCCAGGTCCGGCGCACCTCGTCGGGCACGGCGCCGCGCGAGGGGCCGAACGAGCCGTCGCAACCGACGACCACGTCGGCGTCGAGCCGGTGCCGGACCCCGTCGGCGTCGGTCCAGGTCACCCACGGTCGGTCGGACTCGAGGTCGTGCAGGGCGGTGTCGCTGATCTCGTAGACGAACTGCTGCTGCCGGGCGTGGGCCGCGAGGACCAGGTCCTTCTGCACCTCGGTCTGGCCGTAGACCCACACCGACCGGCCGACCAGGTCGACGAAGTCGAGGTGGTGGCGCTCGCCCGGCCACTGCAGGTAGATGCCGTGGTGCTGGTCGCCCTCGCGCGCCAGCCGCTCCCCGAGGCCGACCTCGGTCAGCAGGTCGACGGTGGACTGCTCGAGGATCCCGGCCCGGATCCGGCCGGCGACGTACTCCTCCGAGCGGGTCTCCAGTACCACGGACTCGATGCCGTCTGCGGCGAGCAGGTGGGACAGGAGGACGCCGGCCGGGCCGGCGCCGACGATGGCGACCTGGGTGCGCCCTGAGGTGGTCATGCCTGCAGTCAAGGGCGGGTCACGCGGGCGCTGCCATCACTCGTTTCCACTGGCCGAAAGTGCGCGGCCGATGCCGCGAGAGGCGACCTGGAGCGCTCCGACCAGCCGGGGCCGCTCACGGCCCAGCGACGGCAGCACCATCCCGAGCGCCGCGACCACCTCGCCGTCGCGCCGGATCGGCACGGCGACCGAGCACCCGCCGAGGCTCATCTCCTCGACCGTCGTTGCGTAGTCGTCGCGCAGCACGCGGGCGAGCTGGCGGCGCAGCGTCCCCGGCTGGGTGATGGTGTACGCCGTGACCCGGGGCAGGTCCGCGAGCACCGCCTGCTGCACGTCGTCGGGGGCGTGCGCGAGCAGCACCTTGCCGACGCCCGTCGCGTGCATCGGCAGCCGCGACCCGATGCTGCTCACCACCGGCACCGATGCGTGCCCGGAGAGCCGGTCGAGGTAGAGCACCTCGGTGCCGTCGCGGACCGCGAGGTGCACGGTCGCCAGCGTCGCGCCGTACAGGTCGTGCAGGAACGGCGAGGCGAGCTGGCGCAGCCCGGTCTGCACGGGAGCGAGCAGCCCGATGTCCCAGAGCCGGCGGCCGACGACGTACTCCCCGGACGGGGTGCGGGCCAGCGCGCCCCACGCGACCAGCTCGCCGACCAGCCGGTGCGCGGTCGGCACCGGCAGCCCGGCGCGCGCGGCCAGGTCGGTCAGGGTGAGCCGGCGGTGGTGCTCGTCGAACGCCCCGAGCAGCGCCAGCGCGCGGGACGTGACGGTCGCACCGGGCGTCGAGGTGTTGCCGGCCATGCGGGCCAGTCTTCCACTGAACGGAATCGGGCGGTACCTCGCGCCGCGCTCGGCTCCCTACCGTGAGCCGCGTGACCGAGACGCAGGGCGACATCAGCGCGGAGATCGAGGCGATCTCGAAGGAGTACGACGCGTCGGGCACCGTGGAGCACGGGGTCCGGCTCGACTACCCGCCGTACCGCTCGAGCATCCTGCGGCACCCCACGAAGGCGCCGTTCCAGCTCGACCCGGAGGAGCTGGAGCTGTGGGCGCCGGTGTTCGGCCAGCGTGACGTCGACCCGCTCGAGAGCGACCTCACGATCCAGCACCGCGGCGAGCCGATCGGCGAGCGGATGGTCGTCGCCGGCCGGGTGACCGACGGCGAGGGCCGGCCGGTGCGCCACCAGCTCGTCGAGATCTGGCAGGCGAACGCCGGCGGACGCTACATCCACCAGCGCGACCAGCACCCGGCGCCGCTGGACCCGAACTTCACCGGCATGGGCCGCTGCCTGACCGACGGCGACGGGTTCTACCGGTTCACCACGATCAAGCCCGGGCCGTACCCGTGGCGCAACCACCAGAACGCCTGGCGGCCCGCGCACATCCACTTCTCGCTGTTCGGCACGGAGTTCACCCAGCGGCTGATCACCCAGATGTACTTCCCCGGCGACCCGCTGTTCGCGCTCGACCCGATCTACCAGTCGATCGTCGACCCGGCCGCCCGCGGCCGGCTGGTCGCGACGTACGACCACGACCTGACGACGCCCGAGTGGGCGACCGGCTACCGCTGGGACATCGTGCTCACCGGTTCGCACCGCACCCCCGTCGAAGGAGACGTCGAGTGACCGCCGCCCCCACGCCCGGCCAGACCGTCGGCCCGTTCTTCGGCTACGCCCTGCCCTTCGACGGCGACAACGAGCTCGTCCCCGTCGGCCGCCCGGACGCCGTGCGGCTGCACGGCCGCGTGCTCGACGGGGAGGGGAACGGCGTCCCCGACGCGATCCTCGAGCTGTGGCAGCTCGCCCCCGACGGGACGGTCCCGCAGGCCGAGGGCTCGTTCCACCGCGACGGCTACACGTTCACCGGCTGGGGTCGTGCGTCGACCGACCGGACCGGGCGGTACCAGTTCACGACGCTGCGCCCGGGCGGCCCGACGCCGTACTTCGGGCTGACGGTCTTCGCGCGCGGGCTGCTGCACCGGCTCTTCACCCGCGCCTACCTGCCCGGCGCCGCGCCGGCCGCGCTGCGCAGCCTCGACGCCGAGGCCGACGACCGCGGGTTCGTGTTCGACATCCGGCTCCAGGGCGCGGACGAGACCGTCTTCCTGTCGTACACGCAAGACTGACCTGCATGGCGGACCTGTTCTGGCCCGGCGACGAGCGCGCCGGATCGCACTTCACCACCGAGGACTTCCTCGGCGCGATGCTCGCGGTCGAGGAGGAGTGGCTCGGCGCCGAGGTCGGCTGGGTCGTCGACGCGCACGACGTCGCGCTCGAGGCGGAGTCCGGCGGCAACCCGGTGATCCCGCTCGTGAAGCGGATCCGCGAGACCTACCCGAACGCGCACCGCGGGCTCACCAGCCAGGACGTCGTCGACTCCGCGCTGATGCGGATGGCGGAGTCGGCGGTGACGACGCTTCGGCGCGACCTCGCGACGGTCGTACGCCGGCTCGCGGACCTCGCCGAGGCGCACCGGGACACGCCGATGGTGGCGCGCACGCTGACCCAGCACGCCGTGCCCACGACGTTCGGCTTCCGGGTCGCCGCCTGGTTGACCGCGGTGCTCGACGCCGACGACGACCTGGCCCGCCTCGCGTTCCCCCAGCAGCTCGGCGGCGCCGCCGGGACCCGCGCGGCGATCGTCGAGCTCGGGCGCGAGGTGCCGGCCGGGGTGCCGCGCTGGCACACGACGCGGGCTCCGGTCACACGGCTCGGCGACGCGCTCGCCGGGTGCACCGACGCGTGCGCGCGGATCGCGAACGACGTCGTGACGATGTCGCGGCCGGAGATCGGTGAGCTCGCGGAGGGCTCCGGCGGGGGCTCGTCGACGATGCCGAACAAGGCGAACCCCACGCTGTCGGTGCTCGTGCGGCGTGCCGCCCTGACCACGCCGCAGCTCGCGGCGACCCTGCACCTCGCCGCGGCGCAGCAGGTCGACGACCGCGCCGACGGCGGCTGGCACGCGGAGTGGGCGACGCTGCGCGACCTGGTCCGCCGCACGCTGGTCGCGGCGTCGCAGACCGCCACGCTCGTCGCCGACCTCCGCGTCGACGCCGACCGGATGGCCGCGACCCTGGCCGCGGCCGGCGAGGCGGTGCTCGCCGAGCAGCGGAGCATGACCGACGACCCGGCGCCGACGTACTTCGGCGACGCGGGGGCGTACGTCGACCACGTGGTCGCCCGGGCGAAGGGATCCCTCGGATGAAGCTGGTCCTCGGCCCGTCGCTCGGCACGTCGGCCGCCACGCTCTGGAGCGCCTGCGCGGAGCTGCTCGCCGACGACTTCGAGGTGGTGGCGTGGGACCTGCCCGGGCACGGCGGTGAGCCCGTCACCGGCCCGGTCACGATCGCGGACCTCGCTGCTCGCGTGCTCGACCGCGTGGACGGGCCGTTCTGCTACGCCGGCGACTCGGTCGGCGGCGCGGTCGGGCTGCAGCTGGCGCTGGACGCGCCGGACCGGGTGCGCGGCGTGGTCGCGCTGTGCACCGGCGCGAAGATCGGCACCGCCGAGGGCTGGCAGGAGCGCATCGAGCAGGTGCGCGCCTCGGGCACCCCGTCCCTGGTGGCCGCCTCGGCCGGCCGGTGGTTCGGCCCCGGGTTTCTGGACCGCGAACCGGCGCGGGCGTCGGCGCTGCTGCACGCGCTGAGTGACGCCGCCGACGAGGGGTACGTCGCGGTCTGCGCGGCGCTGGCCGCCTTCGACGTGCGCGACCGGCTCGGCGAGATCGCCGTACCGGTGCTGGCCGTGGCCGGTGCCGACGACGCCGTCTGTCCGCCGGAGCTGCTGCGCGAGGTCGCCGACGGCGTGCCGGGCGGGCGGTACGCCGAGCTGCCCGGCGTCGCGCACCTCGCACCCGCCGAGGCCCCGGAAGCGGTGGCCGACCTGATCCGAGAGCACTGCCGGGAGGCGAACTCATGAGCTACGACGACGGCATGAAGGTGCGGCGGGAGGTGCTCGGCGACGAGCACGTCGACCGCGCGAGCGCCGGCACCACCGACCTGACGCGGGACTTCCAGGAGCTGATCACGACGTACGCCTGGGGCGAGATCTGGACCCGCCCCGGCCTCGACCGGCGTTCCCGCTCGATGATCACGCTGACCGCGCTGATCGCCCGCGGTCACCACGAGGAGCTGGCGATGCACCTGCGGGCCGCGCTGCGCAACGGCCTCACGGTCGACGAGATCAAGGAGGTGCTGCTGCAGAGCGCGATCTACTGCGGGGTGCCCGACGCGAACACCGCCTTCCGGGTCGCGCAGCAGGTGCTGGCTGAGGAGGGGCTGGCGTAGGGCTGGTGTGCGTCGTTCGCAGGTTCACCATGGTGCCCTGGTGAACCCGCACTTCCCATGGCCTGCACGCCGTGGGATGTGACGGTTCGTCTACATACCCGGTGAAACCGCGAACGACGGCTACCCTCGACCTACTCGGACGAACGGGGACGCCAGTGTTCACCTACTTCTTGATCGCGGCAGCGGTGGTGCTCGTGGGCGCCACGATCTGGGTCCAGGTGCGGGGCCGCAAGCGGCCCGGTCGGCACATCACGCAGAACGCCCCGATGGACGACTCGATGAACGCCCGGGCGAAGTGGCAGCACGACCTCACCCAGAACAGCCACTGGTCCGGCGGCAGTCCGAGCTAGACGCACCGCGCCACGATCGCGGCGACCTGCTGGGCGGCGGGTGAGGCGTCGGCGCGTGCGGCCAGCGCGAGGTCGATGGTCGGCGCGTCGGTGAGCGCGACGTAGGCGACGCCCTCCAGGCCGAGCGCGCGCACCGGCTCGGGCACGAGTGCGACGCCCAGGCCGGCGGCCACGAACACCACGAGCGTCGCGGTCTCGGCGACCTCGACGACCGACGACGGCTGGAAGCCCGCGGCCGCGCAGGCCTCCAGCACCCGGGCATGGATCGACGACCGGTGACCCGACGGGTGCATCACGAAGGCCTCGTCCCGCAGCGCGGCCAGCCCGATCCGGCGCCGGCCGGCGAGCGGGTGCCCGGCCGGGAGCACCGCGACGAGTCGTTCGGTGCGCAGGGTGCGCGCGTCGAGGCCCGGCTCGCCGGGGCGCAGCAGCGCGAGGTCGTAGGTGCGGTCGGCCAGCCCGGCGGCCAGCTCGGGCGAGAGCAGCTCGCCCCGCAGGTCGAGCTCGACGCCGGGCAGCGAGCGGCGCACCTCCTGGGCGACCCGGGGGAGGACGTCGTACGTCGCGGTCCCGACGAACCCGACCGACACCCGGCCCGCGCGACCCGACGCGAGCGCGGCCATGTCGTCGCGGGCTCGGTCGACGTCGCCGAGCACCTCGCGTGCGTGCCCGACCAGGCGGGCGCCGGCCTCGGTGAGGTCGACGCGGCGGGTGGTGCGCGTGAAGAGCTCGACGCCGAGCTCGCGCTCGAGCTGCTTGACCTGCTGCGAGAGCGCGGGCTGGGCGAGGTGCAAGCGCTCGGCCGCGCGCCCGAAGTGCCGCTCCTCGGCGAGGACGGCGAAGGACCGCAGGTGTCGCAGTTCCATGCGTGGAGGTTATCAATCGAGCAGGATTCAGTATTGGAGATGATCGGCGGTCCCGACCTAGGCTCGTATGCATGAGCTCCGCGTTCGTGTACGCCGCCGCCCGCACGCCGTTCGGCCGCTTCGGCGGCGCCCTCGCCGAGGTGCGCCCCGACGACCTCGCCGCGACCGCGATCCAGGGCGTGCTGGCGAAGGCGCCCGACCTCGACCCCGCCGCGATCGGCGACGTCGCCTGGGGCTGTGCCAACCAGGCCGGCGAGGACAACCGCAACGTCGGCCGGATGGCCGTGCTGCTCGCGGGGCTCCCGGTCAGCGTGCCCGCCACGACCGTGAACCGGCTCTGCGGCTCCTCCCTCGACGCCGCGATGATCGGCTCGCGGGTGATCGAGTCCGGCGATGCCGACGTCGTGCTGACCGGTGGCGTGGAGTCGATGACCCGGGCGCCGTGGGTCCTGCCCAAGCCCTCGCGCGCGTTCCCCGCCGGCAACGTCACCGCGGTGTCGACCACGCTGGGCTGGCGGCTGGTCAACGAGAACATGCCGGCCGAGTGGACGGTCTCGCTGGGCGAGGCGAACGAGATGCTCGGCGAGAAGTTCTCGATCCCGCGCGAGCGCCAGGACGAGTTCGCCGCCCGGTCGCACAACCTCGCGGCCGCCGCGTGGGACGCCGGCTTCTACGACGGGCTCGTGGTCCCGGTGGGCGACCTGGCCCGCGACGAGGGCATCCGGCCCGGGTCCACCGCCGAGAAGCTCGCCGGGCTCAAGCCGTCGTTCCGCACGGACGGCACGATCACCGCCGGCAACGCGTCCCCGCTCAACGACGGGGCGTCTGCGGTGCTCCTCGGCTCGGAGGACGCGGCCGTCGGCATCGACCCGGTCGCCCGGATCGCGGGCCGCGGCGTCGCGGCCGTGGAGCCGCAGATGTTCGGCTACGCGCCGGTCGAGGCCGCCGACCGCGCGCTCGCCCGGGCCGGCATCACGTGGGACGACGTGAGCGCGGTCGAGCTCAACGAGGCGTTCGCGGTCCAGTCCCTGGCCTGCGTCGACGCGTGGCGGATCGACCCCGAGATCGTGAACAGCAAGGGCGGCGCGATCGCGATCGGCCACCCGCTCGGCGCGTCCGGCGGGCGGATCCTCGGTACCCTCGCCGCGCGACTGACCGAGTCCGGGGGGCGGTACGGCGTGGCCGCGATCTGCATCGGCGTCGGCCAGGCGCTGGCCGTCGTGCTGGAGAACGTGTCGTGAGGATCTGCGACAGTGCCGCCGAGGCCGTCGACGGCATCGAGGACGGCTCGACCGTGCTGGTCGGCGGGTTCGGCATGGCAGGGATGCCGGTCGCGCTGATCGATGCGCTGATCGAGCAGGGCGCCTCCGACCTGACCGTGGTGTCGAACAACGCGGGCAACGGCGACACCGGGCTCGCCGCGCTGCTGGCGAAGGGCCGCGTGCGCAAGATGGTCTGCTCGTTCCCACGCCAGCACGACTCCTGGGTCTTCGACGGGCTCTACCGCGCCGGCAAGGTCGAGCTGGAGCTCGTCCCCCAGGGCAACCTCGCCGAGCGGATGCGCGCCGCGGGCGCCGGGATCGGCGCGTTCTTCTCGCCGACCGGGGTCGGCACGCCGCTCGCGGAGGGCAAGGAGACCCGCGAGATCGACGGTCGCACCTACGTCCTGGAGTACCCGATCCGCGGCGACGTCGCGCTGGTCGGCGCGCACCGCGCGGACCGGATGGGCAACCTCGTCTACCGCAAGACCGCGCGCAACTTCGGCCCGGTGATGGCGACGGCAGCCGCGACCACCATCGCGCAGGTGAGCGAGGTCGTGGAGACCGGCGACCTCGACCCCGAGGCCGTCGTGACGCCGGGCATCTACGTGGATCGGGTGGTGCGGGTATGAGTCTCAGCAAGGACGAGATGGCGGCCCGGGTCGCCGCCGACATCCCGGCCGGGTCGTTCGTGAACCTCGGGATCGGCCAGCCCACGCTGGTCGCCGACCACCTGACCGCCGGCTCCGGCGTCGTGCTGCACACCGAGAACGGCCTGCTCAACATGGGCCCGGCGGCCCACGGCGACGAGATCGACCCCGACCTCACGAACGCCGGCAAGCAGCCGGTCACCGAGCTGCCCGGGTCGTCGTACTTCAGCTCGGCCGACTCCTTCGCGATGATGCGCGGCGGCCACCTCGACGTGTGCGTGCTCGGGGCGTTCCAGGTCTCCGCGGCAGGCGACATCGCCAACTGGCACACCGGTGAGCCGGACGCGATCCCCGCCGTCGGCGGCGCGATGGACCTCGCGATCGGCGCGAAGCGGGTGTTCGTGATGATGACGCTCTTCGCCAAGGACGGCACGCCGAAGCTGGTGCCGTCGTGCATCTACCCGCTCACCGGCGTGGGCTGCGTGGACCGGGTCTACACCGACGTCGCGGTGTTCCAGGTCGGGTCGTCCGGCGTGACCGTGCTCGAGACGTTCGGTACGACGTACGACGAGCTCGCCGACCGGCTCGACGTACCCCTGGCGCGGGGCTGACCTCTCGGCTAGCGCCGCGTGTGGTGCACCCGCCGCCGCAGCTGCAGGATCCGCAGGCTGCCGACGACTGCGGTGAGCGCGATGCCGATCACCGCGGCGATGAGCAGCGCCACCGAGAGCGGGGTGCTGCCGTCCCACGACAGGAACGACAGATGCACGTCCTGGGTGTTCTGGGCGATGAACACCACGAGCAGGATCAGCAGCACCGCGGCCGCGACCACCGCCACCCACGCGCCGCTGGTGCGGGAGCGACGCAACGGGTCCTTCTGCTCGGTGGGGGGCTCGGCCGGGGGCTGCTGGTCTGTCATGTCGGAGAGGTACCCGACCGGACGTCGGATCAGTCGGGGATCGCCGCGGGCTCGCCGGTCTTCAGCAGCGTGGCGATGTAGATGACGATCGGCACCTCGCCGGCATTGCGGGCGTGGTGGACCTCGCCCTGCTCCTCGATCAGCCAGTGTCCGGGGCGCACCCGCACGGTGTCGCCGGGCTTGATCACCTTGACGAGGGTCGGGGCGTCGCCCGGCCCCTTCATCAGCTTCGCCCGGCCGGTCTCGACCGTGTAGGTGAGCACGCCCTCGGCAACGTAGCCGAGCTGCGAGCCGGGGTGGTGGTGCGAGGCGAGCTTCGCGCCGGGCATCACCACGACGCGGCTCAGGCCGAGGGTGCGGTTCGGGGCGCCCTTCGGTCCGGGGACCTCCGCGAGCGCCTGACGGGTGACCGTGACCGGGGCCTCGGCCGCGGCCCGCTCGTCGGCGGTGGCGGAGACCGCGATGCCGGCGCCGAAGCCGGCGGCCACGAGGGAGAGGCTCGCCACGGGGAGGAGGAGTCGTTTCATGTCTCGCACCCTAGGGACATCTTCCGGGGTTGTCTCAGGGATCCGCCCGGATGTGTGGACGCAGTGGCCGCAGCAGGCTGGACGCCATGATCCGTGCTCACCACCTCACGAAGCGTTTCGGCGACAGGGTCGCCGTCGACGGCGTCGACTTCGTCGTCGAGCCCGGTCGCGTGACCGGCTTCCTCGGCCCCAACGGCGCCGGCAAGTCGACGACCATGCGGATGGTCCTCGGCCTGGACGCGCCGACGTCCGGCACCGTGAGCGTCAACGGTCATCGGTACGCCGCATCGCCCGCGCCCCTGCGCGAGATCGGCGCACTCCTCGACGCGCACGCCATCCACCCCGGGCGGTCCGCCCGCGACCACCTGCGGTGGATGGCGGCGTCCAACGGCATCCCGACCACGCGCGTGGGCGAGGTGCTCGACCTGGTCGGCCTGGAATCGGTCGCCGGTCAGAGGGCGGGCCGGTTCTCGCTCGGCATGGGGCAGCGACTCGGCATCGCGGCGGCGATGCTCGGCGACCCGCCGGTGGTCGTGCTCGACGAGCCCGTCAACGGACTCGACCCCGAGGGCATCCGTTGGGTGCGCACCTTCGCGCGCCAGCTCGCCGACGAGGGCCGGACCGTCTTCATCTCCAGCCACCTGATGTCCGAGATGGCGCTGATGGCCGACCATCTGCTGGTCATCGGGCGCGGCACGATCCTCGCGGACTGCTCGATGGCTGCGTTCATGTCCGACCACGCGGCGTCGTACGTCCGCGTGAAGGCGCCCGCCCTCGGCGACGCCGCGAACCTGCTCGCCGGGCGCGGCCTCGAGGTCGCCCGCGTCGACGACGAGATCCGGGTCGGGGGCCTCGACGCCCCGGCCATCGGGGACCTGCTCTTCAAGCACGGGCTCGCGGTGCACGAGCTGACGCTGGTGCGCTCCTCGCTCGAGGACGCGTTCATGGCGCTCACCGCCAGCAGCGTCGAGTACCACGCCGTCGTGGACGGAGCCGCGTGATGACCGCGACGCTGATGGAGTCCGGATCCGTCGTCGAGCGCGCCGGCGTCGCACGCCCGTCGTTCGCCGCGGTGCTGCGCGCGGAGTGGCTGAAGCTGCGCTCGGTGCGCTCGACCTGGTGGACGCTGGTCGCGACGTTCGTCCTCGGCGCCGGCCTGACCACGCTGATCTGCTGGGGCAACGCCGACTGGCTGGCCTCGCCCGAGGCCGACGAGTCGCCCGGCTCGTTCATCACCTGGGGGATGATGATCGCCCAGATCACCGCGGTCGTCCTGGGCGCGCTCGTCGTCACGACGGAGTACGGCACCGGCATGATCCGCACGACGTTCGCGGCGGTGCCCTCGCGCGGCCGGGTGCTCGCGGCCAAGTCCGTGGTGGTCGCCGTGCTGCTCGCCGTCGTCGGCACCGTCACCGCGTTCGTCGGGTACGCCGGGGGCAACTTCTTCCTCGACCGCGAGGGCATCGGCATGCCGCTGGAGGGCGACGTGCTGCGGTCGATGTTCGGGTCCGGGCTCTACCTCGCCGGGATCGGACTGTTCACGGTCGCGGTCGGGTTCCTGGTGCGGCACACCGCCGGGACGATCTCGAGCGTCCTCGCCCTGATGCTGATCCTGGGCAACATGGTGAACCTGATCCCCGGCGCGTTCGGCGAGTGGGTCACCAAGCTGATGCCGGGCAACGCCGGCTCCGGGGTGTCGACGCCGGTCTCGTTCAACCCCGACCTGCTCGACCCGTGGGTCGGCTTCGCGGTCTTCGGCCTGGAGGTCGCGGTGCTGCTCGCAGCGGCGTACGTCGTGGTGAGGCGGCGCGACGCCTGACGGTCAGCTCGCCGCGGCGAGCTCGGCGCGGTCGTCCCGGGCGCTGGGCAGGTGCACCGTCACGACCGTCCCCACGTTCGGGGTGGACGAGAGCGTGACGCGTCCGCCGTGGGACGAGACGATCGATCGGGTGACCGCGAGGCCGAGGCCGAGGCCGAGGCCCTGGTCCTCCCGGGCTCGGGACTGCCGCGCGCGGACGAACCGCTCGAAGAGGTCGGCCTGGTCGCACACCGGGATCCCGACACCGGTGTCGGCGACCTCCAGCACCGTCTCGCCGTGCCGGTGGCGCAGCCCGACCCGCACGACGCCGCCGGGCGGGGTGAACGTGATGGCGTTGTCCACGAGGCTGGTGACGACCCGGCCGAGCTGGGTCTCGTCCCCGAGCACCGGAGCGGAGTCGTGGCCGAGGTCGACGGTCACGTCGAGGCCGGCCGCGTCGAGGTCGGGAGCAGAGCGCTCGACCGCGTCCTTGACGACTCCGGCGAGGTCGAGGCGGCGACGTTCCACCTGGAAGGCGTCGGCCTGGACCGCGGACAGGGTCAGCAGGTTCTCCACCAGCTTGAGCAGGCGCCGCCCGTTGCGCTCGACCCGGCCCACCATGCTCGCCTGCAGCGGGCTGAGCGTCCCGGCGGAGGAGTCCAGGAGGACGTCGGTGTAGCCGAGGATGCTCGTCAGGGGCGTGCGCAGCTCGTGGTTCACCGCGGCGATGAACTCGTTCTTGGCGCGGTCGACGGCGTTGAGCCGGGCGACCAGCTCGCGCTCCTTGGCGAGCGCCTCCTGCAGCTGCCGGTGCGCGGTGCGCGCCTCGGTGACGTCCTCGGCGAGCGTGAGGTGGCCGAGGACCTCGCCGGCGTCGTCGCGCAGGGCGATGGAGGTGGTGGAGACCGTGATGCGCTCGCCGCCTGGCCGGACGTAGGTCCAGTCGCGCGGCGCGCAGCTGCTGTCGGCGCGTACGTCGGCCAGGACGACGGCGTAGCCGGGCGCGGTGCCGAGCTCGGCGGCCCGGGCGGCCAGCTCGCGGGCGTCGTGGAAGACCACGGGGGTGACCTGGCCGACGACGTCCGGGGACCGGCGACCGGTCATCCGCTCGGCGGCCGGGTTGAAGAACGTGATGACCCCGTGGACATCGGTGGCGATGATCCCGCGGGCCGTGGCGGGGTTGCGGGCGCTGTCGAGCAGGCCGCGTGCGAACCACTGCTCGTCGGGGTCCGGGGCCGTCTCGGTGCTCCCGACGGTCGGGGTGTGCGGGGCCGCCTCGATCAGCTCGACCTGCAGCCGGGACCCGACGCTGCCCGGCGGCCGCGTGGCCGTGACGTGGACGCGCCGGCCCGCTCGGCTGGCCGGCTGCGCGGCGCCGGTCCAGGCGCGGCTGCGGCGGTCGATCACGGAGCGGCAGCCCTCCAGGACGAACGGGGCGTCGGCCGCCGCGAACTGGGGCCCCCAGGTGGTGCCGACGAGCGTGCCGTGGGCGGTGCCGAGCAGCCGCTCGGCGGGCGTGGTCGCCGACACCACGACCAGGTCTGCGCCCTGGCGGCGCACCTCGACGAGAGCACGGTCGGTGATGCGGTCCACGACCTCACCCCACTCGGGGCGTGGAGCGGCGAGCGGCCGGCGCGACAACCGCGGCGTCGGTGGTGTTCGCGATCATGCTGTCAGCGTGCGCCGCTCCCGGGCCGGTCGACAGGGTCCTTGGCCTCGACCTGGCTAGTACATGCGTACCAGGGTGCGCCACGGCCGCGAGGTTCACGCGGACCACTCGACCTCGGCGGGCACGAGGTGGCGGGCGGGACGGCGCATGGAGTGGCGCTCGGCGACGGCGGCGACGTACGCCGCGCTGCGCCGCGCCGCGAGCCGGGAGCGCGGCTGCGCCGGCTCGGTCCGGTGCGGCTCGAAGGCGTTGGTCAGCGCGTCGCGGAGCAGGACGAGGGCCTCGGCGCGGAGCTGGGAGATGCGCGACTCGGTCACGCCCAGCTCCTGGGCGATCTCCCGCATCGGACGCTCCTCGAGGAAGTAGCCGGTGACGACGGCGCGCAGGCGCTCCGGGAGCTCCTGGATGGCGGCGGCGAGGTAGCCCAGCTGCTCGGCACGGTCGGCCAGGGCCTCCGGGCCGGGAGCCGCGGAGGCCAGCACGTCGGCGATGGAGTAGTCGAAGCCGTGGAGCGACAGCACCGTCGCCCGGGAGACGTCGGCGTCGGTGCGCGCCACGTCGGCGGTCGTGAGCCCGAGCGACTCGGCGACCGTGGCGTCGTCGGGGAAGGCCCCCGTCGTCGACGCCAGCTCGTGGCGGGTCGCGTCGATGTCCCGGCTGCGGCGGCGCACCCCGCGCGTCGCCCAGTCGATGGCGCGCAGCTCGTCGAGGAGCGCGCCGCGCACGCGGGTCGCCGCGTAGGACGCGAACGGCACCCCCAGGGCCGGGTCGAACGCCTGCGCGGCCTTGACCAGCGCGACCAGGCCGGCCGACCGGAGGTCGTCACGGTCCACGGAGGCGGGGATGCGCGCGGAGAGCTCGCGGACGAGGTGCCCGACGAGCGGCACGTGCTCCTCGGCCAGGTGAGCGGGGTCGGTCGGCTGCTCGCCGACCGACTCGGTTGCGTTGGTGTGGTTGTGGACGTTGCCGAACCGTCCCCCGGTGGTCTCGGTCATGGGTCAACTCTGTGCCGAACGTCACCTCGTCGACAGACGCCAACGTCCGGTTCCGACTAGTACGTCGGGGCCACCACGCACTAGTCCCGTCGCCGGGCTGCTCAGCCGGACTGCTCAGCCGGCGGGCGACGGGTCGGTGCCGCGCGGTAGCCAGTACCGCAGCGTGGTGAGGCCCTCGTCGCGCTCGAGCCGGCACCAGCCGCCGACGACCTGGGCGCGGTCGCGCATGCCGTCCAGCCCGCGGTGGCCCTGGGCCGAGCGCAGCGTGGCGACGTCGCCCGACGGGCCGACGCCGTCGTCGATGACCGCGATCTCCACGCCGTCGGGATCCGGCCGGATCGCGATCACGACGTGGCTGGCCTGGGCGTGGCGGCGCACGTTGGTGAGCGCCTCCTTGCAGATGCGGATCGCGTGTCCGCGCGTCACCGGGGGCAGGTCGGCGTCCGCCTGGGTCGCCCCGAGGGCGGGGTTCGCGCCGTTCTCGACCCGGATCGACGTCGCCACGGAGTCGTCGAGGAACACGTAGGCGAGGGCGTCGCGCACCTGGTCGGTGAGCGTGACGCCCGGGTCGGGCACCTCGAGCTCGAACAGGAGGTGGCGGAGCCCGCCGGTGACGTCGCTCAGGGCCACCTGGAGCGCGTCCACCGAGTCGGTGAGCTCCGGCGCGGCGGCGGCGATGCGGGTGCGGAGCAGGCCGAGCCGGAGGTCGATCGCGGCCAGGGACTGGATCGAGTGGTCGTGGACGTCGGCCGCGATGCGGGCGCGCTCGTCCTCCTGCGCGGCTACGAGCCGGTTGAGCAGGTCGACGCGCTGGGCGTCGATGAGCTGCAGCTGGGCCTGGGAGTCGAGGCGGTCCAGCGCGAACGAGACGTTCTCGGCCATCGTGATGAGCACCGAGACGAGGTCCTCCTCGAGCAGGGTGCGGTTCGGTGCCTGGACCACCAGCACCGCCGCGACGCCCGAGATCCGGCGCACGGGCAGGGCGACCGCCGCGGTGATGCCCTCCCGTCCGGCCCAGTCGGCCCAGGGGCCCGAGACCTCGGCGCCGATGTCGGCGCAGAACCACGGGAACGAGTCCGCCAGCACGCTGAGCAGCGGCGGGATCGCGTGCAGCGGGTCGAGGCCGCCCTTGCCGATCGGTCCGATGTCGCCTACCCGGCTCGCGACCCGCAGCCCGTCCGCGTCGTCCGGGGTCGCCACCCAGGTGGCGACCCGGGGGCTCGCGGCGGCGATCACGCGGCAGACGTGGGTGTAGAGGTCCTCGGGTGTGCGGGCGCGGAGGATCTCGGCGTTCAGCTCGGCGAGGGCGAGGTGCGCCCTGCTCATCGTCCCCACCCGCTCCTCGGCCGCGCGACGAGCGGAGATGTCGACGACCCCGGCGATGGTCCAGGTGCCCTCGGGGGTCGGCACGGGCGTCAGGCTGATCTCGACGGGGAACGTCGTCCCGTCCTTGCGCCGTGCCGCGAGCTCGAGACCGGACCCCATCGCCCTCGGTCGCGCGTCGGCGACGTACCCCTCGCGCAGCCCCGCGTGGTGCCGGGCGTGGGGAGCCGGGATCAGCACCTCGACGGGCTGGCCCAGGAGCTCGTCGAGGGTGTAGCCGAAGGCGTCGAGGCCCGAGTGGTTGACGTAGTTGATCGTGCCGGACGCCGTGACCGCGACGACCGATGACGCGCTGGAGTCGAGCACCGTGAAGAGGGCGTCGGACGGAGGGATCGCGGGTCCGGCCGGCGGGGCGGCGTCCTCGCCGTCTCCCGCTGCGTGCTCGCTACGCGGTTCGCTCAACCTCGTCCCCCCGGGCGGGCTCTCGGTTCGCCTGCTCCGCCAACATGAGGAGCGCCTTGGCGCCCGACGGTACCGCCAGGACGACCTCCCCGGAAGCACACCGGTGGACGAGGTCGGGGAGAGCGGCGCCCAGGTTTCCCTTGGCGAGGTAGCCGGTGGCGCCCGCGGCCAGCAGGTCGCGTACGTCGCTCACGCCGGTGTGCGCACTCAGGGCGATCACGACCACCGGAGTGTCGGGCGCATCGCCTTCGGCCTCGGCCCGCTCGCGGTCGTCCGCGCGCAGGCCGCGGACCGCCGTGGCCCCACCGCCCGGCATCCGGATGTCGACGAGCGCGACGTCGGGCCGGAGGGCGGCGACCACCTCGCGGAGCTCGGGGCCGGAGCCGACCGCCGCGACCACGGCGAACCGCGGATCGGCCGTCAGCACGTCGCTGACCGCCTCGCGGAACGTGCGGTCGTCGTCCCCGATGGCGACTCGGATCTGGGGCATGACGTCTCCTGCGCCGGACCGCGTCGTCCCGCGATCGTCCCCGCGATCATCGCAGTCGGGCGGTTCCCGTGACTTGGCTCACAGGTGCCAGTTGGTCTAGTACGTTGGCACCACTCAGCCGGTCTCGCATGATCGGCGCGCACCAGAAGCTCGGGTTGGAGACGTGGAACCAGTCCTCTCGGAGGGTGGGGCTGAGGGCGGGAAGGCCCCCAGCCTCGACGTCGCGCGAGTGAAGCGCCGATGACGGCGGTCCCCGACCAGCCCATCCGGGTCCTCGTCGTCGACGACCACGAGGTGCTGGCCGGCGCGCTCGCCCAGGTCCTCGCCACGGAGCCCGACCTCGTCATCGCCGGGGTGGCCGGCGACCTCGGCCGCGCGCGCTCGCTGCTCGCCACCTCGACCCCCGACGTCGTGCTGCTCGACCACCGGCTGCCGGACGGCGACGGGGTCGCCGCCCTCCCCGAGCTGCAGGCGCTGCGTCCCTCGGCCCGGTTCGTCGTCCTGACGGCGAGCACGGCCGACAGCGTCCTGGTGGCCGCGATCGAGGGCGGTGCGGCCGGCTTCGTGTCCAAGACCCGTGGCCTCGGCGAGGTCACCGCCGCCGTCCGCTCGGCCGCCAGCGGCGAGGCCGTGATCTCCCCCGAGCTGCTGGCTCGGCTGCTGCCCCGGTTGCACCGGGGCGGGCAGTCGCGACCCACGGACCTCACCGAGCGGGAGCGCGAGGTCCTCGCGCTGCTCGCCGAGGGCCTCTCGAACGCGGCGATCGCCGAGCGGATGACCGTGAGCGTCCACACCGTGCGCAACCACCTCGCCAACCTGTCGGCCAAGCTCGGCGCGCACTCGAAGCTCGAGGCCCTCTCGATCGCGATCCGCGAGGGCCTGCTGCCGGACCGGTGACGCTCCGGACTGTCCCCAGCGGGCCATAGGGTCACCGTGTGACCCTGCAGATCCACCGAGCCGCGCGCACCGACGTGCTCGCCGACCGGCTCGGGGACCTGCTGTCCACGCCTCTCGACGACCCGTTCGCCGAGGAGGTCGTGGTGGTCCCGGCCCGCGGCGTCGAGCGGTGGCTGACCCAGCGGCTCTCCCACCGGCTCGGCACCGGTGCGCGGGGCGGCGACGGCGTCTGCGCGGGCGTCCGGTTCCTCAACCCGCGCAGCCTGGTCAGCCTGCTCCTCGGCCGCGAGCGCGACGACCCGTGGGACCCCGAGCGCCTGGTCTGGCCGCTGCTCGCCACCATCGACGACTGCCTCGGGGCGCCCGGGTTCGAGACCCTCACCGCGCACCTCGACGGCGACATGCGGCGCAACCGGCGCTACTCCGTCGCGTTCCGGCTGGCCGGGCTGTTCGCGTCGTACGCCGTCCAGCGGCCGTCGCTGATCGCCGGCTGGCGCGAGGGGCACGATGACCTCCCCGACGACCTGCGCTGGCAGGCCGAGCTGTGGCGCCGGCTCATTGCCCGTGTCGACGCCCCCGCGCCGGACCTCCGGCACACCGCGACGGTCGCGACCCTGGAGCAGGGCGGCGCCGACCTCCCGCTCCCCGGGCGGCTCAGCCTGTTCGGCCACACCCGGATCCCGGTCACCGAGGTCGAGCTGCTGGCTGCCCTGGGCGCGCACCGCGACGTGCACCTGTTCCTTCCGCAGCCCTCGCCGCAGCTCTGGGACGACCTCGCCGGGCTCGGCGGCGTCGTCGCCCGCGAGGACGACACCTCCGCGGAGCGGGTCGGCCACCCGCTGCTCGCGTCGCTGGGCCGCGACGCCCGCGAGCTGCGGCGCACCCTCGACGGCATCCCGGCCGAGCTCGTTCCCACCCCGGGCGTCGACCGGGAGACGATGCTCGGCTGGCTCCAGCACGACCTGCGCGCCAACCACGCCCCGGCGTACGACGAGCGCGCGCGCCGCCGCCTCGCCGAGGGCGACCGGACCCTGCAGGTGCACGCGTGCCACGGCCCGGCCCGCCAGATCGACGTGCTCCGCGAGGTGCTGGTCGGGATGCTCGAGGACGACCCGACCCTCGAGCCGCGCGACATCCTCGTGATGTGCCCGGACATCGAGACGTTCGCGCCGCTGATCTCGGCCGGGTTCGGGCTCGCGACCACCGCCGACGGCCACCCCGCGCACCAGCTGCGGGTGAAGCTCGCCGACCGGGCCCTCACCAGCACGAACCCGCTCCTCTCCGTCGCGGGCGACCTGCTGGAGCTGTCGGGTGGGCGGGTGACGGCGGCCGACGTGCTCGACCTCGCGGCGACCGAGCCGTGCCGGCGCCGGTTCGGCTTCACCGACGACGACCTCGACCGGGTCAGCCGATGGGTCGCGCAGGCCGGCGTGCGGTGGGGCATCGACGAGCGGTCGCGCACGCAGTTCCAGATGGACCGGTTCCCCCACAACACCTGGCGGATGGGGCTCGACCGGATCCTGCTCGGCGTCGCGATGAGCGGCGACGACCACCGCCACCTCGGCCGCGGGCTGCCGCTCGACGACGTCGGGAGCAACGAGATCGACCTGGCCGGCCGGGTCGCCGAGCTCGTCGACCGCCTCGACACCTGCCTGACCGGGCTCGCGGAGGCGACCACCGTCGCGGAGTGGACCGACCGGTTGCGCGCCGGCGTCCGGGGCCTCACCGACGTGGTGGCCGACGACGCCTGGCAGCTCCCGCAGTTCGAGCGCGAGCTGGCCCGCGCGGCGGCGTCGGCGCACGAGGGCGAGATCGAGCTGCGGCTCTCCGACATGCGGGCGCTGCTGCAGTCCCGGCTCGCCGGCCGGCCGACCCGCGCCAACTTCCGCACCGGCTCGCTCACCGTCGCCACGCTGGTCCCGATGCGCTCGGTCCCGCACCGCGTCGTATGCCTGGTCGGGCTGGACGACGGCGTGTTCCCGCGCGCCGGGGCGGTCGACGGCGACGACGTGCTCGCCCGGCACCCGATGACCGGCGAGCGCGACGGCCGCAGCGAGGACCGGCAGCTGCTGCTCGACGCCGTGCTGGCCGCGACCGAGCACCTCGTCATCACCTACACCGGGGCCAACGAGCAGTCCGGTGCGCGGCGTCCGCCCGCCGTACCCCTCGGCGAGATCCTCGACGCCGCCGACCGCTGCACCGCGGAGCCGGTCCGCGACCGGGTGCTGACCGAGCACCCGCTGCAGCCGTACGACGCGCGCAACTTCGAGCCGCGGCGCCCGTTCAGCTTCGACCGGGCCTCGCTGGCCGGGGCACGGTCGGCGTCGGGTGAGCGCCGCGAGCCGCCGCCGTTCCTCGCCGGGCCGCTGCCGGCGCGCGACCGCGAGGACGTCTCGCTCGCCGACCTCAAGGCCTTCCTCGGCCACCCGGTGCGCGCGTTCGTCCGCGACCGGCTCGACGTCGCGACGCCGTTCACCCGCGATGACCTCGCCGACGCGATCCCGGTGTCGCTCGACAGCCTGGAGAAGTGGCAGATCGGCGACCGGCTGCTGCGCGAGCTGCTCGCCGGGCAGGACCCGGTCGCGGTGATGACCGCGGAACAGCTCAGCGGCACGCTGCCGCCGGGCGGCCTCGGCACCGGCGCGTTCAACGAGGTCGTCGAGGAGTGCCAGAAGCTCTGGGTGCGCACGGCCGACATCCGCGAGGGCGAGCGCCGGTCGGTCGACGTGGACGTCGACCTCGGCGACGGCCGCCGGCTCACCGGGACGGTGCCGAGCGTCTACGGCACCCGGGTCGTGGCGCTCGGGTACTCCCGCCTCAACGCCCGCCAGCGGCTGCACGCCTGGGTCGACCTGCTCGCGCTCAGCGCCTCCCACCCCGACCAGCACTGGACGTCCCACGCGGTCGGCCGCGAGCGCGCCGGCCCGAAGCGCGCGCTGGCCGGACCCCTCGACCACCGCGCGGTCGACTGGCTGCGTGACCTCGTCGAGCTGCGCGACCGCGGGCTCTGCGCGCCGCTGCCGGTGCCGGTCAAGACCGGCGCGGCGTGGGCCGAGGCGCACCTGCGCGAGCAGATGGGGCAGGACACCCCGCCGTACGCCGCCGCGAACCGCGAGTGGGAGACCGACCCGTTCAACCAGTTCGACATCCAGGGCGAGGACGCCGACGGCTACCACCAACGCGTGTACGGCGTCCGGGCGTCGCTGGACCTGCTGGTCGACGCCGGCCTGGGCGACATCGCGTGGCGGATCTGGGAGCCGCTGCTCACCGGCGCCGAGAGGGTGGGCCCGCTATGAGCCCGTTCGACATCACCGGCGACCTCCCGACCGGCACCGTGCTCCTCGAGGCCAGCGCCGGCACCGGCAAGACCTGGACCATCGGCGCGCTCGTGACGCGGTACGTCGCCGAGGGGCACGCGAAGCTCGAGCAGATGCTGGTCGTCACGTTCGGCCGCGCCGCCAGCCAGGAGCTCCGCGAGCGGGTGCGCGCCCAGCTCGTCGAGGCCGAGCGGGTGCTGAGCGACGACCCGGCCGCGGGCGACGTCTCCGACTCCGACCTCGTGCGGCTGCTGCGCGCGTGGGACGCCGACGCCCGCCGGGCGGGGCACCGGCGGGTCACCGAGGCGCTGGCCGGCTTCGACGCGGCGACGATCGCCACCACCCACCAGTTCTGCTCGCTGGTGCTCGACTCGCTCGGCGTCGCCGGCGACACCGACTCCCGCGCCCGGCTGGTCGAGGACCTCGACGACCTGGTGAAGGAGACCGTCGACGACCTCTACCTGCGCGCGTTCGCGTTCGACCCCGGCGGCCCGGTCTTCGACCACGTGGAGGCGCTCGCGATCGCGCGGACCGCGGTCGGCGACCCGCAGGCCCGCCTGGAGCCCGCCGGTGAGGACCGCTCGACCCCGGCTGGCCGCCGGGTCAGCTTCGCCGAGGCCGTCCGCGCCGAGCTCGACCGGCGCAAGCGCCGCCTCGGCATCCTGTCGTACGACGACCTGCTGACCCAGCTCGCCGACGCGCTGAAGGACGAGGACGGCGCCGCGGCCCAGCGGATGCGCGCGCGGTGGAGCATCGTGCTGGTCGACGAGTTCCAGGACACCGACCCGGTGCAGTGGCAGGTGCTCGACCGGGCGTTCTCCGGCCACGCGACGATGGTGCTGATCGGGGACCCGAAGCAGGCGATCTACGCCTTCCGCGGTGGTGACGTCACGACCTACCTCCAGGCGGCCGCCACGGCCACGACCCAGCAGACGCTCTCGGTGAACTGGCGCAGCGACGCCCCGCTGCTGGACTCCTTCCAGGCGCTGCTGCGTGGCGCCGCGCTCGGCGACGACCGGATCGTGGTCCGCGACGTGGAGGCGCACCACCGCGAGAGCCGGCTGTCCGGCGGCGCCGCGCCGTTCCGGGTGCGGGTGGTCCGGCGCGACCAGTTCCGCCGCGGCGGCAGCGCGATGCTCCCGGTCGCCCAGGTGCGCCCGCACGTCGCGAAGGACCTCGCGCTCGACGTGCGCAGGCTGTTGGCGTCCGGGGCGACGTACTGCGGTGAGCCGCTGCGGCCGCGCGACATCGCGGTGATCAGCTACCGCCACGCAGACCTGGCCGACGTCCGCGAGGCGCTGCTCGCCCAGGGCGTCCCGGCGGTGATCGCCGGCGGCGGCAGCGTCTTCGCCACCCCGGCCGCGGTCGAGTGGCTGACGCTGCTGGAGGCGCTCGAGCAGCCGCACCGCAGCGCGCGGGTGCGCGCGGCCGCGCTCACCTGCTTCCTCGGGCACACGCCCGCCGAGATCGACGCGGGTGGTGACGACCTCACCGACGAGGTCGCCGACACCCTGCGCGCCTGGGTCGAGCTGTTCACCCACCGCGGCATCGCCGCTGTCCTCGAGGCGGCGAACGTCTCCGGCCTGCCCGAGCGGGTGCTCGCCGAGGTCGGCGGCGACCGCCGGCTCACCGACCTGCGCCACATCGGAGAGGCGCTGCACGAGGTCACGCTCACCGAGCGGCACGGCCTCGTCTCGCTGCTCACCTGGCTGCGGGACCAGGTGTCCGAGGGCCGCGCGGGCCGCGGGGTCGAGCGCACCCGCCGGCTCGACTCCGACGCGGCCGCGGTCCAGCTCGTGACGATCCACGCCAGCAAGGGGCTGGAGTACCCCGTCGTCTACCTCCCGGCGCTCTCCGACCGGTTCGTCCCGAAGCCTACCCGGCCGCTGTTCCACGACGACGACGGCAACCGCTGCCTGAACGTCGGCGCCGGGGGTGCCGACTGGAGCGACCACTGCCGGCGCTGGGCCGACGAGGAGGCCGGCGAGTGGCTGCGCCTGCTGTACGTCGCGATCACCCGCGCCAAGTCGCAGGTCGTCGCCTGGTGGGCGCCGACCAAGAACGCCGTCGCCTCGCCGCTGCACCGGATGCTCATGCGCGACGCCGAGTCCGTCGACGTCCCCGACAGCCCGCCGGTCCCGAACGACGACGACGTCGTCGCCCTGTTCAGCCGTTGGCGCGACCGCGGCGGGCCCTCGCCCGAGGCGGCCATCCACGCCGACCCCGGAGCCGACCCGCCGCGGCCGGCCCCGCCGGCGCTCGCTGCCCGCGCGTTCACGCGCGAGGTCGACACCGAGTGGCGGCGTGCGTCGTACTCCTCGCTGAGCAAGCTCGAGACGGCCGCCGCGGTCACCAGCGAGCCGGAGGTCAGCGCCAAGGACGACGAGGAGCTCGAGCCGACCGCCCTGGAGCTCGTGCCGCCGGCCGACGACGTGCCGTCCCCGATGGCCGGACTGCCGGTCGGCGCGACGTTCGGGTCGCTCGTGCACGCGGTGCTGGAGCACACCGACCCCGACGCTCCCGACCTGCGCGCGGAGCTGCTCGCGCACATCGACGACCAGCTCGGCTGGTGGCCCGTCGAGCTCGACCGCGAGGAGCTCGCCGACGCGCTGGTCGCGGTCTGCGACTCGCCGCTCGGCCCGCTCGCAGGCGGCCTGACCCTGCGAAAGCTGTCGCTGGCCGACCGGCTGCGCGAGATGGACTTCGAGCTGCCGCTCGGCGACGGCCGGCTCGGCGACATCGGCCCGCTGCTCGAGCGGCACCTGCCGGCCGGCGACCCGGTCCGCGAGTACGCCCACACGCTCGCCGGACCGCTCGGCGAGCAGACCCTGCGCGGCTACCTCACCGGCTCGGTGGACGTCGTGCTCCGGCTCCCCGGCCCGCGCTACCTCGTCGTCGACTACAAGACCAACTGGGTCGGTCCCGCCGACGCCCCGCTGACCGCGCACAGCTACCGGCCCGAGGCGCTGGCCGCCGCGATGGGTCACTCCGACTACCCTCTGCAGGCTCTGCTGTACGCCGCCGTGCTGCACCGGTTCCTGCGCTGGCGGCAGCCCGGCTACGACCCGTCGGTGCACCTCGGTGGGGTGCTGTACCTCTACCTGCGCGGCATGTGCGGCCCGGACACTCCGCTGGTCGACGGCGCCCCGTGCGGCGTGTTCGCCTGGAAGCCGCCGGTCGCGCTCGTCGAGGACCTCTCCGACCTCCTGGACGGTGGGCGATGACCGAGTTGTTCGAGCCGGTCGGCGAGCACGACTGGAGGATCGCCACCACCGCCACGGGGCTGCTGGCCGACTTCAACGCCGCGGGTGTGCTGACCTCGTCCGACGTCCACGTCGCGACCCGCATCGGCGCGCTCGGCGGCGAGGCCGACGAGCGGGTGCTGCTCGCGGTGGCGCTCGCGGTCCGGGCGGTCCGCCGCGGCTCGGTCTGCCTCGACCTGGCCACCGTCCGCGACACCGCGCCCGAGCTGACCTGGCCGGACGCGTGGCCGATCGAGGAGTCCCCGCTGGTCGCCGCCGGCGTCGTGCGCTGGGACCGCGGGCTGCTCTACCTCGACCGCTACCACCGGCTCGAGACCCAGGTGCACGACGACCTCGCGGCCCGGCTCGCGCTCCCGCCGCCCCCGGTCGACGAGGCTCGCCTGGAGGCCGCGCTCGCCCGCCTCGGTGCCGAGCACTTCAGCGAGGAACAGCGCGCGGCGGTCGTGGCCGCCGTGCGCCGGCGTACGACGATCCTCACCGGCGGACCTGGCACCGGGAAGACGACCACCGTCGCGCGGCTGCTCGCGCTGCTCGCCGACCAGGCCGGCGGCGGGCTCTCCATCGCCCTCGCAGCGCCGACCGGCAAGGCCGCGACCCGGCTGCAGGAGGCCGTGGTCGGCGAGCTCGACGCGGTCGCGCGCACCTGGCCGGAGGCGGCGGGACTGGTCGGTCGCGTCGACGGGCTGACGCTGCACCGGCTGCTGGGCTGGCGCCCCGACAACGCCACCCGGTTCCGCCACGACCGCAGCAACCGGCTCAAGTACGACGTGGTCGTCGTCGACGAGTCCTCGATGGTCGAGCTCACGATGATGGGCCGGCTGCTGGAGGCGCTGCGGCCGGAGTCGCGGCTGGTGCTGGTCGGCGACCCGCGTCAGCTCACCTCGGTCGGCGCGGGCGCGGTGCTGAGCGACCTGGTCGCCGGGTTCGAGGGCCGCGCGGACTCACCGGTCGCCGCGCTCACCGTGAACTTCCGCTCCGAGGAGGACATCAAGGCGCTCGCGACCGTGCTCCGCGACGGCGACGCCGACGACGTGCTGCGGGTGCTGCGCACGGCGTCGGACCAGGTGTCGTTCGTCGAGGCCGCCGACCAGGCCTCGATCGAGGCGGCGCTGCGCGAGGACTCCCTCACCGCGGCGCGCGCCGTCTGGGAGGCCGCGGTCGCCGAGGACCCGGCCCGCGCGCTCGACGCGCTGGACCGCTATCGGCTGCTCTGCGCGCACCGCGACGGCCCGTACGGCGTGCGCCGCTGGAACCACCTCGTCGAGCGCTGGCTCGCCGAGGACCCCGCGGTCGAGAGCCAGCACGTGCTCGGAGAGGAGTGGTACGTCGGGCGCCCGCTGCTGGTCACCAGCAACGACTACGCCCTCGACGTCTACAACGGCGAGACCGGCGTGGTCGTGCGCCGCGGCGGCCGCCCGCGTGCGTTCGTGGCCGGGTCGGAGCGGCTCAAGGAGTTCGCCCCCGGGCGGCTCGACGCCGTCGAGACCATGCACGCGATGACCATCCACAAGAGCCAGGGCAGCCAGGCCGACCGGGTGACCGTCCTGCTCCCCGACGAGGGCTCGAGGCTGCTGACCCGCGAGCTGTTCTACACGGCCGTCACCCGGGCCCGTCAGCACGTGCGCGTGGTCGGCACCGAGGCCGCCGTACGCGCCGCCGTGGAGACCCGCGCCCAGCGCGCGACCGGCCTGCGGCTCCGCCTGGCCGAGGGCTGACCCGCGGCGCTCGCTCTGGGAGGGCCCCCAGCCCCGCCTGGCCGAAGGCTGACACGCGGAAACCCCGCCGCAACAGGTCCCGGCTAGGGTCGAGGCATGCCGTACCTGCTGCGCGTGGAGCTGCCTGACGTCCCGGGGTCCCTGGGCCGGGTGGCGACCGCCATCGGTATGGCCGGCGGCGACATCGAGGCGATCGAGATCGTGGAGAAGCGGCACGCCGAGGGCACCGCGGTCGACGACGTGCTCCTCGAGACCGCGCCGAACGCGATGCCCGACTCGATCGTGTCGGCCTGCAACGCGCTCGACGGCGTGCAGGTCGTGTGGATCAGCCGGTACGCCGCGGGCGGGAACCTGTTCCTCGACCTCGAGGCGGTCGAGGAGCTGACCGCCGACCCGGAGGGGTCGCTGAACCGGCTCGTCGACCTGCTGCCCGTCACGTTCCGGGCCGACTGGGGCGCGCGGGTGTCCAAGGCGGACGGCGTCGTGCACGCGACCGCGGCCGCCCCGTCCGGCCTGGCCTGGCAGCAGATCGAGCGCGCGGAGCTGATCGAGTCCGCGGACGAGAACGCCGTCGTCGCGGCCGCCCGGCTCAACAAGTCCGAGATCGTGGTGATCGGCCGTCGCGGCGGCCCCGAGTTCCTCGACTCCGAGCTGGCCCGCCTCGGCCACCTGGTCGGCCTGGCCATGTCGATCTCGCGCACCGCGGCCAAGGCCGCCAACCAGCGCTAGCGCATACCCGCCGCCCGGATGGGCACTGCTCAGCGAGAGAGCAGATGCCGCACGGATGGAGGGTCACATGTCCAAGTTGTCGTTCCTCGCCGGCTTCGGTGCCGGGTACGTCCTCGGAGCCCGCGCTGGACGCGAGCGCTACGAGCAGATCGCGGACAAGGCTCAGGGTGTCTGGCGCGACCCCCGGGTGCAGCACAAGGCCGACCAGGCCCAGCACCTGGTGAAGGAGAAGGTCAGCGACGCCAGCGCGAAGGTCAGTGAGCAGGTCACCGGCCAGTTCACCGGACAGGCGACGCCGTGAGCCACCAGACCCAGTCCACCGGCGACCTGGTCTCCCAGCTGTCGAGCGAGATCTCGACGCTCGTGCGAGACGAGCTCCGGCTGGCCCAGGTCGAGGTGACCGGCAAGGCCAAGAAGGCCGGCATCGGCGCCGGGATGTTCGGCGCGGCCGGCGTGCTCGCGCTGTACGGCGTGGGCGTGCTGATCGCCGCCGCGGTGCTCGCGCTCGCCCTCGTGGTCGACGCGTGGCTCGCCGCGGTGATCGTCGGCGTCGTCGTCCTGGCGGTCGCGGCTGTGGTCGCCCTCGGTGGCAAGCGCGAGGTGGCCCAGGCGAGCCCGCCGGTGCCCACGCAGGCAGTAGAGAACGTGAAGGCGGACATCGACACCGTCCGTCACCCCAGGAGGGACCATGAGTAACGGGACCAGCCCGGAGGTCGCCGCGCTCCAGGCGGACATCGAGCGCACCCGCGAGGAGCTCGCCCAGACCGTCGACCAGCTCGCCGCGAAGCTCGACGTGAAGTCCCGGGTCCGCGACCGGGTGACCGGCCCGGACGGCAAGCCGACGCCGGCCGTCACGAGCGTCGGCGCCGGGGTCGTCGCGGGGCTCGCGGCGATGCTCGTCCTCTGGCTGTGGGGACGCCGATGAGCGCCCCGAAGCACGAGAAGAAGACCAGCCGGTCCGCCGCGCTGCTGTACCGGCCCTGGGGACTGGTCGCCAGCCTGCTCGGCGGACTCGTCGCCGGCCAGATCTTCCAGCAGGTCTGGAAGCGCATCGACCCGCAGAGCGCCGACGCCCCGCCGAAGCCGCTCGAGTCGGAGTACCGGCTCCGCAAGATCCTGATCGCGGCCGCCATCCAGGGCGCGATCTTCACGGTCGTGCGGGCCCTGATCAACCGCGGCGGCGCTCGGCTGTTCGAGCGCTGGACCGGTGAGTGGCCGGGCGACTGACCGTCAGGGCACGGACTTGATCCGGGTGACGAACACCGAGCCCAGGATCGCCGCGGCGAACGCGCTCAGGTAGACCGCGCAGTAGCCGACGGAGAACGCGTCGCCGTCGGTCTCGGTCAGACCGCCGAGGGCGTCGACCACCACCAGGATCACGCCGGCGATGCCGGGCGCCACGACCTGCGGCAGGGCATTGGCGATGTTGATGACGCCGAGGTCCTTGCCACGGTCGGCGGCCCCGGGGAGGACCTGCGTGATCAGCGCGAAGTCGACCGACGTGTAGATGCCGTAGCCGACCCCCATCAGGACGGCGGCGACGAGCGCGGCCGGCCAGGTCTGCGCGACGGCGAGCAGGGCGGAGGCGAACGCGCCCACCACGCCGGACCAGATCACGAAGACCTTGCGGCGCCCGGTGCGGTCGCTCCAGACGCCGAAGCCGACCGCGGTCACCACGAGCGCGGCGGCGTACGTCGCCGTCAGCACGAACACGCCGTCCTCGGCCTCGTCGGACGTCAGGCCGATCGCGTCCTGCAGGTAGTACAGGAGGTAGAGCAGCCCCAGCGCGTTGCCGAGGTTGACCAGGAACCGCGTGATCCACGCCCACGCGAAGTCGGGGTGCTCGCGCGGCGACACCCAGAACGACCGGAGGAACGCGCCCCAGTCGAACGGCGCCGGCCGCTCCTCCGGGGTGAGCGCGACGTCGCGCGAGCCCAGGCAGTACGGCACCGCCAGCACCAGCAGCACCGCAGCGGTGGCGACGTACCCGGCCGCGATGCTGCCGGTCGCCGACGCGATGCCGACCCCGCCGACGACGCCGACGGTCTGGGCCATCGCGAGGACGCCGCCGACCTTGCCGCGCGAGCCGACCGGGACCTGGTCGGGCACGGTCGCGGTGATCGCCGCGAGCATCGCGTTCAGCGTCGCCTGCACGCCGCACCAGCCCAGCGCCATCAGCACGACGTTGTCGGCGACGGCGAGCAGGAGCAGCGATAGCGCGCCGCCGACCGCTCCGCCGACCACCCACGGGAGGCGGCGTCCCGCGCGCAGCGTGGTCCGGTCCGAGAACGCGCCGAACACCGGGTTGCAGACCACGGACACGAACGCGCCGAGGCCGAGGACGACGGCGAGGACGACCTTCTTGTTCGCCTCGTCGATCGACTCGGCCTGCTGGGCGAGCAGCACCTGGATCGGGCCGAAGAACCCGGCCCACAGCCCGATGCTGGCCAGCGTCAGGAACGCGACCCAGCGCCCGGGCGGGTCAGCGAGAGGCTCGGCCAGCGCGGAGCGGCGCGCGCCTGTCTCGGTCGTCACAGGCGCAGGATGGCACGCTCAGCAGCCCACGTCCGCGATGTCGCCGTTCTCGCCGAGTCCGTCGAGGGAGTACGCCGAGCAGTAGTAGCCGCTCAGCAGGTCGGCGCGCCGGAGCGTCACCGGCTCCCACCGGCCGTTCCCGACCGGCTCAAGGTAGCGGAACGTCGTGTCGAGCAGCGGCGCCGCCGGGCGGCTCTTGAGGTAGTGGCCGAGCCAGCGCTGCACGTAGACGCTGGTGAGGGCCTGGCCGTAGCGGCTGGCGGGCAGCACCAGCGGGATGTCGGTGTACTCCAGGTGCGTCGACGCGCGCGGCACGACGAGCATCGTGTCGAGCCCGGCCCGCTTCCACGCGTCGTAGCCGGTCGCCCGCTCCCGCCCGGGGTCGGGCTGCTCGGCGGCCGGGGTCGGCTCGAAGAAGTACTCCGACTGGATCGCCAGCGCCGGCACCCGCGGCTCGGCACCGTCGCTGCTCAGCTTGTCGAGCGCGACCACGGTCGCCACCCGCCTGTCGGTGCCCTGCACCTGCGAGACGGCGGTCGCGCCGAGCGAGTGCCCGATGATCGCGACCGGCTCCGCGTCGTACGACCGCCAGAACGGGTTGTACGGCGAGGTCGCGCTGGCGCCAGCGGAGTTCTCGTTCGGGTACTGGTGCTTCGGGTCCGACACGAAGAAGTCGAGCGCGTCCTCGGTGCCGGTGGTGAAGTTGCCGAGCTGCTGCGACGGGACGCCGTGGCAGTCGAGCGGGTTGCAGAACGGCACCATCGGCTGGTTCAGCGGGGAGTCCTCGTGCGGCAGCGTCTCGCTGGTCCCCTGACCCTGCACGTCGTAGGTGAGCACGACGTACCCGCGCTCGGCGAGGTCCTGGGCCAGCCACTCGTACATGCCCTGCGAGCCCTGGATCGAGCCGGTCGTGATCACCACGCCCGGGAACGGGCCCTGGAGCTTCTTGCCGGTGTACGGGTCGCGCGCGTCCGGCAGCGGCCGCCACACGGTGCCGCGCAGGAGCGCGCCGTACCGGTTGGTGAACGCGACGCGCTGCGACCGGCCGCGGGTGTCGGTCCAGCCGGCGCGCAGCGGGTTCCCGACGTTCCATCCCGGGACCAGGTTGCCCGCGGTCAGCGACAGCCGCAGCGGGGACGCGACCTGGGTGAGCAGCTGCTCGACGTACCGCCCGGTCGTCGCGGCGACCAGGGCCGGGAGGTACGCCGGGTTCTGCAGCTGGCCGCCCTCGCCGGTGATCCGGCCGTACGAGTCGGCCATGTTCTGCAGGTCCGCCTGCGGGTCGGGCGGCGCCGCCGACGCGGGTGTGGCCAGCGCGGCGGTGACGAGGAGCGAGAGGGCAGCGGTCAGCAGGCGCATGGTCGCTCAACGAACGACCGGCGCCTCGGTGACGTCAGACGCGCTCGAGCAGGAAGACCGGGATCTCGCGGTCGGTCTTCTCCTGGTACTCGGCGTACGGCGCGTACTGCGCGACCGCCCGCTCCCACCACTCCGCGCGCTCCTCGCCCTCGGCCACGCGGGCGCGGTAGGTGTGCTTCTCGCCCTTGTCCTGGAGGTCGACCTCGGGGTGGTCGAGGAAGTTCTGGTACCACGCCGGGTGCGACGGGTCGCCGCCCTTCGACGCGACCGCGGCGTACACGCCGTCGTGCTCGACCCGCATGACGGGGTTCTTGCGGAGCTTGCCCGACCTGGACCCCACCGACGTGATCACGACGATCGGCCACTCGGGCTTGCCCTGGAGGAGGTTGGCCCGCTCGCCGTTCGAGGCCTCGAACTCCTCGACCTGGTTGCGGACCCACTCCCACTGACTCGGTTCGTACTCGCCTTCAAGTGCCATACCCGAACAATGCCCGCTCGGTGCCGACACATTCCCCGCCGATAGCCTCGCCCCATGAGCGCTATCGACGGGGTGTCGGAGATCTTCGACGCCGAGCAGTGGGACGAGGTCCCGGGCTTCGACGACCTGACCGACCTGACCTACCACCGCGCGAAGGCGCACGGCACGGTCCGGGTCGCGTTCGACCGGCCCGACATCCTCAACGCCTTCCGTCCGCACACCGTCGACGAGCTGCTGCGGGTCCTCGAGCACGCGCGCACGTCGAGCGACGTCGGCTGCGTGATCCTCACCGGCAACGGCCCGAGCGCGAAGAACGGCAAGTGGGCGTTCTGCACGGGCGGCGACCAGCGGATCCGCGGCCGGGCCGGCTACCAGTACGCCGAGGGCGAGACCGCCGAGACCGTCGACAAGGCCAAGCTGGCCCGCCTCCACATCCTCGAGGTGCAGCGGCTGATCCGGTTCATGCCCAAGGTCGTGATCTGCGTGGTGCCCGGCTGGACCGCCGGCGGCGGCCACAGCCTCCACGTCGTCTGCGACCTGACCCTGGCGTCGCTCGAGGAGGCGCGGTTCAAGCAGACCGACGCCGACGTGGGCTCGTTCGACGGCGGCTTCGGCTCGGCGTACCTCGCCCGCCAGGTCGGCCAGAAGTACGCCCGCGAGATCTTCTTCCTCGGCCAGGAGTACTCCGCCGAGGACGGCATGCGGATGGGCACGGTCAACAAGGCCGTCCCGCACGCCGAGCTCGAGGCGACCGCCCTGGAGTGGGGCCGGCTGATCAACGGCAAGTCCCCGACGGCGCAGCGGATGCTGAAGTACTCCTTCAACCTGCTCGACGACGGCCTGGTCGGCCAGCAGCTCTTCGCCGGCGAGACCACCCGGCTGGCGTACATGACCGACGAGGCCCAGGAGGGCCGCGACCAGTTCCTCGAGAAGCGCGAGCCGGACTGGTCGCCGTACCCCTGGTACTACTGAGCGTTCCGGCTCGCCCGCTGGCGACGCATCACATCCGGCGGCACATCCATCAGCCATGCTGGCGTCGTGAAGCCAGATGACGCGGACGTGCGCGACCCAGGTGAGTTCATGGTCATGGTGGGATCCGGGCCGCGACTCACGAGCGACTGCTGACCGAGTCGAGTCGTCCGCCTCAGGCGGGTGTATAGACACCTGAGAGGCGGACGACCCGAGTTCCCGGGATCGCTTGCTCGGGCTGCGACTCTTGAGCCATGGCGAAACCCACGGACGCGTGGTTCGGCCAGGCCTTCGGGAAGGCGTGGAAGGACAAGGCGGAGGAGATCGGCCGGTTCAACCTGGCCATCTTCGGCAAGACCGGCGTCGGCAAGTCGACGCTGGTCAACGCGATCTTCGGTGAGGAGATCGCGGCGACCGGCATCGGCCAGCCGGTCACGAAGGCCGCGCACCTGTACCTCCACCAGAGCGGCACGCTCGGCGTGCTCGACACCCGCGGGCTCGAGGTCGGCAAGGACAACGCCGAGCTGATCACCGAGCTCCAGGACTACCTGCACGGGATGCGCCGGCGGGCGCTGTCGGAGCAGGTGCACGTCGCCTGGTACTGCGTGCGCGCCGGCGACCGGCGCTTCGAGCCGAGCGAGGCCGAGTTCGTCCGCGCGCTGCACGCGATGGGCCTGCCGGTGGTGATGGTGCTGACCCAGGTCGCCCGGTCCGGCGACCGGGTGCACCCCGACGCCGAGGCGCTCGCGGCGCACATCGCCGCGATGGACCTGCCGATCCAGGACGGCCTGGTCCACTACACGATGGCGAAGGCCGACGAGTTCACCGGGCAGGCGGCGTACGGCCTCCAGGAGCTCCTCGATGCCACCTTTCGCGGCGCGCCCACGGGCGTCGCCCACGCGATCACGGCGGCGCAGCAGATCGACTTCGACCGCAAGCACGAGCGGGCGGAGGCGGCGATCAAGGTAGCGACCGGGGCGGCGGCCGCCGCCGGCGCCTCGCCGATCCCGTTCTCCGACGCCGCCATCCTCGTCCCGATCCAGCTCGGGATGATGGCGTCGATCGCCGTCACGTACGGCATCTCGGTCGAGCGGTCGACCGCCGCCTCCATCGCCGCCACCGCTGCCGCGACGACGGCCGGCCGCTCGGTGGTCGGGAACCTGCTCAAGTTCGTGCCTGGCGCCGGGACCGCTGTTGCGGGCACCATCAACGCGACGATCGCGAGCACGTTCACGTACGCGATCGGGCATGCGTGGGTACGGGTGTGTGAACGGCTTGCGCGTGGTGAGCTGCGAGCGGTCGGAGGGGCCCTCGACAGCGACAAGATCCACCGCCTGTTCATGGAGGAGTTCAAGTCGCAGGCGAAACGGAGGTCAAAGGCGTTGTGAGCACCCGGTGGGAGCGGATCGCCCGGGAGGCCGCAGGGGAGGACTACGCGAGGGAGTACGCCGCACGGTTCCGCGCGCTCGCGGCCCGTGGCGAGGACGTGCACGGGGAGGCCGCGTTCGTGGCCGAGCTGGTGCCGGCTCCGGCGCGCGTGCTCGACGCCGGGTGCGGCACCGGCCGGATCGCCGTACGCCTGAGCGAGCTGGGGTACGACGTGGTCGGCGTGGACGTCGACCTCGCGATGCTGTGGGTCGCCGCGGGCGACAACCCGGAGCTGGAGTGGCAGTGGGCCGACCTGTCGACCCTCGAGCTCGAGTCGACGTTCGACGTCGTGCTGGTCGCGGGGAACACGATCCCGCTGCTCGAGGACGGCACCCTCGCCGACACGTGCACGCGGCTCGCGGCGCACACCGAGCCCGGTGGCCTGGTCATCTGCGGCTTCGGGCTGGACGAGGCGCACCTGCCGGCCGGGTGTCCCGTGACGACGCTGACCGACTTCCAGGCGGCGATGGCCCTGGCCGGGCTCGACGACGTCGCCGAGTTCAGCGGCTGGGAACGGGGTGAGTTCGACCCCGAGGGTGGGTATGTCGTCTCCGTGTACCAGAGGCCCGAGGCATGAGGATCGTCGTCCTTACCGGTGCCGGCATCTCCGCCGAGAGCGGCGTGCCGACCTTCCGTGACGCGGACGGGCTGTGGGAGGGCCACCGGGTCGAGGACGTCGCGACGCCGGAGGCCTTCGACCACCAGCCGGGGGTCGTGCACCGCTTCTACGACGAGCGCCGCTCCGCGCTGCACGCGGTCGAGCCGAACCCCGCGCACCGGGCGCTGGCCCGGCTGGAGGAGGCCCTCGGCGACAACCTGCTGGTCGTCACCCAGAACATCGACGACCTGCACGAGCGCGGCGGATCGACGCGGGTCCTGCACATGCACGGCGAGCTGCGCTCCGCACTCTGCCGCGGCTGCGGCGGTCGCTCGCCGTGGGACGGCCATCTTGCCCACCTGCCGCCGTGCCCGGCCTGCGGGGAGGCCGAGCTGCGGCCCGACGTGGTCTGGTTCGGCGAGGTGCCGTACGAGATGGACCGGATCCAGACCACCCTCGACCGCACCGACCTGTTCGTCTCCATCGGCACCTCCGGCGCGGTCTACCCGGCCGCCGGCTTCGTGCAGTACGCCGGCCGACGCGGCGCCCGGACCCTGGAGCTGAACCTCATGCCCAGCGAGGGCACCCACCTCTTCGACGAGGCCCGCCACGGCCCGGCCTCGGAGCTGGTGCCGGCCTGGGTGGACGAGCTCCTCCGATAGTCCCTCACGTTCTGGTTGCCCGCACCGGCGTGTCGGCAACCAAAACGTTAGGGACTATCCCGCAAGCCGGGCGCGCACCATCGCCTCGAGGCGCGGCCAGTCCTCGGTGAGCCCGATGCGGGGGACGAAGTTGCGGATGGTGTCGATGAACATCTCGCCGGACTCGATGATCCGCGGGTCCATGTGGCCGAAGACCTCGAGCGCGACGACGCCGTACAGCTGGGTCCAGCCCTGCATGTAGACCCAGATCAGGCCCCGCTCGTCGGGGCCCAGGCCCTCGGTCTCGGCGGGGATCACCGGGTCGGTGACCGCCTCGCGCACCGAGGCGGGCAGGTCGGTGACGGCGGGGATCGGGTGGTGGTTGTGCTGCCAGAGCGCCCGCATCTGGCCGGTGAGCAGGTGCCCGGACGTGGCGAGCGTCAGCTGCTCGCGGCGGATGCAGTCGGCGTCGGCGATGGGGTTGGCGAAGACCAGGCCGAACTCGCGCGGGTTCGCCAGCGCCCACTGGCGGAACTCGGTCGTCGACATCAGCAGCCGGCCGGCGTGGTCGTCCTCGGGCAGCAGGTCGGCGGCCGCCGCGAACCGGGCGGTCGCGGCCTTGTCGATCTCGAAGGCGACCAGGTCGACGAGCTCCTGGTAGTTCGCGACGTAGCGGTACAGCGCCGGCGGGGTCACGCCCATCCGGCCGGCGACCGCGCGCAGCGAGAGCTCGGCGCCCTCGGCGAGGAGCTGGCGGGAGACGGCGACGATCTCGTCGTACGTCGCCTCGCGCTGCCGCTCGCGTCGCGTCGGCTGCCGCAGGGTCCCCATGTGCTCTCCCTTCCGGGCGAGATCTTGGCACCCGACCGTTGACGACCGCAGTTTACACCGCTTACGGTTTACACCGTTCACAAACCTGACGGATGTTCACCGAGGGCGCGAGGAGACGGTCATGCTGGATCGATGGGGCGGGTTCGTGGCCCGCCGGGCGGTGCTGGTGCTGGTGGCGGCGGTGCTCGTCACGCTGGGCGCCGCGGCGTACGGGAGCGGGGTGTTCGACTCCCTGAGCCAGGGCGGGTTCGACGACCGGGGCTCGGAGTCGGCGCGTGAGCTGGAGGCCGAGCGGGACACGTTCGGCAACCGCGCGGTCGACGTCGTCGCGGTGTACTCCAGCGACGAGCTCACCGCCGGCGACCCGGCCTTCCGCGGCGCGGTCGAGGACGTGCTCGCCGACCTGCCGGCCGGGACCACCACCCAGGTGGTGCCGTACTGGGCGGCTCCCGAGGCCGGGCTGGTCTCCGGCGACGGGCACACCGCCCAGGTGCTGATCTCGCTGGCCGGCGAGAGCCAAGACGACTACCTCACCCACTACGACGAGATCGAGCCGGTGCTCCACGCCGACGGGGTGGACACCGACCTCGCCGGGTCGTTCGCGGTCTACAACGACGTCAACGAGATCACCTCCGAGGACCTCGAGCGCGCCGAGCTGATCTCGCTGCCGCTGGTGATCCTGCTGGCCCTGCTGATCTTCGGCAGCGTCGTCGCCGCGCTCATGCCCGCGATGGTGGGCGTAGTCGCGATGGTCGGCGCGCTCGCGGTCGTGCGGCTGCTGACGAACGCCACCGAGGTCTCGGTCTTCGCCGTGAACGTGATCTCCCTGCTCGGCATCGGCCTGGCGATCGACTACGCGCTGTTCGTGATCAGCCGTTTTCGCGAGGAGCTCGCGCTGCTGCCGGCCGACCACCCCGACGCGTCCGCGATCGCGATCCGCCGCACGATGGGGACGGCCGGCCGCACCGTGCTGTTCTCCGGCCTCACCGTCGCCGCGGCCCTGGCCAGCCTGCTGATCTTCCCGCAGGCGTTCCTCAAGAGCATGGGGTACGGCGGCATCGCCGCGGTGCTCGTCGCGATGGTGGCGGCCCTCACGATCCTGCCGGCGACGCTGAAGCTGCTCGGCCGCCGCATCGACGCCGGCCGGCTGCCGTGGCGCCGCCACCAGGCGGTCTCGGGCGCCGACGAGCACGGCCGGTGGGCCCGGCTCGCCCGCGCGGTGATGCGGCGCCCCGTCGCCGTCATCGTCGCGACCGTCGCCGTGCTGCTGGTCATCGCGTCGCCGTTCCTCGGCGCCCAGTGGGGCAGTGTCGACCACCGGGTGCTGCCCGAGGACGCCCCCGCGCACCAGGCGCAGGCGCTGCTGAGCGAAGAGTTCGGGGCCGAGACCTCGACCGCGAACCTGCTGCTCCAGGGCGCCGACGAGGCCGACGTGGCGTCGTACGTCCGCGCGGTCGAGCAGGTGCCCGGCATCGTCTCGGTCGCGCCGGTCGACCAGTCCGGCGACACCACGCTGCTGCGGGCGACGTGGGAGGGCAACAGCCAGTCGGAGGAGTCGCAGGCGGTCGTCGCGGAGCTGCGGCAGGTCGACCCGGGGTCAGGCACCGCGCTGGTCGGCGGACTGACCGCCGACACCGTCGACCTGATCGACTCCGTCGGCGCGCACCTGCCGTGGATGGGCCTGATCGTCGTCGTGGTGATGCTCGGCCTGCTGTTCGTCGCCTTCGGGTCGGTGGTGCTGCCGGTGAAGGCGGTGGTGATGAACCTGGTCTCGATCACGGCGTCGTTCGGCGTCGTCACCTGGATCTTCTCCGACGGCCACCTGGCCGAGCAGCTCGGCTTCGTCTCCCAGGGCTACCTCGACGCGACGATGCCGATCCTGATGCTGGCGATCCTGTTCGGGCTCTCCATGGACTACGAGGTGTTCCTGCTCTCGCGGATCCGGGAGCAGTACGACCTCACCGGCGACAACGACGAGGCCGTGGTGACCGGCGTGCAGAAGACCGGCCGGATCATCACCAGCGCCGCCCTGCTGCTGGCGGTCGTGATCGGGGCGTTCGGGCTCTCCGGGATCGTGTTCATGAAGATGCTCGGCATCGGGATGCTGGTCGCGCTGCTCATCGACGCGACCGTCGTCCGTGCGGTCCTGGTCCCCGCCACGATGAAGCTGCTCGGCCGGTGGAACTGGTGGGCGCCGGCGCCGATGCTGCGCTGGTGGGAGCGGCACGGCTTCCGCGAGAGCGACGCCGAGCGCCCGGAGCGCGAGCCCGTCGGCGTGGTCTGAACCGGTCTGGTCGCCGTTCCGGGACGGGCCTACCGTCCCGGAATGGCCCCGACCGCCCCGATGTCGATGAATCGGGTCATCCACGCCGCCGTACGGCGCGACCTCGCCCGGCTCGACACGGCGTTGGGCGACCTGCGAGACGGTGACGCCGGGCGGGCCCGCGACCTCGAGCGCGCGTACGCGTTCCTCCGCGCAGAGCTCACCCGGCACCACGAGCACGAGGACGACCTGGTCTGGCCGATGCTCGCCGACTTCGACGTCGACCCCGCGCTGCTCGCGGCCATGGAGTCCGAGCACCACGCGATGGCCGACGCGCTGCGGGAGGTGGCCGAGGCGCTCGCCCGCCTGGTCGAGAGCCCCACCGCCGCGTCGGCGCGCGAGGCCCGCCGGGTGGTCGGGGCCGCGCGGGAGGTCGTCGACCAGCACCTCCACCACGAGGAACAGACCATCGAGCCGGTCATCCACGACCTCCTCGACACCCCGGAGTGGAAGTCGGTCGAGAAGCGGCTGCGCAAGGCGCCGCCGACGGTCGCGGGCGACTTCTTCGCCTGGATCCAGGACGGCATCGAGGATCGCGAGCGCAGCTACCTGCGTGACACCGTGCCCGGCCCTGTGACATTCGTCCTCGGGCGGGTGCTCGGGCGCGGCTACCGGCGCGAGGTCGCGAGCGTCTGGCACGGTTGAGGCCACGCACGCCAAACCAAGGAGACTTCCATGACCCGGATCGGACTCGCTGTCGCGAGCGTCGGCCTCGCCACCGCCCTCACCGCCTGCGGAGGAGGCGACAGCTTCACCGACCAGTCCGCCGAGGAGATCGCCGACGCCTCGAAGGACGCGATGGCGGACCTGAAGTCGGTGAAGGTCGCTGGCTCGATCACGGCCGACGGCCAGCAGGTCGAGATCGACATCCAGACCGACGACCAGGGCAGCTGTGTGGGGAGCATCGGCGTCGACGGTGCGTCCGCCGAGCTGCTCGGCGCCGACGGCAAGACGTGGTTCCGCCCGAGCGAGGAGTTCTGGCGGCAGTCCGGGGGCGAGGCGGCCGACCAGCTCATCTCGATGGTCGGCGACAAGTGGGTCGTGATCCCGGAGGGCGAGGAGGACGGCTTCGGCCAGTTCTGCGACCTCGACGAGCTCCTCGAGCAGATGCTCAAGGACGACGAGGAGGACGACGACGCGAAGTTCTCCAAGGGCGACACCCAGGACATCGACGGCGAGGAGGCGATCGCCATCGACCAGGAGGACCCCGAGGACGGCACCTCGACCGGCTACGTCCTCGTGGACGAGCCGCACTACCTCGTGAAGATCGAGAAGACCGACGGCGAGGACTCCGGTGACGTGACGTTCTCCGCGTTCGACGAGGAGGTCGACGCGGAGGCGCCCGCCGAGGAGGACACGATCGACCTCGACAGCCTCGGCGGGTAGTCGCTAGGGGAGCACCCCGTCGAGCTGCTCGAGCTCGGGGAGGATGTGCTCCACCCAGTCGATGCTGAGGTGGTCGGCGTTCGCGAAGACCATCCGGCCGCCGGCGAAGCTCGGGCAGCGCTGCTCGAGGCAGACCAGGGGTGTGATGTCGACGTACGTCGCCCCGGTCTCCTCGGCGGCCTGCCGGGTCGCGCGGTTCGCGTCGCGGACCGGCTGGTTCGCCGGCGCGGTGCAGGTCGCCATCGTCGCCTCGAGGTCGGTGAGACAGTCGATCGGGTCGAACTGGGTCCTGTTGGTGTCGGCGAGCAGCCGGACGTCGGGCGCCGTCGCCTGCAGCGCCCGCACCGTGCTCGCGACGCCGTCCCGCCACACCTGTGACCGCTCGTCACCGGTCACCAGGTAGTTGCCCGGCATGCCGCGCCCGCTCACGTAGACGACGTCCGGGTCGAGCTCGGGCAGCTCCTCGAGCACCCAGCTGCGGAAGTCCTCGCACTCGGTGTAGGGCCGCGACAGGTCGTCGGTCACCAGCGGCACGTCGTACGGCACGCAGCCGAGCTTGATCAGCGGCACGACGCGGTAGCCCTGCTCCTGCCCGATCCGGTCGAACGCCGGCAGCCACTGCCCCGCGTGCGAGTCGCCGAGCACGACGAGGGTCTTGTCGCTGTCGACGTCGCCGACCGGGCAGATCTTGGCGACGCTCCGGTCGTGCCCGACGAAGCACTTGTACTGGTGGTTCCAGAGGTCGCGGGCCAGCTCGTCGACCTGCCCGATGCTCTCCAGCGGGAACGCGACCGGAGCCTCGCTGTCGGCGAGCTCGAGCGAGACGGCGAGCTCGTCTCGGACCGGCACCTGCTCGGAGCGCAGCGCCTCGTACTGCTCCAGCTCGCCGAGGTGCTCCTCGAGCCGGTGGTCGGCGACCGAGCGTCCGCCCATGACCGCGACCAGGACCACGGCGAGCGCCGCCGGCCAGAGCACCAGCCCGCGCCGCGTGGACCCGCGGAACCAGCGGCCGTTGCGGAAGGGGTTCTCGACGAGGTGGTAGCTCGCGAGCGACAGCAGCAGCGTGAGCGCCAGCAGGACGCCGGTCCCGGCGTGCGCGGCGCCGTACACGAGCACCGGCCAGTGCCACAGGTAGATCGAGTAGGACAGGTCGCCGATCCACGGCAGCGGTGTGATCGAGAGCGCGCGGCCGGCGCTGGCCCCGGCCCCGGTCGCGCCCCCGGTCGCGCTGCCGGTCCCGGCGGCGATGAGGGCCGCGGTGCCGAGCACGGGCAGCAGGGCGTGGAACCCGGGGAACGGGGTCGCGGCGTCGAACGTCCAGACGGCGAGGGCGATCGCCGCGAGCCCGGCCCAGCCGAGCACCAGGCGCGGTGCGCGCCCGAGGTTCGTCAGCCGGGCGCCGGCGAGGGCCAGGAGCGCACCGATCCCGAGCTCCCAAGCGCGGGTCAGCGAGGAAAAGTACGCCGCGGTCTCGTCGCTGCCGGTGAGGACGACCGACCAGGCGAGCGACGCTGCGCAGAGCAGGCCGAGCACCCCGGCCACGACGTCGAGCCGGCGGCGCGCGACCAGCAGCAGGAGGATCAGCAGCAGCGGCCAGACCAGGTAGAACTGCTCCTCCACCGCGAGCGACCAGTAGTGCTGGACCGGCGACGGCGGCAGTCCTTCGGCGAAGTAGTCGGTGCCCAGCCGTGAGAACCGCACGTTCGAGAGGAACACCGCGGCCCAGGCCGCGTCGGTCGTGATCCGCTGCACCGCGCGGTAGGAGAGCTCGAGGGTCGCGTACGTGACGATCGCGACCAGCACGAGCGTCGCCGCGGGCAGGATCCGCCGGGCCCGGCGGGCGTAGAACCCCGTCAGGCTGATCCGGCCGTCGCGCTCGGACTCCCGCAGCAGCAGCCCGGTGATCAGGAAGCCGGACACGACGAAGAAGACGTCGACGCCGACGTACCCGCCGGTGAACCCCGACAGACCTGCATGGTCGGCGACCACGGCCAGGACGGCGATCGCGCGCAGGCCCTGGATGTCCAGCCGGTTGTGGCTGGGTGTGGTGGTCGGCGACATCGCACGGACCATAACCCGGCTCCCGGGCCGTCCGCGGGACCTCTGGTTACCGAAGAGTAGTATCGCGCCCATGAAGCGCTCCATCTACGACGAGGACCACGAGGCGTTCCGCGCCTCGGTGAAGGAGTTCCTCGACCGGTCGGTCGTCCCCCACGTCGAGCAGCACGCCGCGGACAAGGCGATCCCGCGCGAGTTCTGGCTCGAGGCAGGCAAGCAGGGCTTCCTGGGCCTCGAGATCCCCGAGGAGCACGGCGGCGCCGGCGCGGACGACTACCGCTTCAACGCGGTGCTGTTCGAGGAGCTCAACAAGGTCAACGCCGCGCTCGGCTCCTGCGTGGGCATCCACGCCGACATCACCGCGCCGTACCTCGTGGAGCTCGGCACCGAGGAGCAGAAGAAGCGCTGGCTCCCGGGCGTCGCCGCCGGCGAGATCCTCCTCGCGATCGGCATGACCGAGCCCTCCGGCGGCTCCGACCTCGCCGCGCTGAAGACCACCGCGGTCCGCGACGGGGAGCACTGGGTGATCAACGGCTCGAAGACGTTCATCACCAACGGCTACTCCGCCGACCTCGTGATCACCGCGGTGCGCACCTCGCCGGAGAAGAAGGCGCGCGGCATCACGCTGTTCGCGATCCCGGCGACCGCCGAGGGCTACTCCCGCGGCCGCAAGCTCGACAAGGTCGGCCAGGACGAGTCCGACACCGCCGAGCTCTTCTTCGAAAACGTCCGGCTCACCGACGACGACATCGTCGGCGAGCTCGACGGCGGCTTCATCCACATGATGCAGAAGCTTCCCCAGGAGCGGCTCGGCTGCGCGATCTCCAACCTCGCGCACGCCCGCCAGATCCTCGAGGAGACGCTGGTGTACGCCAAGGAGCGCAAGGCGTTCGGCCAGGGCATCGGCTCGTTCCAGCACAACAAGTTCCTGCTCGCCGAGCAGTTCACGACCGTCGACGTCGCCCAGGCGTACGTCGACCAGTGCGTCATCGCCCACGACGCCGGTGAGCTCACGCCGATCGACGCGGCCAAGGCCAAGTGGTGGACCTCGCAGGTGCAGAACGACGTGCTCGACCACTGCGTGCAGATCTACGGAGGCTACGGGTTCATGAACGAGTACCGCGTGGCCCGCGCCTGGCGCGACGCCCGGGTCTCGAAGATCTGGGCCGGCTCGAACGAGATCATGAAGGAGCTGATCGGGCGCGACCTGGGCCTGTGACGCTCAGCCCACGACCGCGCCGGCGTGGGCGGGCAGCACCAGTCCGTTCGCGCCGAGTGAGGCTCCGGCGGGGGTCGCGAACAGGACCTCGCTCGCCTCGGTCTCGACCGTCGCCTCGTCGTCGCCGAAGTTCACCGCGACCAGCAGGTCGCCGCGGCGCATCGTGAACACGCGGCTGTCCTCGTCGGCGGTGCAGGAGACGGACGCGAACGACGGGTCGGTCAGTGCCGGCTGCTCCCGGCGCAGCCGGGCGAGGTCGCGGTAGACCTCCAGCAGCACGGCGTGCCGGCCGGTGGTCGCCTCGGACCAGTCCAGCTTCGACCGCTCGAACGTCGCCGGGTCCTGCGGGTCCGGCACCACGGCCGGGTCCCAACCCATCCGCTCGAACTCCGCGATCCGGCCCTCCGCCGTCGCCCTGCCGAGCTCCGGCTCCGGGTGCGAGGTGAAGAACTGGAACGGCGTCGAGGCCGCCCACTCCTCACCCATGAACAGCATCGGCGTGAACGGGCCGCACAGCGTCAGCAGCGCCGCGCAGGCGAGCTGGTCGTCGTCGAGCACCTCGGTGATCCGGTCGCCGCGCGCCCGGTTGCCGATCTGGTCGTGGTTCTGGCTGCACACCACCAGCCGCCACGTCGGCATCGCGCGCAGGTCCACGGGGAAGCCGTGCGGGCGCCCGCGGAACGACGACCAGGTGCCGTCGTGGAAGAACCCGCGCTCGCACACCTTGGCCAGCGCCCCCAGCGGGGCGAAGTCCGCGTAGTAGCCCGCGGTCTCGCCGGTCAGCGCCACGTGGACCGCGTGGTGGAAGTCGTCGCTCCACTGGGCGTCGAGCCCGTAGCCGCCGGCCTCGCGTGGCCGCACCAGCCGGGTGTCGTTGAGGTCCGACTCCGCGATCAGCGTGAGCGGCCGGCGCAGGTGCGCCGACAGCGCCGCCACCTCGACCGCCATCTCCTCCAGCAGGTGCTGGTGCGACGCGTCGTTGAGCGCGTGCACGGCGTCCAGCCGGAGCCCGTCGACGTGGTAGTCCTCCAGCCACATCCGGATGTTGTCGAGGATGTAGCGCCGGACCTCCGCCGAGCCGGGACCGTCGAGGTTGAGGTAGTCGCCCCAGGTGTTCGCACCCTGCTTGAGGTAGGGCCCGAACTCCGGCAGGTAGTTCCCCGACGGACCGAGGTGGTTGTAGACGACGTCCTGGATCACGCCCAGGCCGGCCGCGTGACAGCCGTCGACGAACCGCTGGTAGCCCTCGGGCCCGCCGTACGGCTCGTGGACCGCGAACCACCCGACGCCGTCGTAGCCCCAGTTGTGGGTGCCGTTGACGGCGTTGACCGGCATCACCTCGACGAGGTCGACGCCGATCTCGCGCAGGTGGCCGAGCTTGCCGAGCGCGGCGTCGAACGTGCCCTCCGTGGTGAAGGTCCCGATGTGCAGCTCGTAGATCACCGAGCCGGCGAGCTGGCGGCCGGTCCAGGTCACGTCGTTCCAGACGTGCGTGGACGGGTCGTAGGTTCGCGAGCGCTGGTGGACGCCCGCCGGCTGACACCGCGAGCGCGGATCGGGCCGCGGCGTGTCCGAGTCGTCGATCAGGTAGCCGTAGTCGACCCCTCCTTCCGAGATGTCCGGGATCGGTCCCGCCGGGACCCACCAGTCGCCGGGGGTCTTCGACATCTCGACGGTCTCATCGTCCACCGACAGTCGCAGGCGACGGGCGTTCGGCGCCCACACGTCGAAGGGAGTCATCAGGCCTCCTCCACCAGCAGGGCGACGGGGTGGGTGGCGAGCAGGTCGGCGAGCCGGCCGGTGGTCGACGCGCCGGTGAGCACGTCGTGCCAGCGCCCCGGCGGCAGGTCGAGGGCGGTGTCGCCCCACCCACCCGCGGCGGCCAGCCCGACGGGCATCCGGGTCGCGACGGTGATCGCGCCGCCCCGGTCGAACGCGAGCACGTGCCCGGCCGCGGGGCCACGGGCGGGCACCGGCGCGTACGTGGTGAAGAGCTCGGGCCGGTCGCGGCGCAGCCGCAGCGCGCTGCTGGTGACGTGGAGCTTGTCGACGGCGTCGTCGCCGGCCTCCCCGGCGAGGACCGCGGCGCGGTGGTCGAAGTCGACCGGGCGCCGGTTGTCCGGATCGACCAGCGACGTCTCCCACAGCTCGCTGCCCTGGTAGACGTCCGGGACCCCGGGCATCGTGAGCGCGACCAGCTTCGCCGCGAGCGAGTTGGCGCGGCCGGGCTCGTCGACCCGGGCGCACAGCTCGGCGAGCACGCGGCGTACGTCGTCGGACTCGAAGATCGCGTCCACGGCGCGGTGCACCGCCGCCTCGTACTCCTCGTCCGGCTCGGTCCACGTCGTGCGGTCCCCGGCCTCGCGCATCGCCTTCTCGGCGTAGCCGTGCAGCCGTGCGGGGAGGTCCGGCAGGTGCTCCGGGGTCCAGGCGCCGAGAACGGCCTGCCACAGCAGCGCGCCGAAGCCGGGGTCGGGCACGGGCGCCAGCCGGAGCAGCTCGCCGAGCGCCTCCGCCCAGACGTCGGGCATCTCCGCGAGCACGGTGATGCGGGCGCGCACGTCCTCGCCGCGCTTGGTGTCGTGCGTGGAGAGCGTGGTCATGGCGTACGGCCGGTCCCGCTGGCGCAGCGTCATCGCGTGGTGGAAGTCGTCGACGTCGATCGCGAAGACCGCCGGGTCGCCGCCGACCTCGTTGAGGGACGTGAGCCGGGACCAGCGGTAGAACGCGCAGTCCTCGACCCCCTTGGCCATCACCATCCCGCTGGTCTGCTGGAACCGGCGGGCCGCCGGGGCCCAGGGGTCCGAGAGGATGGGGAGCAGGACGTCGAGCGTCCCGGCCAGGTCCGGACGGTGCGCCCGGGCCCGGGCGAACGCCTCGTCGAGGTGCTCGCGGCCCTCGGGCAGGTAGGAGCGGTAGACCGGGAAGCAGGCGAGGAGCTCGGCGAGGGCGTCCTCGGTGCGCTCGTCGCCGTCCAGCTCGCGGTTGATCCGGAGCACTTCCGAGTGCAGGATCCCGTCCGCGACCGCGCGCTTGCTGTCGTGCACCATCGCGTGCCAGTCGACGGGCGCGCCGCGCAGCGAGGCCTCCAGCGCGTCCAGCGGCTGCTCGCCGGCGGGGTCGGTGAGCACCCGGTCCACGAGCGCGAGCGCGTCGTACCCGGTCGTGCCGGCCGTCGCCCAGGTCACCGGCAGCGTCTCGCCGGTCTCGAGGATCTTCTCGACCAGCACGTAGCTGTCGCCGGTGAGGTCGGCGAGGTCGTCGAGGTAGCGGCCGGGGAAGCGCAGCCCGTCCGGGTGGTCCACCCGCAGGCCGTCGACCAGGCCCTCCTCGAACCAGCGACGGATCTCGGCGTGCGTCTCGGCGAAGACCTCGGGGTCCTCGACCCGCACGGCCGCCAGCGTGTTCACGGCGAAGAAGCGGCGGTAGTTGAGACCGTCGTCGGCGACGTGCCAGTTCACGAGCTCGTAGTGCTGCTCGTCGAGGGTCGTCGTGCCGGGCGCCATCGGGAAGCGGTGGTCGTGGTACCTGACCTCGCCGTCGCCGGAGTCGGACGGCACGACCTCGATCGCGTCCTCGTCGCCGTCGCCGACCACGGGGATCCGGATCTTGCCGCCACCGGCGTCCCAGTCGACGTCGAACGCGGTCGCGTGCTCGGACTCGCGCCCCAGCCGCAGCAGGTCCCACCACCACGGGTCCGCGGACGGGGTCGCGACGCCGACGTGGTTCGGGACGATGTCGACGAGCACACCCATCCCGAGCCGGCGCGCCTCGGCGGACAGCGTCGCCAGGCCCTCGGCCCCACCGCGCTGCGGGTCGACGTGGTCGAACGCGACGACGTCGTACCCGTGCTGGCTGCCGGGCTCCGACGCGAGCAGCGGGGACAGGTAGACCCAGTCCACGCCGAGGTCGTGGAGGTACGGCAGCCGCCGGGCCGCCTCGAACAGGTCGAACTCGGGCGTGATCTGCAGGCGGTACGTCGACACCGGGACGCGCATCGTCAGGCCTTCCGGGCCTGAGCCACCGACGCGGCGACCGACAGGTCGGGCTCGACCTCGGGCGCGCGGTGCTCGCGCAGCACCACCATGCTGCGGTGCGGGAGCGTGAAGGATCCACCCGCCTCGAACGTGCCGTCCTCGTCGGCGGACCCGCCGGTGTCGATGACGACGTCCCACGCCTCGGCGTACTCGTCGGACGGGAGCGTCACCGTCGCTTCACCGTCGGCGTTGAAGTACAGCAGGAAGTGGTCGTCGACGATCGGCTGGCCGCGCTCGTCGCGACCGGCGATGCCGTGCCCGTTGAGGTACATCCCGATGGCCTTGTCGCCGTCGTCCCAGTCGCCGTCCTCCATCGGCCGGCCGTCCAGGTGGAGCCACACGATGTCGTTGAGCCGGTCACCGTCGCCACCGTCCGGCACCCGCACGGTCCCGCCGGTGAAGAAGCGCTTGCGCCGGAACGTCGGGTGGTCGCGGCGCAGCCGGGAGACGGCGGCGGTGAACTCGACCAGCGGGCCGTCGGCGTCGTCCCAGTGCACCCAGGAGAGCTCGTTGTCCTGGGCGTAGGTGTTGTTGTTGCCCTGCTGGGTGCGGCCGAGCTCGTCCCCGTGCAGCAGCATCGGGACGCCCTGGCTGAGCAGCAGGGTGGCGATGAAGTTGCGCTGGGCGCGGGCGCGCGCGGTCTGGATCTCGGGGTCGTCGGTCGGGCCTTCGGCGCCGTGGTTCCAGGAGCGGTTGTGGCTCTCCCCGTCGTTGTTGTCCTCGCCGTTGGCGTCGTTGTGCTTCTCGTCGTACGACACCAGGTCGCGCATCGTGAAGCCGTCGTGCGCGGTGACGAAGTTGATGCTCGCGACCGGGCGTCGGCCGGAGTGCTCGTAGAGGTCCGCCGAGCCCGCGATGCGGGACGCGAACTCACCCAGCGAGGGCTCGCCGCGCCAGAAGTCGCGGACGGTGTCGCGGTACTTGCCGTTCCACTCGGTCCACTGCGGCGGGAAGCCGCCGACCTGGTAGCCGCCCGGACCGATGTCCCACGGCTCCGCGATCAGCTTCACCTGGCTCACGACCGGGTCCTGCTGCACGAGCTCGAAGAACGTCGAGAGCCGGTCCACGTCGTAGAACTCCCGCGCCAGCGTCGAGGCGAGGTCGAAGCGGAAGCCGTCCACGTGCATCTCGGTCACCCAGTAGCGCAACGAGTCCATCAACAGCTGGAGCGAGTGCGGGTGCCGGACGTTGAGGCTGTTGCCGGTGCCGGTGTAGTCCATGTAGTAGCGCTGGTCGTCCTCGACCAGGCGGTAGTACGCGGCGTTGTCGATGCCCTTGAAGCTCAGCGTCGGCCCGAGGTGGTTGCCCTCCGCGGTGTGGTTGTAGACCACGTCGAGGATCACCTCGATGCCCGCCTCGTGCAGCGCCTTGACCATCGCCTTGAACTCCTGCACCTGCTGGCCGATGGCCTCCTCGCCGCGCGCGGTGGCGGAGTAGTCGGCGTGCGGTGCGAAGAACCCGAGCGTGTTGTAGCCCCAGTAGTTGCGCAGCCCCTTCTCGAGCAGCGTGCTGTCCTGCACGAACTGGTGCACGGGCATCAGCTCGAGCGCGGTGACGCCGAGCTTGGTCAGGTGCTCGATGACGGCCGGGTGCGCGATACCGGCGTACGTGCCGCGCAGATCCTCCGGAATGTCGGGGTGGAGCTGGGTCAAGCCCTTGACGTGCGCCTCGTAGATGACCGTCTCGTTGTACGGGTAGGAGAGGCGGCGGTCGCCCTCCCAGTCGAAGAAGGGGTTGATGACCACGCCGTGGGTCATGTGCGGCGCGGAGTCGTCGTCGTTGCGCGAGTCCTCGTCGCCGAAGTTGTACGAGAACAGCGCCTGGTCCCAGTCGATCTCGCCCGCGGTCGCCTTGGCGTACGGGTCGAGCAGCAGCTTGTTCGGGTTGCAGCGCAGCCCGTTCTCCGGGTCCCACGGACCGTGGACCCGGTAGCCGTAGCGCTGACCCGGTTGCACCGACGGCAGGTAGCAGTGCCAGACGTAGGCGTCGACCTCGGTGAGCTCGACGCGCGACTCGTTGCCGGCGGCGTCGAAGAGGCACAGCTCCACCCGCTCGGCGGCCTCGCTGAACAGCGCGAAGTTCGTGCCGCTCCCGTCGAACGTCGCCCCTAGCGGGTACGCCCTGCCCGGCCAGACCTCCACTGCGTCCTCCCCTTCACCCTCTTGGATCGATCAAACCAGGAGTACCCACACCCGGGCGGGTCGAACCATGGGCCGGGACGGGAACAAGGCCGGCCCGGGCGTAGGTTGGCGACCGTTGTGGCAGTCAACGAGGTGAGCCGGGCGAGTGTCGGGCTGCGCAGCGAGCGTGGCCCGGTCCTCCTCGCGGTCATGCTCAGCATGTCCCTGGTGGCCATCGACTCGACGATCCTCGCCACCGCGGTGCCGGCGGTCGTGGGTGACCTCGGCGGCTTCTCCCAGTTCCCGTGGCTGTTCTCGGTCTACCTGCTGACGCAGGCGGTCACGGTGCCGATCTACGCCAAGCTCGCTGACCTGTACGGGCGCAAGCCGGTGATGCTGGTCGGCGTCGGGCTGTTCGTCGTCGGGTCGCTGCTGTGCGGCCTCGCGTGGGGGATGACGTCGCTGATCGTGTTCCGCGCGCTCCAGGGCGTCGGCGCGGGCGCCGTGCAGCCGATCGCGCAGACGATCATCGGCGACATCTACTCCGTCCAGGAGCGCGCGAAGGTGCAGGGCTACCTCGCCAGCGTGTGGGCGGTCTCCGCCGTCCTCGGCCCGACGCTGGGCGGCCTGTTCTCCGACTACCTGTCGTGGCGCTGGGTGTTCCTGGTGAACCTGCCCGTCGGGCTCGCCGCCGCGGTGATGTTCTGGCGCGGGTTCCACGAGGACGTCGAGCGCCGCCAGCACCGCATCGACTACGCCGGGGCGGTGCTGCTCACCGTCGGCGGCCTGCTGCTCCTGCTCGCGCTGCTCGAGGGCGGGGTGCGCTGGTCCTGGACCTCGGCCACGAGCATCGCGCTGTTCGCGGCGGCGGCCGTGCTGCTGACGGCGTTCGCGCTCGTCGAGCGGCGCGCGGCCGAGCCGGTGCTCCCGGGCTGGGTGTTCCGCCATCGCGTGGTGGTCGCGGCGATGACGACCACCCTCATCGTCGGCGTCCTGATGATGGGCATGACGACGTACGTCCCGCTCTACGGCCAGAGCGTGCTCGGCCACGGTGCGGTCGCCTCCGGGCTGGCGCTCGCCGCGATCGCGCTCGGCTGGCCGCTGTCGGCGTCGAACTCCGGTCGGCTGTACCTCACCGTCGGGTTCCGTACGACGATGCTGATCGGCGGCGCGGTCGCGACCGCTGGCGCGTCCCTGCTGCTGCTCGTCGGGCCGGGCAGCTCGATCCTGGTCCTGGCGGCGCCGTGCTTCGTGATGGGGCTGGGCTTCGGGCTGGTGGCCAGCCCGGCGATCATCGCCGCCCAGTCGGCGGTGTCGTGGCAGCAGCGCGGCGTCGCGACCGGGTCGACGATGTTCTCCCGCTCGATCGGCAGCGCGCTCGGTGTCGCGGCCTTCGGCGCGATCGTGAACGGCGTGCTGACGTCCCACCTGGGCCGCGGCGTACCCGACCTCGAGAACCTGACCCCGGAGGTCCTCGAGCCGGCGATCCACGCGGTGTTCGTCGCGTCCGCCGTCGTCGCGGTGGCGCTGCTCGTGGTGGGCTTCCTGATGCCCCGAACGGTGTCGACGGAGGACCGGTGAGCACAGGCTGCCCTTGCTTGCAGGCGCCTGCGTCACGGCGTTGGATCGAGCCATGACCGCAGAGCTCGAGGTCCCGGTCGGCCCGCACGAGGACGAGCCGCACCAGTCGGGGTTCAACAACCGGCTCAACTGGCTGCGGGCCGCCGTCCTGGGCGCGAACGACGGCATCGTGTCGACGGCCGGCATCGTCATCGGCGCGGCCGGTGCCACCAGCGACCGCAACGCGATCGTGATCGCCGGTGTCGCAGGCCTGGCCGCGGGAGCGATGAGCATGGGGGCGGGGGAGTACGTCTCGGTCAGCACCCAGCGCGACTCCGAGCTCGCGCTGCTCGCCAAGGAGCGCCGCGAGCTGCGCGAGGAGCCGGAGGAGGAGCTCGCGGAGCTCGCCGGCATCTACGTCGAGAAGGGTCTCAGCGAGGAGCTCGCGCTCGAGGTCGCGGAGGCGCTGACCGCGAAGGACGCCCTCGGCGCGCACGCCGAGGCCGAGCTCGGCATCGACCCCGACGACCTCTCCAGCCCCTGGCACGCCGCGTGGGCGTCGATGCTCTCCTTCACCATCGGCGCCCTGCTCCCGCTGCTCACGATGACGCTCGGCGGCTCGGGCTACCGGCTCTGGCTGACGGTCGCGGCGGTCGTCCTCGCCCTCGGGTTCACCGGGTTCATCAGCGCCCGCCTCGGCTACGCCCGCCCCGGTCGGGCCGTCGCCCGCAACGTCGCGGGCGGGCTCTTCGCGATGGCGGTCACCTTCGGCATCGGCTCCGCCCTCGGCACCCAGATCGGCTGATGCGCCTCTTCGTCGCGCTGGTGCCTCCTCCCGAGGCGGTCGAGCACCTCGACGAGTTCCTCGACGTACGACGTTCCGCGGGCCCGTTCCGCTGGGCCGGCCCCGAGCAGCTCCACGTGACGCTGGCGTTCCTGGCCGAGGTCGAGGAGCGCCGGCTCGACGACCTGGTCGAGCGGCTGGGCCGGGCCGCCGCGAAGCGGACCGCGTTCGAGACCGCGATCGCCGGCGGAGGCGCGTTCCCGAACGCCGCGCGGGCGCGGGTGCTCTGGGCCGGCCTCGACCTCGAGGATCACGGCCGTACCGAGATCGACCGGCTCGCGACCGGCTGCCGGGCCGCGGCCAACCGGGCCGGCGTACCGGTCGACGGGCAGCGGTTCCGGCCGCACGTGACCGTCGCCCGGCTCGGCCACCCGGACGAGGTCGCGAGCTGGGTCCGGCTGCTGGACGGCTACGCCGGCCCCCGCTGGGTCGCGGACCGGATCACGCTGGTCGAGTCCCACCTGGGCGAGGGACCGCGCCGGCGGCCGCGCTACGAGTCGCTCGCGGAGCTCCCGCTGTCCGGCTGAGCCCCGATCCGGCGCAGCGCGGCCAGCAGCGACGCGTCCGGCGCCTCGGTCCGGATCCCCTCGACGACCTCGGCCGGGAGCGGGTCGAGGCCGCGCACCTCCTCGTGCAGCCGCTCCATGTCGGAGTCGAGCGCGAAGGCCGCCTCGGCCGCGCTCCGCAGGCCCGCGAGGAGCTCGGCCGGCACGTCGCGCCGGTACTTGTAGTAGATCTTGTGCTCGAGGCTCGCCCAGAAGTCCATGGCGATCGTGCGGAACTGCACCTCGACCCCGACGGGCATGGTGCCCTCGGACAGGAAGACGGGGACCTCGACGAGCGCGTGGAGGCTGCGGTAGCCGTTCGGCTTCGGCTCCAGGATGTAGTCACGCACCTCGACGATGCGCACGTCGGACTGGTGAGCGAGCAGGTCGAAGACCCGGTAGACGTCCGAGGTGAAGCTGCACACGACGCGGACGCCGGCGATGTCGACCACCCGTTCGCGGACCTCGTCGAACGACGGGTGGGCATCGAGGTCGAGGCCCTTGCGCTGGATCTTCTCGAGCAGGCTCTCCGGCGACTTCAGCCGGGACGTGACGCTCTCGATCGGGTTGTAGTCGTGCAGGTGCAGGAACTCGTCGCGCAGGATGTTCAGCTTGGTGACGACCTCGTCCATGCCGAAGCGGTGCTCGAGCATGAAGCGGCGGAAGTCCTCCTCGCTCGAGGCGCCGCTTCGGGGACTGGTGCTCACCTCGCCACCCTACGAAGTCCCAGAAGTTGCCTCGGACTCGGCTAGGTTGCGACGGGTGAAGATCGCGGTGGCGAGAGAGACCAGGGACGGCGAGGCCCGGGTGGCGATGGTGCCCGAGCTGGTCGGCAAGCTGACCGGACTCGGGTACGACGTCCTGGTCGAGCCCGGTGCGGGCGAGCACGCGCTGATCGCCGACGCCGACTACGAGGCGGCGGGCGCGGGCGTCGCCGCCGACGCCGTCGAGCAGGCGGACGTCCTGGTGGCGGTGCAGCCGCCCGCGACCGACGTGGTCCGCCGGCTGCGCAGCGGCGCGGCCACCGTGTCGTTCCTGCCGACGGGGCAGGAGCCCGAGATCGTCACGGCCCTGCGCGACGGCGGCGTGACGTCGTTCGCGATGGAGCTGGTGCCCCGCATCTCCCGCGCGCAGTCCATGGACGCGCTGTCGTCCCAGGCGCTCGTGTCGGGGTACCGCTGCGCGATCGTCGCGGCCGGGATGCTGCGCCGCTTCTTCCCGCTGAACATGACCGCCGCGGGCACGGTCCCGCCGGCCGAGGTCGTGGTGCTGGGCGCCGGCGTCGCCGGGCTCCAGGCGATCGCGACCGCCAAGCGGCTCGGCGCGGTCGTGAAGGCGTACGACGTGCGCGCCGCCGCCGCCGAGGAGATCCGCTCGATGGGCGCGCAGGCGATCGACCTCGAGCTGGACACGCTGGAGGGCGCGGGCGGCTACGCCCGGGAGATGACCGAGGAGCGCGCGGCGCTGCAGATGGAGCGGCTGGCGCCGTACGTCGCGAACGCGGACGCGCTGATCACGACGGCCGCGGTGCCCGGCCGGAAGGCGCCGCTGCTGGTCACCGCCGCGATGGTGGAGCGGATGCGGCCCGGGTCGGTCGTCGTGGACCTGGCCGCCGAGTCCGGCGGCAACGTCGAGGGCGCGGTCGCCGGCGAGGTCGTGCGGATCGGGAACGCGCAGGTCTGGGGCGGCCGGAACGTGCCGTCGCAGATGCCGGGGCCGGCGTCGAGGCTCTACGCGCAGAACATCGTCAACATCGTCACGCTGATGACCGCCGAGGGTGCCTTCGCCCCGGACTTCGAGGACGAGATCGTCACCGGGTCGTGCGTGACCCACGGCGGGGCGATCCGGCACGAACCCACCCGTGTGGCTCTGGAAGGAGCGAGCTGATGGACGAGGCCGTCGTCTGGCTGACGATCTTCATCCTGAGCGTCTTCGTCGGGATCGAGGTGATCTCGAAGGTCTCCTCGACGCTGCACACGCCGCTCATGTCGGGCGCGAACGCCATCCACGGCATCATCCTGCTCGGCGCGGTGCTGGTCACCGGGTCCACCGACAACGACGTCGCGCTCGTCGTCGGGCTGGTCGCGATCGTGCTGGCCGCGGTCAACATGGTCGGCGGCTTCGTGGTGACCGACCGGATGCTGCAGATGTTCGTGCGCAAGAAGCCGAAGCCGGCCGCCACCCCGACCGAGGGCGGGAACGCCTGATGCCGACCTGGGTGCAGCTGGTCAACCTGCTCTGCGCGGTGTGCTTCATCCTCGCGCTCAAGGGGCTCTCGGGCCCGAAGACGGCGCGCGCCGGCAACCTGCTTGGTGCCGGTGCCGCGGTGGTCGCCGTCGTGCTGCCGTTCATCTACCTCGACCTGAAGCACGTGCCGCTGATCGTCGCCGCGATCGCGGTCGGCTCGATCGGCGGTGTCGTCGGCGCCCAGAAGGTGCAGATGACGCAGATGCCGCAGATGGTGGCGCTGTTCAACGGCGTCGGCGGTGGCGCTGCCGCGCTCGTCGCGCTGGTCGAGCTGCACGAGATGGTCCCGCACGCGGACGCCGTCAGCTGGTTCGTGCTCGCCGCCACCGCCTTCACGATCGCGGTCGGCGCGGTGTCGTTCGCGGGCTCGATCGTCACGTTCGCGAAGCTCCAGGAGCTGATGACGTCGCGGCCGGTGATCTTCCCCGGCCTGCCGATCGTGTTCGGCGCGTCCGGCGTCGCCGCGGTCGTGCTCGGCGTGCTCACGGTGACCCAGCCCGCCGTGTGGATCGGCATCGCGCTCGCCCTGCTCGGCCTGCTGGTCGGTGTGCTGCTGGTGCTCCCGGTCGGCGGCGCCGACGTACCGATCGTGATCTCGCTGCTCAACGCGTTCACCGGCCTCACGGTCGCGGCCGGCGGCTACGTGCTGTCGAACGTCGTGCTGCTCGTGGCCGGCACCCTGGTCGGCGCGTCCGGCACCTACCTGACGCTGCTGATGGCCAAGGCGATGGGCCGCTCCGTGGCGAACATCCTGTTCGGCGCGCTCAAGGGCGGCTCGACGCTCGGCGCCGGCGAGGCCTCGGACCGGCCGGTGAGGTCGGCCGGGCCCGAGGACGTCGCGATCCTGCTCGGGTACGCCGACCGCGTGATCATCGTGCCGGGCTACGGCCTCGCGGTGGCACAAGCCCAGCACACGCTGCGCGAGCTGGTCGACGTACTCGTGGCGCGCGGCACGCGCGTGGACTACGCGATCCACCCGGTGGCCGGCCGGATGCCCGGCCACATGAACGTGCTGCTCGCCGAGGCGCAGGTGCCGTACGAGCAGCTGGTCGAGATGGACGACATCAACAGCGAGTTCAAGCACACCGACGTCGTGCTCGTCGTCGGCGCCAACGACGTGGTGAACCCGGCGGCGAAGACCACTCCCGGCGCCCCGATCTACGGCATGCCGATCCTCGACGCGGACGAGGCCAAGCAGATCGTGTTCATGAAGCGCTCGATGCGCCCCGGCTTCGCCGGCATCGAGAACGAGCTGCTGTTCGACCCGAAGACGACGCTGCTGTTCGGCGACGCGAAGGACTCGCTCGGCAAGCTGCTGAACGCGGTCAAGGCGCTGTAGCGGCGGCGCTCGCCGGGGTCGTCGTACGAGCCGGTCACTGGGGCGATCGTCACGTATGACGTCCGGGCGACTCCGTCGTTGGAGGGGCATGACGGACGAAGACGACGACCGCCGCGGCCGCCCCGACGGGCACCGGTACGACGCTCCCGAGTCGGACGAGACCCGGGTCAGCAAGGAGTGGGTCTACGGCCTGCTCGGCCTGCTCGTCGTGGCGCTGATGGTGCTGATCGCGACCGGGAAGGTGCAGATCTTCCCTGGGGGCTGAGGGGGCGGCGGTTTCCCCGGCTACCCGGGGAAACCTGACGTTTTGCCCCGAAACTTCGGCCGAGAAGGTCAGGTTTCCCCGGTGGGCCGGGGAAACCTGGGACGGGTGGGACTCAGCCCACCACGCCGTACAACCGGTCGCCGGCGTCGCCGAGCCCGGGGACGATGTAGCCCTTCTCGTTGAGGCGCTCGTCCATCGCGGCGGTCACGACGGTGACGGGGACGGACAGGCCGGCGAGGCCCTCCTCGAGGCGCGCGCAGCCCTCGGGGGCGGCGAGCAGGCAGATCGCGGTGATGTGGTCGGCGCCGCGGTCGGTGAGGAACTTGATCGCCGCGGCGAGGGTGCCGCCGGTCGCGAGCATCGGGTCGAGCACGTAGCACTGCCGGCCGGACAGGTCGTCGGGCAGGCGCTCGGCGTACGTCGACGCCTCGAGGGTCTCCTCGTTGCGGATCATGCCGAGGAAGCCGACCTCCGCGGTCGGCAGCAGCCGCATCATCCCGTCGAGCATGCCGAGCCCGGCGCGCAGGATCGGCACCACCAGCGGCTTGGGGGTGGCCAGCGTGACGCCGGTCGTCGGGGACACGGGCGTGGTGATCTCGTGCGGGGCCACGCGGACGTCGCGGGTGGCCTCGTAGGCCAGCAGGGTGACCAGCTCGTCGGCCAGCCGGCGGAACGTCGGCGAGTCGGTGTTCTCGTCGCGCAGGTGGGTCAGCTTGTGGGCGACGAGCGGGTGGTCGACGACGTGCGTGCGCATGGTCGAACCCTAGGGCACGCAACGGGCAAAGGGGTTGGCCGCATCCCGGTCGTCTGACACTCTGGAGGACGGGTGAGAGGCGAGCAGAGACAGGAGGACCGACATGACCGACCAGCTCGACGGAGTCGACTTCGCACTGGCCGCCTACCGCGAGGAAGGTGTGTGGACGGTCCAGGAGCTCGTCCACGACGTGCTGGAGGACGTCGACAAGCTGTCGCACGCGCTGCGCCGCTTCCCCGGTGACGGCGGCGCGGTCGGTCTGGTGGCCATGGATGAGGACTTCTTCGTCATCGTCCGGGTGGCCGGTCCGACGACCCGGGTGCTGCTCTCCGACATCACCGCGGCCGACGAGTGGGAGCTGGCCAGCTCGGCCGTCGAGTTCCTCGGCCTGCCGATGCCCGAGGACGAGGACGACCAGGCCCCGGCCGGCGACCTCGACCTCCTCGGTGACCTCGGCATGCACGCCATGGACATGGGCGTGCTGCTCGACGACTTCGACCTCTACCCCGACGAGATGCTCTCGGACGTCGCGCGGCGGCTCGGCTTCGGCGAGCTCTTCGACGACGCGGTCGGCCTGACCTCCGCGTGAGGCCGGCTTCCTGGGAGGCGCCGATGCGCGCCGCCCTCGACGAGGCGCGCGCCGCGCTGGCCACCGGCGACGTCCCCATCGGCGCGGTCGTCGTCGGCCCGGACGGTACGACGGTCGGGCGCGGGCGCAACGTGCGCGAGGCCGAGCACGACCCCACCGGGCACGCCGAGGTCGTCGCGCTCCGCGAGGCCGCGCGCGCCCGCGGCGAGTGGCGCCTCGACGGGCACACGCTCGTCGTCACCCTCGAGCCGTGCACGATGTGCGCCGGCGCGGCGGTCCTCAGCCGGGTCGACCGGGTCGTGTTCGGGGCGTTCGACCCCAAGGCGGGAGCCGTCGGCAGCCTCTGGGACGTGGTCCGCGACCGGCGGCTCAACCACCGCCCCGAGGTGCTCGCCGGGGTGCTGGCCGACGAGTCGGCCGCGTTGCTGGAGGCCTTCTTCGCCGGGCACCGCGGCTAGTACGGTCGGGTCATGAACGACACGGTCGCGCTGATCCTGGCCTGCGGGGTCGCGGTGGTCGTGATGGCCGCGCTGGCCTTCTGGGGCCTGCGCGCGATGGGGATGAGCTCGGACTACCAGGGCCGCGTCGACGACGCCGACGACGACCTGGAGTAGCCCCGTCGGGGAGCCGGGTCGCTACGCGACCGGCCCGGTCGAGCCGCGCAGCACCAGCTCGGTCGGCAGCAGGACGCGCGGCTGGTCGTCGGGTCCCCGGGTGCCGGCGGTGAGCAGCAGCTCCACGGCGGCCCGGCCGAGGTCGGCGTGCGCGCCGCCGAGCGTGGTGAGCCCGGGGGTGCAGACGTCGGCGGCGAAGATGTCGTCGAAGCCGACCACGCTGATGTCCTCCGGCACCCGCAGCCCGCGCTGCGCGAGCCGCTGCATGACGCCGATCGCGAGCAGGTCGTTGTGCGCGACGACCGCGGTGGTGCCCGCGTTGACTGCGCCGTCCGCGGCCGCGCCGCCCTGGCTGACCTTGGGGGTGAACGGCCCGATCCGCCGGGCCGTGAGGCCGACCTGGTCGGCTGCCGCCTTGAGCGCGGCCCACCGGGTCCCGGCCATCCAGGAGTTGCGCGGGCCGGCCAGGTAGACCAGGTCGCGGTGCCCGAGCGACGACAGGTGCGCGACGATCTGGCGGCAGCCCTCGACGTGGTCGAGCACCACGCTCGCCAGCCCCGGGAGCTCGCGGCTCATCAGGACGATCGGACGCTGGACGGCGATCTGGCGCAGGTTCTCGTCCGGCAGCCGGCTCGCTGCGAGCAGGAACCCGTCGACGGCCGGGGCGAGCCGCTGGATCTGCTCCCACTCCACGCGGGGCGACTCCTCGGCGTTGACCAGGAGCAGCGTGTACTCCGAGACGCGGGCGCGCATCTCCGCGCCGCGGATCAGCTCGAAGTAGTGCGGGTTGGTGATGTCGGAGACCACCATCGCGACCGTGTGGTGCTTGCCGGACAGCAGCGCCCGCGCGTGCGGGTTCGGCTGGTAGCCCAGCTCCGCCGCGACCGCGAGGACCTTCTCCCGGGTGGCGGCCGAGACCCGGCCCGGCGTCGAGAACGCGCGTGAGACGGTCGAGGTCGCGACGCCCGCCGCGGTGGCGACGTCGTAGATCGTGGGGCCGGGCACGGCGTCAGCAAACCGGATCTGGCAACACGATGGCAACCCCTTGCCGTCGGTTGTCGTGGGTCCGTACGTTCTGCCGCTGTGACCGTCGACACGTCCCCAGGACGCCAGCTCCCCGGCTGGCTGCGCCGTACGGCGCGGGTGATCACCGCGTGCGAGCTCGCGCTCGGGGTGACCGCGCTGCTGCTGATCTTCGGGCTGGTGCTGCTCCAGGCCGCGCAGCGGTACCTGCCCATCGATGGCTGGCCGTGGACCGGCGAGCTGGCCCGCTTCTGCCTGGTCTGGCTGACGTTCGTGGTGGCCGGCGTGCTGGTGACCAGCGACTCCCACATCTCGATCGAGATGGTCGACATGGTCCCGGGGGAGACGCTCCGGCGGGTCATCCGGGTCATCTCCTGCCTGGTGATGGCCGCGATCGGTGTCGCCCTCTGCGCGGAGGCCTGGGAGCTCTGGGAGACCCAGGCGATCATCAAGTCGCCCGCGATGCGGATGCCGATGTCGTGGCTCTACCTGATCTCGATGGTCGGGTTCGTCAGCGTCGTGGTCCGCTCGCTCATCGCCGCGGTCGAGTACGCCCTGGTCGGCGCGCCGCCGCCGTCGTACGTCGACGAGCTCACCGACGGAGGGTTGCCGACCGCATGAGTCTCCTCGTCCTCTGCCTCTTCATCACCGCGCTGCTGGTGATCCGCGTGCCGATCGCGTTCGCGTTCTTCGGGCCGTGCCTGGTCTGGATGATGACCAACGACCAGTCCACCGGCCTCGCGCTGCGCCTGGTCGCGAACTCGATGGCCAGCTTCCCGCTGCTCGCGGTGCCGCTGTTCATCCTCCTCGGGTGCGTCGCCAACCACGCGGGCATCGCCGACCGGCTCTTCGACTTCGCGCTCGCCCTGCTCGGCCGGGTCCGCGGCAACCTCGGCTACGTGAGCGTCGGCGTCAGCGTCGGCTTCTCGTGGATGAGCGGCTCGGCGGTCGCCGACGCCGCCGCGCTCGGCAAGGTGCAGATCCCCGCGATGGTGCGGGCCGGCTACCCGCGTCCGTTCGCGCTCGGCGTCGTGGGCTCCTCGGCCCTGATCGCCCCCGTGATGCCGCCGAGCATCCCGGCCGTGATCTACGCCGGTCTCGCCGGCGTCTCGACGGGTGCGCTGTTCGCGGCGTCGGTCGGGCCCGCGATCTTGATGGCGCTCGGCCTCTGTGTGGTCGTCTTCCTCTGGGTCCGGCGGATGCCGGACCTCGAGCGCACCGAGTTCAGCTGGGACCGGGTGTGGGTCACCGGCCGCCGGGTGATCGCACCGCTCGGCGCCCCGGTCATCATCCTGGGCGGCATCCTCGGCGGCTACGTGACGCCGACCGAGGCCGCCGCGGTCGGCGCGGCGTACGTGCTGCTGCTCGGGTTCGCCTACCGCACCCTGACGCTGCGCGACCTCCCGAAGGTGCTCGTGGAGACCACGGTGACGACCTGCAGCATCATGCTGATCGTCGCCTCGGCCAGCCTGCTGGGCTACATCTTCGCCCGGGAGCGGGTGCCGCAGGAGGCGTCCGAGGCGCTGCTCGGCCTGACCAGCGACGCGACCGTCTTCATGCTCGTCGTGCTGCTGCTGTCCTTCGTGCTCGGCACCGCGCTCGACGCGATCGCCGTGCTCACGCTGACCGTCCCGATCCTGCTGCCGATCTCGGCGGAGTACGGCGTCGACCCGATCGCGCTGGGCGTGCTGATGATCCTGTCGCAGATGATCGGCCTGCTGACGCCACCGGTCGGCACGGTGATCTTCGTGCTCCAGGCGATCGCGAAGGCGCGGATGTCGGAGGTCTTCTGGGGATCGCTGCCGTTCCTGGCGCCGCTGACGCTGCTGTGCGTCGCGATCATCCTCTGGCCGGACGCGATCCTGTACCTGCCCGAGAGGCTCGGGCTGTGAGCCGGCGGTCCTGGCTGACCGGGCTGATCGGCCACGGCGTCGGCCCGTCGCTCACGCCCGAGATGCACGAGCGCGAGGCCGAGCGCCAGGGGCTGCGCTACGTCTACAAGGTCATCGACCAGCCCGACGGCCTCATCGACACCGCCCGGCTGGAGCGTCTCCTCGCGAGTGCCATCGAGCTCGGCTTCGACGGGCTCAACGTGACCCATCCGGTGAAGCAGGCGATGGTGCCGCTCGTCGACGAGACCGCGCCGACGGTGCGCGCGATCGGCGCGCTCAACACCGTGCTGATCCGCGACGGCCGGACCACCGGGCACAACACCGACGTCACGGGCTTCCGGCGCTCCTTCGCCGACGGGCTCCCGGGCGCCGACCGCGCGAGCGTGGTGCTGGTCGGGGCCGGCGGGGGCGGTACGGCGGTCGCGCACGCGCTCGCGGACCTCGGCGTACGCCGGCTCCTCGTCGTCGACGTCGACCAGGTCCGGGCCGCCGCGCTGGCCGCCACCCTCGACGGCCACGCCGTCGAGGTCGAGACCGTGGCGCCGACCAGGGACGGTCTGGGCGACGCCCTCGCCGGCAGCGCGGGCCTGGTGAACGCCAGCCCGATGGGCATGGCCGCGCACCCCGGCTCGCCGGTGCCGCGGGAGCTGCTCCGGCCGGACCTCTGGGTGGCCGACATCGTCTACCGGCCGCTCGAGACGGCCCTCCTGGCCGAGGCTCGCGCCACCGGCTGCACCGTGCTCACCGGCGCCGGCATGGCCGTGCACCAGGCCGCCGACGCCTTCGAGCTGATCACCGGCCGCACGGCCGACCGCGCGGCGATGCTGCGCGACTTCGACGAGCTCGTCGCCGCTGAGACGAGCACCTCTCGGGACACCACTGGAGAAAGGAACCGATGATGGCACTGCGAAGCCGGGGTACGAAGAGAAGGAGCGCCGCGCTCGCGGCGTGCGCGCTCGCCCTCCCACTGGCGCTCGCCGCCTGTGGCGACGACGAGAGCGACGGCGGTGGCGGCGGCGAGGACGGTGGCGACGTCACCCTCCAGCTGGCCCACAGCTACACGGAGGACCAGCCGCAGCACCGCTGCGGTGCTCAGGTGATCGCCGACGAGATCGCCGCCGCCGACGTTGGCGTGACGATCGAGATCTTCCCGGCGAGCCAGCTCGGCGCCGACGCCGACCGGATCGCCTCGGTCGTCTCCGGCGACATCGACATGGACATCCAGGGCGCCTCCGCCCTCGGTGCGGTCTACGAGCCGGTGGCCACGCTCGACGCGGTGTACGCGTTCGACGACAGCGACCACCTGGCGCGCTACTTCGACGGCGACGCCTCCGACGAGCTGCTCCAGGGCTTCGAGGACGAGGCCGGGGTCCACACCCTCGGGGCGTGGTCGGCCGGCATGCGCCAGTTCACCGCCAACGAGCCGATCCGGGAGCCCGGTGACCTCGACGGCCTGCGGATGCGCTTCCCGAACTCGCCGCAGTACCTGATGAACGCCGAGGCGCTCGGTGCCGACGCCACCGAGGTCGCCTACGAGGAGCTCTTCCTCGCCCTCCAGCAGGGCACGGTCGACGGGCAGGAGAACCCGATCACCAACATCGCGGCGAGCAGCCTGCAGGACGTCCAGGACTACATCTCGATGTCCAACCACCAGGCCAACTCGAACCTCGTGATCATCGGCGGCGACTCCTGGGGCGAGCTGTCCGAGGAGCAGCAGGAGGCGCTGACCGCCGCGGTCGACACGGCCGAGGCGCAGGTTCCCGACTGCGTCGCCGAGGACGAGGAGGCGACCCTCGCCGAGTGGACCGAGAGCGGCGACATGGAGGTCGTCGACGACGTCGACGTCGAGGCGTTCCGCAGCCAGGCCGACGCGTACCTGCGCGAGAACTTCAACGAGGAGCAGCTCGCGGTCTACGAGGCGATCCGGAGCGAGTCGCAGTGACATCGGGGGAGGTCGAGACCTTCCGGGGTCCGGTCGCGCCCGCTGACCTGGGCACGACCCTGATCCACGAGCACGTCTTCGTGGGTCACCCCGAGCTCGATCTCGACTTCCCTCATCCCGAGTGGTGCGAGGACGCCGCGATCGAGACCGCGGTGGTGGGGCTGGACCGGCTGTGGGACCTCGGGGTCCGCACGGTCGTCGACCTCACCGTGCTCGGTCTCGGTCGCGACGTCGCCCGCGTCCGCCGGATCGCCGAGCGGGTGCGGGTCCAGCTCGTCGCATCGACCGGCTACTACACGGCCGACACCCTGCCGGCGTACTTCCGCACCCACGGCCCCGGCCGGCTCGTGGGCGGGCCGGACCCCCTGGTCGAGCTGTTCCTGCGCGACATCGAGGTCGGGATCGCCCGCACCGGGGTCCGGGCCGGCATGCTCAAGGTGGTCACCGACGAGCCCGGGATCACGCCCGACGTCCGGCACGTGATGGAGGCCGCCGCCACCGCGCACCGGCGTACCGGCGTGCCGATCACCACCCACAGCCACGCGCCGTCGCGCAACGGCCGCGACCAGCTGGCGTTCTTCGTCGAGCGCGGCGTCGCACCGGACCGGCTCGTGATCGGGCACTGCGGTGACTCCGAGGACCTCGACTACCTGCGGGAGCTGATGGACGCGGGCGCGACGATCGGGATGGACCGCTTCGGCATGGAGCACGTGCTGCCCGACGACCGGCGGACCGCGACGGTCCTGGCGCTCCTGGCCGAGGGGTACGCCGACCGGATGGTGCTGTCCCACGATGCTGCGTTCTTCAGCCGGGTGACGCCGCCGTCGTGGCGGGCCGCGCACGTGCCGCACTGGAACATGGAGCACATCTCGCGCCGCATCGTCCCCGCGCTGCTCGTCGGCGGGGTGACCGAGGCGCAGGTCCACCAGCTGCTCGTGGCCAACCCGGCGCGGCTGCTGACCCCGTCGGCGCCGGTGGAGTGACGATGCGGACCTCCATCGCGACCGTCTGCCTCAGCGGAACCCTGTCCGAGAAGCTGCGCGCAGCGGCCGACGCCGGCTTCGACGGTGTCGAGGTCTTCGAGCCCGACCTGGTCGCCTCCCCGGAGAGCCCCGAGGAGGTCGCGGCCCTCGCCGCCCGGCTCGGTCTCACCCTCGACCTCTACCAGCCGTTCCGCGACGCCGAGGGCGTGAGCGAGGAGGAGTTCGCGCTCGTCCTGCGGCGGGCCCGGGCGAAGTTCCGGCTCATGCAGCGACTGGGCACGGACACGATGCTGGTCTGCAGCAACGTCGCGACCGCCACCGTCGACGACGACGAGGTGTCGGCCGACCAGCTGCGCCGGCTCGGCGACGAGGCGGCGGCGCACGGCGTGCGGCTGGCGTACGAGGCACTGGCGTGGGGTCGCTACGTCGACGACTACCGCCGGGCGTGGCGCATCGTCGAGCTCGCCGACCATCCCGCGGTCGGGGTGTGCCTCGACAGCTTCCACATCCTGTCCCGGGGGCACGACCCGGCGGCGATCGAGCAGATCCCGGGCGCGAAGGTGTTCTTCCTCCAGCTCGCGGACGCGCCCGCCCTGACCATGGACGTGTTGTCGTGGTCGCGTCACCACCGGCTGTTCCCGGGCGAGGGCGCGTTCGACCTCGCCGCCTTCCTGGGGCACGTGCTGCGCACCGGGTACGACGGTCCGCTGTCGCTCGAGGTCTTCAACGACGTCTTCCGCCAGACCGACGTACGTCGCACCGCGCGGCAGGCCCGCCGCTCCCTCACCTGGTTGGAGGACGTGGCCGGCACCCACCCGCTGCCCGAGGTCGCCGAGCCGACCGGCTTCGACTTCGTCGAGGTGCGCGCGGAGGACACCGGCGACGTCGACGTCCTCCTCGGCCAGCTCGGCTTCACGTTCCGCGGCCGTCACCGCAGCAAGGACGCCCGGCTCTGGACCGAGGGCCCGGCCCGGGTGGTCTGCAACGAGCAGCACGCGCGCGACCGGTCGCCGACCCTGGCGGCCGTCGGCTTCGAGGTGACCTCGCCGCCGACCTCCGCCGCGCGGGCGACGGCGCTGCGGGCGCCGACCGTCTACCGCCGTACCCTCGCCGACGAGCAGGAGCTGCCCGCGTTCGCGGCGCCCGACGGGACCGAGGTGTTCCTCGGTGCCTCGTCCGCGGTGGTCGACGCGTCCTGGGTGCCGGAGTTCGCGGGCGGCCACGAGCCGGGAGCGGCGCTGCTGACCGGGATCGACCACGTCAACCTCGCCCAGCCGTGGCAGAGCTTCGACGAGGCCGTGCTGTTCTACAGCAGCGTCCTGGGCCTGCGTGCCGACGCCGGCCAGGAGGTCCCCGCGCCGAACGGGCTGGTGCGCAGCCAGGTGCTGCGCTCGGCGGCCGGCTCGTGCCGGATCGCGCTGAACGTCGCCCCGCTGGTGTGGGAGTCCGCGGCGGGCTTCCCCCAGCACGTCGCGTTCCGCACCGACGACGTGGTCGCGGTCGCGCGCCGGGCGGTCGCTCGCGGCCTGGAGCCCCTGGGCATCGGGCGCAACTACTACGACGACCTCGTCGCCCGGTTCGGCCTGCCCGACGACGAGATCGAGACGATGGCCGAGCTCGGACTCCTCTACGACCGCGACGCCAGCGGCGACTTCACGCACTTCTACACCGCGACCATCGGCGGGGTGTTCTTCGAGGTCGTGCAGCGGCGGGGCGGGTACGACGGCTACGGCGCCCCGAACGCCGGCGTGCGCCTGGCGGCCCAGCATCGAGCCCAGCACCGCACCTAGCCGCGCAGGACCTCCGCGTGCGGAGCGCGCACCGAGGGCTCGGAGCCACGGCGCGCGGCGTCGATGCCGGTGACCAGCAGGTCGCGCAGCCGGGCATCCGGGTCGGCCGAGGCGCCGGTGGCGATGCCGAGGACCGAGCAGCGGATCATCGTCGGTGCGGTGTTCCGGCGGAACTGGTTGGACGTGATCGGCCCGGGCGTCAGGTACCGCCGGGACCACCGCACCGCCAGGGGGACGTCGGCGAGCGCCTGACGCATCGCGTCGACCCCGTGCACCTGTCCGGGACCGAGCGCGACGGCGAGCTCCTCGCAGCGGATCAGCCCGGAGGCCAGTGCCCGCTGGCGCTCCTCGGGCACGTCGAGGATGGCCTCGACCGCCACCGCCGCCACCAGCGAGACCTCCCAGCCGAGCCCCTCGCCGCGCACCCCGACCACGGACGGGATGTGCTCGACCAGCTCGCGGCGGCCGGTGTCGCTGATGCTGTCGTTGACCAGCCGGGCGAGCCCGCCCAGCAGCGGATGCGTGCACTGCGGCTGGTCGCTCCACTTCTCGCCGGCCAGCACCGACGCCATCTCCATGAAGCACGCGCCCGAGCGCGGCGTCCGGTGCTTCCCGCGGGAGAGCACCGGGAGGCCGTCGGGAACCATCGTCTTGGCCATACCTCACGATCCGCCTGCGGCGTCTCCGGGGCAAGGCCTATTTGTCGTCGAGACGGGAGATCAGCCGAGCGTCGAGGCCCGCGCGACCAGCTCGGGGGTGAACAGCACCTGCCGGTGGTCGTGCGCAGGGTTGGTCGCCTCGTCCAGCACGAGCTCGGCGGCGGTGCGGCCGAGCTCCTGGCGCGGCTGGCGCACGGACGTGAGAGGTACGGCGGCCGCGGCGGCGAACTCGATGTCGTCGTAACCCACGATCGCGAGGTCGTCGGGCACGTGCTGGCCGGCGCCGATCACCTGCTGGAGCAGGCCGAGCGCGACCAGGTCGTTGGCGCAGAACGCCGCGGTCGGCCGGCGCTTCGCGGTCATGCCCGCCAGGCGCTGCCCGGCCTCACGGCCCTGGGCGACGTCGAGCCCGGTGGTGGCGATCTCGACCAGGTCCTCGCGGGGGAGCCCGGCGGCCTTCCAGGCGGCGCGGGCGCCCTGGCGCCGGTCGCGGACCTGGCCGAGCGTGGCCGGCCCGCCGACGAAGGCGACCCGCACGTGCCCGCGGTCGAGGAGGTGCTCGATCGCGAGCCGCCCGCCGAGCACGTCGTCGACCGCGACGGAGCAGAACGACTGGTCGGCGCGGGTGCGGTCGACCACGACGACCGGCGTCCCGCGCTGGGCGAGCTCGTCGAGGGCGGCCGAGTCCGGGTCGACCGGCGTGACCAGCACGCCCTGCACCCGCTGCTGCTCGAGCAGCGCGAGGTGGGAGTGCTCGCGGTCGGAGGAGTTGCGGCTGTTGAACAGCATCAGCGACAGGTCCGCGGCCTCCGCGGCCACGTCGATGCCGGCGGCGACGTCGGTGAAGAACGGGTTGCTGGCGTCGAGCATGACGTAGGCGAGGGTCCGGCTGGTGCCGGCCCGCAGCTGGCGCGCCGACTCGTTGCGCACGAATCCGAGCTCGGTCATCGCGCGCTGCACGCGCTCGCGGGTGTCGGGGCTGACCCGGTCCGGCCGGTTCAGCACGTTCGAGACCGTGCCGAGGGAGACACCGGCGGCCGCAGCGACGTCCTTGACCGAGGCGTTGCGGACCATGCGCCCTCCCTCCTTGAAACGATCAAGCAGAGGATACGGCCTGGCCCGGACGCCCGTTGCCGAATCGTGTCCGAGGAAATTTCGCCGGAATGTGTTGACTCCTGTGACGGTCGCCACTTACGTTGACGTCACAAGATTGAAACCTTTCAACAAATCGTTTCAACCCCCGATCCTGAGGGAGACCCGATGTCCGACAGCCCCGCGCTCGTGCTGCGCGACGTGGCGAAGTCGTTCGGAGCCGTCGTCGCACTCCGCTCCGGCAGCCTCGCGGTCGAGCCCGGCTCGATCCACGCCCTCGTGGGCGAGAACGGCGCCGGCAAGTCGACGCTGGTGAAGATCGTGGCCGGCGTGCACCGCCGCGACGCCGGCGTCTTCCAGCTGCACGGAGCCGACGTCGACTTCGGCTCGACCGCCGAGTCCAAGGCGGCGGGCGTCGCGGTGATCTACCAGGAGCCGACGCTGTTCCCGGACCTCTCGGTCACCGAGAACATCTTCATGGGCCGCCAGCCCCTCGGCCGCGGTCGCCGCATCGACCGGGCCGCGATGTACACCGAGGCCGGGCACCTCTTCGACCGCCTCGGCGTGGCGATCGACCCGCGCCGCCCGGCGCGTGGCCTGTCGATCGCCGACCAGCAGATCATCGAGATCGCCAAGGCCATCTCCCTCGACGCCAGCGTGCTGATCATGGACGAGCCGACCGCGGCGCTGTCGGGCGTCGAGGTCGAGCGGCTGTTCGCCGTGGCGCGCAGCCTGCGCGACGAGGGACGAGCGCTGGTGTTCATCTCGCACCGCTTCGACGAGGTCTTCGAGCTCTGCGACACCGTCACCGTGATGCGCGACGGGGAGTACGTCTCCACCGACGCGGTCGCCGAGACGTCGATCGACCAGATCGTCTCCCGGATGGTGGGGCGCGAGGTCGCCGAGCTGTTCCCCAAGGCCCCTGCCGAGATCGGCGACGTCGTGCTCGAGGTCGAGGGCCTGAGCTCGCTCGGCACGTTCCACGACGTCTCGTTCACCGTCCGCGCCGGGGAGATCGTCGGCCTCGCCGGCCTGGTGGGCGCCGGCCGCAGCGAGATCGCCCGCGCCGTGTTCGGCGTCGACCGGTACGACGCCGGCTCGGTCCGGATGTCCGGCCGGGCCGTCGCCGCGCACAAGCCCCGCGCGGCCATCCGCGCCGGCATCGCGTTCGTCCCCGAGGACCGCCGCAAGCAGGGCCTGGTCACCGACGCGTCGGTCGCCCGCAACGTCGCCGCCGTGATCCGCCGTGGCCTCACCCACGCCGGGCTCCTCACCAACCGCGACGAGAACCGTGCCGCCGGCCCGTGGGCGGGCCGGCTCGAGGTGAAGACCAGCGCGCTGGACATGAACGCCGCCACCATGAGCGGCGGCAACCAGCAGAAGGTCGTGCTGGCCAAGTGGTTGGCCACCGAGCCCCGGCTGCTGATCATCGACGAGCCCACCCGCGGCATCGACGTCGGCACCAAGGCCGAGGTGCACCGGCTGCTGTCGGACCTCGCGGGCCAGGGCCTGGCGATCCTGATGATCTCCTCCGAGCTCCCCGAGGTGCTCGGCATGGCCGACCGGGTCCTCGTCGTCTGCGAGGGCCGGATCACCGCCGAGCTCAGCCGCGACGAGGCCACGCCCGAGCGGGTCATGCACGCGGCCACCGCCACCGTCCACCACAGTGCCGAGGAGGTGCCGGCATGAGCGACACCCTGCTCGTCGAGCCCAGCGCGGTGTCCCCGACCAAGCGGGCCGTCGGCGGCCTGCTCCGCTCCCGCGAGATCTCGGTCGCAGCCGTGCTGGTCCTGGTGATCGTGCTGACCACGCTGAAGAACCCCAACTTCCTCTTCAGCAGCGACGGCTGGCGCGACCTCCTCCTCACGCCGTCCCTGCTGCTCCTGCTCGCGGTCGGCCAGACGGTCGTGATCATCACCCGCAACGTGGACCTCTCGGTCGGCTCCACGCTCGGCCTGACGGCGTACCTCACCGGCAAGCTGTTCGTCGAGTACCCCGGCATCCCGGTCTGGGCGGTGTTCCTCGCCGGTCTCGCGGCGGGCGCCGTGCTCGGCCTGGTCAACGGCGCGCTCGTGGCGTACGGCAAGGTCCCGGCGCTGGTGATCACGCTCGGCACGCTCTACATCTACCGGGGCATCTTCCTCACCTGGGCCGGCAGCGACCGGATCAACCCGGGCGACATGCCGAGCGGCTTCCTCGACCTCGGCACCAAGACCATCCTCACGATCCCGGTGCTGACGATCATCGGCTTCGTCGTGCTCGCCGCGGTGGGCTACTACCTCTACACCGCGCGCGGCGGCCGTGAGCTCTACGCGATCGGCTCCGACCCCGACGCGGCCGTGCTCTACGGCCTGCCGGTGCGGACCCGTGTGCTGAGCGCGTTCGTGCTCTGCGGCGCTCTCGCCGGTCTGGCCGGCGTCGTGTACGCCGCCCGCTACGGCACGATCAGCTCCGGAGCCGGCTACGGCATGGAGCTCCAGGCCGTCGGCGCCGCGGTGATCGGCGGCGTCGCGATCTTCGGCGGCAGCGGCACCGTCTGGGGCGCCGCGATCGGCGCCTTCCTGCTGGTCACCATCAACCGCGCGCTCCCCGTCGTCGGCATCTCCGACTTCTGGCAGCGGGCCGTGGTCGGCGCGCTGATCATCGCCGCGATCGTGCTCGACCGGGTCTTCTCGGCCCGCGAGGAACGCCGGCTCGTGGCCGCCCGTGACGAGATGAGGAACGCGAAGTGACGACCTCGACCCTGGACCGACCGGCCGCGCGCACCTATCCGGCGTACTCCCGCCCGCTGTGGCGCCGCGCGCTCCTCACCCGCGAGTTCGCGGTGATCGCGCTGCTGATCGCCGTGCTCTTCTACTCCAACGCCAACGTGCCGAACTTCGACAGCCCGTTGACGATGTACTACCTGTTCCTCGACATCGCGCCGATCCTGCTGATCGCGCTGCCGATGACGATGATCATCATCACCGGCGAGATCGACCTGTCGGTCGCGAGCGTGGTCGGCCTGAGCAGCGTGCTCGTGGGCGTGCTGCACCAGGACGCCGGGATGTCGATCCCGGTCGCCGGCGCCGTCGCGATCCTGGTCGGCGCGGTGTGCGGCGCCTTCAACGGCTTCCTCGTGGCGTACGTCGGCCTCCCGTCGCTCGCCGTCACGATCGGCACGCTCGCGCTCTACCGCGGCATCGCGGTCGGGCTGCTCGGCACCAAGGCGGTCACCGACTTTCCGGAGAAGTGGACCGACCTGGCGAAGGAGCGGATCACCGAGGGCTCGTCGTACCCGATGATCCTGGTGCCGTTCCTGGTGCTCGCGGTGGTCTTCGTGGGCCTGCTGCACTTCTCGCCGTTCGGACGCGGCGTCTACGAGATCGGGCTCAACGACGAGGCCGCGCACTTCAGCGGCGTCGACGTGGAGCGCACGAAGTTCTGGCTGTTCGTGATGGCCGGCGCGGTCTCGGCGTTCGCCGGCATCTACTACACGCTGCGCTTCGGCAGCGCCCGCGGCGACAACGCCACCGGCCTCGAGCTCCAGGTCATCGCAGCCGTCCTGCTCGGCGGCGTCTCGATCTTCGGTGGCCGGGGCGCGCTGCACGGCGTGCTCGCCGGCGCCGTCCTCATCGGCGTCATCTCCAGCGCGATGCGGCTGGAGAGCTACACGGTCAACGTCATCAACATCGTCATCGGCACGCTGCTGGTGCTCTCGGTGATCTCGACCAGCCTCCTGGCGTGGGCGCAGGGCCAGCTGGCCCGCCGCCGCGCCTCCCCACCCGTCTCGGGCCAGAGCTCGGAACCAGGTCAGCGCCGGCAGGCGGCAGCGGCCACTGATAGCACCAACGAAAGGTGAGCACCATGAAGATCCGGAACGGGCGCATCTCCGCCCTCGCCGCGCTGGCGCTCGCCGCCAGCATGGCGCTGACCGCGTGCGGCAGCGACTCCGAAGGCGGCGACAGCGGCGACGGTGGTGGCGGCGACGTCGCGATCACGATGCTGCCGAAGAACCTCGGCAACCCGTACTTCGACACGAGCACGGCCGGCGCCGAGAAGGCCGCCGACGAGTTCGGTGGCTCGATCGACGAGGTCGGCCCGGACGCCGCGTCCCCGGACGCGCAGGTCCCGTTCATCAACACCGCCGCCCAGCAGGGCGTCGACGCGCTCATCGTCTCGGCCAACGACCCGGAGGCGCTCTGCGACGCGCTCGACGAGGCCAGCTCGGCCGGAACCAAGATCGTCACGTTCGACTCCGACACCAACCCGGAGTGCCGCGACCTCTACATCAACCAGGCCACCTCCGAGGGCATCGCCAAGGCCCAGGTCGACCTGATCGCCGAGCAGATCGGTGACGAGGGCGAGATCGCCATCCTCTCCGCCGCGGCGAACGCCACGAACCAGAACGCCTGGATCGAGATGATGGAGAAGGAGCTCGCCGACAACCACCCGAACATCGAGCTCGTCGACACGGTGTACGGCGACGACGACGACCAGACGTCGTTCGACAAGACCGCGGCCCTGCTGCAGTCCCACCCGAACCTCAAGGGCATCATCTCGCCGACCACGGTCGGCATCGCGGCGGCGGCTCGCTACCTGTCGACCTCGGAGTACAAGGGCAAGGTCGCGCTGACCGGCCTCGGCACCCCGAACCAGATGCGTGACTACGTCAAGGACGGCACCGTCACCGCGTTCGCGCTCTGGAACCCGGGCGACCTCGGCTACCTGGCGGCCTACGCCGCCCAGGCCCTGGTCGACGGCGACATCTCCGGCGAGGAGGGCGACACCTTCGAGGCCGGCGACCTCGGCGAGTTCACCGTCGGCGCCGACGGCGTCGTGCTCCTCGGTGACCCGTTCGTGTTCGACAAGTCGAACATCGACGACTTCGACTTCTGAGCGCCCATCTCACGGAGCTCGCTCCGGGAGATGACCAGGCGCCAGGTTGAGGACGCCCGTCTCGAAACCCAGTCGCCCAGTTGTCGAGAACCCCGCAATACCCGCTGCCGGCCGGCGCCCGCTCCGTCACCACCACCACGGTGCCGGCCGGCAGCACCACCACAGATCACCCCACCCGACTCCGCACGGAAGGCCGGATCGATGCCGCGCGTCTGCTTCCAGCTCCAGGTCAAGCCCGACCGGATCGAGGAGTACAAGGTCCGCCACGCCGCGGTCTGGCCGGAGATGCTCCGGGCGCTGCACGAGACCGGGTGGCACAACTACTCGCTGTTCCTGCGCGAGGACGGTCTCCTCATCGGCTACTTCGAGACCCCCGACTCGGTCGCGGCCGCCCAGGCCGGGATGGCCGCCACCGCGGTCAACGCCCGCTGGCAGGCCGAGATGGGGGAGTTCTTCGAGGAGCTCGACGGCCAGGCCCCCGACGAGGGGTTCCTGGTCCTGGAGGAGGTCTTCCACCTGGAGGACCAGCTCACCCGCACCGACTCAGAGAAGTGACCTGACATGAAGACGTTCAGCGAGATCGCCCCGCTCCTGGAGGGCCAGGCGATCGAGGTGCCCTCGTGGGCGTACGGCAACTCCGGGACCCGCTTCAAGGTGTTCGGGACCCCCGGGACCCCGCGCACCGTGGAGGAGAAGGTCGCCGACGCCGCGACCGTGCACCGGTTCACCGGCCTCGCGCCCTCGGTCGCGCTGCACATCCCGTGGGACCTGCACGACGACTACACCGCGCTGCGCCGGTACGCCGAGGACCTCGGCATCCGGCTCGGGACGATCAACTCCAACACGTTCCAGGACGACGACTACAAGCTCGGCGCCCTGACCCACACCGACCCGAAGATCCGGCAGAAGGCGATCGACCACCACTTCGAGTGCATCGACGTCATGAACGCCACCGGGTCGCGCGACCTGAAGATCTGGCTGGCCGAGGGCACGAACTACCCGGGCCAGGGCGACATGCGTGGCCGCCAGGACCGCCTGGCCGAGAGCCTCCGCACGATCTACGACCGGCTGTCGGAGGACCAGCGGCTGGTGCTGGAGTACAAGTTCTTCGAGCCGGCGTTCTACCACACCGACGTCCCGGACTGGGGTACGTCGTACGTGCAGGTGGCCGCCCTCGGCGAGCGCGCCGTCGTGTGCCTCGACACGGGCCACCACGCGCCGGGCACGAACATCGAGTTCATCGTCGCCCAGCTGATCCGGCTCGGGAAGCTCGGCTCGTTCGACTTCAACAGCCGCTTCTACGCCGACGACGACCTCATCGTCGGGGCGGCCGACCCGTTCCAGCTGTTCCGGATCCTCTTCGAGTGCATCCGCGGTGGCGCGTACGGCCCGGACAGCGACGTGGCCTACATGCTCGACCAGTGCCACAACATCGAGAAGAAGATCCCCGGCCAGATCCGGTCGGTCCTCAACGTGCAGGAGATGACGGCGCGCGCGCTGCTCGTCGACCGTGACGCGCTGACCGCGGCCCAGGATAGCGGCGACGTGCTGCTCGCCAACGAGATCTTCATGGACGCCTTCTACACCGACGTACGAGCCGACCTCGCCGCCTGGCGCGAGGGCCGGGGCCTGCCCGCGAACCCGATGCGGGCCTACCTCGAGAGCGGCTACCAGGAGCAGATCGAGGCGGACCGCGTGGGCGGTACGCAGGCAGGATGGAACTGAACGATGAGCACGCCCGCCACGAATGCAGCTCAGGAGCTGATCGCCCGGTCCAACCGGCTGGGCGCGGACCCGAAGAACACCAACTATGCCGGGGGCAACACCTCCGCGAAGGGCACCGAGACCGACCCGGTCACCGGTGAGCCGGTCGAGCTCGTCTGGGTGAAGGGCTCCGGGGGCGACCTCGGCACCCTGAAGGAGTCCGGCCTCGCCGTGCTCCGCCTGGACCGGATGCGCGCGCTGGTCGACGTCTACCCGGGCATCGACCGCGAGGACGAGATGGTCGCGGCGTTCGACTACTGCCTGCACGGCAAGGGCGGCGCCGCACCGTCGATCGACACCGCGATGCACGGCCTCGTCGACTCCGCCCACGTCGACCACCTGCACCCCGACAGCGGCATCGCGATCGCGACCGCCGCCGACGGCGAGGCGCTGACGCAGAAGATCTTCGGCGACAAGGTCGTGTGGGTGCCGTGGCGCCGCCCCGGCTTCCAGCTCGGCCTCGACATCGCCGCGATCAAGGAGCAGAACCCGAAGGCGATCGGTTGCATCCTCGGCGGTCACGGCATCACCGCGTGGGGCGACACCAGCGAGAAGTGCGAGAAGAACTCGCTCTGGATCATCCGGACCGCCGAGAAGTACATCAAGGCGAACTCCAAGAAGGAGCCCTTCGGCCCGCGCGTGAAGAAGTGGGAGCCGCTCAGCCCCGCCAAGCGCCGCGCCCGCGCCGCCGAGCTCGCCCCCACCCTGCGCGGCGTCGCGTCGAAGGACCGCCCGATGGTCGGCCACTTCACCGACGACAAGGTCGTGCTCGACTTCCTCGCCAGCCGCAACCACCCCCGCCTGGCCGAGCTCGGCACCTCGTGCCCGGACCACTTCCTGCGCACCAAGGTGAAGCCGATGGTCGTCGACCTCCCGGCCGACGCCCCGCTGGAGAAGGTCAAGGCCCGGGTCGCCGAGCTGCACGAGGCCTACCGCGCCGACTACGCCGGCTACTACGACCGCAACAAGGTGAAGGGCTCGCCCGCGATGCGCGGGGCCGACCCGCTGATCATCCTGGTGCCCGGCGTCGGCATGTTCTCGTACGGCGCGAACAAGCAGACCGCCCGCGTCGCCGGCGAGTTCTACGTCAACGCGATCAACGTGATGCGGGGCGCGGAGGGCCTGTCGACGTACGCCCCGATCGACGAGTCGGAGAAGTTCCGCATCGAGTACTGGGCGCTCGAGGAGGCCAAGCTCCAGCGGATGCCGAAGCCGAAGCCGCTCGCCACGCGCGTCGCGCTCGTCACCGGTGCCGCGTCCGGCATCGGCCGGGCCACGGCGGAGAAGCTCGCCGCCGAGGGCGCGTGCGTCGTCATCGCGGACCTCTCGCTGGAGAAGGCGCAGGCCGCGGCCGCCGAGATCGGCGGTCCGGACGTCGCCGTCGGCGTCCAGGTCGACGTGTCCGACGCCGCGGCGGTGCAGGCGATGGTGGACGAGGCGGTGCTCGCGTTCGGTGGCGTCGACCTCGTCGTCAACAACGCCGGCCTGTCGCTGTCGCGCTCGCTGCTCGAGACCACCGAGCGGGACTGGGACCTCCAGCACGACGTGATGGCCAAGGGCTCGTTCCTCGTCGCCCAGGCGGCGGCCCGCGCGATGATCGACCAGGGGATGGGCGGCGACATCGTCTACATCTCCTCGAAGAACTCGATCTTCGCCGGACCCAACAACGTCGCGTACGGCGCGGCCAAGGCCGACCAGGCCCACCAGGTCCGGCTGCTCGCGGCCGAGCTCGGCGAGCACGGCATCAAGGTCAACGGCGTGAACCCCGACGGCGTCGTCCAGGGCTCGGGGATCTTCTCCAGCGGCTGGGGCGCCAACCGCGCGGCGGTCTACGGCGTGAAGGAGAAGGACCTGGGCAAGTTCTACGCGCAGCGCACCATCCTCAAGCGCGAGGTGCTGCCGGAGAACATCGCCAACGCGGTCTTCGTCCTCTGCTCGGCTGAGCTCAGCCACACGACGGGCCTGCACATCCCGGTCGACGCGGGCGTGGCGGCGGCCTTCCTGCGATGACCGAACACGGCAGGGGTGGTTTCGAGGCTCGCTTCGCTCGCACCTCAACCACCGTCTCGGTGGTTGAGGTGCGAGGAGCGCCAGCGACGAGCCTCGAAACCACCACACCGAACGGATCCATCCGATGACTGAGCCCATCCGCGTCGCCGCGGTCGACCTCGGGGCCACCAGCGGCCGCGTCATGGCCTGCCGGGTCGGCGCGCGGACGCTGCACCTCGAGGAGCTGCACCGGTTCCCGAACGGCGCCGTCCCCGTGCACGGTGGCCTGTTCTGGGACGTCCTCGGCATCCACCGCGAGGTGCTCGCCGGCGTCCGCGAGGTCGCCCGCACCGGGCACCTCGACGGCATCGGCATCGACTCGTGGGCGATCGACTACGGCCTGCTCGGTGCCGGCGGCCGGCTGCTCGGCAACCCCCGCAGTCACCGGGACCGGCGCACGGACGGGGTACCGGAGCAGGTGCGGCGTACCGTCTCGGACGCGGAGCTGTACGGCATCACCGGCCTGCAGCAGCTGCAGTTCAACACGATCTACCAGCTCGTCTCCGAGGGGTCGTTCGACGGCGTGGAGCGGCTGCTGCTGCTCCCGGACCTGCTGACCTACTGGCTGACCGGCGAGGTCGGTGCCGAGCGCACCAACGCCTCCACGACCGGTCTCTACGACGTTCGCGCGCGCGACTGGTCACTCGACCTGACCAAGCGGCTCGGACTGCCCGGCGCGGTCCTGCCGGCGCTGCGCGAACCCGGGTCTGTGGTGGGCCCGGTGCTGGCCGAGGTGGCGGAGTACGTCGGCGTCGCCGGCGTACCCGTCATCGCGGTCGGCTCGCACGACACGGCGTCCGCGGTGGTCGCGGTCCCCGCGGAGGAGGAGTCGTTCGCGTACATCTCCTCGGGCACGTGGTCGCTCGTCGGGCTCGAGCTGGAGTCGCCGGTGCTCACGGAGGCGGCCCGTGTCGCGAACTTCACCAACGAGGGCGGCGTCGACGGCACCATCCGGTTCCTGAAGAACGTGATGGGGCTGTGGGTGCTCTCGGAGTCGGTGCGCACGTGGGCCGACAAGCGGCTCCGGGACGTGACGCTCCCGGGCCTGCTCGCCGGCGCGACCGAGGCGCCCGCGCTGCGCACGGTCATCGACATCGACGACCCGCGGCTGTTGACGCCGGGTGACATGCCCGCGCGGGTCCAGCAGCTCGCCCAGGAGGCCGGTGAGCCGATCCCGCGCACGCCGGTCGCGATCACGCGCTGCATCGTGGACAGCCTGGTGCTCGCCTACCGGCGCAACATCCGCACCGCCGCCGAGCTCGCGGGGCGTGACGTCGACGTCGTCCACCTGGTCGGCGGCGGCTCGCAGAACGCGCTGCTGTGCCAGCTCACCGCCGACGCCCTGGGCGTCCCCGTGCTCGCCGGGCCGGCCGAGGCGGCCGCGCTCGGCAACGGACTCGTGCAGGCCCGCGCTCTCGGGGCGGACCTGCCCGACCTCGGCGCGATGCGCGCGCTGATCCGGCGCACGCACGACGTGCGCCGCTTCGAGCCTCGTCCGGGGCTCGACTGGGACGCCGCCGAGTCGCGCGTCGCCGCCCGACGTGATGGAGTTGACCGATGAAGCGGCAAGCGCCCAAGCCCCGTGACCTGCGGCCCCTGCTGAAGTTCAAGAAGCCGACGATGTCGGGGCGCAAGCGGCGGCTCGCCGCGGCGCTGACCCTGGACGACCTACGGGTCATCGCGAAGCGGCGTACGCCCAAGGCGGCGTTCGACTACACCGACGGCGCAGCCGACGGCGAGGTGTCGCTGGCGCGGGCGCGGGAGGCGTTCGCGGACGTGCAGTTCAACCCCGCGATCCTGCGGGACGTGTCGACGGTGGACACCTCGCGGGTCGTGCTCGGCGAGCGCGTCGCGTGGCCGTTCGGCATCGCGCCGACCGGGTTCACCCGGATGATGCACGCCGAGGGCGAGGTCGCCGGGGCGCAGGCGGCGGCTGCCGCCGGGATCCCGTTCTCCCTCTCCACGATGGGCACGACGTCGATCGAGGACGTCGCCGCGGCGGCGCCCGGTGGGCGGCACTGGTTCCAGCTCTACATGTGGAAGGACCGCGACCGGTCGATGGCGCTGGTCGACCGGGCCGCGAAGGCCGGGTACGACACCCTCCTGGTGACGGTGGACGTCCCCGTGGCCGGCGCGCGGCTGCGCGACGTGCGCAACGGCATGACGATCCCGCCCACCCTGACCCCGCGCACGGTCCTCAACGCGATCCCGCGGCCGGAGTGGTGGTGGAACTTCCTCACCACCGAGCCGCTGGCGTTCGCCTCGCTCGACGCCTGGTCGGGCACGGTCGCCGACCTGCTGGACACGATGTTCGACCCCACGGTGACGTACGCCGACCTGGCCTGGATCAAGGAGCAGTGGCCCGGCAAGGTCGTGGTCAAGGGCGTGCAGACCGTCGACGACGCCCGGCGGCTCGCCGACGCGGGCGTGGACGCCGTGCTGCTGTCGAACCACGGCGGCCGCCAGCTCGACCGGGCACCGGTGCCGTTCCACCTGCTGCCCGAGGTGGTCAAGGCGGTCGGGTCCGAGGTGGAGGTGCACCTCGACACGGGGATCATGTCCGGCCAGGACATCGTCGCCGCGCTCGCGCACGGCGCGACGTTCACGCTGGTCGGGCGCGCATACCTCTACGGCCTGATGGCCGGCGGCCGTCCCGGCGTGGACCGGATGATCGAGATCCTCACCGGCCAGATCACCCGCACCATGCGGCTGCTCGGCGTTGCGTCGCTGGACGAGCTCAACCCGGAGCACGTCACGCAGCTGGTGCGCTGGGGGCCGCGCCCGATCTGATCGAGCCCCCTGGGAAGACGCGTAACCCGGCGTTACAAGATCTCGTTGGTCCGGCATGAGCCACCGGATCCTGACCCGTGTCGCTGCCGCGCTCGTCGCCGGGCTCCTCGTGAGCCCGCTCCCGACGCTCGCCTCCTCGGGTCCGGCCCACAGCGCCGCGCCGCAGTCGACGACCGGCTGGGAGCCGCGTCCGGCCCTCTACCCGAGCACGGTCAAGCAGACCGACCTGGCGATCCCGATGTCGGACGGCACGGTGCTGCGCGGCGACCTCGAGCTGCCCGCGGACGCCGACGGCAACCCGGTCGACAAGCGGTTCCCGGTGATCGTCACGATCACGGCCTACAACAAGTCGGCCGGCAGCTTCAGCGGCGGCCTGACCGGTGGCAGCCCCAGCTACCTCGTGCAGCGCGGCTACGCCCAGCTCACGGTCGACGCCCGCGGCACCGGCAGCTCCGAGGGCAGGTGGGCCGCGTTCGACCGGCGCGAGGACCGCGACGCCGGAGAGATCGTGGAGTGGGCGCACTCGCGCCAGCGACCGTGGAGCAACGGCCGGGTCGGCATGAGCGGGCCTTCGTATCTCGGGATCAGCCAGATCTTCGCGGCCGGCGCCCGGCCGAAGGGGCTCAAGGCGATCTTCCCGCAGGTGCCGGCGTACGACGTCTACCGCGACGTGGTCGCCTCCGGCGGCGCCATCGACGTCGGCTTCATCCCGCTGTGGCTCGGCCTGGTGACCGGCACCGGGATCATCCCGCCGGCGGTGACGGCGACCGACCCGGAGTCGGGCTTCGGCGCGCTCGTCGACCACCTGGGCGCGGCGGCGACGTTCACGCTCCCGCTGATGCTGGAGGCCGTGACCGGCGGCGACGCGGCGTACGACGGGAAGTTCTACCGCGACCGCTCCCCGGAGCGGGTCATCGACAAGGTGCAGGTGCCGACGTTCCTCGTCGGCGGGGAGTTCGACATCTTCCAGCGCGGCACGCCGCTGCTGTTCGAGAACCTCCAGCGCCGCGGGGTGCCGGTGAAGATGATCATCGGCCCGTGGGACCACCTCGAGGGCTCTGCGGCCACCGACATCGGTGACGCCGGGTACGGCAGCCTGAGCGAGCTGCAGCTGCGCTGGTTCGACCGCTACGTGCGCGGCGTCCCCGACCCGACGCTGGACTCCGACATCGCGCCGATCACGTACTACGAGCAGGGCAGCGGCGAGTGGACCCACGCGAAGCGCTGGATGGGCGAGCAGCACGCCGAGTCGTTCCGGCTCACCGGCTCGGCCGCCGCGGGCGGCGGGATCGGCGTCCTGACGCAGGGCGAGGTCGAGGACGGCCGCGCGTACGTCCCGCCGGTGCCGGTCTCGGGGCTGTGCACCCGCTCGGCCAGCCAGTGGACGGCCGGGCTGCCGCAGGCGCTGCTCGCCGACCTGCCGTGCTGGACGGACAACGCGCCGAACGACAAGACCGGCGTGGTCTTCCAGACCGAGCCGCTGACCGAGCCGCTGCGGCTGCGCGGTCCGATCAACGCGCGGCTGTACACCTCGTCCCCGAGCGGGGACGGGATGCTCTCGGTGTCGGTCTCCGACGTCGCACCCGACGGCACCGTCACCCGGCTGACCGGGGGCTGGCAGGTCATCTCGCACCGCGCGCTCGACCGGAGCCGCACCCGGTACCTCGACGGCGAGATCGTCCAGCCGTACCACCCGTTCACGCGGGCGGCGAAGAAGCCGCTGGGCGCCGGGGAGATCGCGCCGGTCGACGTCGAGATCTTCCCGACGGCGGCGCAGATCGCGCCCGGCCACCGGCTGCGCATCGCGATCCAGGCGTTCGACGTGCCGCACCTGCTGCCGAACGCCACCGACCTGCCGGGCGCGCTGACCGTGCTCAAGATCCACGCCGGCGACGACTACCCGTCGGCCCTGACCGTCCCGGCCCTCTAGACGAGCCTGCGGAGCAGCTCCTCCAGGCGCCGGCGGTCGCGGGCGGGCAGCGCCTGGACGAGGTGGCGGCGTACGGCGTCGGCGTGGACCGGCCGCGCTCGCGCGGTCGCGGCGCGGCCCATGGTCGTCAGGCGCACCTCCGCGCCGCCGGGCACCTCCGCGCGGGAGACGAGCCCCCGCTCGGCCATCCGGCGCAGGTGATGTGACAACCGGCTGCGGTGCCAGCCGGTGATGGCGCACAGCTCGCTCTGGCGGAGCACCCCACCCGCGGACTCCTGTAGACGTGTCAACACCTCGAAGTCCGGCTCGGACAGGCCGGTGGCCGCAGTGACTTCCGTGCTGACCTGGGACAACGCGTCGGAAGCGGCCCGCCACGCGTCCCAGAGGGACTGCTCCTCGGCGGTCAGTGGCTGCACCAGGGCATCCTAGCCGCGCTCGTTGTCACGTCAACACTTCCGACGTTGTCGTGTCAACGGTGGCGATGAGTTTTCCACGCTCAGGCGGTCGTCCCGGCATGGAGACCATCGACTTCACCCCTGCCACGAGCGCGGTCGCCCGCCTGGTGCGCGGCGTCCGCGACGACCAGCTGGGCGCGCCGACCCCGTGCCCGGCGTACTCGGTCGGCGACCTCCTCGACCACCTCGGCGGCCTGGCGATCGCGTTCCGGGACGCCGCCACGAAGGACACGCCTCCCGGCGGCGCCCAGGCGCAGGCCGACGGCTCGAACCTCGGGGACGGCTGGCGCGACCGGATCGCCGCCGACCTGGACGCGCTCGCCGTCGCGTGGCGCGACCCGGCGGCGTACGCCGGGATGACCATGGCCGGCCCGATCGAGATGCCGGGCGAGGTCGCCGCCCTGGTCGCGCTGGACGAGGTCGTCGTGCACGGCTGGGACCTCGCCCGGGCCACCGGGCAGGACTATGCGCCGGATGACGCGTCTGTGCGGGCCAGCCTGGGGTTCGCGCAGAGCTTCGAGGTGCCCGAGGGCGTGACCGACGGCCCGTTCGGGCCGCCCGTCGCCGTGCCCGACGACGCCCCGGCCCTCGACCGGCTGGCCGGGGCCACCGGACGCGACCCGGGCTGGACCCCCTGACCGATTTCTCGACCGCCGAGGCCCTCCGGTAATCTCTCCGGCGGTGGCGTGTCCGAGCGGCCGAAGGTGCAACACTCGAAATGTTGTGTGGGGAAACCCACCGAGGGTTCAAATCCCTCCGCCACCGCCATGAGAACCCCCGGGGAGCGTGAGCTCCCGGGGGTTCTCTGCACTGAAGCCCCGGCCCGGAGGGGCGTCGGCCGCGGGGCGAGCCTTACGTGTGGGGGTTGTCCTTCCAGTTCGACTGGTCGGTCCCGTCCACGGCGCCGCTCGGCCCGTTCGACTCGACGAGCCGAATCTGCGCTGCTTGTAGGTCGCCGTTGATGCCGTGGAAGGGGTTGGCAAGGGTGATCGTCGATGGACCGTTGTTGCACCCGTCGTTGTCGAAGTTCATGTTCTCCCGGAAAGAGACGACCCCGTCGGTGTACCTGAAATAGATCCACAGGTAGGCTCCGTCGCCATCCCCGTCGGGATCCCCTCCACATCGATCTGTGACAGTGCTGGTCCAGGTGATCGTGTCTTTATCGATGAATGTGATTGACCCAGTTGCGGTTGCGTATCCGTCGTCACCATCGCGGTCCGGCGTCTGCAGGTCGAAACTCTGCGCGGCGTGTGCTTCCGACGGCCAAGAACCAACCGACTACACATCGAGCGCCTTCAGTCCGCCCGACGGCCAGCTCGGCAGCTGGACTATTCATTACTTGAATGGCTCGGGCCAGAAGGTCTACAACACGTCGGCAAAGGGTGCCACCTGGTGGGATGCGCAATGTCCTGGGAGTGACGGCGGCGACCGCTACAACCACGTCAAGGAGTACCCGCGGGCAAAGTTGCACTCGCGGATGGTTGGCACAGACGCCATCCTCTACTGCGGCATGACGGGAGATGAGGGGACAGAGCACGCCTTCGGGCTGAGGCATCTGCGCGAGGGCCACCAGCGCCAATTTGCGAAGTACGCGGCTTGGGAAGGTCGCGACTGGGGAAGTTTCATGAATTGGACCGTCTGGCATGCAATCGCCGAGCCTAACAACGTCACGAATCAGTCTGCGACGCGCTTCTGCTACGAGAAGCAGTACATCTGGACTAACCCCAACGGCACGCAGGTAAAGCGGACTGTGGCTGTCATCCTCGGTGAAACTGGGAGGCGGGTCATGAGTGCGTGGCCGCGAACGAACGGAAGTTTCACCTGCAAGGGAAACCCGATCTTGTAATGCCGGAGTTTGACGATGTTTGAGGGGACCGCTGCGGGTCGACGGTCAGCCGACTTTCGCGAATGGTTGCCGTCGGCCAATGAGTTGTGGACCGCTTTTGTCGCACATGTCAACTTCTGGCTCGGGGAAGCGGGGCCGGATCTCGTCCAAGTTGACTTTGGGCCGGCTGAGTTTCGCGAACTCTTGGTTATCAGAGCCGCGCGCGCGTGGCCCACTGTTCCGACTAAACCGGTCTTGCTCCACCACCTCGATTGGCAAGGAATCGACGACATGTTGCAGGAGGCCATTGACTCTGGCTACCCGTGGCTGGGAATTCGGGGCGACCGGATAGTCGGATTGCAGGAACCGAGCGGATCGGCCTGGCCAGCGTTGGGTGATGACGAACCGGGACTTGGCGTTTGGTCGACGGACAATCCCGCTGCGGCGGCAACCTCGCGCAAGTCGCCCGAAACGGGGGACTGACGCCACTCGCCGCGCGGTCTAGCGTGACTCGGCGTGACCGGATCGCGGAGATCGCTCGCGTCGTTGGCCGTCCTGGCGCTCGTCGCCGCCCCGCTCACCGCGTGTGGCAGTGACGGCGAGATCTCGTTGCCGACGCCCACCGGGTCGGTCACCTTCTCGCCCACACGGACGCCGTCGCTCCCGTCGTTGCCGACCCGCACGCCCAGCGAGACGCCGTCCGAGACACCTCCGGCGAGCGAGAGTCCCTCCGAGACGCCCACGGGGACGCCCACGGAGGAGCCGCCGCCGAGCGAGACGCCCACGCCGACGCCGACCGAGACGGTGACGGTCACCGAGACGCCCACTCCCACGGAGTCGCCCACGCCGACCGAGACGCCGACCCCCACCGAGTCCCCGACCCCGTCCGGCACCGCGTCCGACACCGCGGACCCGGAGGACGCTGACGAGGCCGACGAGGCCGAGGCGGACGACGAGGAGCACCCCGCGCCGGCTTGGGTGTGGTGGCTGCTGGGCCTGCTGCTGCTCGCGGCCGCGATCGGGATCCCGCTGTACCTCATGCGGAAGCGCCGGGGCCGGTGGAGCGACGACCTCGGCGCGGCCGAGGCCGACCTGGTCTGGCTGGCGCGCACCCACCTGCCCGACCTGCGCCTGAGGGCCGACTCGCCGGAGCGCGTCGTCGGCGCGTGGGAGGTCGCCGGCGAGGGACGGGCGAGCGCCGCGGAGGACCACCTCACCGCGCTGGAGGCCTCCGCGCCGAACGACGACGCCGCCGCGCGGGCCAGGGCGCTGCGCGACGCCGTCCGCGCCGCGCGGGGCCGGCTCACCGGGCTGCAGGCCATGACCGGCCCCGCGGCCGTCGTCGCCGCGCTCGACGCGGCGATCGGCGATCTCGAGACCGCGCTCGACCGGCCGCCCCCGGCGTAGGCTGGGGGCGTGCGGACCCAGGAAGAGCGCGACGAGCAGACGCTGGGCATCGCCATGCTGGTCATGGGCTTCGGAGGGTGCCTGCTGCTGTTCTTCCTCGGCCTCGCCCTCATCGAGGCCCTCGCCGGCCGCTGAGGTCCGCGGGGGTGTGGAATGGCCCCATGCCGAGCTTCGAGTTCGAGGGCAAGCGACCCTCCGTCCACCCCGAGGCGTTCGTCGCGCCGACCGCCACCCTGATCGGTGACGTGACCGTCGAGAAGGGCGCCAGCGTCTGGTACGGCGCGGTCCTGCGCGCCGACATCTGCACGATCGTGGTCCGCGAGGGGGCGAACGTGCAGGACAACTCGGTCCTCCACGCGGCGCCGGGCGAGACGCTGGTGATCGGGCGCAACGCCACCGTCGGCCACGGCTGCGTCGTGCACTGCGCCGAGGTGGGCGAGCAGGCGCTGGTCGGCAACGGCTCCACGCTGCTCGACCACGCCACGGTCGGCCGGCGCACGCTGGTCGCCGCGGGCTCGGTCGTCACCCCGGGCACCCAGCTCCCGGGCGGGATGGTCGTCGCGGGCATCCCCGCCAAGCCGACCAAGCCGATCGACGGCACCTCCTCGGAGTTCTGGGTCGAGCAGAACCCGCCGTACTACCAGGAGCTCGCGCAGCGGCACCGCGACGGAGCCAAGGAAGTCTCGTGAGCGTACGCGTCGAGGTCGACGGTCCGGTCACGACCGTCGTCGTCGACCGTCCAGAGGCGCGCAACGCGGTCGACGGTCCGACCGCGGCCGCCCTGGCCGACGCGTTCCGCGCCTTCGACGCCGACCCGGAGCAGCGGGTCGCGGTCCTGTACGGCGACGGCGGCACGTTCTGCGCCGGCGCGGACCTCAAGGCGATCGGCACCGAGCGGGGCAACCAGGTGAGCGCGGAAGGCGATGGGCCGATGGGGCCGACCCGGATGCGCCTCTCGAAGCCGGTGATCGCCGCGATCGAGGGGTACGCCGTGGCCGGCGGGCTGGAGCTCGCGCTCTGGTGCGACCTGCGGGTGGCCTCGGGCGACGCCGTGCTGGGCGTGTTCTGCCGGCGCTGGGGCGTCCCGCTCATCGACGGCGGCACCGTGCGCCTGCCGCGGCTGATCGGCGAGAGCCGGGCGATGGACCTGATCCTCACCGGCCGCCCCGTCGACGCCTGGGACGCGGAGCGGATGGGCCTGGTCAACCGCGTCGTCCCCGTCGGCACCGCGCGCGCCGAGGCCGAGGCCCTCGCGCACGCGATCGCGGAGCTGCCCCAGGAGTGCCTGCGCCAGGATCGGCTCTCGGTGCTGGAGCAGGCCGGTCTCACCGAGCCCGAGGCGATGGCCAACGAGCTGCGGCACGGGATGGTGTCGCTCGACGCCGGTGCGCTCGAGGGCGCGGCCCGATTCGCCGCAGGCGAGGGCCGGCACGGGAGCTCGGCCTAGGCGGGCGGCTCGTCCAGGCAGACCGCGATCAACGAGGCCGCGCCACGCTCGGTGTAGACCCGCCAACCGGTGTCGAAGTCCACGAACCGGAGGCGTCCGTCGGGTGAGCGCACCACCGCGGACAACGGCTGCTCTCCGGCCCCGAAGCCGGTCGTGGAGCAGGCGTGCGCGTCGAGCATCCGGAAGGCCCGCGCCGAGGTCTGGTCGGCCGGCGGCGCGGTGGGCGTCGGCGCCAGCACGCTGAGCGCCAGCAGGGTGCCGGTGACCACGACCTTGGCGCCCCAGACGGCCACACGGGCGGGGCGGGTCGGTCGCAGTGGCATCGGTCCTCCAAGCGGTCGACCACCCAACGAGCAGGACGCCCGGGAGGTGACGCCCCCGGATGGGTGAGGATGGGGGCATGCCGCAGCCGAACCCCTGGTTCTCCTCGCCCGCCGACGCCGTCGACCGGCTCGCCGCGTCGGGCTACCTCGCCGACCCCGCCACCGCGACCACGGCCTACCTGGCGGGCGCCCTGGAGAAGCCGCTGCTGGTCGAGGGCCCGGCCGGCGTCGGCAAGACCGAGCTGGCCAAGGCGGTCGCGCGGGTGACCGGGGCCGACCTGGTGCGGCTGCAGTGCTACGAGGGCCTCGACGAGGCGCGGGCGCTGTACGAGTGGAACTACAAGAAGCAGCTCCTCTCCATCCAGGCCTCTGCGGCCGCAAAGCAAGCCGCGAACGGAGGTGCTACGTCGAATGGAGACCTCCGAGACCACGAGATCTTCACCGACGAGTTCCTGCTCACCCGTCCGCTGCTGACCGCGATCCGGCGCGAGGACCCCACGGTGCTGCTCATCGACGAGGTCGACAAGACCGACGTCGAGGTCGAGGGGCTGCTGCTCGAGGTGCTCTCCGACTTCCAGGTCACGATCCCCGAGCTGGGCACCGTCGCCGCCGTACGCCGTCCGTTCGTGGTGCTCACCTCGAACGCGACCCGTGAGCTGTCCGAGGCGGTCAAGCGGCGCTGCCTCTACCTCCACCTCGAGTACCCCGACGCCGAGCGGGAGCGCGAGATCGTCACCTCCCAGGTGCCCGACCTCGAGGACCGCGTCGCCGCCCAGCTCGTCGCCACGATCGGGAAGCTGCGCGACCTCGACCTGAAGAAGGCGCCCTCGATCGCCGAGTCCGTCGACTGGGCGCGCACCCTGGTCGCGCTCGAGATCGGCGAGCTCGACGACAAGGCGGTCACCGACACCCTCGGCGTCGTCCTCAAGCACGCCTCCGACCAGGAGCGCGCGATCAAGGAGCTGCGACTCAAGGCATGACCTCCGGACTCGTCGACCGCCACATCTCCTTCCTGGAGGCGCTGCGCGCCGCCGGGATGTCGGTGTCGCTCGCCGAGGACCTGGACGCGGTCGCCGCGCTGTCGGCGGTCGGGTGGGACCAGCGCGAGACCGTCCGGACGGCGTACGCCGCCACGCTGCTCAAGAAGCAGTCGCAGCGCCCGACGTTCGACGCGCTGTTCGACCTCTACTTCCCGCGCATGGTCGGCGACGGCGTCGCCCGCGGGCAGGACGCCGACCCCGACGCGGACCCGGGCGTCCAGGACAACGCCCAGGCGCTCTCGGAGTTCCGCGACCAGGTCGTCGACGCGCTCGCCGAGGGCGAGCGCCAGGCGATGCTCGACGTGGCCGCGGAGATGCTCGCGCGCTTCGGCGCGATGCCCGGCCGCGGGCCGGGGCTGTCCTCGTGGTCGGCCTACACGGCGCTCCAACGGGTCTCCCCGCAGGAGCTGGTGGACCGGATCGCGCAGGCACTGCTCGGCGAGGGCCGTCTGGAGGACGCCCGGGTGGAGGCCCGGCGCCGGGTCGGCGAGCTGACCGGCCTGGTCGAGGCGGACGCCCGTCGCCGGATCGCGGAGGAGAAGGGTCCCGAGCACGTCGCGAACGTCGCGATCCGCCCCACCATCGACCGGCTCGACTTCATGGCCGCGCGGCGCACCGACCTGGAGGAGATGCGGCGCGAGATCTACCCCCTCGCGCGCCGGCTCGCGACGCGGCTCACCCAGGAGCACCACGCGCGACGCCGCGGCCCGCTCGACTTCCGGCGTACGGTCCGCGCCTCACTCTCCACCGGTGGCGTCCCCCTGGTCACGCACCACAAGCCGAAGCGGCCGCACCGCACCGAGCTGGTCGTGCTCTGCGACGTGAGCGGCTCGGTGGCGAACTTCGCGCAGTTCACGCTGCTGCTCGTCTACGCGCTGCGCGACCAGTTCGAGAAGGTCAGGGCGTTCACGTTCATCGACCACGTGCACGAGGTGACCCACCACTTCCGCCCGGGCGCCGACCCGGTCGACGTGATGGCCGACCTCGCCGCGAGCACCGCCCACGCGGCGCTCTGGGGCCGCACCAACTACGGGCGGGCGCTGACGAAGTTCGAGGAGCAGTACGCCGACGCGCTCGGCCCGAAGTCCTCGCTGCTGATCCTCGGCGACGCCCGCTCCAACTACGCCGACCTGCAGCTCGACGTGCTCAAGCGGCTCGCCGGGTCCGCCCGGCACGCCTGGTGGCTCAACCCCGAGCACCGCCGGCACTGGGACACCGGCGACTCCGCGGCGACCAGGTACGGCGACGTGGTGCCGATGGTGGAGTGCCGCAACCTCACCCAGCTCGGTGAGTTCGTGCACGACATCCTCTAGTCGAGGAACCCCAGCTCCCGCAGGCGGTCCACCGCCTCGCGGATCGCCTGGTGGCTCGCGGCATCGGCGGCCCGGGCACCGTCGACGTACATCCGCGGGCCCTGCGCGCCGCCGTCGAAGACGACGGTCAGCCGGTTGTCCGCGCCCGCGTTGACCAGCGAGCCGAGCAGGGCGACCGGGTCGGTGCGCACCTCCAGCGACAGCACCCGGGTGTGGTCGGGGATCCGGGGGACCAGCGCGGACGGTGCCCCGACCGTCACGACCTGGTCCACGACGAACGGGCCGTGCCCGTCGCGGACCGCGATGTCGACCGCGGTGGCCCCGCCCTGGCCGGCGCCGACCAGCGTCACCCGGGCCGGCTCGTCCCCGCCGCCGACGGCGTTCTCCAGGGCGCGGGTGACCAGGTCGGCGTACCCGTGATGGTCGCCGCTGACCAGCCGCAGCCGCGGGCCGTTGCCGAGCGGGCCGGGCAGGTAGGCGACGTAGCGTCGCGGCCCGACCTCGTGCACCGCGACCGGCTCGGAGGTCGCCGCGAGCGTCGTGATGAGGTCCTCGAGGCCGTGCGGCCGCTCGTGCGGCAGCGTCGCGGGGACGGGTACGTCGGGGGGCTGCTCCACGAGCTCGCCCGCCACGTCGCGCAGCGCCGACCCGAGGTCGGTCGGGAAGACCTCGGCGCCCGCCGCGCGCAGCCCGCCGCGGGCCGCCGACGACCACGCCTCGCCGACGGGGACGCCGGCGGTGAGCAGCGACCGCATCCGGAGGCCGTCGAGCAGCCCGCCGCCGCTGGCCACGTGGTCCATCAGCTCGGGGTTGCTCGCGGCCAGCTCGTCGAGGTACGCCGCGACCCCGTCGCGGTCGAGCGCGTCGGTCTCGATCAGCCCGGCCGAGACGATCGCCCCGCCGAGCGCGACCTCGGGTGCGAGGTAGCCGATCGCGCGGGCCGCGATCGAGCCGAGCGTGCGGTAGGCGGCGTCCTGGAGCTCGTCGATCCAGAGGTAGGTCTGCACGGTGGCGCGCACGATCAGCGCGTCGGCGTCGAGCTCGACCGACCGGGTGAGCAGGCCGTGCGGGCCGGTGGTCGCGCCGCGGACGTCCCCCTCGAGCCGGGTGTACGTCGTGGCGGCCAGCCTCCGGTCGACCTGGTCGAGGTACGCCTCGGCGGCGGCATCGCCGACCTCGAGCGCGACGAGCGCGGCCCGGACGAGGACCGCGTCCGCCTCCCAGGCGCACGACTCGACCAGCACCCCGTCGCGCCCCGTCGTCGCCGCGAGGACCGCGGCCTCGGCCTCGGCGAACGTGAGCGGTGAGAGGGGCGCCGAGGCGAGCAGGTCCGGATCGGTCATCGTCGAGGCGCCGAGGCCGGACCAGGCGCGCAGCTCGCTGCCGGCGTCGTCGAACGTGGCGGCCAGCGCGCGGATCGCGTCGTACACCGCCGCGACGCCGCCGACCCCACCGGTGACGCCGGTGATGTCCGCGGACATCAGCCGATCCCCACGGCGTCGAGCAGCGAGCCGACGGCGTCGCCGGCCAGGCCCTTCACGTGGTCGACCCGGCCGGCGTGCCGGTCGAGCGCCTCGGCGGCGTCCTCGTGCAGCAGGGCGGTACGCCGCAGTGCCGCGGCCCGGTGCCGCACGGCGGCGCGCATCGCGTCCGCCGCGAGGCCCTCCCACGGCACCTGGTCGGCGCTCACGGCGAGCCGGCCGGCCAGCGCCCGGATGTCCTCGGCGCGCTCGCGCAGGTCGGCGGCCAGGGCCCGGATCCGCGTGGTGTCTCCCAACATCACATCCCCCTTCGGTGATCGGTCACCGCAGGGTCGCCGGGCGGCGGATGTGGAGAAACGTCAGCGGTCGAGCGCTGTGGAGAGCCGCGCGAGCGACTCCTCGATCACCGCGCCCGGCCCCGCGAAGCTGAGCCGGACGAACCGGTGGCCGTCCACGGTGTCGAAGTCGACACCGGGGGCCATCGCGACGCCGGTGGTGGCCAGCATCCGGTGGCAGAACGCCATCGTGTCGTCGGTGAGGTGCCCGACGTCGGCGTACACGTAGAACGCGCCGTCGGCGGGGGCGAGCTCGGTGATGCCGATCCGCGGCAGCCCGTCGAGGAGCAGCCGGCGGTTGCCGGCGTACCGCCGCACGTGACCGTCGAGCTCGTCGTAGGACGCGTCGCTGAACGCCGCGAGGCACGCGTGCTGCGCGATCACCGGGGGACAGATCGTGAAGTTGCCGGTGAGGATGTCGACCGCGCGGCGCAGCCGGTCGGGGACGAGCATCCAGCCGATCCGCCAGCCGGTCATCGAGAAGTACTTCGAGAAGCTGGAGAACACCACCGCCTCGCGGCTGGTCTCCCAGGCACTGCGCGCCAGGTGCGGTTCGGCGTACTCGATGCCGTGGTAGATCTCGTCGCTGATCAGCTGGATCTGCTGCTGCTCGCAGTACGCCGCCAGCGCAGCGAGCTCGCTCGGGAGCAGCATGGTGCCCGTCGGGTTGGCCGGGCTCGCGACCACGAGGCCCTTGATGTCCTCGAGCTCGGCGAGCTGGTCGACCGTGGGCTGGAAGCGCGTCTCGGGGCCGGTCGGGATCTCCACGACCTCGCAGCCGAGCGCGGTCAGCACGTTGCGGTAGCAGGGGTAGCCGGGGCGGGCCATCGCGACGCGGTCGCCCACCTCGAACGCCGCGAGGAACGCGAGCAGGAACCCGCCGCTGCTGCCGGTCGTCACCACGACCTCGTCCGGGTCGACGTCGATCCCGTGGGCCCGCTTGTGGTGCCCCGCGATCGCCTCCCGCAGCTCGAGGATCCCGGCCGCCGGGGTGTAGCCGAGCGGGTCGGTCCCGTCGAGCAGCCGCTTCGCCTCCTCGCGCACCGGCGCGGGCGCGCCCGTCATCGGCTGACCGGCCAGCAGGTTGAGCATGTCGCCGTGTGTGCGCTGCCGCTGCGTCGCCGCCGCCAGCAGGTCCATCACGTGGAACGGCGGCACGTTCGCCCGGCTGGCCACCTGGAAGCGGTCGGTCATGG
>NZ_BAABFQ010000004.1:0-16014 GCF_039541135.1 Nocardioides caricicola | reverse complement strand
CCGACGCAGCGTGCCTCCCCGCCCGCCGCCCGAAGAACGACCCCTCGCCCAGCTGCGTGCCGGAGCAGTAGCCCTTGCCGTCCTGGGCGATGTTGGAGGCGCACGCACCGGCGGCGTAGAGGCCCGGGACGATCGTGCCGTCCGAGCGCTGGGCCTGGCCGTCGACGGTGACGCGGATGCCGCCGAGGGTGAAGCCGGCGTACATCGCCTTGCCGAGCCGCAGGTCGAACGCCGCCCACGGGCCGGTGTCCTGGGGCTCCAGCCACTCCGCGCCCTTGTGGAAGTCGAGGTCCTCGCCTGCGGCGGCCATCTTGTTGTAGCGCTCGAGCGTCGCGGCCACCGACCCGGCGGGCAGCGACAGTGCGGTCTCCAGCTCCTCGATCGTGTCGTAGGCGTCGATGAGCGGCACCAGCATCGAGTAGCTGGCGAGCTCGCCGTGCTCGCTGTCGACGATGAGGTACGCCGCGGAGTCCGGCTGCTCCATCACGAACTGCGAGGTGCGCGAGTGGTAGCAGTCCTCGGACACGAACCGTTCGCCGCGGTTGTTGACGATGAACCCGGTCATCAGCTTCGACGGCGGGTAGAACGGCGCCGTGATGAACGGCTCCTCCATGTGCTTGAGCTCGGCACCCACCGACGCGCCCAGGCGGATGCCGAGCCCGTCGTCGTACGTCGACCCGAGCGTGAACAGCTTGGAGCCGAGCGCCGGGGTGTAGGTCTCGACCATCTCCGGGTTCATCACGAAGCCGCCCGCCGCGAGCACCACCGCCGGTGCCGCGACCACACCGGTCTCGTCGAACGAGCGCCACGCCACGCCGACCACCGCGCCGTCGCCCGTGCCGTCGTCGACGACGAGGTTGGTCGCCCCGGTCTCGTAGCGCACCTCGACCCCGGCCTCCGCCAGGCGCTCCTTGATCAGGTCCAGCACGATCCGGGTTCCCTCGGTGTCGCCGGGGACCGGCACCTTGTGGCCGCGCGGCGCCGGGACGGCCTGCTCCTTGAACGGCCACACCTTCTCGTTGCCGGTGAACATCAGCCCCTCGGTGCCGGGCTGGATCACCGCCTTGCCCGGGAAGAACGAGCGCTCGAACTCGAAGCCCAGCGCCTCCAGCCACTCGAAGTGCTCCACGGAGCCGTCGCAGTACGCGCGGATCTTGTCGTGCTCGGGGTCCTTGGACACCGAGACGAGGTACTTGTACATCTCGTCGGCGCTGTCCTCCCACCCGGTCGCCTGCTGCACCGCGGTGCCGCCGCCGAGGTAGAAGTGCCCGCCCGACATCGACGAGGTCCCGCCGTGCACGGCCGCCCGCTCCAGCAGCAGCACCCGCGCGCCCGCGCGCGCGGCCTCGAGCGCCGCGCACCCGCCGGCGATCCCGAAGCCGACGACCACGACGTCGTACGACGGCGCCCCGTCGAGGACCGAGGCGGGCAGGGTGTCAGGGATGGCGGTGCCGCTCATGCGCCCAATCTAGAACATGTTCCAGTTTCGTGCGATGCTGACGCCGTGGTGATCCTGATCGACGTGGACGGCCGCGCGCACGAGGTCGCGGAGAAGGACGTCGGCCTCTGCTGGGGTGACATGTGCATCCCGCAGGCGACGATGGCTGACCTCGACGCCTGGGCCGAGCGGGCCGGGTACGTCCTCGCCCGTGACGGCGACGTCGTCGCGCTGGCGCCGTCCGCGGCGACGCACCACCGGGAGACCGCCGACGGGCGCGCGCCCGCCCTGACCCTGAACGACGTCGACGGCAACCCGGTCTCCTTCGACGACTTCTCCGGCCACAAGCGGGTGCTCGTCACCTGGGCGTCGTGGTGCGGCTGCCGCCACGAGCTCGGTGGCTGGCAGCGCCTGCAGGACGAGCTGGCCGACACCGGGCTCAAGCTGTTCTCGGTCGCGCTCGACAGCGACCCGGAGGAGAGCCGGCCATGGATCGAGGCCGCGAGCCCGACGTACCCGGTCGCCGTCGACACCGCGCACGTGACCGCGGAGAAGTACGGGATCACCAACGTCCCGTCGGTGGTCTGGATCGACGAGGACGACCGGATCGTGAAGCAGCCGACGATCGCGCCGGGCGACGACCAGTTCGTCGACTTCACCAAGATCAAGGCCGACCAGCACCACGACCTGCTCCGCGCGTGGGCGCGCGACGGCGTGCTGCCCGAGAGCCCGGAGCCGCCGGAGCGCACCGACGAGGAGCAGCTCGCGCTGGCCCACCGACGGATCGCCGCGCACCACCAGCGCCACGGTGATGTGGACCGCGCCAAGCGCCAGCTCGCGATCGCCCAGGACCTCTCGCCGTGGGACTGGACCGTGCGCCGCGGCGGCATCGCGATGACCGGCGGCGACCCGTTCCTGGGCGAGGAGTTCACGTCGTTCTGGGAGGAGTGGGACGCCTCCGGGCGTCCCGGATACACCCCGACCGGCTAGGTCCGCGGCACCGATAGACTGCGGCCCCGCCGCCCCGACCGCAGCCGAGGTGACCCCGTGACGTTCGACGTCCACGAGCTCGACATGTTCGTGCTCGTGGGGTCCGCCGTGACGCTGCTGGCCATCCTGGCCGTCCGCGTCTCCGCCGGCGCGGGCCTGCCCAGCCTCCTGGTCTACCTCCTGATGGGCGTGGCGCTGGGCGAGCAGGGCCTCGGCATCGAGTTCGAGAACGCCGAGGTCGCGCACGCGCTCGGCTTCATCGCGCTCGCGGTGATCCTCGCCGAGGGTGGTCTCACCACCTCCTGGCGCGAGATCCGGCCGGTGATGCGGCTCGGCCTCTCGCTGGCCACGATCGGCGTGGCGATCTCGGTGACGGTCGTGGCGGTCGCCTCGCACTACCTGCTCGGCCTGTCCTGGGAGCTCGCGGTGCTGCTCGGCGCCGTGACGTCGCCGACCGACGCGGCCGCGGTCTTCTCGGTGCTGCGCCGGGTGCCGCTGCCGCGCCGCCTGACCGGTGCCCTGGAGGCGGAGTCCGGGCTGAACGACGCCCCGACCGTGGTGCTGGTGACCCTGATCTCCAGCGGCGCGGTCGACGACCACGGCCTGCTGGCGATGGGCGGGATCATCGCCTACGAGCTGGTGATCGGCGTCGTGATCGGGCTCGCGGCCGGCTTCGGCGGCGCCTGGGTCATGCGCCGCGCGGCGCTGCCGTCGTCCGGCCTCTACCCGCTCTCGGTGATGACGCTGACGTTCCTCGCGTACGGCGGCGCCGCGGCGGTCCACGGGTCCGGCTTCGCGGCGGTGTACGTCGCGGCGCTGGTGCTCGGCAATGCCGAGCTGCCGCACCGGGTGGCCACCCGGTCGTTCGCCGAGGGGGTGGCCTGGCTCGCCCAGATCGGGCTGTTCGTGATGCTCGGCCTGCTGCTCTCGCCGGGTCGGATCACGCTCGAGACCGTCGGGCTCGCGATCGGCGCCGGCCTGGTGCTCACCTTCCTGGCGCGCCCGGTCTCGGTGCTGATCAGCGCGGTCGCGCAACCGATGCCGCGGCGCGAGCTGGCGTTCGTCTCGTGGGCGGGGCTGCGCGGCGCGGTCCCGATCGTGCTCACCACGATCCCGCTCGCCGAGGGTGTCGAGGACGCCGCGGAGCTGTTCGACATGGTGTTCGTGATGGTGATCATCTACACGTTGCTCACGGGCCCGACCCTCCCCGGGGTGGCCAAGCTCCTCAAGGTCGCGCGCCGCTCGGAGCCGCGCGGGCTGGAGATGGAGGCCGCGCCGCTGGAGAAGGTCGCGGCCGACTTGCTGCAGGTGACGATCAGCCCGGTGTCGCAGATGCACGGCGTCGAGGTGGGCGAGCTCCGGCTCCCGCGTGGCGCCTCGGTGTCGATGGTGGTCCGCGACGGCGAGACCCTGGTGCCGGAGCGGCGTACCGTCCTGCGCCACGGCGACGACCTGATCGTGGTCACGCCGCGCCGGATGCGGGAGCGGACCGAGGAGCGGCTGCGCCAGGTCAGCCAGCACGGGCGCCTCGCCCAGTGGCTGGGCTAGCCGATCGGCGGGCTGCAGATCTCGGTGTCGGACTCCGCGACGACCGCCTTGCGGCCCTTCACCAGGGTGTCGAAGTCGTCGCCGACCACGACCGCGACGCCGACCCCGGGCGGCTGGCGGCGCTGGATCTCGACGTCGTCGCCGAGGCGGCTGGCGACGAGCGCGACCGCGGGGCTCTCCGGGTCGAGCGTCCAGATCTGGACGACGTCGACCTGCCCGCTCACGTTGCCGCTGCTGCCCTCGGCGAAGCCCTCGTCGGTGAGCAGCTGCATGGTCCGTCCGGCCAGGCCGTCGCGGTCACTGGCGTTGTAGACGCTGACCGTGACGTCCTGCGGGAACACCCGCTCGCCCTCGGCGACGTCGGTGCTCACGCAGATCGGGGTGTCGACCTTCGCCGGCAGTGGCTTCGTCGCGGCCGTCCAGCCCCACGCCGCGGCGACGGCCAGCACCAGGCCGAGCACGGAGAGGGTGATCGCCGTCCGCGCCCCGCGGGTCATTCAGACCCCCATCGAGTGGACCCGGGCGTGCAGCACGTTGCGCTGCTGGAGCGCGGCGCGCAGGGCGCGGTGCAGGCCGTCCTCGAGGTAGTACTCGCCCTCCCACTCGACCACGTGGGCGAACAGGTCGCCGTAGAACGTCGAGTCCTCGTCGAGCAGCGCGGCGAGCTGGAGGGTGTCCTTGGTCGTCACCAGCTGGTCGAGGCGCACCTGCCGGGGCGGCACCGCGGCCCACGCGCGCGAGGACAGCCCGTGGTCCGGGTACGGCCTCCCGTCGCCGACGCGCTTGAAGATCACGCCGCGACTATAACGACGGCCCCAGCGCGCGGGGGTCACCCGCAAAGGGCGGGTAGCCGACCCGGTCCGATCCCGCGGCCATGCCCGGCTAGGCCGACCAGCGGACCGCCTCGTCGAAGTAGTCGGCGAGCGCGTGCACGCCGCGCAGGTCGCTGCGCTCCTCCATCAGGCTGGTGAGCGCCTGGGCGTGCCGCAACCGGAGGTTGATGCGCCGCTCGCGGAGCTGGTCGGTCGTCTGCTGGTCCATGTCGGCCCCCTTCGTCTGGCTTTTGCACTGATCGTGCCGAAGTCAGGTCGCCGGGACGTTGACGCGACGTTACGAGTAGGTCAACGAGCTTTCCGTGACGCGGAGGCAAAACTAGAATACGTTCTAGTTTTGTGGACGATGTCACCCAGATCAGCCAGCTCAAGTACCGCTACCTGCGCACCCTGGACACCAAGCAGTGGGACCAGTTCGCCGCGTGCTTCCTCCCGGACGCGACCGGCGACTACAACGGCCTGATGTTCGACGACCGGGCCGCGCTGGTCGCGTACATGCAGGAGAACCTCCCCGAGGGCTTCCTCACCATGCACCAGGTCCACCACCCCGAGATCGAGGTGGACGGCGACACCGCGACCGGTCGCTGGTACCTGCAGGACAAGGTGATCGTGCCGGCGTTCCAGTTCATGCTCGAGGGCGCGGCGTTCTACGAGGACCGCTACGCGCGCACGCCCGACGGCTGGCGGGTCGCGCACACCGGCTACCGGCGCACGTTCGAGATCACCTACGACCTCAAGGACCTGCCCGGCACCAAGGTCAACGGTCCCGGCGAGCACACCCACAAGTAGGGCTCACGCGCTCGGCTCCCTCCAGGCCATCTGCACGACCTCGACGCCGCGGTCGCGGGTGACCAGGCGGCCCCGCCCGGGCGCGGCCGGCTGTGGCTTGACGTTGCCGATCAGCGGACCCTCGTCCGGGCTGCCCGACAGCAACAGGCCCGGCATCGCGAGGTCGCGCAGCGACTGGATGATCGGCTCGTAGAGCGCCCGCGACGCGCCACCCGACCGGCGCGCGACCACGAGGTGCAGGCCGACGTCGCGGGCCTGGGCGAGCAGCGGCTGCAGCGCCTGCAGGGGCGAGCTCTGCTGCGTCGCGACCAGGTCGTAGTCGTCGACGAGGACGAACACCTCCGCCCCGCTCCACCACGACCGGCTGCGCAGCTGCTCCGGTGTGACGTCCGGGCCGGGGATCCGCGACTCGAGGTACGACGCCAGGTCGCGGATCGCCGACTGCGCCTGCGGCGCGGAGGTCAGGTAGTGGAGGAGGTAGTCCTCCGGGACCTCGCCGAGCAGCGAGCGCCGGTAGTCAACGACGACCAGCTGCGCCTGGTCCGGCGTCCGGGTGCGCATCACCTCGTCGGCGTACGCCCGCAGCACGCTGCTCTTGCCGGACTGGCCGTCGCCGAGCACCAGCAGGTGCGGCTCCAGGTCCGCGTCGATGCCGACCGGTCCGAGGTCGAGCTCGCGGATGCCGAGGAGCAGCCGCCGGTCGTCCGGCGCGAGGGTGCGGACCTCGGCGAGGTCGATGCGCTCCGGGAGCAGCCGGAGCTTGGGGCCGGACGGGCCGGTCCAGGCGGCGGCGACGCGCTTCACCAGGTCGTCCACGCCCTCGCCGAGGCTCTCGACGTCCGCCGAGCCGTCGATGCGGGGCAGCGCGGCCAGGAAGTGCAGCTTGCTCTGCACCAGGCCGCGGCCGGGACGCCCGGCCGGCACCAGCGCGGAGATCTTGCGGTCGATCTCGGAGTCCATCGGGTCGCCGAGCCGCAGCTCGAGGCGGGTGCCGAACTGGTCGCGCATCGCGGCGCGGAAGTCCGCCCACCGAGCGGCGCCCGCCACGACGTGCAGCCCGAACGTCAGGCCCCGGGTCGCGAGCTGCTGGATCTCCAGCTCGAGGTCGTCGAAGTCCGCGCGCAGCGTGCTCCAGCCGTCGACGACGAGGAACACGTCGCCGTACCCGTCGTCGACGCGGCCCGCCGCCCGCCGCGAGCGGTAGGTCTCGATGGAGTCGATGCCGTTGGCGCGGAAGTACTCCTCGCGGCGGTCCACGACGCCGCGCACCTCGGCCACGATGCGCCGGACCACGTCGGGCTCGCTGCGGGTGCCGACGCCGGCGACGTGCGGCAGGTCGACGTACGGCGAGAACGTGCCGCCGCCGAAGTCGAGCACGAAGAACTGCGACTCCAGCGGCGTCGTGGTCAGCGACAGGCTGGCGACGACCGTGCGCAGCAGCGTGCTCTTGCCGCTGCGCGGGCCGCCGACGACCGCGGCGTGGCCGCCCGAGCCGCCGAGGTCGACGGTGAGGGTGTCGCGGCGCTGCTCGCGCGGCCGGTCGACGATGCCGAGCGGCACCACCAGCCCGCCGAGCGCGCGCCACTGCGGGGAGACCAGGCCGAGGCGCGGGTCCTCCTCGAGGTCGCCGAGCAGCAGGTCGAGCGAGTCGGGCCGCTCGAGCGGCGGCAGCCACACCTGGTGTGCGGCGGGGCCGTGCCCGGTCATGTGGCGTACGGCGATGCTGAGCAGCGACTCCTGGTCCCCGGGCTCGACCGCGACGGGCTCCGGCTCGGGCTCCGGCTCGGGCACGTCGAGCTTGAGCACCTCGGAGATCGTGAACGGCAAGATGCCCTGGATGTGGCCGCCCTCGTCGCGGCGTACCCGCGTGCGACCCGATGGCGGGCCGGACACGTAGGCCGCCTTGAACCGCAGCATCGTCGACGGGTCGGGCTTGAGGTAGCCGAGGCCGGGATCGGCGGGCAGCTCGTAGGCGTCGGGCACGCCCAGCACCGAGCGCGACTCGGCGGCGCTGAACGTGCGGAGGCCGACGCGGTAGGAGAGGTGCGACTCGAGCCCGCGCAGCCGGCCCTCCTCCAGGCGCTGCGAGGCGAGCAGCAGGTGCAGGCCGAGCGAGCGGCCCAGGCGCCCGATCGCGACGAACAGGTCGATGAACTCCGGCTTGGCCGACAGCATCTCGGAGAACTCGTCGACCACGAGGAACAGCGACGGCATCGGGGCGAGGTCCTCGCCGGCGAGCCGGGCCTTCTCGTAGTCGCGGATCGAGGCGAAGTTGCCCGCTTCGCGCAGCAGCTCCTGGCGGCGCACCATCTCGCCGGACAGCGCGTCCTGCATGCGGTCGACGAGGGTCAGCTCCTGGGCGAGGTTCGTGATCACCGCGGACACGTGCGGCAGCTCGGACATCCCGGCGAACGTCGCGCCGCCCTTGAAGTCGACGAGCACCATGTTCAGCTGCTCGGGGGAGTGGGTCAGCGCGAGCCCCAGCACCAGCGTGCGCAGGAACTCCGACTTGCCGGAGCCGGTCGCACCGATCACCAGGCCGTGCGGGCCCATGCCCTGCTGGGCGGACTCCTTGATGTCGAGGTGGACGACGGTGCCGCCGTCCCCGACGCCGATCGGCACCCGGAGCCGGTCGCGGGCCGGGCGCGGCCGCCAGGCGGCCGCGGGGTCGAACGTCCGGACGTCACCGAGCGCCAGCAGCTCCATGAAGTCGGCCGGCCCGGTCAGCTCGCCGGTGCTCGTGTCGACGGTGCCGGCCGCGATGGCGTGCAGCGGGGTCAGCCGGCGGGCGAGCGCCTCGGCGGTCGCGGTGCTGCACTGGTCGGCGCGGGCCTTGATCGGCTCCTCGCGCAGCCGCAGCGCGTGCACCGGGTAGCGGCCGTCGGCCGCGGCCTCGCCCGCGAGCTGGATCCGCAGCCGGGTGGAGTCCTCGAGCTCCTCCCACCGTGCCGGCAGGTCGAGGAGCGTGACGCCGTGGACCCCGTCGGGAGGTACGACGTGGTTGCCGGGCGGCAGCTCGCCGCCGTCGATCACGAGCAGCAGGTGCGGGGTCGCGGGCCGCTCGTCGGCGCCGAACCGCGGCCGCTCCGGGAGGTCGGGTGGCAGCAGCGGGGCCAGGTCGGCCAGGGACGTCGCGACCATCCGCATCGGCCCGACGGCGTCGGACTGCTGCGCGCTCTGGTTGTGCGGCAGCCACTTCACCCAGTCCCAGTGTGCGAGGTGCCGCTCGGACGTGAGCACGGCGATCACCAGCTGGTCGGGGGAGTGGAACGTCGCCGCGGAGCAGATCAGCGACCGCGCCAGGGACCGGGCCGGCTCCTCGGGGCCGCACACCTCGACCCGGTCGAAGGCGCGCAGGTCGATGGACGCCGGCAGGTCCGGCTGGATCCGATGCACGACGAGCAGCCGGTGCAGCGCCGACGCAGCGGCCGGGTCGACCTGGTCGATCGGGGTGCTCTCGGGTGGGACCAGCTCGAGGGCCAGGGGCTGGGCGCAGACGCCGTACCGCACGTGGAGGAAGCCGGGGTCGGACGAGCTGCGCTCCCAGACACGGGATCGCTCGTCGGCGAGCGCGGGCAGCGCGGCCGGCTCGGGGTGCTGCCAGGTGAGCGCGCGCCGTTGCTGGTCGCCGGCGTCCCGGGCGACCTTGCGGACGGTCGCGAGGTAGCGGAGGTACTCGGTCCGCGAGCCGGTCACCTGCTGGGCGCGCTGCTTGCGCTGCCGGTCGATCTGCACGATCACGAAGCCGAGCGTCGCGAACAGGAACATGCCCGCGGCGATGAAGGCGCGGCCGCCGGTCGAGCGACCCATGGTCGCCACCAGCACGATCGAGCCCAGGCTGCCGAGCATGGGGATCGCGTTCATGAGCACGCCGCTCGCGCCCTCGTTGGGCTCGATCTGGGGAGGCGGCTGGAGGTCGATCCGCCCGGTCGGCATCTCCGGCGCGTCGAGCCGGGTGCCGCGCAGCGTCGTAGTCACGGGCCTTCCCTACCCCTGACGAGCGGGGTTGACGCCTGGGAAATCCGGGGATGGTGGGCGCGTGGACATCCTCGCCCTCTCCGTCCACGGCCCGGCGGGCGTCCTCGACCTGGCCGTGCCGGCCAGCGCCGACGCCTCCGACGTCGCCGAGGCGTACGCGCGCCGAGCCGGGCTGGCCTCGGTGCCCGAGCTGCGCACCCGTACGGGCACCCCGATCCCGGGTGACACCGAGCTGACCCGCGCCGGTGTCGGCGCCGGCGACCTGCTGGTCGCCACCACCGGTGTCACGCCGGCGATGACCTCCCGCCCGACACCGCGCCGGGAGGCACGCCGTGCGCCCGGACCCCTCACGGCGCTGTGGTTCTGCGTCGCGGCGGCGGCCGCCGGCCTCGCCGGCTGGTGCGCCCGGACCGAGCCCGAGCCGACCGTCTGGGTGCTTCTCCTCGCGACCGTCGTCGGGGTCGTGCCGACCGGCCGGTTCGCGGCGTACCGCGTGGTCGCGGCCCCGGCCTTCGCCGCCGCGGCCGCGTTCGCCGTCGTGTGGGACCCGAACCCGGTCCGGCTGCCGATGGTCGTCGGCGTCACCGGCCTGGCCGCCGCGCTGGCCGCGGCCGTCGGGCGCGCGCTGGCACCCAAGGCCGAGGAGGCGCTGCGCGTCTGGATCATCGTCGGCGCCGGGGTCTTCGCGCTCACCGGGCTCTGCGCCCTGGCGGGCGCGCCGCCCCGGATGGCGTGGGCGCTGCTGCTCCTCGGCGCGCTGCTCGCCGCGCGGTTCGTCCCCGGCCTGGCGATCGACGTGCCGGACCAGTACCTCATCGACCTCGAACGCCTCGCCGTCACGGCGTGGTCGGCGCGCGAGCAGCCGACCGGCAAGCGCGGCCGCTCGGTCGTCCCCCTCGACGCCGTGGGTGTGGTCGCGGCGCGCGGGACCCGCCTGGTCACCGCGTCCGCGGCCGCGATCCTCGTCGTCGCGGTGGTCAGCGCGCCGCTGCTGCTGGCCACCGCCACGCTGCCGATCGACCGGATCGGCGCCCGCCTCCTGGTGGGCTTCGCCGGCGCGGGGCTGGTGCTCGCGGCCCGCAGCCATCGGCACGCCGCCGCGCGCGCCCTGCTGCGTACGGCGGGCCTGGGCTGCTGGGTCGCGCTGCTCGTGGTGCTGCTCGGGGACCTACCCGCCGGCAGCGCCCGCTGGGTCGTCCTCGGCGCGGTCGCGCTGGCGGTCGTGCTCGTGGTCGTGGCCGTCGCGGTGGGGCGCGGCTGGCGCTCGGCCTGGTGGTCGCGGCGGGCCGAGGTGGCCGAGGGGCTCAGCGTCGCGATCGCCGTCGCGTCCGTCGTGGTCTCCGTCGGCTGGTTCCGCCAGCTCTGGGAACTGGCGAGCCTGTGGGAAATGAGTTCTTGAGGTTTATCGCCCAATCGCCCGGGTAATCGACGGACTGTCCGGCTCGGGCCGACACCGAACCGGTTTCGCCATACATACATCGAGATTCTCGAGCGGCGGTAGGCCGCCACGGGGGAAGGGTTGGCGACATGTCGCAGGGCGCACCGGAGATGGGACAGGGTGAGGGCACACTCACCCGGGCGGCAGGCCTCGTGGCCGATGCCAAGGCAGATTTCGACAGCTTGAGCAACGCGCTCTCGGGCCAGATCCAGGGGCTCCAGGGCCGCTGGGCCGGTGCCGGCGGGGCGGCGTTCTTCTCGCTGCACCAGGCGTGGACCGACAAGCAGAAGGTCATCACGAACGCCCTCAACGAGTTCGAGGCCTCGCTGACGTCGACCGAGCGCGACAACGTCAGCACGGACCAGAGCCAGTCCTCGAACTTCAACAACTACGCATCCCGCCTGGGCTGAGGAAGGTGACTGAGATGTCTCTCGACGGACTTCGTGTCAATCACGCCGGTCTCGACACCGCGGCCGACGACCTGGCTCGTGCGGTCAAGCAGATCGACGACCGTCTCAACCGGCTCGAGTCGGAGCTCGCGCCACTGCGCAGCGACTGGACCGGTAACGCCCAGCAGGCCTACGTGGTCGCCAAGACCAAGTGGGACACGGCGATGCAGGAGATGAAGACGCTGCTGGCCGACACCAGCGCCGCCGTCGTGCACTCGAACGCCGAGTACCGCGCCGCAGACGCGCGCGGTGCTGCGTCGTTCGAGATCTGACGACCACACCAGACACGAGGGGGCTGGCGCACCGGGCGCCGGCCCCTTCGCGACGACTGATGCAGTGACGGAGGGGACATGAGCCAGGCGACCGTAGGCGCTTCCGGGCTGGTGCGGGTGACCGTGGCGTCCGGCAGCCGCCGCGTCGACCTGGTCCTCCCCGGCACCGTCCCCGTCGCCGAGCTGGTGCCGGAGCTGGCCCGCAGCGTCGGGCTGCTCGACCCGGCCACCGTGTACGGCGGCTACCGGCTGGTCACCGCCGACGGGCGCCACCTCGAGCCGGACGCCGGCCTGATCCTCCAGGGGATCGAGGACGGTGGCGTCATCACCGTCGCGGCCGGCGTCGACGACCGGCCCCCGCGCGTCTACGACGACGTGGTCGAGGCGATGACCGACGTCGTCGAGCACGACCTCAAGCCGTGGGACCCGACCTCCGGGAGGGTGACCGCCCTCGCCGCCGCCGGGATGCTCATGGCCCTCGGTGCGATCGCGCTGCTCATCCAGCGCGGCTCGGTGCTCGCCGGCGTCGCCGCCGTCGTCGTCAGCGTCGCGCTGGTGACCGGCGCGATCGTGCTCTCCCGCGCCCAGCGCGAGCCGCAGGCGGCCGTGGCCGTCGCCTGGACCGGATCGCTGTACGCCGCGGTCGCGGGCCTGATGCTCGTCACCGAGGACCCGTTCTTCGGCCTGCCGGTCGCCGCCGCCGGGGCCGGCGCTGCCGCCGCCGGGCTGGTCTGCCTCGTCGGCATCGGCGAGGGCCGGGCGCTGGTGATCCCGCCCGTGGTGGTCGGCGCGATCTTCCTCGCCACCGGCCTGGTCATGCAGGCCGCCGAGTTCGACCCCGCGGTCGTGCTCACCGTCGTGCTCGTGCTCGTCGTGATGGCGGGCAGCGTGTTCCCGTGGCTGGCGCTCGGCGTCACCGGGACCGCCGTCGACCAGCTCTACACGACCGCCGACATCACCGCCGAGCCCCGCGAGATCGACCCGACGCGGGTCGGCGCCGATGCCCGCGTGGCCCACCAGATCCTCGTCGCCGTCACCGCGACCGTCGGCCTGCTGCTGGTGCTGCTCGCCCCGCTCGCGGTCTCGCTCGGCGTGGCCGGCGCCCTGCTCGCGGTGCTGTGCTGCCTGGTCGTCATGCTGCGCACGCGGCAGTACCGCACCGGCACCGAGGTGCTCGTCGGCCTGGTCTCCGGGATCCTCGGCCTGGCCTCGGTCGCGGTCTCGACGCTGCTGATCCACCCGGACTGGCGGCCGACGGTCGCGGTCGTGCTCGCCGCCGCCGGAGCCGTCCTGCTGGCCGTGACCCTGCTGCCCGCGACGCCCTCGGTACGCCGCGGCCGCCTCGGCGACGTCGCCGAGAGCGCCGCGCTGCTCGCGCTGCTGCCGCTGCTCGTCGTCGCGGTCGGCCTGTTCTCCGCCATCCGCAGCTGAGCGCGCCATGGCCACCAAGAAGGACCTCGTCGAGGCGTACTCGTTCAGCCGGCGCCGGCTGGTCACCGCGTTCGTGTCCGGCGCCCCGGGCGGGCGCGAGGTCGAGCCGACGCGCCCCGGCCGCACGATCGTCGGCGGCCTGGCCCTCGCCGTGCTCCTCGTCGCCGGCGCAGCCATCGCGGGCGTCTTCGCGCCGCGCACCCCGGACGACTGGACCGAGCACGGCCTGATCGTCTCCAAGGACACCGGGCAGGCCTACGTCATCGTGCCCGACGACGAGTCCAGCGAGGTCGAGCTGCGACCGGTCATCAACATCACCTCGGCGACGCTGATCCTCGGGCCCGACGTCGAGCCGATGCTCATCTCGCAGGACACCATCGACGACGAGGCGATCGGCGAGGACATCGGCATCCTCGGTGCGCCCGCGAGCGTGCCCGACTCCGACCTCCTCATCGACGACGGCTGGACCGCCTGCACCGCGGCCGGGAGCGGCATCCGCACCCGCGTCGCGGACGACCCCTCGGTCCTTCCGGCGTCCGGCCAGCAGGTGCTGGTGAAGAGTGACGGGGAGTACTGGCTGATCGCCCAGCCCACCGACACGGCCGCCGGCCTCAGCGGCGCCTACGCCTACCGCGTCGAGCGGCAGCAGGGAGGCCGCGACGAGACCGACCCGATGCTGCTCGACCTCGGTGCCGGCACGCTGGGCTCCGCCGTGCCGGTGCCGCGCGAGTGGCTCGACCTGTTCCCGCGCGGGGCCGACCTCGACTACTCCAGCGTGCAGCTCGAGGGTCTGGGCGAGGAGCTCACCTACGCCGACGAGTCGATCCCGGAGGACGCCCGGGTGGGCGACCTGCTCGACACCGACGGTGGCACCGTGCTGCTGCTGAAGGACGGACCGACGCTGCTCGACCCCTTCGCGGCCGCCGTGTACGAGCACCTGGAGACGCCCACCGGCTTCCACGAGCCGTTGCCCGCTCCGGACTACCCCGGCCGCACGTTCGAGGACCCGCCGCTCGCCGACGCCCACTGGCCCCGCGAGCTCCTGACGCCGCTCGACGGTCCCGCCGAGCCGTGCGCGCAGCTCGTGACCGAGCCCGGCGCCGCCCCGCTGGCGCAGCTCACCCAGGCGCCCGGCGAGGACGCCAGCGCCGTCGGCGTCGGAGCGGACACCAAGGTCGCGGTCGTCGATCCCGGACGCGGCGCGTACGTCCTCTCCGGAGGCTGGACCGGCGGCGACGCGGGAGCGCCGTACGTCATCGACGGCAAGGGCCGCGCCAACCCGCTCGGCGGCACGGGTGCTGCCGAGCAGCTCGGGTACGACTCCTATCCGGTCGTCGTGGTGCCGGACAGCTGGATCGGGCTGTTCGACGACGGCGTCGAGCTCTCGAAGGACGCCGCGCTGTGCCCTCCGGGGAGCACCTCGTGCGCCTCCTGATCGCGGCGGCCCTGGTGTCGTCCGCGCTGGCGCTGCCCTCGCCCGCGGCCGCCGAGACCACCGGCTCGGCCTGCACCGACGTAGGCCCCGGGCAGACCGTCGAGCCGGTGTCCGGGCCCAGCGAGCCACTCGCCGAGCTGGGGATCGCCGACGTCCAGGCCCGCGTGCCCGCGCTGGGCGCGGGCTACAACGTCGCGGTGGTCGACTCGGGCGTGCACGACGGCCCGCGGCTCGACGTCCTGGCCGCTCGCTCGTTCACCGGCACCGAGGAGCTGCTGGACGGGCACGGCACCGCCGTCGCCGGCGTGATCGCCGGCCAGCCGCGCGGCGAGGACCTGCCCGTCGGCATCGCACCGCGCGCGAAGATCATCGACGCCCGCGTGTACGACGAGGCCGACGGTGGTCTCGACGTGGGGACGGTCGCGGCCGGGCTGAACTGGGTGGCCGACAACGCGAGGCGCTACGACATCGCGGTCGCGAACGTGTCGCTGGCGTTCGACCGCGAGGTCCCCGCGATCGAACGAGCCGTGCAGCGGCTGTGGCGCCGCGACGTGGTCGTGGTCGCCTCGTCCGGCAACCGACCCGACGAGGAGGGTGAGCCGGGCGACCCGGACCTCGTGGCACCGATGAGGTCCGGCGAGGACGCGGCCGGGCTGTTCCGCCCGGCGGCGTACCCGCACGTGCTCGCGGTCAACGCCGCGGCCCCGGCGGGGGTGGACCCGACCGAGTTCGTCGTCCAGAACTCCGACACCGACCTCGCCGCGCCGACCGTGGGGATGGTGTCGCTCGCGGTCACCGGCGACTACTGCGTGATCAACGAGGTCGCCACCTCCTGGTCGGCGGCGGTGGTCAGCGGCCTGGTGTCGCTGCTGCGCTCGGCGTACCCGCGCGACACCCCGGCCCAGACCGTCGCCCGGCTCCTGGAGACCGCGAACGGCACCGAGGGAACCCGCACCCGGCTGACCGGCTACGGCGTCGTCCAGCCGCTCGAGGCGCTCACCCGCCCGCTCAACCCCGCCCGGTCCGGCGAGCTGGAGCGGACCGTGGTCGTCGCCCGCGACACCGACCCCGCCACCGCACCGGAGCCCCCCGACGACCTGCTCGCCCAGACCCGCGACGACGCGGTGTGGTGGGGCCTGATCGGCGGCGGCGTCCTCGTGGTCGCGCTGCTGCTCCGCCCGGTGCTGGCCCGCCGCTCACGTTGAATCGTGACTTCCGGTCGGTTGAGTCGGGAGTTCCGGTCGGTTGAGTCGGGAGTTCCGGTCGGTTGAGTCGGGAGTTCCGGTCGGTTGAGTCGGGAGTTCCGGTCGGTTGAGTCGGGAGTTCCGGTCGCCCCTGAAACCACGAATGAGCCGTCCTGACGTTCCCGGACACCTGTTCTGAGGGGGAGACTCCTCGGAGAGAGGAGTCCGT